>JACJVZ010000002.1 GCA_020637445.1 Calditrichota bacterium | reverse complement strand
GGTTAAGAACATCATATTCAAATTGAAGGATTCAGATTCATATGGAACAAAACGCGGAAATAGATTTATCGAACGATAACAACAACAATAATAACAAAAACAATTTTACCATTCGCCTATCCGTGTCGAGGCAGACCATTGCGGCAAAAGACCGCGCAGGGATGATCAACCAGTTTGACGAGCGCGAACTGGAATCGATGGACATCAAATCATTGAAGGAAGTATTTACGTCCAGAAACTACTCGACTAATTTTTGGAATGGCACGCGACACGGATCAACATATGTAGGAATGACCGGCGTCGCGTTGGACTTCGACGCGGGCATGACGATTAGTGAAGCCATGAATGTGTTCGCGCCGTTTAACTACATTTTACATACATCAACATCACACAACGTGGAGAAGTGGGGGATTGTCGCGGAGCGATTCCGCGTCATTCTCCCCTTTGCTCCGAGCGATCTTCGATTCGTAAGTTCTCGGGACTGCAAGAAGGTCTATTTGAAACTGCTGTCTGCTTTTCCCCAAATAGACTCGGCCTGCACGGATGCCGCCAGACAGTTCTTTCCGTTCTGTGCCGAGCGTGGTGCTAAGTACGAAATGCATGTCAATGAAACGGGTAAGTATTTTGACATCACCATTGACGACGTACGAGATGAAGACGTCAGATCGGACTATCCAGAACACGTGTGGGATGGTACGCTAAAACCAAGATCCGAACTTGATCGGATTCTTAAGTTTTGCCCGTTTGTGAAGTGGATGAAGGACAACATTGACAACGCTGACACAGAAATGCACGAACCTCTGCGGTTTGGGTTCATCTCCAACTTGTGCGGATACGAAGGTGGCGCGGAAGAAATACACAAGGTGCTAAGCAGGGATTGCAGGCCCGGCAAGTATACGCGCGAGCTAGTAGATGACAAAATTCAACGGAATCGTGAAGAATACAATCCGCAGACCTATGCCAGATTGAAATATCTGGGATGGCCTGGCCCTGTTCCGTCCAAACCCTTGGCACCGGCGGGTTGGGGGAAGATTGGGACGAAGACTGTGCAATCACCGGACTACGTTAGAATCGGTTGGGAAGACAACATCGTAGTAAAGATCAACGGTCATTGGACCGTCGTAAATCTCGAGGAAGCGAAGTATGCGTTGCTTCCCAGACATAAGACTATCTGTGCCGTCTGTCCGGTGTGCAGCGATGATGCGGCAATGCTTAAATCTGATACCTACAACTTCGTCCATATCTGGTGTGAAAAATGTCAAAAGCCGTATTACGAAGCGGCACTGTCCCCGGGGATGTTCACCTACAAAAACAAGCTTCTGCGAGTGGAGAAACGGTCCGACCAGTTCATCAGCATGGAAGTACTGGACGAAGAATCCTTTCGTGACAAAGCGGATTACACGTATGTCAAACGTAAGTTGCTGACGGATTTGAATCGCCGTTTTCTGGATGACCAATTTCAGATTCGTAGAATTGGAAGCGCGGACTTTGAACAGCTTGATTATGAATTTCGTATGCAGGAGAACGCTCTAGTATTCAAATATCCGGCCCTTCCAGTTGTAGCCACGGACAATGCGTTGATCGACAACTTTCTGGACACTATGTTTGGCGAGTACAGCGGTTTCAGTAAGGATTGGTTGGCCATGTATTCTTACACCAACTATCTGACGCTGCCGGTGATCATTCTAACCAGTGAACGCAGCAGCGGTAAGGGAACTTTTGTCGACATGGTTAGCAGCATTTTCCCCAGATTGGCAGGCAGTTGGGTCGGCGTGAATGAGACGTTTAACGACCAGTTCAAGGGGAAACTGATCTTCGTCGATGAAAACTCGAACGGTGATAAGCCTATGCAATACACCGAAATCAAGAAGATCACGGGAAACAAAGTGATTCGTATT
Organism: Calditrichota bacterium; assembly: GCA_020637445.1. NCBI lineage: Bacteria > Pseudomonadati > Calditrichota > Calditrichota bacterium. Next base: position 721,288 of record JACJVZ010000002.1, on the reverse strand, counting down.
AATGAAAAATATACACCTGCGTATTACGTGCCTAATAACGCCAATATTATTATCGCAACCAACGATCCACGCCCGATCTTTCTGAAGTCACGGGAGAAACCGAAGTCTGAAAACGTCAATAACTTCTTCATCTATGGCGTGCCCGAAGTGGACGCGAAGAAGATCGACAAGGAATTGGGAGCAAAGCTTCAGGCAAGACTTGGGCATTACATTCGAACCGAGCTAAAGCAGCGTTATGATAGGTTGTGTTCTGAAAATCTATCTAACAACCGCTATACATTAGCGGCGCCGATGACAGATTTGGCTCGTATGCTTTTCGAATCTGCTAAGACCATTATTGAACTTGAAACAGAAGAATTGGCGGAAATCTTAGTTTGTGGTGTAGACGATCCGGATCCCTTCAATCCTTTCGGCAGAATACAATTCAGTGCAAAGGAGTCCCCCGGCAAGAGATACGTCCAGTTAAGCGAAATTCGAGAACTAATTGGCAAGTTGCGATTCAAGGGCAGTTCCAATCCCAAAGCCTACGTCAACGTCTTGCAGGAGCAGGGTGTTTTGTCCCACGATGGAAGTCACAGGGAGAAGTCGCAGCGTCTGGGGTACCTGATTCTGCGTGACAAAGGGTTCTATGCGGATCCGGATGATACCGGGAAAACTGGGGGAACGGGTTCGGAGATGCCTAAGCCCAAGCCGTCTGCCTTCGATTAGGTTTCGGGTCTGGGTCTGGGTTCCAAAGGAGCCCGGACCGGGTGACGTTGGTGACAAAAGTGACAAACGGGTTTTGAAAAGTGTCACCAAATGTCACCTATATTACTGTAGTAAAAATAATATATTAAGAACAGTCGGTGACGGAAGTGACGGAAGTGACAGGTTTTTGGGTAAAAGTTTTCTGGAAGTGTATGATCCCTTGGATTCCGGTGGAACGCGGGGTGGGCAGTTCCTATAAATAGTTTTGAAAATTAGTGTCACAAGCGTCACTTCCGTCACCACAACAATAAAAACAATAACTTAAGAGGTCCGATTTGTGTCACCGGAGTGTCACCGAAATGTCACTTTTGTCACCGGCCAAGTTGGGAGAATTCATGAAAGCAACCACACAATACATCCGCCTACTCCTCCAATGCGCCAACAAGCTGCCAAGCAAGTCCCAACACACCATGCCGGATCAGCGCCGGAGTGATTTTGGACTGGATTCCGTTCGCCGCCAACAGCAACCCCTGCCAGGATGGGCTGACGCGGCCCACGAGAACCTCCTACGCTACGTTGGTGGTGGAGTGGAAGCGGAAAACACGCTTAGCGTTGGATAATGCTGGGGAAGCCCTAATAGGGCTCCTGTGGCTGCCGTACGTGGCCACTTGGGACACACGTGTGCACCAAACTGACAAAGATCAACGCAGGCATGTAATCGTCTCTAGCGTCTCCAATAACACCTGTAGTAACTAAAAAGAGTAGGTCAAAAACCTACTCTTTCTATTTGGGTAACGAAAAAATCAACGATGCCGATGTCTTCGTCTAAGCCATTTGATTAATGCGTTGCCTGCGTCCAACAACAGGTCAAACGGTATTCTGCGCCACAAAAGCCCTCCGAAGTAGTGATTCCATTACTTCTTATGCCAGAGAATCACGGCACATTCGCTGAAGATGCGATTTCGTTATGTGGTAACCTCCAGATTGCAAAGGTCCACTCGTTCGGTTGATAGGTTGCCATTAGGCCCCCGTCCATGCTGAAGGCAATTGGGTCGTCATGGCCGATCAGTATTTTCTCGACGTTGCCCGTCTTCACGTTAGTTGCCCTAACACTAGGGAGATCGCCCTCCGAACTAGCTTTGATTTCAAAATTGTCCCCCGGGCTTCGAAGCGACTCGTGATACTTGTGCATTCCCTCCAATTTGTCCAGTCCTTTTTCTGACGCCCTACCAAACTTCACTTCACCATAACCCCTTGGATCAAGCACCTTCTCGATATATTCAAATTCTCCGCCTATTACGACCAGCCTGTTCTCGACAAATGACACTCGTTGCACCCAAGAGTCGGTGTCATATTGACCTACAACGTTGGAAGTGGCCAAATCCCAAACTACAATTGCACCCCAAGAGTAACCCGCGTTGCCCGAAGACCCGCCAACTGCCGCGAAGTACTTCAGGTCAGGACTGAACGCGCAATCGGTTCGCACGGGGCTTTCCAGATCTTTGGGTACGGCCAGTGTCTTTGTGACGCTCCATGGATCGTTAGAAGCAGTCGACGTAGCGCTTAGTAGTTCTCCTTGCTCTATAATTGCAGTAAGCTCGTTTGTCGAGTCCGCCAACAAGGCAAGTGCAATTGACGCAAGAATATTGTTTGTCTTGATCGTTGCTGTTGAAACGTCAAATTCCTCCTGCGCTTGCGAGACTCCAGATTCGTAGGCGGAAAGTTCCTTGTCTATGGTCGCTAGTTTGGTTGCAACAGATCGAGCCACGGCATCTAGTCCATATTGCCGAGACAAAGCAGGATCAATAGTTTTGTCGATCTCGCCAAGAGTAGATGCGGCATTTTCAAGATGGACAAGAGCGGAACTCATAGTCAGCTTTGGCGCAATATACATCTGGCCAGTTTGCTGAGTCAGAAGTTCTCGTAACCAAGAAACACCAGGCTTTCCATCATACAACTGACTTTCTCCAATCGGCCGATTGTAATACTGGCCAACCATCATTTGGAGAAGATCAAATTTTGTTAAACCACCGATTCTGTCGCCTTCACCGCGAATTCTGCCCGCAATTGCGTTAGCTTGTCCGATCACATCAAAGAACGCACCGCGAGATTCTCTTTCAACGAGAATTGCCAAGCAATTCCGAATTGTCTGCGCCTGAAAGGTCTCTGGAGTTAAGCCTAAGACCAGCGAGTATTCTCTTTGTGCGAGAAGTGATTCGCATGCGGCCGTTCGCCAAGCCTCGCAGCTTTGATCTTCTGCAAACGTCGTGATTACTTCTGCGAAATTCCCTTGCCGAAGCATCTCTTGTGCCTTCTCCGAATTCGTGGCACATCCGACTAGAAGGGAGCAAATGATCACACATCCAACAAGGTACCGCATTGTGCCTCCGGAATCTTGGGAACAAAGTCTGACAGTGATTCCAAGGCACAAAAAAGACCTCTGGGTTTCGCTGACAGCCCAACGCTTAGTTCCTGCCAAGCGGATGAGTCCGTACAACGTAAACGACCAGAGGCCTAACTTCCAAAACGGAAATCAGGCTGTCTGCGATACTTACGTTATACGGAAGACTCAAAAGTCTCCGCTTGGCAGGAAGTCTAAATGTACGAAGGGATCAGGCGGAAGTCAAGGGGAACCTGCGGGCAAAGAAAAGGTCAGCAAACTGCTGACCTTGTGCGTCCCAGAACCATCTTCCACTTACGATTTCTTCTTGCACGACCAATTTGGATAGTCGTCACTTTTGTGCCGATTATTCTCCCAATGCAAAGGTTGGAGGTTGCTAAGATCGTCTGACCCATTCTTTGCCACGGGTTTGTCGTGGTCAATTTCCCATCCAAAATCACCAAGCGTTCCATATGACGCCCTCCGAATTATGGCACCGCAACTGTCTTTGCGGTACTCGGCTGCGTCTCGGCCCGCAACAACAGTCCCTTTGTCCCAGACCGCCGTCACGGTGCTTTCGCCAAACGAAGATCCATCACGTTTTGTACCATGTTGTCGTGCCATTATGTTCCTCTTTGAATTTATGGCTTTGAGGGTTTTGTGAGTTTGTTTAAGCTTGTTGTCTGGCCAAACTGAAATGTTATTGCGCACCAACAGCGAAAGTCTAAGACCTAACAATATGTAACAGGCTGTGCTTCACCTGACGGTCATTTAGCCATTTGCTCGTATGCATTAAGTTCAGTTGCGAGAAGAACGGAAACGATGTTGGCCAACGATAGCCTGATTTCGAAATCACCGCTAATACAACTTCGAAAGATTTTGGATCTACATCGTTAGCCGAAAGCTTCGCCTTCAGAGCACCCATGAGGGCAGGCACTTTGGCTTTGATACTTTCCCGATATTTCGAATCGTTTAGTAAACAATCGGTAGAAATCCTCGCTTGCGCAAAAAGATGACTTAACGTCGAAGATTGGTGCCACGGTTTTATGTGAACAAACTGACCTGCATCTGTAAGAATGTCACAAATCTCAATCCGGCCTGATGCCGTGCTAACCTTAACGGTCTCTTTGTCAAGCAATATCCACTTGCCGCCACTAGATTTGGTTGCACGTTTAGAATATGCATCTTCTCTTTCATTACTGCGCGCGTTCGGTGCTTTTAGTTTTGACAATGGTATTTTGTCAACATACCTCGCTAAAGCAATCGTGAAATCCTTTGACACTTCATACCATTTTCCGCTAAACAGGACATACTTACTACCATCCAAGATAGTGTCGAAAACCAAGCAGTCATATACTGACCAGGCTGGTTCCATGGTTCCGTCCAGTGAATTCTTGACAAAGACCTTATGTTTCCTTCGCAGGGCCTCAATGTCAATTCTTGCTCCGGATTTGATCGACGACATGAAATCAGAAAGCTCTAAGAAGGCATGTGGATTGCCTTCATCCGTCTCCGTTGAGAATCGGAAGCCTGAATCAATGTTTGGGAGTATAGCAGGTGGAGCCATGTGCACTCCAATTGACTCCTTATCAAGAAGCTTGTCTGCCAATTTTCTGTCGAGGTCCGAAATCGTGCTAGTGCTTCGCACAAGAGCAACGTTGTCAACCCATGCAAATCGCTCTTTGTATTTTGAGCCCTTATAGACCTTTAGTATCTCTTTACACTTGTTGCCTAAGTCGTTAAGCTCAATCGGTAATGTAATCGCTAGCGCTTCTGCACCCGACACGCTGTTTGCAAACTTGGGGTCATTTGGTATACCAGTGACAGCGCGCAACAAATCGCGACTCGTATCTACACCAAACTCATCTATTGAAGACTGTTGACTTGATTGTTTGCGTGTCTGAATTGTGTTGTCATCAATTGTCGCAGCGTCAATGGAACGAAGACTGTCTGGATTGACCGAGTTTAGGGCCACTTTGAGCCCAAAATCTTGAACACTACAGTTTGTTTCTAGCAAGTGACGTCCGTGACCAAAAGTCAAGGCGAAGAACCTACTTTTCCTTCGGTACGTTATCTCTACAAGCAGCACAGCTGAAAGTGATTGGCTATACATATTTTCGATCTTGTGCCGATCACTGCTTTTAAGTCCATCTGATAGAAACGATACCCAGTCAGGAGGGCGACCTTCAGGTTCTTTCACGAAAAGAGTACCATTGAAGTCAAGCCCTGACGACAGAGGGAACTTACTCAGGGTGCCCTTGCTACTTAAGGCATCTTCCGCATTAACCGTTGAGTCCTTAATAAGCCTAAGTGTTAATCGCCAGATCTTCGATTTTGTTGGCATATTGCTCTATTTAGTATTTCAGTTGCCTACTGATCTTTGATGCTCATGCCTAACGCGATGCTGCATTCCACTATCACACAATTGCATGGTGATTCAATAAGGCCACTTACCTTGCTCGATGTAAGACAACTAAAGCACAATGTCCGATTGCTGCTCGCCATTACGCAAAGCGTCGACATCAATCTCCAGTGCTTTTACCTTTAACTGAAGATTTCGTCGCGCGATGTTCATTTGACGCGCGGCCTGCGAGATATTGCCGTTCGTTGACCGAAGGACTGTCGTGACGAATGATCGTATGAAAATGGACATGGCATCCCGATAGTCATTAGGAAATGCCTGGCCCTGAATGCGAATGTCGGTTTTTGAGTTCTGCAATTGTCTTGTCCCCGTTGGTTTCGATGCCATCCGAACCTCCCATATGTTGAATCGGTGGGTGTTCTCAAAGAAAGTACCCAATAGAAAGAAATACCTTTCAGTTCGTTTCTAAAATGTCCGAAGAAATATCCTACCATTCAAACCATCTGCGCACAAATCGCCGCACCCTGGGTCGGTTCCCACTTGTAATTTCAACAACTTGTAGTCAAAAACCAAAGCTACAGAGGAATTAAAGGGAAAAAGAAAGCCCCAAACGATTGTTAGGGGCTTTGATTCAAACCGGGTTACTGTTGCCGTCGTAGTCGTTCATACATGATGAAATAGGGTGTTTCAAGAAGAACCCAGCCCCAAACCATTAATTGAGATCCTATGTTGAACCGCTGCAAAAGCACGGTGTCTGGAACCACACTGCCCAAGAGAGGGGTAAAGCCAATCATGCCGGAACAAAGTCCGAGCGGGATAAGGAATCGCTTTCTTGGATTCGTCAGAATGTCAACAAAGTCCTTCTTGTACCTTGCGACTACAGTGCTTCTCAACACGACCACAAGCACAACAAGAAAGCCGGAAAAATACCACGTCGTCCAGATCTGTGTGCACAATTCGATTATGGCGCTCAGCGCGTTCGCTTCTTCCATTAGCCGAGGCAGCGTTCCCCAAAAGAAGGCGCTAACCAAAAGAATAATACTTCCACCTATCTCGAAGCGACTAATGGATGGCCTAGCCAAAATCAATATCCAGCACAGCCAAAACAGTCCATGAACCGCAATAAACCATCGAAAATCTACCTCTCGATATATCTCAAACGTAATCAGAAGATTAAACCACATATTCGCGAGCATCGGCACAAAAAAAACGCGACCCATATCTTTGTAAAGATAGAGGGCCGCACAATATCCCAAATAATAAATAACAGTTTGAAAAGCCATTAGCCTCGAGGCAGTCTACAAGATTGGGGGCCAACCACTTCCGTCATACACGTGGTTTCCCTGCAAGACATAGTTGTTAGATGTGCCGTTGTCATCAACCTTTCCAACAGTCCATTGAGCCTGAACATAGTCCCAGTCTCCACCATCAGCATCATCGTAGATTGCAGATAGATCGGTTTTGCTAAGCTCAACAGCGGCAGAAGTACCGGTAACTGATGCAGAGTAAGGGTGGCTCTTTGTAACACCGTTCTTGCTAGAAATAAAGTCCAGGCTGTTTGTCGTTCCGGCTTCAACGAACGTTAGTTTGAATGTTGCGTTTGTCCCGGCGTCGACCAGCAATTTCAACGTGAAGTCGCCGGTCTGTTTGCTGCTATTGTCAAGCCGAATTGCGAAGTTCTTTGTTGCCATTATTAAGCTTCCTAAGGTGGTAACAGGTATTATTAGTCTGAGGTTTAGTTTGCAAATTCTACAGAGGTGTCCGAACCGGAGTCCAATTCGGAGTCAATTGAAGCAGCCAGCTTAAGAGCGGTCGGAAGCAGATGCTGGCTGATCAATGACCGAACTTCTCGAAGTTCCCGCTTGTCGGTGGTGCCAAACAGCTTTGACGCCTTGTTGGCAAGAGTCGCGGTGTTGGTCATTAACTCTACAACCATAGCAGAAAGCTCTTGGGACGAATAGGGCTCGCTCTGGGATGATGTTCCAGACTTCAAGGCTTCAAAATACTCGTGAAGTATGGCGTCGAGTTCGTCCCCATAGCCCATTTCACGTACCGCAACACACAACGGAAGAAAGTCATTGATGCCAAATTTTGCATACGATGCACCGGGATTAAGCTCAGACGCTAGCGTCGTTAACTTCTTTCCCATTCGCTTCGCGACTTCCGTGATAAGCTTCTTCTCAAAAAGGAAGTCGTGGAGTCTTTCTGTAATAGTCACGGTCATGTTTGGCTCCGGTGGTTTGGGCTATGATTCAAGATAAGAAGAAGATGCGTATTCAGCCAAATGGCTTGTCTCGATATGTTAAAACCGTATCCAATTATCAATTAACAACTTAACATAAACGGCGACTATTTTTGACACGCAACTTCGTAACGAGACCTCTGTAGTCAATGCGGCCGACTACAGCCCCAAGAACCTTGGCAAAGAAAAGCCCCGACACTTGCCGGGGCTTTCTGAATTTGAACTGACCAAGTAACTACCGCATCAGGATCATCTTCTTGGTATCCAAGAACGAGCCAGCCTTAAGTTGATAGATGTAAAGGCCAGTTGCGACATCGATGCCAGCGTTGGACTTGCCGTTCCAAGTCATCACATAGTGGCCAGCGTTGAACTTGCCATCGCTAACCGTTGCAACCTCTTGACCAAGCGTGTTGAACACCTTCAGCGTCAAGTTTGATGTTTCCGGCAGGTCAAACTCGATTTGCGTCGTCGGGTTAAACGGATTCGGGTAGTTCTGATACAGGCGAAAATCTCCCGGAATCGCTTTCTGGCTTCGACCTTCTCTTGTCACAGGATTGAGCAACGAGAATAAGTCACGCTCAATAGTCACAACTTCTTCCGTGGTTTCAGCACGAAGTGAGGGCGGAATCATCTGTGTAGCTGACATTCCGTCAAGGCTCCCGCCGTCGTGACCGTCCATTGAACTTTGGATTCCCAGAAGATCAGTGGCGACCTGAATTGAATCTGCGAACGTTAGTCCACTTGATAGAAGCGCTGTACATGTCTCAATTGCTGAATCAAACTCACCGCGATTCTGGAAGTAGCTTGCGCGCAAACGATCACCGAGCACCCGAGTTTCGTAGTCGTTTTCGAGTTCGATCATACTGCTTATCAGGTCAGAACCCCACGATCCACTTGCCTGCGTAAATGACTCGCAAATGACCACGTGCGCCAATGCACTCCAACGAAGGCTTGTTTCACTTGCGTTCTCCGTGACATAGCGGAACAGCTCTTGTGCCGCAAGGTAATCTTCCGCCTGTTCGTATTGAAGCGCTTCTGCAAATGTATCATACAAATCGTCTTCATCGAGATTGCCGTTGTTACGCGCAAGTGGACCATCGCCCACAGATTGCTCAATCCCACCGCCTGCTCCTCCGCACAACGTCCACGGATCTTCCATTGGCGATGAATAGTTCCAGTACGTCGTTCCACCATTTTGTGGATCGAACATACCCACTTGAGCATCGGGACTCCAATACTGCTCGGTGCAAGGATATGTTGTAGTCCCTGGGCTATTTCGAATAAAGAAACGACCGCCGCTATTTTCCTGAATCCAGTCGTTGTGACCGCCATTTGTTTCGATCTGATACTGTGGATTGGAATCCACTATTGGCAGGTTTACCGAGCCATTCATCGTCATCAGTGAGTTGCTAAAATCCGTTATGACATTACTTACACCGCTAAACGTGGTGCCTTCCGCGCCAAAAGATGGCATAGTTCCGCTGGCACAGTAAATTGTCGTCGGCCATGTTCCGGAAGAGGGTGCAAGATCTTCAAAGGTACAGCAGCGGAAGTTAGGCGTGTTCGGTGTTGAGTTAAAGTAAATTGAGTAATAATCTACACGGTCACGGAAAGTACAACCGTAAAAACTTCCAGTGACTTTCTTGATGTAAGAATTCACCCAATCGCAGTCTTCAATTGTTACAGTGTCGAAGTCCACTTTGCAGTTGTACAAGTACATTCCTGCGCACTGGCTGTCTGGGGCGACAGAATGAACAAACGAGTTCTTAACAACTTGCGATACGGTTGGGCTATTCCACAATAGCAACCCGACGCCACCCAACCTAAGACTTGAACAATCGAAATCAGTGTGATTGATCGAAACTGAAGAAGGGGTGTCGGTATAAATGCCGTAATCCTTAAAGTCCTTGAAACTTGCATAGTTTAGAACTACGCTGCCATATGAAACAATTAGTCCGTTCCACCGTGTATCCGGAACTCGAGATGCAAAAATGATCGGTTCCGAAGGCGTGCCGACTGCCGTAAGTGATCCCTCGATCCAAAGGTCTGCATACTCATCAAACTCAATCACGGTACCGGGCTCGATAACGAGATTGTATCCATCAGGAACATAGTAACCTGATGCTGAAACGCTTATGCGACCACTCCAACTCACATTGGTCGGATATTGTATGTACGGGACAGGTTGAGCGTATCGCCCGGTATGCTTGGGGCCGTTCAAAAGGCCATTCCACTGATTTTTGACTGGATTGGATTCGATCCCCAAGTCGTAGGCATGGATCGTTCCTTCGGTGTTTCCCTCGTCGACTTCTACGATCAACTCGCTGATACCGTCGCCGTTGACGTCGGCAATTGTTGGTGCGCTCTGATGACTGTAGTCTGAAACGTAATCATCCGCGATGTCCCACGTCACGTCATTGCCTTCGTTACTATTGAGCTTCAGCATGCGAATGGAGTTGTTCGTGCCCGCCCCGAACTGGCTGATTAATTCCAATGCGCCGTTTTCATTCGTTGACGAGATCGTTGGAGCGTAACCCGCTGTAGCCGTTGAGAGCGTTTGATCAAAAGACTTCGGCCATTCCAGCTGATTGTTAGCGAATTCCCAAGCTGTACCATTCCAGCGAAACCAGTGCATTCTGGTTGTCCCACCGTTCCTGGTTGGCACATAGATGTCCAGATAGTCGAGTTCTGATGGTCCATCCGCCAGCGCGAGCACATCTCCGCCGTTGATCAGATAGTCAGCTGGTACGTCATGGAACTCAAACGTACCAGTGTTTCCATCGTATAATGCAAGTTGCGTTGAGCCAATGGACCCGTCATCAAAAACAAGAAATGCTGCATCCAATATACCATCCGGAATGATGTCGCCAAGTACAGGCCCCGAATAGCCTCTACCAGTGATGCCTTCATAAACAAACTTGCCTTGGACCGGGATAACTGTTACGTCTGGAGTCGCAGTCACGTCGACAATGACCATTTCGGCTTCACCCGCTGAGGCATCAGCGTCCGGCAATAGGGCAACGATTTCATTAACTCCGTCATTGTCCATGTCTCCCAAAGCCACAGTGGTCTCGGTAATAATCTTGGAAATATTTATTGCATTTGGATTACAATAAGAAAAAACATGTTCGTGGTCAATCCAACCTGTTCCGGTCCAATTCACAGTGACGATTGAATTTGCCCATGCATTTCCCGGCGTAGGATCCGGGTCAGCATTTGTTACGCTGCCATTGAAGCTCGCTCCGACAAAGATAAGGTCTTCAATTCCGTCACCGGTAACATCACCGACGGATGGTGTTGTTAGTTTGTTGTAAGATCCCGAGACAATAGTAGGAGTAGCGCTTCCAAATTCGTATGACAACACGGCGGTTTCGTAGTGAAGACAGGTTGAAGTATGCCTACATGAACCACCGAAAATTGGACAATTACCTGTCGCGAAAGTGCTTGCCTTCCAAGCGCATACAGCAATCTCCATGTTTCCGTCTCCGTCTCCGTCAAGGACTACTGGAGAATGACTGAAAGTATAGCCTAAGTTGCGAAGGCCGGTCGGCATATCAAGAGTGTATTCCGGAGTACCGGGTGTCGCAGATTCAGGATCAAAGACCAAGATTCGGTCAGATTGGCCGTCACCTGTGTTGTTGGCGTCAGATAGTACAATGATTTCCAGACTTTCATCATCATCAAAGTTCGCCACAACTGGGCCGTGCTCATGGATGTAAGCTGGTGTTCCAGATGTCCTTGTAAAGCTAATCGGAAAGCCCGTCAATTCAGTCTGAGCTTGAGCGGAATACGCCAGCAAGACTATCGTAATCATTACAATAAGTGCTTTCATAAGTAGTTCCTTCTGCTGCTATTTGATTAGAACGAAGCGAGTTGTCATTAACAGTGATTGCGTAGATAGTGAAATTAAATACGTACCGCTTGCGAGAGCAGACGGCAGCGTCACGCTTGTGAATTCGGCTGTGAGTGGTGCTTGCACCCCCGTTTGAAACACTTGCTGTCCGAGAATGTTGTAGATTGTTAGGTTGGTCTCTCCGTGTAAATTGGATGGCAGATTGAAATAAAGTGTGCCGAGATTCGGTTGCGGATACACATGCAGACTTGGCTGTGATGTTTGCTGAGAATGTCTATCATGTACTGTCAGCGGTTCATTCGGTCCGGGGATGTGCAACATGGCAGGACCGGTCTCCTCGCCCCATACATGCCCTGGAATCCAATATCCGCCATCGCGCCACATTCCAGTGTAGTTAAAGATCCCAAAATGATCCTGTGGAATCAACACTGGTCCAAAGGCCACATTGCCGTCGAGCGTGAAACAAACGCGGTTGACGCCGTGTGGGATAGGGAGGGTTCGCCCCCACATGAATTGCAAGCTGTCGAGACCGATGGGCATTAAGTTCGAAAGTCCCACACCATATGGCGAGGGATCGATGACAGTCTCGATCACTATACCTGAGCCGCGTGGATCAAAACGGTAATACAAGCCGTGTTCATCCGTGTAAATGATGTAGTGAAATTGGCCATAGCGATCAATTGTGAATGCTTGCGGCCCGAAACCCGGACTGTGAGAGATAAGCGTGGTTTCCTCAATGCGAGGCGGTGGCCAGAGACGTGTTGTCTTGAGCGTGTCGAGGTTACTATCCTCTTTCCGGTAGGTTGCCCATACCGAGCCGTCTGGCGCAGCCGCCAATTTCATGTAGCCTGATTCCGGATGTGGATACAGGCGCTGCACCGGCTCGATCATGTTGCCATTGATATCGAAAGCGAAGTAATGCCCTCCGCAGGCCGCCCAGACCTCTCCCGTCACCGTTTCTACTAAATGGTATGTGTCCGCTTGAATACCTCCGGGTTGATTCCCCGAAACCTCATAGACATAGGGCTCCTGAAGGAATTCACCTTCAGTGGAAAGGCGGACATAAATCAATTGCACCGTGCTTTGTTCATCGCTGAATTGCCGGTACCAAACTACATGAATTCTATCCAAATGATCGATCAGCGCAGAGAATCCTGCGTACTCTGTCCAATGTGTGTCCGGCACGAGTTCAACGGGTTCCTGAAGCAGTCGGCCCCAGTTATCGTAGCGGCAGTAGTACATGGAGTTTGGTTGTCTGCCGATCGGCAGCATTCCAAATGCATGCAGTCGGTGGAGACTATCCACTACAATCTGTGATCCCACTTGGGCAGGGAGCACAATTGGCGTCTGCCAATCCTGCGCGCTCGTTTGTATGGCACACAACAAAACCGCGAAACCCACCCGCTTCAAAAGATTGAATGCAGATAAGATTCGCGTCATGATCAAGGCCTCCGAGCTAAGTTGTCCAACCAGTTTCCCAAGACCTGCGGCAAAGATAATGTTCCGATTCATAAGTGTCAATAGCCTATTTGATGAGTTTTAAGTTAGATTGAACAAGTGTGCGTGTGACAGAAATTGCGCACTATCGGCTAAGCGGATCTTGTGTTTGCAGACTTTGTCCGCAAAGCTACGAGTTTCGTGCAGTCAGCCTGTTTGCAAACGAAACCGAATTTGACCTCGTTTTCGCGCACACAGAGTACGTTTGTCACAAATTTATGCGTTACGATGTGAAATAGCAACATGAAGCCGATGCATGCGTAATAAGCTGTAAATGTTAGCCTTGCTTGAGGTAAAAAGACAGGTACTGACCTGTCTTTCAGACATAGTATTCAAGATTCGCAATCAGGCAATCATCGTGTACGTCGTCAGATCCAAAGTCACCTGACTCGGAACCTGTTCATGATTCACAAACCGCTTCACAAGATTGCACACTACAGAAGCTGCCATCAACGGCGTGTAGCAAATCGTGCGTGCGGTGCAAGGTTCTTGATAAGCTTGTTCGTCAGGCACAATTGTTTGCGAGTAACGTACGCGGTCTTCTCGAATCTGCGGTCGAACAGTATGGACGACAAGTGTCTCGAGTCCCATACGAGCATCAACATATAGCTGAACCTGTGGTTGATCCCGAATCGCCTTCCAAATCGCCTCGCGTGACTTCATGGAATCCACGGCGCTGATGACTATTCCAGTATGCTGCCGACCATCGTATTGCATGCCAATTGTGTTTAGCAGCAGTCCCGTTTGATTCTCGACAAGAACCGAAAACGCATCCGCTTTCAAAAGACCAACATCAGACATCCCATATGCCTGATTGCTGACATTGTGAATATCTACGATGTCCGCATCGAAGGTAGTCAAACTGACCACCCCCATCTTGGCAAGATACAACCCCGTGACGCTGCCAATGGAACCCAGACCAATCAACGTTATAGACAGATTTGCCAATCTGTCCGCATCGACAACATCTTGCTGTCTTAGAAATCGCATGTCGTTCATGTTGTCTCCTAAAATGGTTCAAGTTCATCGCGGTCCAAACCCAGCCAATTCAATTCATCGTCGAGTTCGTCCATCGTCAGTGCGCCACGTTCCTTTGCGTCCCGCAAGCTCGCAGGCCCGTAGTCACGATTCCTTGGAACGAAGGCTACCTCCTGCACTTTAGCTTTGAACTCCGAAAAGCATGCTTCAGCAAGACCGTCCACCAGTGGAAACTTAGTCTCCCATACGACATCGGGGAGGAACATGTGACTCGGATGATACTGGTCCAGACGCATGATGGCGTCCCGACGCTTGTTGACGACCAGAGATAGAAGCCATTCGCTGTTGGCAAGTCCGCTGATACACGATTCATCCTGGCCCGACCAGAAAACCTGCATTCCACCGTGGGAATGTGCCCAGCATCTAAGCTTGCGCGAGTCAATGCCTTTGGATTCAAGTTCTGTGATCAATCTAGCGATGTCATCAACATGCATGTCAGTTTCGTCATAGGAACAGTTCTGCTTGACAAGAAAGAAGTCCGTGACGACCAATGTCGTAATGCGCATGGAGTCAGCATTCACAACCTCGTCAACAAGACCAAGACAAGAAACTTCACCCTTTGCCATGTCTGTCCAGAGCCAAAGCTTCTGCATCGCAGTTGCTTCCACTTGAATCTTGATGCCACAATCAACCGGCTGTCTCTGCGTCCTCTGCAAGTTCTGCATCGGCATCCTCCTCTTCGTTTTCTTCTTGTGGGCGGTTTGGACAACTGTCTTCATCGTGATCATCGTACTGATTGCAGTGTGGGCACCACCAACATGATTCACAGTCGCTGATGTCATGGCCATAGTCGTCGCACCAACTGCAATAGGGCTCGTCGTCTTCATCTTCAACCCAGTTAGGATCCCACTTCTCGATTTTTTGAAATGGATCACTGCTGTTGTAGCTGTGTAGGAATTGATGAACGAGTTGTAGCAATCCATGTAGATCGAGTTCACCTGCAAGGCGAGGTACGAGATGTCCGATGTTGCCCCAGCAGATGTTACTAGGATCATCCGCGACATGCGGATGCACGTACCCGTTGCATTCGGTGCCACCGCTGATCAGCACTTTGCCAGTATCAAGCCGAACTTCAACGACATATGGTTCAAAATCGTAACGTCCACCATCATGTTCCAAGACAATTGGATACGTCGTTGCGATGACTGAAGAGTCATCCAACTTGATTGACTCGTAACAACTGGGAACCAATTTCATCATCTCGACGAAAGTCCGCGTTGCCTTGGCTTTGATCAATTCAGGTGCTCTGCTGAACATCTTTAGAATCTCGTTGTCGCCTTCGATCTTTCGGGATAACGTCATAACTTGCATGCACAGTCGTTCCAATTCATACTTATCATCGCGCAATGTTCGTGCAAGTTCCTGCTTACGTTCGGCAGCAACGGACAGCGTTGTTTCGATCAATGCCTGTCGCTGACCGTTTCGAAAGACACGGCACATTCTTGGCAGATGCGCGTCGAGAATGTTCGAAGTGACATCCAGTCTAGGCGCACCGTATAGAACTAACCACATGGACGACACCTTGCCGACGATGACGGATTCCATCACAAGTGGATCCCCGAACATGTCTTTGCAGAACTGCGAGTCCTTTTCGGCATTGACAAACACGGCAATCCCGACTTCGTGCCATTGCGCTACGTCGGCCTCCTTGGTCATCAGCGTAATTGGTGTGTTCCACTTCTGTGCATAGAAGTCGCACAGCGTTCGAATCTGTTGTTCAATCATGTTTGTTCCTCCGGAGGAAAGAGGGCCATGACCACGTGGATCACAGCCCTCTTGTATGCCCGAGACTACTCAGGAATGGTCGTCTGAAGCACCCTCCTAGATGCCCCCTTTGACCTGTGGGACCAGCGTCAGAACGGCACCGTCCACGACGATGTCCGTATCGAAACACGGGCTGCCGTTCAAGTGCCGAGTGTAGCTGGAGTCCTTGGGGAAACCGGCTTCGGCGATGGCTTGTTCGACCGTGGTTCCTTCGTTGACATTGATTTCTTTGGCCGACCGGCCAAGACACAATACCTTCACGCGCATGAGATGTGTTCTCCTTTGATTGATTCCAAACGAAAAAGCCCCACAATGTTGTGGGGCATGGCCTGTATGAAATTGTGCGTTGACTTCAGATGTCAATCATCAGAAAGTCTCGGCAGCTCTTTAACGGCACTTCTTAGGTGTGCAGGAGCGAGATGTGCATACTTCATAGTCATTTCGATGCTTGCATGACCAAGCAATTTGGAAACTGTCTCCAAACCTTGGCCCTTCATAACCAAATGTGATGCGAATGTGTGCCGCCATTGATGAACATCACCGGTTAGACCAAGATGCCTTAGCGCCCGCTTCAGTTCTACGTAAATCTTGTCGGGGTGTACAAATCCTCCGTCTGCACCACAAAACACGCGATTGTGATTCTTAACGTGATTTTGCGCCTTTAGGATTTCAACAGCTCGGTCATTCAGTGGAACAATTCGCCTACTTACCGTTTTAGTTACCCAATCTTCCTTTGCCTGGACCGTGATCGTTGGCTGATCGTCAGAAAGATTCACGTCCTTCCAAGTAAGGTGAATCAGCTCCCCTTTGCGTAATCCAGTCAAATACAGGAATTCAAAAATAGGTCGCCAGTGCGACCTTACTGTGGCAAGTATTTTTCTAACCTCGTCTTCGCTCCAAAATTGCACCGACTCTGCTTTCTTTGTTTCACGAAAGGGCTTGATACGTTGTGCCGGGTTATCTGCAACGAAGCCTTCCTCTACGGCATATTTGAACAACATCTTCAGGAAGTGTAGTTCGGCATTCAGTGTGCGAGCTTCTTGTCCGGCTTTTGATAGCGCGCTTAAAAGTTCTTCGAGGTACACGCGTTGTACTTCACTCGCGCGATGGACTTTCTTGAAGTTTGCGGCCATGAAGTCTTGAAAGTGCCCAGCAAAGACCCGATATCGCTTAATTGTCCTGACAGCATTTCTACCTTCTCTGCCGCGAAAAAATGACTCGATCAGATCATCAAGTCCCACCTCTGACCGCAACACATTCGGTTCGCCAACAAAGCGAGCCATCATCTGATCATAGATATCCTTCGCCTTCTTGTGGGCATCTGATTTTCGCGACCCCACTGCTAGGCGCTTGCGGGTATCTGTCAGGATATCAACGTAGTCTAAGAAGTACGTGATTTTCCCGCTTAGCAGCGTCCGGCTACGGACATTTGGCATAGTTGGCTTTTTCATTCGGGGTCACCTAGCAGATGATTTGATTGTGGCACATTTCTGGCACATCTCCCCAAAATATAAAACCCACAAGCCATAAAATCAATAGCTTGTGGGTTTCTTGCGGAGAGAGGGGGATTCGAACCCCCGATACATTTTCATGTATGCACGCCTTCCAAGCGTGTGCCTTCAACCACTCGGCCACCTCTCCCTGTGTAGACGCTGGACCCAATGCCGCGACTCAATCTCGATTTGCGCTCGAAATTCTGCGCGGGTCACATAACTATTTCTTGCGCGCCCAGATTTTTGCGATATACGGAATCACATCCGGGGTTTTGCAATCGGTCTCACCGTGATCGACGTCGACTTTGCCGATGCGTTTCGCGGCGGCTTCGGCCAACTTGCGCAGCTTCTCGTTGCGCGCACCGATGCAAATCACCGTCATGTTCATCGCATGACGTGTGTAGTTCTTTTCGGAGTGTATCTCCTTCTCGATGCGCTTCAAATGTTTTTCGAAATACGCATCGGAGAAATCCGACTTCGGATCAAATGCCAATCCACCTATCAAATTCCAACCTGTGCGGCTAATCCACTCGGATTTGGAATCGATCCACTCTTCTGCCTTCTTTTGCGCGAACTTTGTCTTGCCGATTAGACCCGACAGCATGTCACAACTGCCGTACCAATTCTGATCCTTGACCATCGCATCGAGTTCCTTTTCCGTGAACTGCGCAGGATCGGCAATTTTCACGGCTAAGTTGCGTGCGTCCGCATTCTTGGTGGCCCACAGAGCTTTTGCCAACTCGTGGTTGGTTTTGATCTGCTTTTGAAGCTGGCCAAGATTCGCGAAACTTACGCCGAACACCGGCTCGGGCATGCCGTGGCGCTTATAAATCTTGACATTTTGCGCCGTGCCCATCTTCTTCATTTCAGCGAGCACTTTTTCGACGGTCCAATCGGAAGCGGGACTTTTCTTAGCAGCACT
The DNA here is from genome assembly GCA_020637445.1 of Calditrichota bacterium. Lineage (NCBI taxonomy): Bacteria > Pseudomonadati > Calditrichota > Calditrichota bacterium. The sequence continues at coordinate 703,050 of JACJVZ010000002.1, read as the reverse complement.
TTTGGTTGCCGCAGGCTTTGGAGATGTCTTCTTTGCCGCGTTCTTCGTCGGTGAAGACGACTTTGCTGCCGCTTTCTTTGTTGGCTTTTCCATCAAACGGCTCCCCTGTTCGCAGGCCTACTTTAGCATTCCCGGCAAACCCAAAGACCTTCTGATACTCGCGAGCTGTCCGGCATGATAGCATTCGTGAAGCAAGAAGAAAGTCACACGCTGTCCGTAGGTCTGCGGACGTTCCGGCTTGCTTTCGGGATAATGCGCGTCCCAATCGCCGGAAAAGTTCTCGACGGCTGACTTCAATTGATCAAAAGTTTCGTTCTCAAGTCTTTTCAGATCGTCAAACGATAGAGCCTGCGATTTATCTGCGTTGTCCCACGGACCGTTGTAGACGTTCGCCTGCTTTTCATTCCAAGGATGCTTTAGATCAAAAACTCTGAAGAGCGGCATTCGCGTCGCGATGATGTGCCCGAGCACACGGTTAAACGGATTGCCCGACGGTTTCGGTTCTTGATTTGCCATTTCTTCCGATATGCCGTCGTAGTTCACCGTGATCACGAAATGCGCAAAGTTCAATTGTGCAATCAGATCTTGTGTGGTCATAGAATGTCGTCCGAATACTCTCTGTGCTTAGTCGCGCCACCAGAATTCTTGCTCGGGCAACAAATCGAGATCGACCAACTGCCCCGGGCGCGGCGTGACGATTTCTACTCCTGCACTATCCGCCGCACGCACCAGCCTTTCGGGAGGTTCATTCCAAGCATGGAGTGCAAGATTGAAAGTTCCCCAGTGAATCGGTAGCATGATTTCAGCGGACACATCTTGATGCGCCTGTACCGCTTGTTCCGGCCACATATGCAGCGTCGGCCAGTATTTCTCACTGTAAGCGGACATTTCAATCATCGAAAGGTCAAACGGTCCGTACTGCGCTCCGATTTCCCGAAAACCGCCGTGGTAGCCGCTGTCGCCGCTGAAGTAGATTGAATGCGAAGGCGACTTAATTACCCACGACGACCACAACGTTTGATTGCGCGTAATGGCGCGGCCTGAGAAATGCCGCGCGGGTGTGCTAATCAGCGTCAGACGGTCAACGGCGAATGTTGAGGAATCTCCCCAATCATGCTCGTGAATTCTTTCCGGCTTAATTCCCCAAAATTCCAAATGCGCGCCGACGCCGAGCGGAACATAGAACGGGGTTGAGAAATCCGCGAGTCTTTCGATCGTCTTCAAATCGAGATGATCAAAGTGATCATGCGAGAGGATGACGGCATCAAGTGTTTCAAAGATCTCGTCCGGCACTTTTACCTCGTGAAACCTCTTCGGGCCGAACAAAGAGGACGGTGAACAACGCGGGCTGAGCATGGGATCCGTCAGCAAGCGGACTCCGTCGATATCCAAGAGCACGGTCGAATGACCGATCCAAGCGAAGCGAATTCCGTCTGATTTCTTTTGCGACAGCGCCTGCAAATCCAACGCGACGGTTTGAATTTGCTTTTTCGGTTCGCGCTGCTCGCCGCCGAACAAGTAATCCTTCATCATGGCGAGATACGGCCCCATGTCATTTGGGCCGTATTCACTGGGATTTTGCAGCGCCTTGCCGTCGTAGAGCTTCGATGCTTTCAACTTGGCGAGTCTTGCGCCGGACGGCTTTGCTCCAAACTGTCGAAACATATCAGTGCTGAAAAAGGCCAGTGCGAAAAGCAGGAAGGCCGCGCTGACAAAAACCCACAGAAAATATTTTAGGATTCTGCGCACTGTGCTCTTGCGTCGTCATGATCAGTAAAGCTTCTCGCTGTTGGCGCACATCTCGACATATTTCTCAATCCGTCGCTGACGCGTGTTCGCGCGTTTCGCGATTTGAATCCGCACGAGAATCGCGTAACGGTTTTGTGAACTCAGCGTTTTGTAAAACGCGAATGCGCCTTTTTTGCGCTTGATAGCTTTCAAGAAATCTTCCGGTTCGACAATCGTGCGTGACGAATCGTAGGCGTTGTCCCAGCGTCCGTCGGCTTTCGCGGCTTCGACTTGTGCCAGACCCGCGGGTTTCATCCTGCCTTCTTTGGCGAGCCTTTCAATGTGGTCGCAATTGATTTTCGACCAGATGCTTCGCTTGCGGCGCGGTGTATACTTCTGAATGTACGACAAGTCGTTTTCGCGTCTTGCAAGTCCGTCGATCCATCCAAAACAAAGAGCGATATCGAGAGCTTCCGCGCGTGTGACCGACTTAACGCGCGAGTCTTTCTTGTACATTCGCAACCAGATGCCGTCAACCTTGTCGTGGTATTTCGCGTACCACTTTTCGAGTTGTTTGGCAGTTGAAAACTCGACGATGTCGTAGTCTGTCGATTTCTTTTCCGGCATCGCGAATGAAATTTGGCGACTCTGCCCCGGCCTGTTGTTGACCGGGGCAGAGCCTCAGCGGAGAGAGAGGGATTCGAACCCCCGGTACCGACAAGCGGTACAACGGCTTTCGAGGCCGCCGCATTCGACCACTCTGCCATCTCTCCCAGCGTGGACGCTGGACCCATTGTGCAGGCGCAGGGTCCAACTATTTTGTGTGGCACAAGACTGTGCCCAAGAAACTCTAATCGGCTTTCAGAAGTTTGGAGACTTCTTTCGTGAACACTTTTCCGAAAACCTGCATCGTTCGCATCAACTGTCCCATGTCCGGGAAATCACCGCCGTCAAGCAACTCTGCGTCGAAGGCCGTGTCCAACACGCCTTTGCCGTCGCTCGCCGCGATAACTTTGGCACTGACGATTTGATTGCCTTCCTGTTCGGCACGCATCGCATGTGGAATCACATAGTCGCCGCTCACGGGCCGGAAATCGGAGAACTCCATGTGCACAGGCTTGCCGTCGAGCGTGGTTTCCGATTGCACGAGTACAAAGTGTTCCTTGTCGTACCAACTGCGCATCGTGATTTCGGTACCGTCCGATTCTTTCAGCGGCGTCGTGACTACCCAGCAATCGTGGCCATTCAGTCTGCCTTCGCCTTCGAGTTCGGAACCGTATGCCGGTTCTTCCCAATAGAGATAGCCGCGCACGCGGTTGTCGACGTCGCTGTGCTGCACCTTGACTTTCATGCCGAGCATTTGCGTCCATGTCTGTGTACCGTCGAACAGTACGGTCACCGGAAATCCTTCTTCGACGTCTTCACTCTTTACGACTGCGTCCGCGCGCCATTTGTTTCCGCGCATGGAATAGGTCGCGTCCACGGTGAAGCTGTCGTGTCCGGGCTGGGTGATATCACCGTGCACGGTCAACGCCAGTCCGTTCATCGCAAAAAGGTGCGACTCGTGATAGGTTTTCGCGTCGCGTTTGAAATCTTCGATATCGTACGCAAAAGATGTGCTGCAAAGAACAACTGCGAGAATCCAAACCAACTTATTCATACCCCACCCCGCTCAATCTAAACGCACTAGCGTCATTGGGTCCAGCGTCAACGCTGGTACTTCTTTTGCATCTCTTCGGCTTGTTTCATCAGCTTTTCGAGATCCATGTTCATTTCGCCGCCGCCGAGAGTCGCCGCGTCAAACAGACTTTCGTCCACGCCCTTGTTAAGCTCGACGTTTGTGATCTTCACATCGGCGGTTTTTTCATCGTCGCTGTAAACCACCGCGCTGTAAGGAAGCACGTATCCGTCGGCGACGGGTTTGAAATCGTCAAAGAGAGTCTTGACGAGCTTGCCGCCCATTTTCGACTCGGACTTGACGTTGACGTAGTAGTCTTTGTCAAGCCAAATTGTCGTTTCGCTTTCCGTCTGGTCGATCTTGGGATAAACGACGACGTAGCAGTCGCGGCCGTTGACGGTTTCTTCACCTGTGACTTCGGAACCCGCGGGCGGCTCCGTCCAGTATTGTGAAAATGAAAGCTGCTCGGTGGCTTGGTCTTTCGGCATTTTCATTTTCATGCCCATGACCGAGGTCCAAATGTCTTGACCGTCGAAGAGCACGGTGGTTTCCATACCGCCGCCGGCAGGCATCGCTTGGCCGTTCATCGTCACCTGACCTTCGGGGACCGTCATCGTCGCGTCCATGCGCCACTTGTCGCCTTTGCGAATCATCTTGGACGTCATGCCCATGCCTTCACCCGCAGGACCGCTGAACGTGCCCGTGTATTCGAGCGTCATGTCGTCAATCTTGGCCAGCTTGCCGTCGTGAAACTCATTCGCGTTCTTGAGCAGCGTTTCGAGGTCCATCGCATTTGCGAACGACGCAATGCACAGCACGGCCAAAATTGAAAGAGCGAAAAACTTCTTCATAACTTCTCCTCAGTTTACAGTCGTCAACCGACTTTCACTACGAGATATTCCTTCTTCCCCTTGCGCAGCACAAACAGCTCGCCGTCAATCGCTTGATCGGCATTGACTGTGTGCGCGGAATCGGAAATGCGAACGTTGTTGACGTAGACGCCGCCGGAATCGATCATGCGGCGGGCTTCGCCTTTGGATTTGAACAGACCGGATTCAACGATCAGATCGACGACGTTCTTGCCGGAAGAAATTTCAGCTTTGGCAATCGTGTGTGAAGGAACATCCGCAAAAATTCCCACAACGTCTTTTGCCGACAACCCATCCAGATCACCTCCGAACAGAACTTTCGCTGCGCGTTCGGCAGCCAGTACTCCGGCGTCGCCATGCACGAGTTTTGTGACTTCGCGCGCGAGAATGGTCTGCGCTTCGCGCTTTTCTGGGCTGGCTTCCGTGACGTGCGCAAGGTCTTCAATCACATCGCGCGTCAGGAAGGTAAACGTTTTCAAATAGCGGTCGACGTCGCGGTCGTCGCTGTTGTACCAATATTGGTAAAATTGGTACGGCGACGTCATCTCAGAGTCGAGCCAGATATTTCCGCCCTCGCTCTTGCCGAATTTTTGCCCGCTCGCCGTGGTCAAAAGCGGGAAGACCATCGCGTGCGCTTTGCCCTGCCGTTTGCGGCGAATCAGATCCGCACCCGCCGTTATGTTGCCCCACTGGTCACTGCCGCCGATTTGCAGCGTGCAGTTGTGACGGTCGAAGAGTTCGAGAAAGTCGTACGCCTGCATCAAGCTGTACGTGAACTCGGTATAAGAAATCCCGTCTTCGCTCTCTAACCTGCGGCGCACGGATTCCTTTTGCATCATCACATTGACGGAAAAATTCTTGCCGATTTCGCGCAGAAACTCGACCATCGTGACTTTGTTGAGCCACTCGGCATTGTTGACGAACTTCGCGGGATTGCTCCCAGAGTCGAAATCGAGAAAGAACTTAAGCTGCTTCTCCATCCCCGCGAGATTCTCTTCGATCTGCTTAATGGATTGCAGATTACGCTCGGCAGATTTTCCCGACGGATCGCCGATCATGCCCGTTCCGCCACCAGCCAAGACTATCGGCGTGTGACCAAAAAGCTGACAGCGGCGCAACTGCAACAGCGGAACCAAACTTCCGACGTGCAGACTTTTCGCCGTCGGATCAAAACCGGAATAGACGACTAACGGAGTCTTAACCGCTTCGGCAGCTTCGGCAGTCGAATCGTAGACTAAACCGCGCCAACTGAATTCTTCAAAGAGCGTCACGAACGATTATCCTCGCGGCGTCGGAGTCGTGCGCAATTTTCTGGTGCGCATTGCGCGCACGCGGCTTCCCGTGTGCAAGGCTTCGAGCGCGGCCATTGCCGTCATTTCCGTCACGCTGAGCCTGCGGTGAAGACTCGGCACATAGAGGTTTGATGACGCATCATTCCACCACTTGGTCTCTTCGTCTTGACGCATAAGCAGATGCGTTCTGGCCGAAGCAAGTTCGACCGCGAACTTCGCCGGCCGCAAACTCAATCCGCGTACAGCCATCGCCGTGTGCCACGACGTCAACCCCACGTCGCCCATAAATCCGCCAAGTTCATGCTGCTGAGTGGAAATCCACTCCAGCGATTTTTCAACATGCTTGCGCATGCCGCCGAACGCATCGAGTGCTTCCGCCGCAAGTACCGTCGTGTATAGCCGCGACTTCATTGTCGAAGCGGGAAACGAACCGTCGGGCAATTGCTCGCGCGTGATGAAATTCACAGCTTTGATCATCGCGGGCAGCGCACTGAATTCGCCGCATTCGCATAGAGCCAACAGCGCCGCAGAGGTGACGTCCAAACTCGCACGGTTTTTCGCGCCGCGATAGGCGAACCATGATTTCTTGGGCAACGCGGAAAAACTTCCGTCTGAGTGCTGCACGGAAATCAAGAATTCCGCCGCACGCCTGCGCACCCAACGTGTCTCAAGCGGCTCGTCTCCAAAGAGCGCGAGCGCGTCCAGCGCCATCGCTGTGGTCATCACGTCAACGGGTTGCCCGCTGCCGGTGCTCCAACCGCCGCTAACATCCTGATGATGCAGCAAAAGCATGGCAGACGGCGCGACTTCACTGTTTTCTGCTCCAGCCAAAATCAAAGAGCGTACGGTCGTCGCATGCAGCACATTCGACACGTCAGCGGGAGCTTGCAAAAGGTCCTTGCCGTCCCACTGCTGCAAAACGCGCATGAATCTGAACCCACGTTCGAACAAACTGTCCGAAGCAGGCACGCCCGCATGCCGCAGCGCAGCCATCGCAAGCGCCGTCGTGCGCACATTGCCGTCCCATGAGCCGTCGGTTTGTTGACGGCGGATTAACGCCGACATGCGTCCGTTGTCGCGGCCTTGGTCGTTCATCAAGAGATGCGCGGCCAATTTTCGCGACGTGTTCTTTCCGCGAAAACTCCAATCGATTGCGATGTTCAGCGCGGGTTTCAGCAAATAACGGAATCGAATCGGAGCGCCGAGTCCCGTCGTGTGTCCCAAGAGCAAGAGTGTTTCCGCGCGCAAATGTCGGCGGTGCGGATGCTCTTCGAGCCACGTCACAGCCTTGTTCATTGCCGGACGGGCTTCAGGACGGTTTGACTGAGAAAGAGCTTGCACGATTTCCAAAGTCAACGAAATATCGTTGCGCCAGCTTCCGTTTTTCTCTTGCTCGGAAAGAATCGGACGCACGAGCGGAGCGACGTCGTCGTTCGGCAGCTTGCCCAGCAGCGTCCCCATCAAGAGCGCGAGCGCATTGCGTTCCGCGCAAGGTCTGACCGCGACGGGCCAAACGGGAATGCTGCTTTCAGCGCGCTGCGAAATGCGGGCGCGCAGTTGCTCAAGTTGTTGAGTCGTCAGACTGGCCAAGTTTTTTCTCGTCTCTTTTGCGGGCGAAGAAAGCGGAGAGAAGTTCGGAGCATTCTTTTTCGCGGACTTTGCGCACGAGATGGGCGCGATGATTCAGCCGCGGGTCGGAAAGCAAGGTGTAGAGTGTGTCGCAGGCACCGGCTTTGGCATCGGGCGCGCCATACACTATATAAGGAATGCGGGCCAGCACGATGGCTCCGGCGCACATCGCGCACGGCTCGAGCGTGACATACAGGGTACAATCTAACAAACGGCGGCTGCCGAGTGCTTCAGCCGCCGCCGTAATCGCAATCATTTCCGCGTGCGCGGTCGGGTCCTGGTGGCTTTCAGTGAGGTTGTGACCCCTCCCGATCACCGTTCCGTTATGGACAATCACGCAGCCGATGGGAACTTCATCTCGTTCGGCAGCTTTTTCGGCCTCCGCCAGCGCCGCTCCCATCCAGCGGTCATGGTCAGGTTTTCCAAAGGATTCGAGGAGGTTGTTCATCAAGATTCAAGCGGATTTGCCGCCCGATTCATCCTTCATCCTTTATCCTTCATCCTTTGACTTCGTACGCCCGTAGGGATTCGAACCCCAAACCTTCTGGTCCGTAGCCAGACGCTCTATCCAGTTGAGCTACGGGCGCGCATGTGACCTAATAAAAAACAAGCACTTCTAAAAAGTCACAAATGAACCCAAGTATATGAAATTTGAGGACTAAAGTCAACTACCCGGAAGCGATTTCAATTGCAGTCGTGGCCGCAAATAGGTATCTTAGGCCATGAACACATTTCGCCCCCCAATTTGGCTGATCTTGATTTGCCTCCTTTGGCTTGCGGCCATTATTTGGATTGGCCCGTGGGGCGAGTTTCCATTGAATGACGATTGGGCCTATGCCAGACCCGTCCAATCGCTGGTTGAGCACGGCACATTAGACATTCCGCAGGGTTGGCCAGCCATGACGCTTGTCAGCATGATTGCATGGGGCGCCTTGTTTTGCTTGCCGTTCGGATTTTCTTTTGCAGCTCTGCATATTTCGATGATCACGGCGGGCCTCATTGGAATCGTTCTTACGTACGTTTTTATTGAAGAGTTTTCTGGCAACCGGCGAGCCGCGCTGCTTACAGCGGCGGTGGTTGCGGCAAATCCGATCTACCTGAATCTCTCCACGACGTTCATGACGGACGTGTTCTTTTACATGCTGCTGATTTGGGTTTCGATTCTTTCTCTCCGGACCATTCGCACGGGCAGCATGCGAACTTACGTCTGGCTGATGGTCGCTCTTACGATAGCTTTGTACACCCGTCAATTCGCCCTGTTTCTCGCGGTGTCATTTGGCGTCGGCTATTTTCTTTCACGGACCTACTCTAAGCAGACATTTCTGCTGGCGGTCTTCCCGGTTTTTATGTGTGCGGCCGAGCTGCTGCTGCACCAGTACGTCTTTTATCCCTTGTTGGGATTTACGGACTTGCATAGCCCGTGGATGAACAACTTGACGGATCGATTTTTTCAGCCGCTTTCGCTGCAGTATTACCACTATCGAAACGCGATTTTGGCCGCGGTGGGTTATCCCGGGTTGTTCATTCTTGTGCTCTGGAGTCTTGTTCCGGGCCAGGCCTTGAGACTGCCGCTTTGGGGGATCCGTTTATCCAGATGGCTCCCGTTCGCATTCCTGCTCGCACTATTCATTGCTCACTATCCCAGCATGCTGATGCCGTTTATCATTAATGTTTGGGTAGATTTCGGATCAGGCGCACTGAGCCTCCGCGACGGAATCCTTGAAATGGCCAAGATTGCCGAGGCGCCGGCAATCTTGTGGCAGACCTTGACGGTTATGGCCATAGTGTCGGGAATCATGCTAACGGCCCTAAGCCTGAACGGACTTCGAAACATTCTATCGAATTTCTCGCTCCCCTTGCCGTTTCGCTCAGTCCTAATTTTGTTTTCCCTCACCTTTCCTGCGCAGTATCTGGCGGTCATTACGGTCGCGGGTCTGTTTGACCGCTACTATATTCTGCTGATTCCGTTCGCCGCTCTGCTCATCGCGCTTCACGGCGAACACCGTCCGTTACGCCGATGGTATGGCGCCGCCATAGCTCTTTTTCTTACCGCTATGTTTGTGTTCTCCACTCTTTCTACGAGGGATTATCATTCTTGGAACAGCGCACGTTGGTTGGCTCTGGACGATCTTACGAATGAGCTGAAGATTCCCGCGGACCACATTGACGGCGGAGTGGAGTTCAATGCCAGCAGACTTTACACAAGAGATTTCGTACCCAAAAACCCCGATGTCTGGTGGTGGGTACCGGACGACGAATACGTAATCGCTTTTGACAGTCTGGACGGTTACACGACGGTGCGGACATACCCGTTCAAGACAACTCTCCCGTGGGTACGAATCCACGAGCTTCGCGTGCTGCATCGGAACTCCTGAACTCGCGCCAGTCAATCTCAAAGGCAGCTTTCCAATTGTGAAGGCTGCCTTTATTTTGTACTTCTGACGATCATTTTTCTCGAGACCTCTGCCCTCTTGACAAAGCCAATTCTCTTTTTTATATTACCCATTAGTTAATTAACCATATTGTTAATAACAACTCATGCAGGATAAATTAAGTCAAACATTTGCAGCGCTTTCCGACCCTACGCGGCGAGCGATTCTGGCGCGGTTGTCCTCGGGGGAGACTTCTGTTTCCGAGCTGGCCAAGCCCTTTCGGATGTCGGCTCCTGCGATTACCAAGCATCTGAAAGTGCTCGAGCGGGCCGGGCTTATTTCGCGCTCGCGGCACGCGCAGTGGCGGCCCGCCAAATTGGAAGCTCTTCCTCTCAAAGAAGCCTCGGACTGGATTGACCAGTATCGGAAAATGTGGGAAGAAAGATTTGACAGATTGGATCAATACTTGAAACACTTGCAAACACAGCACAAGAAGGGCAGTACCCCAAATGAATAACAACATCACTTTCGCCACTTGTCTTTGGTTCGACACACAGGCCGAAGAAGCCGCGAATTTCTACATCTCAGTTTTTCCCAATTCGCGGATCTTAGACATTTCCCGCTATGACGCGGCCTCGGCAAAAGCATCCGGGAGACCGGAAGGAAGTGTGCTGACGGTGGTGTTTGAATTGAACGGTCAGAAGTTCATGGGGCTGAATGGCGGGCCGATTTTCAAATTCTCGGAAGCTGTTTCCATCATGGTGGAATGCAACGACCAAGAGGAGATTGACTACTACTGGAACACGCTTACGGCCAACGGCGGGCAAGAGAGCGCGTGCGGATGGTTGAAAGACAAGTACGGATTTTCGTGGCAGATTGTGCCAAAGGAATGGGCGAACATCATTAACAATCCGGACAAAGAGAAAGCGGGACGAGCGATGCAGGCGATGCTCACGATGCAAAAACTTGACATTGCCGAACTCAAGCGCGCTTTTGACGGGAAATGAACGAGGTCGCAAAGTACTTGCAGGGGCTTCCCGACGACCAGCGCGAAGCACTCGAAAAACTGCGCAAGACAATTCTTTCTGTGGCTAAAGGAGCCGAAGAGAAGATCTCCTACGGCATGCCGACGGTGGTGTACAAAGGCAATCTTGTTCACTATGCGGCATTCAAGAACCACATGAGCCTTTTTGGAGCGAGCGCTTTCATGACGCAAGAGTTGAAGAACGAATTGGGCGGTTTCAAGACGTCCAAGGGGACGATTCAATTCACGGTCGAAAAACAACTGCCCTCCGCGCTGGTCAAAAAGATCGTCAAAGCACGCATGCGAGAGAACGAAGCACGGGAAATACAGAGACAACATAAGCAGAAACGGGGAACGAAATGAGTACAGCTTTGGACAAAATGCAGGTGCAGGTCAACGACCGTGAGATCGTATTCATACGGACGTTTGACGCGCCGCGACAACTGGTGTGGGACGCTTGGACAAGGAAGGAGCATCTCGAAAAATGGTGGGCACCGCACAACTTCACCAACAAAGATTGCAGCGTCGACCTGAAACCGGGTGGGTCATTCTTGGATACGATGGTCGGGATGGGCAATGAGTATCCGTGCCATTTCATCTACGACGAAATCGTCCCGATTGAGAAGATCGTTTGGACAGACAACGTCATTGATGGAGATTTTTGGGGACCGGAGGGGCCGCCGCCGAGCAGTGTGACCACGATGCTTTTCGAAGATCTCGGCAACAAAACCAAACTGACGATGATCTCGAAATTCGAAACGAACGAAGGCCGCGACAGAATCATCAGTCTGGGATCTTCGCAGGGCTGGGCGGAAATGTTCGAAAAACTGGACGACCTGCTCACCGCAATGTGAAATTAACTTCACACTCGATAAACGGGCGCGCAGCAATGTGCGTCCGTTTTGTTTTCAGTGAACTTGATTGGCGATATTTTTATCGAATGAATAGGCACGCCTCTCTTTGTGAAGGTTTTCACATCGAAAGTTCCTGAATGATTGTGCTACATTGTAGAAACGTTCACTTTAGCGCTAATGACACACAAAAAATGAAAAAAAGTCTGGATAATTCGTGTAGTTGAGTCTCCATTAACTTTGTATTAACTTGCTATGACATCTGGAAAGCAACGCAATTCAGCCGCGCAGAATTATCTGGGCGCAGGAGTTAATGATGGAATCCGACCGTAAATTTGGTGTTTGGTTTTGGGTCGCCGTCTTGCTTACTTTGAGTTTCTCTGACCCGGTTTCCGCCTTGGAATTCGTTCCGTCTGGTACATGGTGCGGAATAAACAACCCCACGCGGGTTGTCTGTGATACAGTGTCGCATCACGTCTTTGTGACGTCCCCGCTGGACGAAAAGATTCTCGTGTTCGACGCTGCCGGAACTGTGATCTCCGAAATTCCAATCAATGGAGTTCCCGGAGCGATTTGTTTGGCCGACCCGGGCAATCTGATTGTCACCGTGGGAAACGCCGTCTATAAGATTGACATGAGCGGCACTGTCTTGACCACATACGGAATGACGGGGGTTACGTTCACGGATCCGCACGACGTGGCTTGGGTTCCGGATGGCCGCGTGTACGTGTCGGATGAAGATGACTTTGTAAAGGTTTTCGACGCTTCGGGTGCGCCGTTATTTGTTTTTGCCGGGCATGGCTATTTTTTCGGCAGACTCGACGAACCCGTCGCCATGGTCTATAATTCTGTTACCGGCGATCTGATTGTAAACGACCAGAACAACTACCGGATTCAATCATATGCTCTGAACGGCGATTCGTTGTTCCGGTTCGGCTCCGAAGGCAACGGCCTGCAAATCGACGGGAAATTTTTCCGGCCGTTCGGAATCGAGATTGACGCGGCAGGAAGAATCTGGCTGCTCGATATGATCACGGACTTGGTTCAAATCTACGATACGGACGGAGCATATCTTAACGCGGCGCGGCTGCAAACGCTTGCCCTGCGCGGCGGAGTCGACATCGCTCTGGACGGCACGACGCTCTATGTGACCTCGCCGTCGACGGGCTGTGTTCATGTCTACACCGTGACCGGCAGTGTGACTCCCACTCCTCCGCTGCCGCTTAATTTGACTATCTTGGCCGATGACGGCGGACTGCACCTTAGTTGGAATCCTCAACTCGGTGCCGGGAGCTACATCGTGCAGCGCAGTACTGACCTTGAGTTTCCCGAAATTTCTGTTGAAGTTATCGGCAATACGATTGACACGAGTTTCACGGACGGCACAGCGGTGAATCTCTACGATCTTTGCTACTACCGTATCATCGTGGAATCCGGTCTCGAAACTCCAGCCTTGTCAACTTTGGAAGTTCGTACGGGCGACGGCCACCTCGACCAAGCCCACGATGATCCGCACGAAGTTTCGGAGGGCATAAGCTGCAACAGTTGTCACACACGCCCACCCGTTATTCCCTCTCCAAAACCCGAGTGGTGGACCAGCGACCACATGTGCAAGAGCTGTCACGTGGAAACCGGCTTTGCGACACCCGTTCAGTCGCACTTGGGCACGGACACCTTGACGTGCAGCATTTGTCACAACCCGCATTTCCATCAGCCGCAGTATGAACGCTATTTCATTCGCAACGGAAACCCCGTGGACGAAAGCGAACACATGCTGTTCAACCATGCGACGGACTTTATTCACGGCGCGCCGAACTTCGACGGCATTTGCGAAATCTGTCATACGCAAACGGACTACTACCGCAGCAACGGGACGGGGCTGGAACACTATCCGGGCAGCAATTGTTTAGACTGCCATTCGCACTGGAACGGTTTTATGCCTGAAGACGGGATAGCGCGCGGAGAACGGGACGGCTGGTAAAGCAATCAAGTTGACACGAGAAAAAATAAAACGGCCTCGACATTTCGTCGAGGCCGTTGCTCATTTTCAAGATCGAGATGCTACTTGAGCAGCACAAGTTTTTGTGTCGCCGCTTGTGTGCCTGCTTCGATTCGTCCAAAATACACACCGGACGGCAGCGCGGACGCATTCCATTCGAACGTGTGTTCGCCCGAAGTTTTTGCACCCAGCGCAAAAGACGCGACTTCCTCGCCCAACGTATTGAACACGCGGAACTCTACGTCGCTTGCAGCCGCCAACTCATAGTGAATAGTCGTCGAGGGGTTGAACGGATTGGGATAAGCCGGATGCAACTCGAAGGAATAGACAAAGACAGGATCAGGCTCGGCCGAAGTTGCATCAAGCTGCACCGAAAGTTTGTGACCGATAGCGGCAGGCACGACATTCGACAATTGCGGATGTGTCTCCGGAGACAGCATTGTACCGTCTTCCAAGTAGATATACACGTCGTATGCGCCGTTTTCGTCGACGGCGAAATAGTTGTTCATGCCGTTCACACCGACCGCGTCTTCACCCAAAACATTGGCACAAAGCGCCGCGTCACCGCCGTGCGGGAAGATTTCAACGCGGCGGTGCCAACCGAATTCCTCGCCGTTCGGACCGATCAAAGTGACTTCCAAACGGTCCGTCCCGTTCGTCGTATTTTCATACAACTGCGGCGGCAAACCGTTCAGCATCAAAATCAAATCCAGATCGCCGTCATTGTCATAGTCGGCAAACCGGGGCAAACCGTCGTCCATCGAATTAAGTCCCCATTGGGGAGCCATGTCCGTGAAATAGACGTCCAATCCAGACACGCTGTCGCAGCGCAAGAATTGATTTTCGCCGTGAAGCATGCCGGTACCTCCGGGGCAGACGACCATAAAATCAAAGTCGCCGTCCAAGTCATAGTCGCCGGCGGCATAATGCGCGCCCCACGGCCAGTCCATGGCTTGAAAATCGGCGTCGGCACCGTGCACTCTTGCCTGCTCGAAATACTCTCCGTTTTGATTCAGATACACGTCATGCGAGCCGTCGCCGGGCATGATCAAGTCAGGATACTTGTCATTGTTGATATCGACGAACATGCTGCCCGCGTCGGTGAGAGTTCCGGCCAAGCCCACGGCGGCAGTGACGTCGACGAACACGCCGTTTCCGTCGTTGCGGTAGAAATAATCACTCCCGCTGATGCGCGGCATGAAGATGTCCATGTCGCCGTCGAGATCGAAGTCACCTAAGGCGAAGTTCGCATTGTCGTGCGTATTCGGAATGCCTGACCCTTGAGTGATGTCCGTGAAGCCTGCGCCTTCGTCATTGTGATAGAGCGCCCAGTAATCGATGAACTGAATCATCAAATCCACCCAACCGTCGCCGTCAAGATCAAGCCAGAAGTAGTCGCGCACACCGTTGTCGACGTCAATGCCAAGTTCGGCGGCGCGGTTTACGAATTGGCCGTCTTCGTTGACCAGAAATTGCAGATCCGTGTGGTACCCGCCCAAGAAGAGATCGATATCTCCGTCGCGGTCAAAGTCCACGGGAACGAGGCTCTGAATGTCGCAGTCGTCCGGAAGACCGACATTGTCCATGAGCGTGAAAGCCCCGCCGTCATTGCGGTAGTATTCCACCGCGCCGTAAAAACGAACAGTTCGAAGAAGATCGAGGTCGCCGTCTCCATCCATGTCCACCCAACGCGGACATCCGGGCGAACCCGCCTCCGTCAGTCCCACTTGTGCGCCAACTTCCACGAAAGGAAATTGCGCCTGCGCACCAATTGTCCAACCCAAAATCAAGCAAAAGCAGGTAATTCCAAGCATCCCACGCATGTTGTACCTCCCCCTTGTCAGGGTTTGATTAGTTTTCCGACACGAAGTCCTGCTCCACCAAGCTATAGCAATATAGCCTCAAATACTCCGGCTCGCAATCCTTTTCAGCTCATCCGCGCAACTTTGTAACCAACTCACTCAACTTGTTGATTTTGCACACTTCCCTGTAGGTTTGCCATGGCGCGGAGGCGCTGAATGCGGTCTTTGGTGGGTGGATGGGTGGAGAAAATCAGCCCTTTGGACATCTCGTCGTTGCGAAGCGGATTGATGATAAACAGATGCACGGTTGCGCGATTGATCCACGGCAGCGGATTGACGAACATCGATTGTTCAATTTTCGCCAGCGCATTGGCAAGGCCCAACGGATTGCGTGTGAGTCGAGCTGACGTCGCATCGGCGAGGTACTCTCGCTTGCGTGAGATCGACGCCTGCATGACCAGCGCTGCAAAGGGAGCCAAAATTGAAAGCACGATTCCGATGATCAGAAATGCTCCGCGCGACGAACCTTTGCTGGCAGATCTTCCCATGCGTCCGCTTCCGTACCACATGCTTCGGCGGTAGCCGTCGGCAATCAAAGCGATCGCTCCGACCATCGTAGACACCAGCAGCATGTAGCGAATATCGAGATTCGCGACGTGTCCCATTTCGTGGCCGATCACGCCTTGCAGTTCTTCGCGGTTGAGTTTCTCCAAGAGCCCGCGCGTTACGCAAACCGCGGCGGTTTCCGGACTCCATCCGGTCGCGAAAGCGTTCAGCGCAAAGGAATCGATGACGTACACACGCGGCATCGGCAAACCCGCGGCGATGCGCATTTCGTCAACGACGTTGAAGAGCATCTGGTCGTTTTCCCAAGTCGCTTCGCGCGCGCCGGTAAAACCTAACACGATGTCGTCACCCAGAAAATACGAGATCAGCATCACGGAAACGGCGACGATGAATCCGACAGGTAATCCTAAATCACCGAACCCGTACGACCGTCCGATCACCCAGCACAAGATCAATAACAAAAGCGGAAGCCCGATGAACAAAGTCATCGACTTCCGCTTGTTAGACCGAATTTCAGCGGCGAAATCGCGACGGTAGTCGCTCACCTCAAGTCAACCTTCACATTCTCTTTCTCTTCTTCGGGCACTTGATAGTATTCTTCCTTCTTGAATCCAAGCGACGCGGCGAAGAGGTTAGCGGGAAACAGTTCCTGCTTGGTGTTATAAGTCATCACGGTGTCGTTGTAATATTGCCGCGCGAATGCTATCTTGTTTTCGGTGGAGGTCAATTCTTCCTGAAGTTTCATCACGTTTTGATTGGCCTTCAGGTCGGGATAGTTCTCGAAAACGGCAAAGAGCTGGCGCAGCGCACCGGTCAAGTGGTTTTCGGCGGCCGACACGTCGGCGGGACCGGTTGCAGAAACGGCGGTGTTGCGGGCTTTGATGACCTTTTCCAGCGTCTCCTGTTCGTAGGACATATAGTCCTTAACGACTTCGACCAAATTGGGGATGAGGTCGTGACGGCGCTTGAGCTGGACGTCAATTTGGGACCATGCGCCTTTGACCTGATTGCGCAGCGTGACCAGACCATTGTAAAGGCCAATGATCCAGATTGCCAACACGACAATCAGGCCGAGAATTACTAAGAAACCCATACGGTTCTCCCGTTAGTTGCGGCAAATCAATCACAAATTTACGTTGCGGCGGGGTCAATTGCAAACGGCCATCGTCATTCGGAACAAAATAGAGTCCGAAACGTGTCATAGATACAGGCAACTCCCTCATTTCTAAGCACATACTTCCCGGAGGAATAAAATGAAGATCTCCATAATCGGCATGGGCAACGTCGGCAAGGCCTTGGGTTTTCGTTGGAACGAGGGCCCGCACGAAGTCATGTACGGAGTGCGCGCCCCCAAGTCTGACAAATTCGTGGTTGATCAGGAACACAAACCCGTTCGCGTCGCAACGATTGCCGAAGCCGTCGAGTGGGGCGAAGTCATCGTGTTGGCGCTGCCCTATGAAGCCGCAATAGAAATGGCCAGCAGTTGTGGTCCGTGTGCACAGAAGGTCATCATCGACGCGACCAATCCGATTGCTCCGGGACTCGCGGGACTTTCCGTATCCGGAAACACGTCGGGCGCCGAAGAATTGCAGAAGCTCCAGCCGCAAGCGCATGTCGTAAAGTGTTTCAATTCGACGGGCTTCAACAACATGTCAAATCCGGTGTACGGCAAGCAGAAATCGGTGATGTTTTACTGCGGGGGCGACGCCGTTGCGAAAGCATCGGTAAGACTCTTGACCGAAGAGTTGGGTTTTGACGCCGTGGACGCCGGGCCGTTGTCGATGGCACGCCACCTTGAGTCGCTGGCGATGCTTTGGATCAAACTGGCCTACGCCGAAGGTCACGGACGCGAATTTGCCTTCGCGATGCTGAGACGGTAACTTGCCAAATGAAAAGGGGTTGTCGACACCTGACTTATCCATTGTTTTTTGATCGTGATTCCCATTGACAACGGACTCGCAAATCCCTATCATAAGGTGTGTGCATCAGCCGGTGCGCAGAGAGATATACAGGGGATGGGAGGAGAACAGTTGAGCCACAAACCTTCTAAATTAGCCGCAATACTTTGTCTTGCGGCCTTTTTTTGCTTCGGCGTGCCGCAATTGTTCGCCGGTGAAAACTGTTTCTGTCTCGCTGACAGCGCATGCACCAATGGCTATTGTTCCGTTTTCCCGACTGCTGATTGCGCGCGCCGAGAAATCACACTCGCGTGCTCAGGTGCCTATGTCCTACGAGTTGAGCTGGACTGCGACGGAGAGTTTTGCGGCGGGTGCCAATCTTGTGCATCACTTTGGAAACTTTCTGGAGACCGCAAGCAGCTTGTCCTTTCTTGCGAAACAAACGGCTGCACCGTCAACGCATGCGAAAACTCATGCAGCGCAATTTTGAGCGCGGACGACAAATACGTTTTGTATGTCTGCAAGCTGCCTTGCCCCGGTGCGGCAAACGACTGTGGAGAGTGCTCAACTACTTGCGAAGCAGTTGCTTGCCTGTATTCTGAAACTACCAGCACGCCATGCACACCATAGCGAGATTACTTTTGGGTTGCGCTCTGGGGCTAATGATCCATCAGGAGCTCGGAACGGCAGAAGTGCTGCACGTTCCTGATGACTTGGGGACAATTCAGGCGGCGTTGGACTCCACTCAAGCCGGAGATACCGTGCTGGTATCCCCCGGAACCTATCACGAGTTCTTGACCGGACCGCTGCACTCTTTTACACTCAGCGGAGTTCACTCGCCGGACAGCGTTGAACCGGAGCTTTGGACGGTGCTCGATCCAATTCCCTTACCGGATGCAGACACGCCCTCAGCATTTCTTGTGACAGAGGACACCGTGCGAGTGAGAAACTTCGTGTTCTTTAACAACCGCGAGATGAGGCAAACCGTTTGGCCGACACGGAGCGGAGGGATTCGCAACGAAGCAGACGTTTTGATAGTCGAACATTGCCGGTTTGATTCAGTTTCGTCAGCCATCGATCAGGGTTACGATATTCGCGTAACAGGGTCCGCGTTTGCAGCATGTCCCCTTCACTGCGTTTGGCCCGCGACCGGAGGCCGAATACAGTTGCGTGATTGTACAATTAGTGGTACTGGCCAGGTACTTGTTCTTGGCTATGACGGCTCATTGGTCGAAAACTGCACGTTCAAACAAAGTCCGCAGGGTCATTTCATGGGACTATTCGGAGAAGCACTTCGTGTTACCGATTGCCGCTTTGACTCTTGTTCGAACAGCCTCTCATTGTTTTATCTCTGGCCGTTGCGGGGATCTGAAATCACTCGCTGTACCTTTACGAGAATAAACAACGTACAGCCGATCCTTGAAATTAGTGTTGCTTGTGAGGTGCAAGGCGAGACTCCGATTGTCATATCGGAATGTACTTTTGATGATTATTTCATAACACCTCCGCGATCAGGAATAGTCGCGCTGCAATTGAGGTGTTTGCAGGGAGAAGGAATTGCTGGAGAAGTTTCAAGCTGTTGCTTTCGAAATGGAGACGCACCGACATTGCCCGGCACAGCGATGAGTATTTCAGGTTCGGCATTTGTGCGAAACAGCATTTTTGAGAATCTAACTCCTACCAACCAACCGGATGTCTACGTTTCCAACAGCGGTACAACCGGAGGCTTGGTCGCTCGCAACAATCAATTTTTGCCGCCGGGATTGGCGGCGGCGACGAGCGGCGGAATGTTTGACGCACGCGAAAACTGGTGGGGTGATTCCACCGGGCCGTACAGTCCCACCTTCAATCCAAACGGACAAGGCACAGAAGTAGGCAACGGCGTGGAGTTTGTTCCGTGGCTGACTGCGCCGCCGGATTCACTGCCCGACACGACCGGAACAGTTGCGAACAAACAGATGGAGTTGCCCAATCAATTTTCACTCTCGGCTTTCCCCAATCCGTTCAATCCCACAACGACAATCACGTTTTCACTTAGTGAATCAGGAATCGTGAAACTTGATTTGTTCGATCTTCTGGGAAGAAATGTGGCGAGGCTGAACGATGGGGTATTGACTGCAGGGCAGCACGAATTTCGTTTCGACGGCAGAAATATTGCCAGTGGAGTCTATTTAGCGAGACTGTCGTCAACGCGCGCTTCGCAGACCGTTAAACTGCTCCTGCTGAAATAGACCCAACGGCGTTCTTAACAAAATCACTTTTGATCTGCTAAACTCTTGACAAGATGTTTCCGAAGCCGTACATTGAAGGCGGTGCACCCAACAAGGCGGTGCACCGAGAAAGTCGGTGCATCACGGGGAAACATAAGAGTTTGGAGGATCGCCATGAAGCATGCACCTTCCGCTACAACCGCAATTATCACATTTGCGGTTTTTTTATGTCTCGGAATGACCACGCAACTTTGGGCTTGCTCGGACTGTATCTGCCTCACGGACAGCACATGCTCAAACGACATGTGTGGAAGTAATCCGACTGCAAATTGTTCACGGCTTGAATTCTCACCCGCCTGTGATGGGGTGTACACGTTTCACGTATCAACCAATTGCGCAGGGGACTACTGCGGCGGTTGCCAATCTTGTGCTTCTGTTTGGAAACTGGCCGGTGGGAACGAATACTTTCTGACTTCTTGCGAAACCAACAACTGCAACATTGGGGGATGCAGCCAAGATTGTCAGATCGAGTTGGATTCATCCACAACCTGCGTCCTCTACGTTTGCAAAGTATATTGCCCGGGTGCAGCCGGAGATTGCGGCGAATGCAAACAGTCTTGCGGCGCAATCGCTTGTTTGTCATACGGAATAGTGAGCACAAATTGTACGCCGTAACGAGATTACTTTTGGGTTGCGCTCTGGGGCTAATGATCCATCAGAAGCTCGGAACGGCAGAAGTGCTGCACGTTCCGAATGACTTGGGGACAATTCAGGCGGCGTTGGACTCCACTCAAGCCGGAGATACCGTGCTGGTATCCCCCGGAACCTATCACGAGTTCTTGACCGGACCGCCGCACTCTTTCACACTCAGCGGAGTTCACTCGCCGGACAGCGTTGAACCGGAGCTTTGGACGGTACTCGATCCAATTCCCTTGCCGGATGCAGACACGCCCTCGGCATTTCTTATAACTGAGGACACCGTTTGGGTTAAGAACTTCGTGTTCTTTAATCGTGCCGAAATGCGGGAAACAGGAACAACTCATCGAAGCGGGGGAATCCGCAATGAGGCGGATGTCTTGGTGATCGATAGGTGCCGTTTTGATTCAGTGTCGGCAGCCATTGACCACGGATACGATATTCGAGTTACCAGTACAATATTCCAAGGCAACTTGGGCCATTGCATCTGGCCCAGACCTCAGGGCAGACTTAATCTTCAGGATTGTTCATTTGAATGTACGAGCCAAGTTGGAGTACTTGCATATGATAGGTCTACCATTGTAAACTGCAAGTTCGGCCGCAATCCGACCGGTCACCGTCTTGGGCTTTATGGAGAATCGCTGTTGCTGGCCGACTGCGTCTTCGATTCTTGCACAGAGACACTTTCGCCCGTGTACATGTGGGCTTTGGAAGGGTCTGTAATTCGCGGCTGTCTGTTTACCGGAATTCGCGGACCCGCGGCTTTGCTTGAGGTCAATGGTAGATGTGAAGACAATGGACTTGCACCGCTGACGATTCGAGAGTGTGTGTTTGAAAACTACTCCATGAACGAAACGCAGATTGGCGTGACGGCTGTTTCAATCACATGTCAAGAAGGTGACGGAATAGCCGGTCGTATTATGGAATGTGATTTCCGCAACGGAGCTTTGCAAAACAGCTCTGGAATCGGCATATTTGCCTCTTCTATGGTATTGCTGGAGAGAAATACGTTTCAAAACCTGCTCCCCGCAGATCGTGCTGATGTCTATGTCACTGACCTTATTGCTGAGGCAAGTGCGCAGTCTCGCAACAATCAATTTTTGCCGCCGGGATTGGCGGCGGCGACGAGCGGCGGAATGTTTGACGCTCGCGAAAACTGGTGGGGCGATTCCACCGGGCCGTACAGTCCCACTTTCAATCCAAACGGACAGGGAACAGAAGTGGGCAACGGCGTGGAGTTTGTTCCGTGGCTGACTGCGCCGCCGGATTCACTGCCCGACACGACCGGAACAGCCGCGAACGAACAATTTGAGTTGCCCAATCAATTTTCACTCTCGGCTTTCCCCAATCCGTTCAATCCCACAACGACAATCTCGTTCACGCTCAGTCAAACCGCGCGCGCACGCGTGGAAGTCTTTGACTTGTTGGGCCGCAAAGTTGCAACGCTGACAGACGATAATTTCAAGGCCGGACGACACAGCCTTCAATTCGACGGCGGCAAATATTCAAGCGGAGTCTACGTCGCGCGGATTGCGACTCCGACTGATTCGAGAACGGTCAAACTGCTCTTGATGAAATAGTTTTCTGTTTCTCCAACAAGAAAACGCCCGCTCATCCGAGCGGGCGTTTCGTATTCGCAGCTTGCGCGAAATTACTTCGTCAAATTTTCCGGGTTCATCTTCAGGAAGGCTTCGTGCACGAAGATTCCGTCCTTGCGGATGAGCTGTCCGTCCATCCAGATTTCGCCGCCGCCGTATTCGGGACGCTGAATGCAGACGAGGTCCCAGTGAATCTGGCTGCGGTTGCCGTTGTCGGCGTCGTTTTCGTAGGCCTGACCCGGCGTGAAGTGGAACGATCCGGCGATCTTTTCGTCGAACAGGATGTCATCCATCGGATGCAGCACATACGGATGGAATCCGAGCGCAAATTCGCCAATGTAGCGTGCGCCTTCATCCGAATCGAAAATGGCGTTGATGCGCTTCGTGTCGTTGGCCGTGGCGTTGACGACTTTTCCGTCCTTGAATTCCAAGACCACATTTTCAAACGTGAAACCGCGGTAAGTCGACGGCGAGTTGTAGCTGACCTTGCCGTTGACGGACGTACGCACGGGTGCAGAGAAGATTTCCAGATCGGGGATATTCATTTCGCCGCCGCACGGTTTCCACGGAATTCCTTTGACGGAGAATTGCAGATCCGTCCCCGGGCCTTTGATGTGGACTTTGTCGGTTTTCTCCAAGAATGCCTTGGCCGGAACCATCGCTTCGTTGGCCTTTTTCCAATCCACTTCGGTGCAAACGCGGTAGAAGAAGTCTTCGAACGCTTCGTGGCTCATTTTGGCCATCTGCGCCATCTGCGGCGACGGGTATCTCAGAACCACCCAACGCGTGTTTTCGACACGCTGCTTCAGATGCACGGGTTTCAGCCAGTTCTTCTCCCACAGCGACATCTTGTCGCCGGGAATGTCACTGATCTCTTTCGAATTGAAAATTCCGCGTACAGCGATGTAGCAGTCCATCTGCTTCATGCGGTAAAGTTCGGCGTCGGCATTGAGCTTGAAAGTTTCTTCATTGCCGAGCATAATCAGTTTCCTATTGACCGCCTGATGCTTGTATTCCAGCACGGGCATTCCACCCGCGGCGTAAATCTCCTCTACGAGCGCGGAGACAAGTTCATGCGGTACGTCGTTGCACTCGACGAGGACTTTGTCGCCGGGCTTGACTTTGGTGCTGTGTTTGATGAGCACTTCCGCGAGTTTCTTGTGACGAGGATCAAACATGATAGCCTTTCAGAGTTTCGTCGTTATTCCCCAGAAATAATTAGGTAAACTTAGCGAATTCCCGCCAGTAATTCAACTGAAAATATTTAGACAATTCGCTCGCAAATCCGCTTGCAACCCTCCTCAAAAACTCGTAAATTTTCGAGCTTTAAGGAAAGAATAAGATGACCACTAACAGACACTTAGAACAGGACTTGACCAGTCCTCTTGCACATCCGGGTCACACCGTGAACCGGAAGTGGTGGGATGAAGTGACTCCCGTTCACGCCGCCAGCAAGTTTTATGACGTCGAAGGGTTCCTGAACGGCAAGTCGGCTCTCGACCGATTGGAGCTGGATTGGCTCGGGAATGTTGCGGGCAAGAGGGTATTGCACCTGCAATGTCATTTCGGACAGTCCACGATTGAGATTGCCCGCCGCGGTGCCGCCGAGGTCGTAGGCGTGGATTTTTCACCCGTAGCCATCCGGACAGCGAAAGAACTTTCACAGAAGACGGGCGTCGCAGACCGCGTGCGGTTCATCGAAACCGACGTTTTGAAGCTCGACGAGATCCTCAATGAGAAATTCGACGTAATCTTCACGAGTTACGGCGTGATCACGTGGTTATCGAATCTCTATCGTTGGGGCGAAGTGATCAAAAAACTTCTCGTTCCGAACGGACGGTTTGTGATTGTTGAAATTCATCCAACGATGATGATGTTCGAGTGGATAGACGGAAAAATCGAGCGCAAGTTCGGCTACTTTCATTGCGAGAATGGAATTGAATTGCCTCCGTCGCCGGACTATGCCGACAATTCGTACACGTCCGAGCTTTCGACCCTCGAATGGCAATGGACGCTGGCGGACGTATTTCGTTCGCTGACTCGCGTGGGACTTACGGTGAAACAGTTTGAAGAATATCCGACGTGCTGTTTCAAACCGTTCGCGAACATGGTCGAATGCGGGCAAGATATGTACCGTCTGCCTGACGGTGAATTGGAGATTCCGCTGATCTTTGCGATGGAAGCGATTCTTGAAGGATAAGGGATTAAGGATGAAACACTCAGGGCTCATACCTCTTACCTCATAACTCTTACCTTTCTGACTTCATATTTCATACTTCATACTTCATATTTTCAGAAGCACGTGCTCCCTCATCTTCTCGTAGCGCTGCAAGGCGGCGGCGCCTATGGATCATATCAAGCCGGAATGCTCGAAGAGTACTTCGCAACAAGTGGGCAGCCGTATGACGGAGGCTATGGAGTCTCGGTTGGTGCGCTGAATGTTGCGCAGCTTTTTGGCACGGAGAGCGGCACCTACGACGCCGCAATTCGTCAGCAGCCTGAAAATGCCAAGCAACTCGCCGAGCTTTGGCGAACGGAAATATCCAGCGACAGCTCAGTATACATTCCGCATCGCTCGACGGGAGTGCTGACCGAAGGCGCACGCAGATTGCTTGGCAAGAGTATTTTCGGCGACATGGCCGTGGCCACGCTGCGTAAGCAACCCGCAGTCTATGACACAATGCCGCTGCGAAAACTGCTCGAAAAGAATCTCGCGGGCAAGAAGTGGCCGCGCGCCGTCGAAGTAGGTACGGTGAATTTGGAATCGGGACGCTTCCTTGAAGTTCCGTTGCACAAGCCTCTTGCCGGGCTGAGTGCTATTGACGCCGTCATGGCCTCGGCCGCGATTCCGATTGTGTTTCCGCCCATTCACGGCTTTGTTGACGGCGGAGTGACGGACGTTACTCCCTTGCGCTCGCTGTTTCAGCATTTCCGCGAAGTGCGCGAAGAACGCGCCGCGCGCAACCAGCCCGTGCAATCACAGGAGCTGCACGTCCTGCGCGCGTCGTCGTTTCCCTTGGTGCATCAAGGGCCCTTTGATCGCGTGACGAAAGTCCTCGAACGCACGCTGGAGATTTTCGTTGACAACACAGATCGCGAAGATTTCGAACGCGTCGCGTTTATCAATGAACTCGCGGGTAAGATGCATTGTACGCAGATTTCGGACGACACGCATGTCAAAAACGAGTTTATCGCGTGGCATCAGAAATACGCGGTGATTGACGTGTTTGTCGTAGGCCCGTCGAAAAGTGAAATGGGAAAGTTTTCCGACTCCGCGCGCAGTTTCACCAAGTCGGCCGTTCGCGAAGGCATCAAACTTGGCCGCAGACGCATGGCCGATTTTCTGAAACACAAAGAAGACTATTTGCTCGAAGTCGTTCTCTTTCAAGACGACGTCCCGGAATTGCCGAGATAAACGAACATGCGCGCCCTCTTCTTCATCCTCTCGCTTCCCGCTCTGCTTCTTACAGGATGTCTAAAGAATTGGGGCGAGGACGACTACACGTTCGGCAAAGCGCACGAAGTCGGCGTCATGAACATGTTTCCCGGCGCGCTGACGCAAGAAGGCGCCTTTTCAATTCCGCTAAACGACGACGAATCGCTGTGGGTTTTCGGCGAAACGCTGATCTCGGACACGAGTGAAATTGGTTTTCATGCTCTTTCGAATAGTGCAGGCATTCATCACGGCCGCGGCGCACCGACAGGCAACGCCCTCGAGTGGGTTACGGACTCGACGGGGAATCTGAAACAGATTATTCCGTATACGGAGTACGAACAGGAATGGAACAGCGACACGCTCAGTTCCTATCAATTCAGGCTTTGGCCAATCGGCGGACTAAAGATTGGTGAAACGGTTTACATTTTTGTCAGGAAAGTCCGCTTCTACAGCTATTCCTCTATTCGGGATTACAGCACGGTCTTAGTTCGGCTCGACCAAGATTTGAATGCAGAGCGAAGCTACGAACTGTTTACCCAAAGCATGGGATACAGCCCCCGTTTGGACGAGGACGGGTATGTCTATTTGTTCGGTTTAGCGTGGAACGGCGAAAGCGACAACGGGTTTGCGGCCAGAGTGCGTCCCGAAGCAATCGAAGACATCGAAAGCTACAGCTACTTCAGAACCGACATCTACGAATGGTCGTCGTATCTCTACACCGACCGCAGCCTCTATGTATCGGACGTCATCGTCGACGACAATGCCTGGATCGGATCATACACCTATATCCGCACGTATTACGAAACTAATGACGTCTATCTTTCGCAAACTTGGGACCCGAATCTCATATCAGGGTCGTTCAGTTTGCTGCTCTTCACCGGCGACTCTCCGCGCGAGTTCTGGATCAGCCGCGTCTACCAGCATCCCGAGTACAAGCGAGACGGCGGCCGCAAGATTCTGATTAGCTATTGGAGTCAACAGGAAGATCGCGGTGCGGGACTTCATTTAGTAGAATTCGAGTTTTACGAATGATGTCTCGAGTTCTTTTCATCGTCCTGTTAGCTTGCGCGAGCTCATTTGCCGCGACGTGGGAAACTATGCCCGGCGCGTCGCGTGCAATCAACAGCGGCCTCAGCGCGTCGCGAGATGCGACGTTTCCTTCATGGCAATATCTTCCGCGCGAAACCCGCACGGGCGGAGCGGATTTCGGCTTCGGAGCAATTTACAGCAAGCGCACGACGCTCCGGCTGGGGTTTCACGGAATGCTCGAACTTGAATCCGACAACGATCATGTCGAGCCGTATCCCGGAGAAGATCACAGTGTAAATTTGTGGCGCGGCGTGTTTGGATTTTCCACGATGTTTGCCCTGGACCGCTTGGGCGAGAAGACCTTCGGCCAAGGCGGCAACATCGAATTCGGGTTTTCCGTACGGCACGAATCCGATCACGGCTACGACGACCTTTGGTTTCACATCTTCGGCCCGCCGGACGTCGGCAATTTCGTCATGCCCGAAGCAGCCGTTCGCATCCCGCTGGGCAAGGCGAGTTTTGATCTTCGCGCGCAGGACAAAGTCTTTTTCGGCGATTCGTATGACAAGTCGTATACTCACGGTCCCGGCGCCGAGTTGATTGCACGCTGGAGATTCCGCAAAGGAGCCTATCCGTTCATGTCCCACTACTGGGAGTATTTGATCGGCGAACTCGAACCCTATTCGTATCGTTTGAAGCGCAAGACTCCCGATAATCAATATTATCGCAGCTTAGTTGGAATAGTCCTGCCCGGCAAGCACGCCGACCTCGCACTCTATTCGGCGATGATGGCCGGAAACCAAAAAGGACTGCAGGAATTCAAGCAGCAATTTACGTGGGGCTGGGGACTCCGTATCGTGCTGTTCGGCAGCGAGTAGAATCTCATGGAGTATTTGCCGAGTCTTGAGCATGTTTCGTACGTTGGCATCGTATTGGCGCTGCTGTTCTCGGGCTATTTGCTGCCCTTGCCGGAAGAAGTACTGCTGTTGGGATTCGGCTATCTGATCAGCAGCAGCGAACTGCATTCCGTACCGACGACGATCGCGGCCATGCTGGGAATTCTCGGCGGAGATTTTGTTTTGTACAGGCTCGCAAGCCTGCGCTCTCCGCGCGTTTCCAGATTGATCGAACGAGTCGAGCGGTCGCGAGTTGCCAAAGCCTTGCCGACCGGAACAAGCGGACTCGTGCGGGCGGTGTTTGCGTTCCGGTTCGTCGTGGGTTTGAGATTTTTCGGACCGCTCTTCGCGGGTATTCGCAACATGCGCGCGGCAAGTTACATCGCAACGGACTTTGCAGCAGTATTGATTTACGTTCCCCTTCTGCTGTTTTTGGGCTACCATTTTCACGCGACCATTTTCAAACTCTTCGCCGTCGTGGAAGTTGTCCGGCATACCATCTTCGCGGTATTCCTCCTCGCGTTAGGCGCGTTCCTGACTTGGCGGCTGAAAGTCTTTGAACGCAAAACGTAACCCGGACTTCTCTATGACCTCCCTGCCGCAGGCATAGGTATCCCTTGGCATCGACGGCCAGAGGCCGACGGCAGTTTGTCTTGTTCTGACTTCTTATTTCATATTTCACTTTTAACCCCCATCACATGACCCAAGCATTTCTCGTTGACGCTCTCCGCACTCCAGTGGGCAAACACAATGGTATCCTGAAAGCAGTCCGGCCCGACGACATGGCCGCGCTGGTGTTGAAAAGAATTGTCGAACGCAACGAACTCGACCCCGGTTTGATCGACGAAGTCTACATGGGCTGCGCCAATCAAGCGGGTGAAGATAACCGCAACGTCGCGCGCATGGCCGTCCTGCTTGCGGGCCTCCCCCACTCCGTTCCCGCCGTGACCATCAACAGGCTGTGCGCGTCCGGAATGGAAGCCGCCGCAATCGCTTTCCGGGCCATTGCATCAGGTGAAGGACATTGTTACATTGCAGGAGGAGTGGAGTCCATGACCCGCGCTCCGTTCAGTGTGCCGAAACTCGCGGGTGGTTTCGATTTCGGCAACTTGACCGCGTGGGACACGACTTTGGGCTGGCGCTATCCGAATCCCGCGATGAAAGAGCTGTTCCCGCTGGAGTCTATGGGCGAGACGGCGGAGAATATCTATGAACGTTGGAAAATTCCCCGCGAGTTACAGGATCAATTCGCCTTTGAATCGCACCAGAAGGCCGTCATGGCTCACGAACGCGGACTATTCGAAGAAGAGATCATTCCGGTCGAAATTCCCCAGCGCAAAGGCGACCCGATCGTCGTAAACCGCGACGAAGGCCCGCGCAAAGACACCACACTGGAAAAACTTGCCACCCTCCGGCCGGCTTTTCGCAAAGGCGGCACGGTCACGGCGGGAAATTCGTCCAGCTTGAATGACGGAGCAGCAGCCCTGCTGATTTGTTCTGAGAAATTCATCAAAGACCACAATCTAAAGCCATTGGCGCGGATTGTCGCCTCGGCTTCGGCGGGAGTTGATCCCCGTTACATGGGAATCGGACCGGTGGACGCCGTAGAAAAGTTGCTTGCCCGGACGGGAGTCACCAAGTTTGAAATTGGTTTGTGGGAGATCAACGAAGCCTTCGCGGTGCAGGCTCTGGCAGTTCTGGCGGAACTTGATCCTCATATCGACCGTGTGAATTCTAAGGGCGGCGCCATTGCCATTGGCCACCCCCTCGGGATGTCCGGGGCGCGCATTTTAGGCACCCTTGCACGCAGCATGCGTGATGCCGGGACGAGGTGGGGAATTGCCAGTCTCTGTGTCGGGGTCGGTCAGGGTCAGGCTATCCTATTGGAAAACATGAATTAATTTGGGTCTGGCGAATTTGCCAAATTTACCGTAAGTTGGCATAATGTTCGCTTTGTATTTCGGTAAATCCTTAACCAGCCAATAAGAAAGAAAATTGGGTGCCGCGGGGCACCGTCCTCAATCCGATGATTGTCAGCACCGCGACGACTGCGGACCTTGCCCAGCTGCTCGAGCTGGTCGCCGAATATCAAGCCGATGGCGAAGAATACGAAGCTCATCCTGATGATGTCAATCAGGAATATTTGAAGGAGATTTTGGACAACGACCGATTGGGTTCAATCTTTATCGGTCGCACATCGAGTGGAATTCCCGTAGGATTTCTACTCATGTACCTAACTCCATCCACGTTGGAAGCAGATCGCGTCCCGACGATTCTGGATCTGTTTGTCAGACCAAGTCAGCGCGAAAAAGGCTTCGGGCGTCAGCTCTTCGACCATGCGATCCGCTGGGCGACAAAGGCAAAGTACTCGCACATTGACTGCACCGTGGAAAACATGAACATGGTGGCGCAGTACCTCTTTGATTATTACAAGGCCGATTCAGCCGGCCGAGTCTACTATTCCATTGATCTTACGAAAGACTAACGTCGCTTTCATCTTGCTGGTGTTGGTGTTCGGATTCGCATTGGCAAAAACCAGTGTCGAGCCGCGCAAACACGCCGGTCGCACTTTGCCGCGTCAACAACACGTGAGGACGCCGCACGTCTCGCTTGACAGTCTTTACACGGCAACGGGATTGCCCATGCCGATCCAAGACTTCGACACGACAGTGGCAGTCATCGAGATTCCCGAATCTTACAACGTTGAAGACGTGGACGTGGGCGTGACGCTTGAGCACACGTGGGTTCGCGATTTGGCCATTTGGCTTGAGCGCGATTCGACGTATGACGACTCAGTCTTTGATCATCAGGATTCGACGATACAAAGTATCGACACGGTAACTCACGATACGACGTACCAGTATTTCAACGTCTATCGCGATACGACGATCGATTCCGTGGCGCGTGTCTTGCTTTTGGATCTGTTTCCCGCCGACAATATCGTCAACATGACGGGAACGTGGTTCGACGATCAGGCACTCACGTCTATATATGACGGACTTCCGCCGTTCACGGGCGGATTTCAGCCGCTGCGAAATATCGACACTGTTTTTGCCGGACATGACGCGCAAGGTCAGTGGCGGCTGGTAGTCTATGACCGTTTTGCCGGAGACGTCGGGCAGCTTTTGGATTTCAGCTTGGAAATCAACGGCGCGCCCGCGATTACCGGAACGGTGTCGAACTCCGTCACCGCCAGTCCAATTGCCAACGCGACGGTCTTTCTCATTGACACATCCATTGTCGACACGACCGGAGCCGACACGATTGGCCGGACGACAACGAATGCCGACGGTGAATATGTCTTATCCCGTATTGCGGACGGCACGTACCGGATGGCGGCGCGGGCGACGAATTACCTTGACGCAATCGTCGACGGAGTAACGGTGATGGAAGGTCAGACAACCACGCAGAACCTGCAGATGGTTCCGACCTTGACGTTCACGGATGTTACATATTTTGGACGAGCCGTGACGATTCCGGATGCGGCCGCGGGGCGTGCAGAAGTCGATCTCGAAGTAACCGGAATTGACTCGACGATTCTCGACCTTGACGTAACGGTGAACATCACTCACACGTTTATGTCGGATTTGATTATTTCTCTGGCTCATCCGAACGGAGATACGATCACACTCTATAATCCGCCGGGCGGCGTAGAGCTTGGAGCGGATATGGTGAACTGCCGTTTTGACGATCAAGCGGCGACGCCGATCGGGAGCGGCATGGGACCTTATACCGGTTCGTTTGTGCCGGAGCAGCCTCTATCGACGTTCAACGGCCTCGCCGCGAACGGCACGTGGAGCTTGCACGTCGAAGACTTTTTGGAGTTGGATTCAGGTCAAGTGAACAACTACACCCTGCATTTCCAAACTCCGTTGCTCGACGCCGACGACCGCGGGATTGGTTTGCCGCAAGCCTTCAAGCTGCATCCGGCTTACCCCAATCCGTTCAACTCGACAGTGAATCTGTCGCTGGACGTTCTGCGCGAACAAACCGTGACTCTGGAAGTTTTCGATATTACCGGACGGTTGGTGGAGACTTTGCACAGCGGCAAATTAACCGCGGGAAGTCATAAATTTTTCTGGACGGCTAACCGCGTGTCCAGCGGCATGTATTTCGTGCGCGCGCGGACGACCGACTTGAAACAAACCGTCAAGATCGTTTTACTGAAATAAGAATTCACCATTTCAATATTTTCCGTACCGCACCCCGGGCGGGAGGAAAGAACAACTTGGAGAAAGAGACATGCAAAAATTTGCAAAATTGTTTGTTTTAGCTTTGTGTCTGATTGTCGTCGGGACGGCATTCGCGGGCAAGGTGAAGGGACCTGACGCGAGATTGGTTGTCAAGAACGGCGCGGTGATTGACGTCACCGGTTCCAATTCGAATTACGAACTTCCGGCAGTTGGTTCACGCCGTGCGGGCACGCTCGATGAAATCGTGCTGTCCGAGAATTTTGATGCGATTCCAGTCGGTTCGCTTCCCGCAGGCTGGGTTCAAATCGACGTGGACGGCGGTCAAAACACCGTTGAAACAATTTGGCCGATTGACTTTTCTCAATGGCTGGTCTTCGACGGCTCGACGGTCGCTCCGGCGATTCCGGGTCACTCGGGAACGAAGTTCGCCTGCAACATCTACAACGTACCTGCGAGCGCCAACGACGATTATCTGGTTCTTCCGCAGCAAAATCTCACGGGCGACATCACTCTGACGTTTTGGGCGGCTTCGGCAAGCTCGAGCTGGCTTGAGTCGTTCGAAGTGAAGGTCTCCACGACCGACACTCAACCGGCCAGCTTCTCGAACCTGATCGGTACGCAGCACCTGAATATTCCGGCGACTTGGACGCAGTATACGTTTGATCTTTCCGCCTACGCGGGATCGCCTTTCTATGTTGCGATCCACCACATTTCCAATGACAAGCTCTTGATCCTCGTCGACGACGTGGTGCTCGAAGCCGGTGAAGCCGGCCCGACGGGTTTTGTCGTAGGAATGGTTGAAGACAGTGAAACCAGCTCGCCGCTTCAGGGTGTCATGGTTGCCGGCGGCGGCCACAGCACGACGACGGACGGCACCGGTGCCTATACTTTGGAAGCCAACGTCGGCATGCAGGACATCACGTTCTCGCTGACCGGTTATGAAACCTATGTCGAGCAGGACGTGAACGTCACGGACGGCGGCACGACGACGCTGGACGTCATGTTGACGGCATTGCCCGCAAGCAACGACAATTGCGATTCGCCGACGATGCTTGAACTTGGCGACACGGGTTACAGCACGTTGGAAGCGACCATTGATGCGTCTATCGCCGCACTGCCCGCTTCCTGCAACGAAGGATTCGGCGTCGCATTCGGCCCGGACATTTGGTTCAACTTTATTGCTCCGACGACCGGTGAAGCATCGTTCTCCCTGTGTGGTCAGGCTGACTATGACACGCGCATGGCCATCTACACGAATGGAACCTCTGAGGTCGCCGATTGCCCCACGACTAACGACGACTTCTATGGCTGCAACGACGACGGCGTCGACGAAAATGGAGTAGATTGCTTGGATTTCACGTCGCGCCTTGTCGTCGACGTGGTTGAAGGTCAATCCTATCTGCTGCGCGTCGGTGGCTATGGCACGGAAAGCGGCACGGGCACGTTGACGGTTACCGTTGCGGGTTCGGCCGTGGATGACGGCGTCGAGGGTGTTCCTACGGACTTCGCGTTCCAAGGCGCCTTCCCGAATCCGTTCAACCCGAGTACGCAGTTGAAGTTTGACGTTCCCGTGACTGCCGACGTCTCGCTGAAGATTTACAACTCGCTGGGTCAGGAAGTGGCCACGCTGGTGAACGGCTTGATGAATGCGGGTTCGTACACGGTTGAGTTCGCGGCCAATGATCTGCCGTCAGGACTCTACTTCGCGCAGCTTCATTCCGGCAGCTTCACATCGACGCAAAAGCTCGTGCTAATGAAGTAACTTTGTCTCATTGTGACTTCAAGTCACGACACGTATGACATAAAAACGGCGGCTCAATTTGAGCCGCCGTTTTGTATTGTTTGGCATTGCAAATTGCAAGACACGAAGACATACGGTGAGATAGTCACTAATTGTGCTGACCCTCCGATGCCTCTTCCCATGTTGTTGAATGCTTCACGAAATATCGTGAATTAATTGCTTACACAACGAACCCACGGATGAACTGTGCGCGAAAGGTCTTGCGCAGGCTGATTGTCGAGCGTATATTATGTGAGTTGCAAACTCGCAACACCATACTAATGACCTCCCTGTCATCCGGTCACCTCCCAGCCGGATGAGACCATGAAGCCCCTGCGCAAGCAGGGGCTTTTTGTTTTGAGTTAATCAGCCCGTGATGCCACGAAAAATCTCCGTTGAGTCGATTAGACATTGTGCAGATCAACTGCATTCCTCTCGTTCTCGTCAATTGCTTCTTTCTATGAAACGTGAAAGAAGAATTGAGGACACACCATCATGCATTGGAATTTCATCAATACTCTCAGAGCGAAACCTCGTATCACGTGTCATCACAGTCAATTGACTGATTGGTCCAAAATTCAACAGCTTGGCTTGTACTCCATGCAGTATGCTACATATACTTCAAGCGGCGAGAAGATGTTGCGAACCTTCGACACGATTGCTGCTGACACACGTAAGGGCGTATATTTATGTGAAGCACAATTGGGGAAACTCCACACAACGAAGCAACGGGGACGTATGAAAACACTTGGACTTTTTTTCTTTTCGGCGATATTTGCTGTCACGACTGTTTTTGCTCAGAACCCATGTTATCCGAATGGCTGCCGCACGCAAACTCAAGGCGGGTGGGGAGCGGATTGCCACGGCAACAACAACGGCTGCCTGCGCGACGCGAATTTTGCAACGGCATTTCCAACCGGATTGACCATCGGCGGAACCTACACAATCCACTTTTCGACCTCCGCGGCAGTTAACGCGTTTCTTCCGGCGGGCGGAACACCGAATGCGCTGACAGCAAGCTACAACAATCCGACGTCTACGACCGCCGGTGTGTTTGCGGGCCAAGTCGCGGCGCTCGCGCTTTCGCTTGGATTCTCGGAAATTGGCGTCAGCGGTTTTTGCGATCTTGGGTCTTTGTATTACTTTGACGTCGACGATTCCGACGATCCTTTCGTCGGCATGACGGTCAACGAACTTTTCGCGCTTGCCAATCAAGTTCTCGGCGGCGACTTGTCGGGCCTTCCGTTTGGCGCGACGGTGTCGGACCTGAACGACGTGATCGACCATATCAATCAGAACTTCGACGATGGAACGCAAGACCTCGGCCATCTCGACTGCGACGTTCAGTTGGCTGCTGAATTGACGTCCTTCGTCGCGACAGGGCAAAGTGGTTCTATCGAACTGACTTGGAGCACCGCGTCCGAACACAACATTGAACGCTTTGAGATCGAACGCACGACGTCTGCCGATTGGCATGTTGTCGGAAGCGTGGTCGGTCAAGGTGACAGCCCGGTCGGACACGACTATGTGTACACGGACAACTCCGTTTCCGCGGGCGAAACCTACACCTACCGCTTGGTTGATATTTCGCGCGACGGCAGCCGTACGGTGATGAATCGCATCGTAACAGTGGAAGCGGGAACAGCGTCCGTTCTGCCGACTCAATATGCTTTGATGCAGAACTATCCGAATCCGTTTAACCCCAGCACACAAATAACCTTCTCGTTGCCTGAGGCTTCGGATGTTTCGCTGGTTGTGTTTGACGCACTGGGTCGCCAAGTTGCGACGATTGCGAATGCTTCGCTCGGGGCAGGCTTGCACACCATGATTTTTGATGCGTCAAACCTCTCCGCCGGACTGTATTTCTATCAGCTCAAGGCCGGCGATTACTCCGCCGTTCGCAAGATGATGCTGATAAAATAAGCTGCTACAATCACTAAATGAAAAGTGCCCGTCCCAAACAGGACGGGCGCTTTTGCTTTGCACCGTTCAACTCTACTCTCCAAGTCTCATCTCGTAGTCCCGCCAATAGGAGTTCGTCGAATCCACTTGTGCGTAATAGGAAAGCAATTTTCGCGCAGTCTCCAAATCTCCCGTCTTCGCAATGGAATCCACTTCAAAAGCCTTCTCGGCCCACCACTTCATGGATTCACCGTATGCGAGGGTCGAATCCAGTTCGAGCGCGGTGTTCACAAGCACGCGGGCTCGGTCAAGTTTGTTCCGTCTCGCTTGCGCAACCGCGAAAAAGAACAGATTGCCCGCATACTCCTTGTTCACTTTCGCCGCCGCAATCGCAGTGGTGTCCGCGGCGTCCATGCGATCCGCGAGTTTATAGGCATCGGCAAGATTGAACAGATAACGCGGATTGCGCTCTGCCGCGACCGCATGTTCCCACGCGTCGATTCGTTTGTCCAATTCTCCGGTTCGCTGATAATACAATGCGAGGTTCTCCCATCCGTAAGCCGAACGCGAGTGATCCAAAACCAACAAGTTCCGGTAGCGCGCAATCGCCGTGTGTTGTTGCGACTGCACCAACACGGCCGGTACAAGAATCAAAATGACTAAAGAGAGCAAGCTCGCGCGTAACTTGGCTGACGAGTCGGAATCAAATTCAAGCTGCGATGTTCGCCATGCGGCATAAAACACGGCAGGCCACAAAGCCGCGCTGACGATGTCCCAATCACGCGCCATGCCGAGATTCGGGCTGAAGACGACGGCAAACAGCGCGCTCGCGCCCGCCGCGATAGACAAAAAGTTCTCTTGGTTGTTGCGCTTGATGGAACCCGACAGTCTTTTCGAAAAGAACAGCGCGAATGCGCCGGCGATCACGGCCCACATCATGAGATTGAACAAATCGACGGCGTGCTTAATGCTCAGCATTGCATATCCGTCACTCACCCATTGCGGCAGCAGCGGCAGTACGCTGATCCACCCGTTCCAGCCTTTCACATAAACATATCCCGCCAAACCGATGGCCCCCAAAATCGCTATGAGCAGCTTGAGCCGCTTCGACTGCGCAGACAAATTTTGTGCTGCCGACTCCCGCTGTTCAAAATGCATCGTCCACAAAACGTACACAAGTGCGGGAAACAGGACCACCGCAAGGTAATGCATCGCTACCGCAATACCAAAAACAACAATCGGCACGAACGGAATCTTGCCGGGCGATTCGATGGACTTCAGACCGGCAATCAAGAACGCAACCATCGCCAGTGACACCCACGCGTAGTTTTCTACGTAACCGAAGAACATCAGCCACGCGCCGCTCGTCAAAAGCATCAGCCAAAACACACTCGGATCGACGTCACCATGCGCACGCACAAACTGAATCAACAACAAGACAAGCAGCATTCCGGCAAGTGACGATAAAATTCTGTAGCACCATGCCGCAATCTCGCGATATGCGAATTGCCGTTCAACCCGCGCATCCTGAACTGATTTTCCCGGCGCAGTCTGGATGTCCGGCCCCGCGACTTGCATGGCGACGCGAAACACTCCTTCATGCAAGAGCATCGTGCCCGGTTCCTTTTGCGAAAAAAGTCTTCCCGGCGGAATGTTTTGCCCGGTTTCGAGCATCTCACCCAAATGCGCGAGCCTCGCAATCGCAAGCTGGCCGTCACCCAGAAGATTTCCGTACACACTCAGCAGCATAAACAGAGCAAAAGAAACTGCCGCCCAACCTACAGGCGGCAGCTTTACTCTGTTTAACAAATTCAGTGAAACGATCTTCACTCCGAACGGCGACAGCAGCAGCGCGGCGAAGAGCAGCAGCATACACGATAACGCAATCGGCAAAAATGCCAACTGATGCACGGCCCACAATCTCAACTCGGGTTTGAACATCGCCAAAACCGATAACAGCAGCGTCCCAATCGCGACAGCGCGCACGGAAAACACTAATCCTGAGCCCGCACGTTGCCGCGGCTCCGGCGCAGGTGCTGACTTAGCTTCGTGCCGGTTGCGCTTGGTCATGATTGATGCGAGCTAACGCCTCGGCGCGTTCTTGAGCAACCACGCGCCGGCTTTCCAGCGTAAAGATAAAGAAATGAGCGAAAGACAATGTGTAGACAAACGTCCAGAACAAGAGTATGTAAACAAACGTCGCGACGTTTTCCGTCCGCGTCATATGAAACAGCAAGCCGCCCACGACGACCAGCGCGGCAAAAATATAGCTCTGCGGAGTTTTCCAAAAGGCTCGGTGCAGATTCATAGCCTTCTTTGGCGCAATTTGGAAAAACTTCTCATCTCTCCACAATCCGCGCAGCACCGACGCGACGTAAACAGGAACCGTATTGGCCAAGAGTCCCTGCAGCAGCACGAGATTGCGAATCGCATATCCGCGCAGCCGCATATGCACATACGGAAACAGCGCCACGGCAACATAAAGAGGATAAACCGACAGATAAACATAATCGATCGGGCGCATCGCATGCTGCAAGTACCATTCTGCTCCGCCCATTCCGAACCGGACAAACAACAGAAGCAGCATCGGAACGGTAGCCAGATATCCCAACGCAAGCGTAATGAAGTAGTAGCCGCTCGACCAAAGGTAATTGATACTCATGCGGAACGGTGCGCGTTCCTTGCTCCACATGTTCTTCCAGACAATCTTCGCGACCGAGGTATTTCCCGTTGCCCAGCGCTGCTGCTGCTTCCAGTATCCGTACACCGTGCTTGGCCCGATACCGACGGCGTAGGTCTTACGGTGATACAACGACCTCCAGCCTTTTTTGTGCAGCCAAAACGACGTCATCAGATCTTCCGACACAGTCTGCTCGTCCCAACCTCCGACGCTTTCCAAGGCATCGATGCGCATCAGAAAATTTGAACCGCA
This sequence comes from Calditrichota bacterium, assembly GCA_020637445.1. Taxonomy (NCBI): domain Bacteria; kingdom Pseudomonadati; phylum Calditrichota; species Calditrichota bacterium. The sequence goes on along the minus strand of JACJVZ010000002.1, from coordinate 664,669 downwards.
GCACAGAGCTTGTTCAGATGCGCCTTTCGCCTCCAAGACCGAATCATACAGCAGCATTTCCTGCATCGCTGCCGCGCGTGTCGTCCACGTCTCTTCTGCATTCGCATAAAGCTGCGGCGTTTGCACGAACGCCAACCCGGAGTCTTGCTCCAGCAGCGGCGCCAGTTCCCGCAAAGTTTCAGGCTTGATTTCGTGGTCGACGTCAAACACGGCGATGTACTTCGCGCTGCGTTTAAGGTGCGGCAGCGCGTCATTCAGCGCACCGGCTTTGTGTCCGCGATTGGGGATATGCAAAACCTCGACGCCGAGTCGTTCCGCCACCGCCGTACACGCGGCCTTGTTCTCTTTGGTGCGCGAGTTCTCAATCATATACGCGCGGTAATTCGGATAGTCGAGTTTTGTGACCGTGCCCAAACTCCGTTCGAGAATTTCGGGGTCCTCGTCGCAGCACGCGATCATCACGAGAATTTCCGGTGAGTTCTCGCCGAGTGGCAGCGTGGGCGGCAGCCTGTATTTGTGTGTCGCGCGCCAGCTATAGAACACATAAATAAACCAATGCGTCATCACCAGCATTTCCGCGACCACCAACACAAACAAGCCGATTGCGTGAATCGGCTCCCAAATTGACGAATGATGCGAAGCAAGATGCACAAGTTGATAGAAAACGTACTTGAAGAACGGCCATCGGAGAGTCTGCACAACAACAAAAACCAATCCGAGTACAAAGAACCAAGCCGTCACCGTGCGCCGCAGTGCAGCGGACCGGCGGTATTGTTCGAAGACGTGGTTAATCTCTGTGCGGGGTTTGTAGCCCAGCAAAATCAGAGCTGCCAGCGAGCAGCCCACGAATATCGCATAAATTAGGATCGAAAGAATCATTCGGCAGCGTGTGAAGCCGTGTCAGCGGGCACCGGTCCGAATTGCTCGTGGAGAATGAAGTTCTCGCGCAGCGAAACCCTGATTGGGCATACCCAGAACGCGTTCGGGTCGACGTCCAGCATATCAGTGATATTCACCGTGCGCACATTCCGTCCGGTAGTCTCGATAACCGGAAGCATATCCAAATAGTGCTGCGCGAGCGGAGAATAGGATTCTACAACCCAAAACCGGTTCGTGCTGTTGAGGATGGGAACGAGGGCCTGCACCGAATCGACGCGAATCACTTGATCGCGCAAATGCGGAAGCAAGTAATATTGAACGGCCTCGTTGGTAAACGGCGGATACGGAATGACGACGTCCGCCGCTTCAAGCCGCGCGCTCAGATACTCTCCGGTTTCGCGCCACGGATCTTTGTCCGTCTTTGTGTAGTAATTCCAAAGCGGATACATGGTCAATCCCAGTACGACGGCCACAAAGAGTTGCCGGGGGAGGGCTTGCAAGCTCGCCGAAGCCGTTGCCATCAGAAAGATAACAACCAGCAAACCAGGAATTGTGTAGCGCAAATCGTAAATCGGAGAAACCGTCACAGCAATCAGCCACGGAACCAGCCAAAACGATATTGCAAGAATCAGCAAAAACCTGAATCCCGGACGCAATCTGGTTTCGCTGTAAAATCTAAGCACGGCCAGCACGGACGTGAGCAGAATCACAACTGCGCCGATTTGCGCATTCATGAAATACTTCGCGGGCGTGGTCAGAAGTTTGTACAAGCCGGGCTTTTCCAACCATGACGTCGCGGTTAATCCTGACATCTTGTCCGCAAGCGCGATCGCGTGTTGAATTGCTCCCGGAGCGCACAGCAGAAACAGGATGATAAACGTGATGAAATACGGACGCGGATAGCGTGCCGCGCCGCGAAACTTTCCGGTTCCCTTGAACGAATAATAGAGTATGACTTCGCTGAGAATGACAAACACGCCGTAAGGGTGTGTATAGAAAGTCATTGCGGAAACGAGTACAAACGAAATCGCGGACAGCCAGCGAAATTGCCTCATCAGCGAAAACAGCAGGATGAACGCCGCCACGGCCAAAAACAAGAAGAGCGCGTAGGGACGCGCTTCCTGCGAGTAATAGATGGCGAACGGGTGCACCGCAAAAAACAGCGCGGCCAGAATCGAGCCTGTACCGCTGAAAAACTGTCGAGCGAGTACGTAGACCAGTTGAATCGTCAGAGTACCCCAAATCGCGGACCAGAATCTTAGTGAAAACTCACTCGTACCGGCCAACAGCGCCCACGCTTTGGTCCACAAGAAGTAGATTGGACCTTGATTCCCGGAATCCCAGCCGAACAGAATGTCATGAACGGATTCGTGCACTCGGACCGCGGTCATGATTTCATCAAGCCACAAGCTCTCTTGGCCGAGCCCATACATTCTCAACGCAAATCCGGCCAGCAAAATGAACCAGATCCAGCGCGAGCGTTCCGCCTCAGATCTCAGCATTTGTCACCGGATGAATAGTTTTTCCCGAGTTCTCGTGATTCCATGTCATATAATTTCACAAAGTACATGTTACAGCGCAGAATCTCAAGGCGAAGTGCGCCGTAAATTGCAATCACATGAGAAATTCGGTTTATTGTAGAGCATGAAGTAGGTTCAACACTCTCGGCACTTCCTTTCTAAACTATTTTCAAATAAGGGCTTAGCATGAAAATTGGATTCGTCGGACTGGGAAAAATGGGCGGCAATATGGTCGAACGGCTGCTGCTTGGGGGACACTCCTGCGTCGTCTCAAACAGATCACAGGCACCCATCGATGTGGCTGTCTCCAAGGGGGCAATTGGAGCCACAGATTTAGCTGACTTGGTCGGCAAGTTAGAAGGTCAGAAAGTTGTTTGGCTGATGATTCCCGCAGGCGCGCCCGTGGATGATTCGATCGCCGAGCTGAAGACACTACTCAAGCCCGGCGATGTCATAGTCGACGGAGGCAACTCCAATTTCCGCGACTCTATGCGTCGCGGCGAGGAGCTGAAAGCTCACGGCATTCACTTCATGGACGCTGGCACATCGGGCGGAGTGTGGGGTTTGCAGGTCGGATATTGTTTGATGGTCGGCTCGAGCAAAGAAGCCTTTGCGGTCGTAGAGCCCGCTCTAAAGACACTCGCTCCCGAAAACGGCTATTTACGCTGCGGTGAAACAGGATCGGGACATTTTGTCAAAATGGTTCACAACGGCATCGAATACGCAATCATGCAATCCTACGCCGAAGGATTCGAATTGATGCACCGCGGGCCGTTCCCGATTGACCTCCCCGCTGTTTCCAAGGTCTGGGAACACGGCAGCGTCGTGCGTTCTTGGCTGTTGGAATTGGCTACACTCGCGCTCGAAGACGATCCAAATCTCGAAAAAGTCAAGCCGTGGGTCGCCGACAGCGGAGAAGGACGGTGGACGGTGCACGAGTGTGTCGACTATGCGGTGCCTGCCCCCACGATTTCCGCGGCACTCTTCGCGAGATTCGCTTCACGCGATGAAGAGGGTTTTGGATTGCGACTTTTGAGCGCGCTGCGCAATCAATTCGGCGGTCATGCAATGAAACTGGAAAAATGAGCGATACGAAAACAAATCCTTTCCGCAGCGGGATGCTGATGGAACATCCCGCCGATCCGTGTGTGCTGATCATTCTCGGCGCGACGGGTGATTTGGCGCAGCGCAAGCTGTTTCCGTCCTTGGCTCATCTCGTGCGCGAAGGCCGCATGTCCGAGCAAACTCAATTCCTCGCGGTGTCGCGCAAGGAAATGAACCTCGACGAGTTTCGTACTGAAGTCATAGAGAACGCCAAGAAGCTCGCACCCGGGTCGATTCCCGACGACGAATTTGCTCGCAGATTCGCCGAGAGAATTTTTGTCGTCGAAGATTCGGCGAAGGACGGCAAGTACGACAAACTCCGCTGGCGGCTGGGCGAAATGGAAGGCGCCGGCGGACCGCGCAATCACTTGATGTATCTCTCGATTCCTCCGACCGCGTACGAATCGAACATCGCGGCGTTGGGCGCAGTCGGAATGGCCGAACCGGAGCCCGGCGCATGGAGCAGGATCATTATCGAAAAACCGTTTGGCCGTGATTTCGAGAGCGCGGAAGCTCTCAACTCTGCCGCCGCAGCGGTTTTTCGCGAAGATCAGATTTACCGTATCGACCACTATCTCGGCAAAGAAACCGTACAGAACATTTTAGTTTTGCGTCTTGCGAACACGCTGTTCGAACCGATATGGAATTTGCGTTACGTCGACCATGTTGCGATCACCGCCGCTGAAGCCCTCGGCGTCGAAGAACGCGCGCAGTATTACGAAGAGTCCGGCGCACTCCGCGACATGATCCAGAACCACTTGATGCAGATTTTGGCGATGGTGGCGATGGAGCGTCCCGCCAGTCTTTCACCCGAAGCGATCCGCGACGAGAAGCGCAAAGTGCTCGAATCCGTGCGGCCGATTCGCGAAAAGGACGTGCCCAATATCGCAGTACGCGCTCAATATTCCGCCGGAGCCGTCGCCGGAGCGCCGGTCGCGGGCTATCTCGACGAACACGGAGTCAATCCGAATTCACGCACGGAAACCTATGCCGCGCTGAAACTCAATATCGACAACTGGCGCTGGAGCGGCGTGCCGTTTTATTTGCGCACCGGAAAACGTCTGGCCAAACGCGCCACGGAAGTCGCGATCGTATTCAAGAAAGTGCCGCACATGGTTTTCGATCAGTCTCCGGTTGACCGGCTCGAACAAAACGTGTTGGCGATTCGCATTCAACCCAATGAAGGCATCAGCCTGAAATTTGAGGCGAAACTTCCCGGCTACGCGCTGCACGTGCGTCCCGTGGACATGGACTTTCGTTACGGCTCGTCGTTCAGCGGCAGGCTGTCGGACGCGTACGAACGACTGTTGCTCGACGCGATGATCGGCGATCAAACGCTCTTTGCGCGACGCGACGCCGTCGAAGAAGGCTGGCGCATCGTGCAGCCCGTGCTTGACGCATGGGCCAACGACACGAGCGATCCGCTGCCGCAATACGTGGCCGGCAGCTGGGGGCCGAGCGAAGCTGACGTTTTGCTCGCCGCCGAAGATCACAGATGGAGAAAGCTATGAGCGAGATCACTCCGCTCGCACCTCAGCACGTCGTCGACGTGGCGAAGATCGAAGAAGAACTCGAACTCTTATGGCAAGAAGCCGAGTCCACCGATCAACCGATCACGCGCGCGACCGCTTTCAATCTTGTCATCGTGTGCAATCACGCTTCGCATGAAGAAGCCCGCGAGTTGATACCGGAGCTTGCGCTCGTGCATCCGACGCGTACGATTTTGGTATTGCTGAACGAGTCCGCGCCGACGGCACAGCGCGCGTGGGTGACAGCGCACTGCCGCAAACTCGAAGGCGAGAACCGGCAAATTTGTTCGGAAGCGATTATTCTCGAGATCGACGGCGAGTCGGAACTGCGCGCGTCGTCGTTGATTCATTCGCTTTCGCTCGGCAGCCTCGCCACGGCGGTGGTCTGGCACCATTCGCTTCCGTTGTCTCACAAACTTCTGAAAACTCTCTGCACGTCGACCGAGCGCGTCATCACTTGCACGACGGACCACCTTGCTCCCGCCTCCACACTGAAAGAGTGGTTTGAACTTTACGAAAGCGTGCCGCGTGATTGCGTCGTCACGGATTTGTTGTGGGCGCATCTTTCCGGATGGCGTGGTGCGGTAGCCGAACTCTTCGACGAATGTCCTCCGCACGGCGAACTATGCGAAGTGCGTGTACATTCTTTAGGCACGAAGCTCACGTGCGGCGCGCTCTTGACCGCCGCATGGATTGCTTCGACTTTGGACTGGGAGATTGAAAGTGTTTCCCTTCTCGGCAGCCGGCCTACGATCATTTGCCAGAATGACAAAAGAATCGTCTTTCATCTCGAAGGCGGAAGCGCTCCCGCGGGTATCGAATTTCTCTTCAAAAATGACATAGCGGCCGCCGTGATCCGCGAAGACGACTTGTTTACGCTCACATGCGCCGGACACAAACACGCGGCGCACGCGCGTCAAGCGGACATGCTGACATTGTTGGCGCATGAGCTTCACGCGTGGGGACGCGATCCGCGTATGGACAAGAGTGTCCGCATGGCTCACGATTGGCTGCCAGAACTGCTTTTCTCATGAGCCCAGAAGTTATTTATTGCGAATATCCCGAAGACGTCGCCGAAGCCGCGGCGGCGCTTTTGCAGGAATTGCAGTTCGAAGCGATTGCCGAGCGCGGAACGTTTCGCATCGCGCTTTCCGGCGGCTCAACTCCCGCCGCGCTCTTCAAATTACTTGCGGAGAACGATTGGTCCGAAGAGATGGACTATCCTAACTGGGAAGTTTTTTGGGTCGATGAACGCGCGGTGCCGCCGACACACAAAGACTCAAACTACAAACTCGCGCACGATTTGTTCTTGAGCAAAGTGAATATCGGCGACGCGTTCCGCATGAACGGCGAACACGCGAACCTCCAAGAAGCCGCCGATGAATACGCGCGCACACTCAAGAGCAGATTCTTGCCGGAACCCGTGGTTTTTGACGCGGTGCTCTTGGGAATGGGCACGGACGGACACACGGCCTCGCTGTTTCCCGGAACACCCGTGCTCGAATCGGGCGCGTTGGTTGAAGCCGTGGAAGTGCAAGGCAACTCAATTCCCAAACGCTTGACTTTAACGCTCAGAGTATTGAACAGCGCTCGTGCCGTGATTTTTTTGGTCACCGGAGAAGACAAAGCCGCCCGTCTGCGCGAAGTCTTGATCGACAACAATTACAAACTTCCGGCAACCAGAATTGAACCCCGCGACGGAAGCCTGATTTGGATCATCGACGAAGCCGCCGCGAGCGAACTAAGTACTTAGAGTGTAGGGGCGGAAGGCGTTCCGCCCGCAATGCGCAAACGAAAGAGGCGACCGCAAGGCCGCCTCTTTTCTATTTGCTATTTTCTATTTGCTATTTGAAGAGGAAGTACACTCCGCCCCACGGACGAATCTGCGCGTCTTCACCGTCCGGCATGTACGCCTTGACGCCGAGATTCACTTGCACGATGTCGACGTCGAGTTGAATATTGCCGTCAAACATCGGCGCTTCGAAGTACGGGAAGAACTGATCTTTGACCAAAGACTTGAGCGTATTGTCGTCAAAGGTCGCGTTGACGATGTGGTTGCGTGCGCCGCCTTCAACACGGAAGCGGTAGGTCGGTCCGCTCAAAATTGTCCAGCGCAGCGCAATAGATTGTTGAAATACGGTCATGTTCATCGTGTTGTCTGCAATGGCCGTGACACCCGGATTTGCTTTGTATTCATATGACAGGTCCGGCTCCAAGTGCAGCCCCGCGCCAACGGTCAACTGAGTCTGATCGGAAAATTTCACGTTCGCGTTGCCGTCGAGTTCGTACGCGCTGTTCATCGTCCAATTCCACTGATCGGTCACGGGCTGTCCTGATTGCGACAACACGTCTTGCGTGAACTGATAACCGCTTTTATCCGGTCCCGGCCAAATCGCCGCCGCGCGTCCCCACACGCCGATGCGTTTCCCCGGACCGTAAGGCGCAAGTTTGTCGAGACCCGCTTTCACCGCGAGTTCGTAGTGTCCCAAGTCCTGCGTGGACGATTCATCGAACTTGTCATCCTTCCACCCCGCTCGTACGCGATCCCAAAACAAATTGTCTTGATAGTACGCGCGCAAACCGCCGAAAGCAAAAAGCGAGCGGTCCCATGCGGGAATGTACATCACTTCAGCCGACGTCGCGAGGAACCTCGCCGAAAGCGAATCGGTTTTCCACGGTGCGATGTCGGCGGTGAATCTCAAACCCACTCGCGAATTGATTTCCTGCCGTCCGGCGATCCATCTGTCCCAAACTCCGAATTCCCATTCATTACCCGCGGCAAACGACAGACGTCCGCGCGACGACTCGCGATGCGACATGGAGTATCCGCCGCCGAGCATTCCGAGCGCGTCGCGGTAGTATAGTCCGCGCGGAGTTTCCAAAAGTTCGCTCGGCACAAACACCGTGTCGTGAATCACGACGGGGTCTTTTTCCACCGTTACGATTTCCGGCACGAACACCGTGTCGCGCTGATAAATAATCACCGTATCATATTTCGACGGTTCAGGTCGCGGAAAACTCACGCGCGTCGAATCAAAATTCCACAGTCGGATTTGCGCGCCGTTGTTCGTAAACTTGAAATATCCTTCCACCATATCGCCGCGGTAGCCGCGTGTCAATCTCTCTTGCAGTCCCGCGAGCAGTCCGTAGCTGAGCGCTTTTCCGCCGCGGCTGATAATCGCCACGGAATCGAACACGCTGTGGTACTGCCGTCCTTCATAAACCTCCGTGTTCGGCGGAAGTTTGAACGAACGCAGGAGCGAATCGAGACGCTCGCTGATCGGCTCAAGCCTAAGCACTCTGCCCGTCGGATAGAGCACGAGAGCGTCATTTTGATCGAACCCGTCATTCAAAAGGTCCGTAATCATCACACGTTCAATGGTCTCACTTCCCAAGAACAACTCGTCGCGGATCACTTGAATCTGCCGTGGATCCGTCACGTTTTGCTGGGTTACGAGTTTGAAGTCCACCTCGGCAAACACATTCATCGTCATCATCAACGCCGCGTACGCGGCTAACAGCCATCTCAGTTGCTTCACTATTCTCCCCCTAACAGGGCTTGATATTTTTTCATTTCGTCCCACTGTCCTTTTGAACGGTAAGACGTCACCAAAATCTCATAGGCTTTTTTGCGTTGGTCCGGCGTAAGCGGATAGGCCAGCGCGCGTTCGGCGTTCTCGATGGATTGTGCCAAGTCATTGGACGCGATCTGTGCAATCGAAACAAATCCTCCGCCCTGTCCTTCCCACGGCACCTTCGTGCTATTCAAGAAATACTCCAGCGCTCCGCGGCGGTCACCGTTGGCCACCAAATCTTGTCCGTAAGCGTAGAGCATGCGCCCGTAACTGTCCTGATAGTCTTTCGGGCATTCCGCGCCCAAACGGTTCACGACTTCGCCGAGCCTTTGAATACCTTCGGTTTTATTGCCGTGGTTGTACGTCACAAGCGACAGCCGCCACGTCAGATAGTCGCGCGCCTTGATCGTCCGCGCTGCTGAAATTCCACCCACGTAGGCTTCACGCGCGGCGTTCCAATCCTCCTTCGCTTCCGCGGCATAGGCCGCGTCGCGGTACTCCGCCGCCGCAATTCCGCCTTCATCCCACTTCATCCAGTCAATCGTCTTCTGGATTTCCGCGGAATCTTCGGGCGTCGCGTTTTCTTGCGCGAGCGTGTACATCTTCAGCGCGTTGCCGTCTTGATAGGTTTTCAGATACGCTTCGGCAAGATATAGCCTGTACGTATTCGGAATCGAATCCTGCGTACCCGTCACAAGCTCTTTGATGCGCATCGCCTGATCGAATCCGGTGATCGCCTTGTCATATTGCTTGGCTTGAAACGCCGCGTAGCCGTAGGCGAACCACAGATTGTCTTCGCCTTGACGTTCGTTTAGAATTTCACGGTAGAGCGGCAGCGACTTGTCCCAATCTTCCATTCTGTCATAAGTTGCCACCAACCACAATTCAATCTCTTTCATCTCCGGCTGTTTGGCCAGCGCACGCTCGAAATTTTTCGCGGCGGACTTGAAAGACGACATCGCGCGTTTGCGCGTGTCGAGTTCTTTGGAAGACTTCGTCGTATCCCCCATCGCCTGACCGATCAATCCGAACACTCCGCCGCGCGACTTCATCGTCGTATCCGTTCCCGACGAGCGCATCGCGTTGGCTTCTTTCAGAAATTCTTCGCCCGCGTTGAAATCTTCCTTGCCGTGCTCGAACAAAGAGGTCGCCTGATCCTCGGTGCGTTCACTCCCGAATAGCAGTTTCGCCAGCGAGTCCGCTTCCTGCTGCGACTGCTGATCCTGCGCCAACGCCAGCGAGCCCGCCATAAGGATAGCGAGCAGGTATGTCATCGTTCTATTCATAGTCATCCTTCTGATCTCCCCCCAAAATCTGCGTAGCAGTTTTGGGGGGACTAAGGGGGGCTTCCGGCAAAGCCACTCCTGTTTCCATCAAAATGTTGTCAATCACAGAGTTTATGTCGTTTGCAATATGTCTGTTCCCAAATCGAATCACGCGAATTCCTTTTTGCCTAAGATATTCTGTTCTTCGTTGGTCATGCTCGATTTGTTTTTCGTCAGCATGCGTGTCGCCGTCCACTTCGATTACAAGTTGAGCGTCTTGTACAAAGAAGACTACGACATATGGACCAATTGGATGTTGACGTCGCACCTTGAAACCAAGTTGCCCTCCGCGCAGTCTCTTCCAGAGAATTTTTTCAAACGGCGTAAGACTGTGCCGTAAAACGCTTGCGCGGTCCCAAGTGACCTTTTGTATGTCAGCCCATTTGCGGCGCATTAAACTTTCTCCAGAAGCCCCCCTTAATCCCCCCATTTTTGCAGACAAAAATGGGGGGAGACCGGAACTACCGTCCCGCGAGCTGAATCCCCTTGCTGCTCATCCAGCCTTGAAAGACCGAATAGAAGTTACTCGTGGTTTGCTCGGTGGGGCGGTCGCGGACTGCTGTTATGGAATTCACTTCGCGTCCCACACGGGTGACGCTGCCTAAGCCGAAGAGCTGCGAACGGCGCTTGAAGTCGGAGTCAGCCAGCAAAATTCCTTGATCACCGCGCGACAAAAATACTTTCAACTGTCCTTCGACTTCGGAATACTGAATGAAAATATCCCAACCACCGTATGTCGTGATGCCCTTCAAGTCGCCCGCTTCACTCTCCATATAGGCCATCAACACCGGCGAAAACGATCCCGGATTCGCGCGCAGCCAATCGAGCAAACCGGAAAGCTCGCTCTCGCCCACAAGGTCATTGCCGAACGTAATCGATTCGCTCGTGCCGGGACCCGCTTGACGACCGACCGACGATTGAAAATCCTGCTCACCGCGCGCAATGCCCGGAGTTTTTGAGGTGGCAAGTTCGTCACCGCGCGACAAGCCGACCGCGGGCTGTTCCGCGCTCGGCAAATTCAAATCGGGTCCCGTGTAGCTGGGAGTCAGAGCCGGTTGAAGATTGGGCGCACCCGCTCCTTTATAGACACGTCCCGCCTGCTCCGTCGGAGCGGGAATAGCTGCCTGAGGACGCGACTCCCCGGCCTCGGCGCGCGTCGTGATAATATTCGGCAGCGGAGACGCCGTCGGCGAGAGCTTCGTTTGCGGACGATCTTCCGGCGGTGGATCGAAAAGTTCGTGTACCATCCCAAATTCCGGTTTGTCGAGCGACGGCTCATTGACCACAATTTGCGACGGTTTTGATTTCACTTCCGTCGGTGCAATCACGGGCGACGGCGTCGCACGCGGAGCGACTTTCGCTTGTGAAATGGGAATGGGAATCGGCTTAGGCTTCGGCTTTTCGCGCATGACCAGAATTTCTTCAAGGTCAATATACATGAGCCAGTCATACTTCTCGGCCAGTTCCCGCAGCGGAACTCCCGGAAGATTGAGCAGCAGCACGGTTGTCAGAAGCACCGCGAGCACCCGAATGCCGATTAGATAATGGCGTTCGGTCACGGTATGACGTCCTCCGCAAGCTGCGCAGGCTCAAGCGCGATGGAAACTGGAATGTTGTGCTTGCCGCACGCCTGCAAAATTTGAACGGGACGATCCCACACCGCGCCGCTGTCCGCGCGTAAAATTACTTTGCCGTCCGGCTGCATTTGCTTGTAACGTTCGACAAATGCGTCCGTCAGCTTGAAGAGCACGGAGTCCGCTTCCAGCGAGTCGGCCAAGAGCTCTCCGGAAATTTCCACCATCCCCGAGCGCTTGACGTGGATGATGAGCTCTTTCTCCACTTCAAGATACGGTTCGCCTTGATCATAGTTGTTCGGCAATTTCAGCGGAACTATCTCTTCCGGAGCGATTACGGTCGTCACAATCAAGAAGAGAATGATGATGAAGGCAATATCAATGAGCGACGTCGTCGCTTCTGCAAACGGTTCTGATTTTCGCACGCTATTTTCCCCCGGCCAAGTCTTCACGCACGTTCGCCAACAAGCTATTCAGCATGTGGCGTCCAATCACGCCGAACAGCGCGACGATCAGACCGCACACGGTGGTCACCATCGCGACGTACATACCCCCGGCGATGGATTGCATCGAAACCTGTTCGACGAAAGTTTGTTCGCTGAAGACCTGCACCAGACCAACGACCGTTCCCAACAATCCGGACATCGGCGCCGCGGCAATCACCAGATCCAAGAAGATGTACTTATTCTGCAAACTCTCGATTTCGAAGTTAATCGCGGATTGCAGGGTCACTTCGTCCGCCAAATGGCTGACTTTCTTGCGCAATTCGGTCTGGAACCCGGGCCGTTTGTAACGGATATAATAGAAGATCGTGATTCCAAGGCCGATAAAGAGCAGCAGACCCTGAAAGAAGTAGATCAAACTGTCGAAGGCGCCGTACAAAACAATCTGCGAACCGATCTTTTCACTCATCGTCACTTCCCGCGCGGCTTGCGGCTGGGCGGCGGCGATGACCGTATAGAGCAGGGTCATGCCGAGGGCTGCCAAAGTCACATAGCCAAAAGCGGATTTATTCATGCGTTGCAAAGTTTTCATCCGATAACATCCTGAGGGTTTGGGTGGTCGGGGGGAACTGGTAAACCTTTGATATAACAAGTAATATAGCATCGTTTCAAGGAAGTGTCAACACTCGGATAGCGGAACTTTTAAGCTCTTTGCACTCCCCGTGCCGCGACCTAATAGGTTGTGACTTCGCAACCTCTTGATATGATTGAACCTCACCACAAGTTTCATTGACTTTACTTGACATTCCACAAGGGAATACTTAACTTCCTGAGTTCACAAGACAAAGCACCAAAACCCGAACGAGAAATCATGTTATCCCGCAGACTGATCACCGGTTTACTCCTCGCCCTCTTTGCGACCCTTTGGGTTGCCGGATGCCAGAGCCCTGAGGCCAGCGCGCAAAAGCTCTTTGCAGAAGGCAAGTACCAAGAGGTAATGAATAAGTACCCGGACACTCAAATCGCGCGCCGGGCTCGTGCGATGATTGCCGAGAATTTGCTGGAAGAAGGCAAATACCAAGAGGTACTTGAGAAGTACCCCAATACCCGTGCGGCCTTCCTTGCACACGAAGAAGAGGCTAAGAACCTCTTCAATGAGAAAAAGTACCGGGAAGTGATTGATAAATTCCCCAACAGTCAATTGGCAACCGACGCCGAGCGGATTTTGGCGGAAGACCTGTACAATCAGGGTCCCACGATGTTTGACTCGTTGGTGGCCACCTACCCGAATTCTCCCAAGGGGAAAGAAGTGAACGAGGCTCGCGCCACGGAAGCGTTGGAAGCGGCCAAGAAACTTCGCGGCGAGAAGAAGGTTGAGGCCCTGCAGGATATTATGCGGAAATACACTCAGACCGCGGCCTATCGTGAAGCGGCGAATCTAATGCGTGACGTCCGCAAGAAATGACCTCGCGTAAGACGCACTACCTCGCGCTCCTAATCCTCTTCCTCTTTGTGTTGGGCTGCGCAACTCCGGCCGAGCGTGCGGAGAAGCTCTTCAAGGAAGGCAAATACGAGGAAGTCATGGAGCGTTATCCGCAAGAGCCCGCGGCCGGCAAGGCCAAGGAAGCTCTCGCGACGAAGCTCTTGAAAGAGGGTGACTACGAACGCGTGATGAAGGACTTCGCTGATACGCCGATGGCCTACGAAGCTCGCGTCCGCTTTGCCGAAAAGCTCGTGGAAGACGGTAAATTCGAAGAAGTGTTGGACAACTACTCGGATACTCCGGCAGCGATCAAAGCTCGCGAACAGGCGGCGCAAGCGCTCTTCGACGCGGGGCGTATTAGTGAGGCGGCACGTGATTATCCGCAAACTCCGGCAGGATCGCGGGCGCGTGACGAACTTGCTCGCGCCGAATACGAGCGGATAAACACCTTCAAGAGTCCCAAGGAGCGACACGCCGCTCTCGAAGAGTTCATTGCAAATTCGCTTTACGCCGGTACCGGACCTGCGGCGCAAGCACAAATAGATCTCGCCAAGATGGACGGTTTGAAAAACCTCGGCAACTACTGATTTGAATTGAAAAATAGAAAAGGCGGCCCGATTGGGTCGCCTTTTTTCTGCCATTGGAATTTAGAATTTTCAATTGGGGATTTTCCGAATCCTTTATCCTTTATCCTTCATTCCCCCGTGCCCGTCGCCCGCATAGACCTAACCGCCCTCGCGCAGAACTTTTCCGCGCTCGCTGCTCGCGTTGCGCCCAAGCAAGTGCTTGCGGTCGTGAAGTGGGATGCTTACGGACACGGCTTGCTCGAGTGTACCAAAGTTTTGAATGACGCGGGTGCGTGGGGCTTTGGAGTGAGTTCTCCTGCCGACGGAGTGAAATTGCGCAAGGCTGGAATCACCAAGCCTATTCTGGTGATGACCGACTGGGTTGGCAAACCGGAAAAGCAATTCACGGATTACGATCTCTCGTTCGCCGCGACGTCGTGGTACAAAGTCGAGTATCTCGAAGCGCTCTCGAAAAAAACCGGCAAAGCAATTTCTACTCACCTGAAATTCGACACGGGCTTGGGCAGAGTCGGCATTCACCACAAGAAAAATGTCGAGACACTTGCCGAAATCGCCAAGCTAAAACACTTAAAGCTCGATGCCATCTACTCGCATCTGGCCTATGGCGGGACGCACGACCGCGAACGAGGTCTTGCACAAATTCAAATCTTCAACGAGATCATAAGAAATGCAAAAACCGCCGGACTCAATCCGGCGGTGACACATCTCGCAAATTCTGCCGCGGCGTTAGCATTGCCTGAAGTTCCGGGCGATCTCGTGAGAACCGGCATCGCGCTCTATGGACAGCCACCATCTCCAACGGTCGCGGATATGCTCCCTTTGAAATCCGTGATGACGTTATGTGGAAGCATCACCAATGTTCGCCGCATCAAACGCGGTCATGGATTTCCGTCTCCGCATTTTTGGAAGGCGCACTACGACGGCTGGGGCATCGAAACCGATGTGGGTTTTGAAACCGGCTATCCACGCACGATGGTTGGCGCAGCGAGTGTTCTCTATCGCGGAAAGCATGTGCCGTTAGTAGGCGTGATGTCGCGCACAAATTCGTACGCCTTCGTCACCGGAGAAAAACCCAAGATCGGTGAAGAAGTGGTCTATTGGGGAAATCAAGGAGATGAAACAATCTATCTCTACGAACTTGCCCCCTTCATCGACGCGCTTCCCTATGAACTGACAACGTGGCTAAATCCCAAAGTTCCGCGCTCCTATTCCCACCCGGTCCTCCGGGGGGGCTAAGGGGGGTCAAGCGTCACATCTCTTCAAGATTGACTTCAACTGCCAACACCGCTTCTTCCGTCTGGTCAATCAAATCCACATTGACCATCACGGTGCCGAAATCATCGACATGGAAAATCGGTGTGAACTTTCTCCCGAACGTGATTTCATCGAAACGGTATGAGTTGCGCGTATGCACGGTCTGCGAAAACGTGTCATCGTAGCCGCGAATCAGAATCATCACTTCCGCTTGTTTTGCCGCAAGCGCATCGCTGTCAAGTCCCCACAAGGGACTTGTTTCGTCTATGGGATGCACAATCGTCCACGGCAGCGGAAAAAAGAAAATAGAAGGACGTTCGAGCGGCAGCGCGGCGAATCTTCGCATGACTTTTCCGTTGACCGTTTCCACCCAACTCATAATCGCATCCGCCGTCAGATCTATCATCACATTCGAGCGTTGGTTCACGACCCGAAACATCAGCGCGGTTTTGTCTTGATAGGGCGAAACAATCGCCATGCTCGAAAACAAAATTCGCGCGGTTGGTCTGGAAAACCGCGCAAACAAAAGTCCCGTCACAAGTGCGAAACACAACAAGCCGAACAAGGCTTCCGCCGACGAAATGAAACCGCCCAAGAGATCACGCGGCGCAATTGCTCCATATCCGACCGCGCTGAAGGTCTGCACACTGAAAAAGAAATCGTACCAGAAGGCCTGCCACGGCGGACATTCGGGAACACCTTGCAAATGGCCCGTACCGGTGAAGAAATAAATGGACGCAAAGAGCAGATTGGTTCCGAGCAGGAACGCCGCCGTCCACAATAAAAAGTCCCGCCACGAACAGGTGACGAGATATTGATAGAGGTGCAGTCCCTCGAACCGTTTACCGAAACGGCGGACATTGAAGCTGCCGTCATGCTCAATCGCGCGACGCAGCTCCCCGTCCACCTTCTGCGAAAGTCCGGGATCATACTCCGGCGATCTGAAGCGACTTCTGTTAAACGCCATGTCTAAAAGAGTTGACGCGCAATTCTTCCTCTTTCCTCTTTTCCGCCGTTGTGGGTCTCCAGACCCGCAATGTAATCTGACTTCTGTCCGCCGTTGTGGGTCTCCAGACCCGCAATGGCTTCAGCCTTCATCCTTTGACCTTATACCCCGCGCCTTCCACAGCCGCAGTCAACGTCGCGCGATCCAGTTTATCTCCGTCGACCACAGCGGTGCCGTTGTCCAGATTCACTTCCACGCCGCTCACTCCGGAGACTTTCTCCAGCGAATCCTTGACGTTCTTCACACAGTGCGAGCAGTTCATGCCCTCGATATTCAATTGCAGTTTGTCACTCATAGTCACAGGCGCGGCTCCGAACCGCCGTTTAAGTTTGAAGAAGAAATGTCGTAACACATAGTAAGTCAGCACCGCCGTCGCCGCCAGCTGCCACCACTTAGCGCCGTGGTCGTGCAATTGCGCGGGGAGGTTCACGGTGAGTGGAGTATTTGCCAAAAGAAAATCAAGCCCCAGCCCGAACAGCAACGCGAAGCCCGCAATCGCCGTCAGATAAACCGCGAGCACTTTTGAACCCAGCGCGCGCGCAATCACGAGCATCGTCGCGGCATTCGTCGCGGGTCCCACCATCAAAAACACAAACGCCGCGCCCGCCGAAATCCCTTTCGTCATCAGCACGGCCGCAATCGGCACCGAGGCCGTCGAGCAAACATAGAGCGGCAAGCCGAACAGCATCATCAAGAGCATCGCACCGATGCCGCCGCCCAGTTTTCCCGCGAAGAAATCATCGGGCACCGCAGTCGAAATAACTCCCGCCACCAAAATTCCCACGACGAGCCAGAACGCAATATCGCCCAACAGTTCCTTGAAGGCGAAGTGATACGCATCTTTGAGTTTTTCGCGCATTGGCCGCTTCGCATCGGCTTCGGCCAGCGCATCTTCGGAGTGCAAATGATGTTTCATCCACTCTTCTTCGCGCGCGCCGGGTTTGACGAGCATCACCGCGAGTCCCCCGAGCACGCCGCTGATGAATGCCGCAATCGGACGAAAAATCGCCAGCGCCCAACCGAAAAATCCGTAGGTCACAAGTATCGAATCAACTCCGGTCTGCGGAGTAGAAATCAAAAACGACACCGTCGCCGCACGCGAAGCTCCGCGCTTGCGCAGGCCAACACCTGTCGGAATCACACCGCACGAACAGAGCGGCATCGGCACACCGAGCACGGCGGCCTTGAACGACGAGATCAGATTCTCCCCGCCCAGATGCCGGCCGACGGCCTTGCGCGGCACGAGCGCATGCAAAATTCCCGCGAGCATAAACCCGAGCAAGAGATACGGTGCCATTTCCAAATACAGCACCCAAGTTTCTCGCAAATACTCAGTTAGCACGGGCAACTCGGCGTTCTGCCTTCATATTTCATATTTCAAACTTCATATTTTGACTTTCAAGGTAGAGAATCTTCCCTGTAAATTCAACTCCCACCAAGCCATAGGTCAACTTCGAGGTTGCAAATCAGACTTGAATTTGCTATATTTCATAGATATTCCATGAATTCCGGCACTTCCCTTGACTGACTTCCTCTCCCGTCTTAAAGCCTCTATCGACCGCGCTGGTTCCCCGCTCTGTCTGGGGCTCGACCCCGATCCGGCCAAGATTCCGGCAAAATTCGGCGGCGGCATCGTCGGCGCGCAGAAGTTTCTCGAAGAGATCATCATCGCCACGTGGCAGAAAGTCGCAGCTTTCAAGCCGAACACGGCATTTTTTGAGGCCTACGGTTCGGGCGGCTGGCTGATGCTCGAAAGACTGCGTTTTGATTGTCCCCCAGATGTGGTCTGGCTGGTGGATGCCAAACGCGGCGACATCGAACATACCAACGAGTTTTACGCGAAGGCGATCTTCGACGTACTTGGAGCGGACGCAGTGACCGTTCAGCCGTATCTGGGTATGGCCGCGCTCGAACCGTTCTGGCGGCACAAAGACAAAGGCGTGTTCGTGCTCTGCGCAACTTCCAACGCAAGCGCATCTCTAATACAACAGTTGGACACCGGCGAACGCCTGCTCTATCAGGAAGTCGCGCACCAAGTCAAAGCCGCCAACCTGAACGGGAATATGGGCTTGGTAGTAGGTACCACAAAACCCGAAGCGTTGGAAAGTGTTTTGAGCATCGCTCCCGAACTTCCGCTCCTGATGCCCGGCAGCGGCGCACAAGGCGGCAGCATGGACGTCCTGAAAAAAGTTCAAGCAGCCAACGGCACGGCACTGATCAACGTCTCACGTTCCGTGCTTTACGCGTCGAACGGAAACGATTGCATCGATGCCGCGGTGACGGAAGTGGAGAAGTTGCGAAAGAGCATGGCGTAGCACTCCGGTCTCCCCCCGCGCCGCGCGGGGGGAATAAGGGGGGTCTTTGAAATCCGCACCACTGTTTCAAAGCGCAACGCGTCAGCACAATCAGTCCAGCGGCACGCTGGTCTCCCCCCGCGCCGCGCGGGGGGAATAAGGGGGGTCTTATGGCTGACCGATACTACGAAGATATACCCGACAAGAACTGGAAGAATGCGCGGGCGATGCGTTCTAATCAAACGCCCGCCGAAAAAGCGCTCTGGAAGAAAATACGCGGGAATCAACTCGGCACAAAATTCCGCCGCCAGCACCCTATCGGAAAGTACATCGTCGACTTTGTCTCGCTTGACGAGAAGCTCATCATTGAAGTTGACGGCGATACGCACGCGGATGACAGTACTCACGCATACGACGAAACCAGAAGTGCGGTTCTCGCTCGATATGGTTTCCGAATTCTAAGAATCGGCAACAGACTAATTCACCGTTCGATCGAATCGGCGCTCGATCAAATCGTAGAAGCGCTTAAAGAACCCCCCTTAGTCCCCCCGCAGCGCAGGGGGAGATGAGAATAAAAACTCTGATCAACTCGTTTAGTGTGGAGTTTCCCAATATGTTCTGCACAAAATGCGGTAAAGAACTTAGCGACGACACAAAATTTTGTCCGGCCTGTGGGTCGGCAATCGGCGCGGCCGCTCCTGCGGCAGCCCTTTCGCAAGCTGCACCGGCCGCCGTACGACCTGAAACCAAAAGATATCACTACGGCGGCTTTTGGATTCGCTACCTTGCCTTCTTGATTGACCAACTTGTCATCGGAGTCGTGCTGTTCGTCTTCGTGATGATCGGTCTTTTTCTCAATGCGGGCAGCATCATGGCCTTAAGCAACCTGACGGACTTGGAAGATGCCGATCCCGAGATTATCATGAGCGTGATTCTCCCGTGGATTTTGATCGGGCTCATCGCGACGGTTGCTCAATGGTTGTATTATGCGCTGATGGAAAGCTCCGCTTCTCGCGGCACGCTGGGCAAGATGGCGCTCGGACTGCAGGTTATCGGCCGCGATGGCGGCACGATATCTTTCGCCCGCGCCACGGGCCGCTACTTTTCGAAGATCGTCTCCAAATTTATCTTGTATATCGGTTTCTTCATGATCGGCTTCACGCAGAAGAAACAAGGTTTGCATGACATCATGTGCGACACCTTTGTGGTCTATCAACGCGACACGCTCGATTACGAATGACCCAAGACCAGGCACTCGCACTATTGCGCGACTGCGGCGCGTTTCTCGAAGGACATTTTCTGCTTTCGAGCGGCCGGCACAGCGGAGTTTATGTCGAAAAGTTTCGATTGCTGGAACATCCCGACCTAACTGAGCAAATCGCGGGCGCGATTGCCGAGCATTTTCGCGAAGCAAATGCCGAGATTGTCGTCGGACCGTTGACGGGCGGAGTGCTGGTCGCGCATGAAGTCGCCAAAGCACTGAAACTTCCCATCGCCTTTCCTGAAAGAGTCGACGGCAAAATGGAGTGGCGGCGCGGGTTTCAAATCAAATCCGGGCAGCGCGTGCTGATTTGCGAGGACGTCGTCACCACCGGACTCTCGGTCGGCGAAGTCGTGGCAGCCGTCAAACGCGAAGGCGGAAACGTCGTAGGCATCGGCGCTCTGATTCAACGCGGCGACACCGACCTTGCTCCGACTCCTTTCGCCGTCGTGACGCTCTCGCTCGACTCCTATTCAGCCGAAGAGTGTCCGCTCTGCAAGGGAAACGTTCCTCTCGCCAAGCGCGGCAGCAGAACGTAAGAGTTAATCATGCATTGTACAACCTGCGGCACCGAAATTCCCAAAGGATCAAATTTCTGCTCTAAGTGCGGCGTAGAAGTAAACTCCAGCGGCCGTCCCGTGGTTGTCGTACAACAAAAGCAAGAGCGGTTGTGGAATCCCGGCGTCGCGGCGGTCCTAAGTTTCTTTTTTCCCGGCGTGGGCCAAATTTACCGCGGCAAAATTCTGCGCGGCTTGATTTGGATGGCCGCCGTCGCGGTGGGATATTTCATGCTCTGGATTCCCGGTGCGATCTTACATCTCATCTGCATCATCAACGCCTACGCCGGCAATCCCTACAAAAAATAGCTTTCGCCGAGCGGGGATTTAGCGCAGCGGTTCCCCGCCGGAATCTGAAAGTTGTCGCGACCTTTCGTTCTCTTTTTGCCATTTTCTATTTTCAATTTTGGAGTTTGACCCATGTTCTGTCCACATTGCGGTAAACCCAATCCCGACGACGCGCAGTACTGCTCCGTTTGTGGGCGCGAGTTAAATGCGCCGGCACAGCAAGCCGCCCAAGAGGAGCAAAATAAGTCGCTCAACGTCGCGCCCGTTCAGTACGCCGGATTTTGGCGGCGTGTTTTGGCGGTGATCATAGACGGCCTGATCATCTCCATCGTCAGTGTTCCGCTGACATGGAAATTCAAATTCGATGGCTTCACGTTGAGCTACGGTTTCGGTATGATCATCCAGTGGCTCTACTTCTCACTGTTTGAAAGTTCGTTTAGGCAAGCCACAATCGGCAAGATGGCCATTGGAATTGTGGTCACGGATGAAAGCTACCGCCGCATCAGTTTTGCGCGCGCCTCGGGTCGCTATTTCGGAAAGTATTTGAGCGCGATCATTCTTGGCATCGGCTTCCTGATGGCAGCCTTCACCGAAAAGAAGCAAGCCTTGCACGACATTCTGGCTGATACGCTCGTCGTTCAAAAGTAGACCGTTTTCCTCTTTCCTCTTTCCAATTTCCTCTTTTGCAGATATCGGTATTAGCTTCCGGTTCCAAAGCCAACGCCCTTTTTCTTCGCGACGGCGAGACTCGCATTTTGGTTGACGTGGGTCTCGGCATTCGCGGGCTGATTTTTGCCCTGAACGAACTCCGTGAAAAGCCCGAGCAGATCAGCGCCGTATTCATCACTCACGAACACACGGATCACACTCGGGGACTCGATAGTTTGCTCAAAAAAGCTCAGTGTCCGGTGTATGCTACGGCGGGTACCTTGACCGCGCTTTCGCCGGGATTCATGCGCAAGCAAAAAGCCTTTCCCATGAACGGCAGCACGGTCGACGTCGGACCGTTCACGGTGCGTGCGCATTCGGTGTCTCATGATGCCGCCGAACCCGTAGCCTATTCGATTCATTGCGGCAACGAAACCGTCACCGTCGCAACGGACTTGGGCGAAGTCTCGCCCGAACTTCACACGGCCTTCACGGATTCAACGATTGCGGTCATTGAGAGCAACCATGACGAAGAGCTTTTGCGCACGGGTCCCTATCCTGAGCTTCTGAAGATTCGCATTGCGGGCAGCACGGGCCACCTTTCCAACCGGCAAACGGCGGAAGTATTGCGTGCTTGTCAAGAACGGCAAATGAAACACGTCGTGCTTGCCCATCTCTCCGAGGAAAACAACCATCCCGATCTGGCCCGCGACAGCGCGCGCACGGCACTGGACAATCCCGAAATCGCCGTGCACCTCACCGCACAAAAGACCGTGGGACCGATACTGTTGGTTTAGTTTTCACTGATTACCGTGCAGTCAGGAGTTCTCCCCTTCTGTCATCCTATGTAAGGAACTACTCAAAGCACTCGAAGACCGGAGAGTCTCCGACAAGATGTTCACCGTCTACATTATTGCCAGTCATTCCCGCAGACTTTACACCGGAATAACGAACAATATCGGAAATCGGATGTTTCGGCACAAACGCGGCATAGGCAGTATTTTCGCGGCCAAGTACAATATCAATAGATTGGTGTACTACGAGCGATATCAATACGCATGAGACGCTATTTCACGAGAAAAAGAAATCAAGACCTTCTACCGGGAACGAAAACTGCGCATGATTGATGAGTTTAATCCCGGATGGATTGACTTTGCGGAAAGCTGGTTCACTGAAGCACAATTGAGCGAGCCGCTTGAATAGATCCTTACAGAGGATGACAGAAACTCAGAGCAGAATTTTCATCAACTCAACATAACAGAGGATTCGCCATGAAAACTTTGATGATCGTGCTGATCGCCGCGGGCATTGCCTTCGCGGGATGCGGCAAGGCCGACAAGACCGCGGACAACGCGGCGGCTAAAACTGAAATGAAAAAAGACGAAGTCAAGAACGAAACGGAGCAAGCCAAGCCGATGTCTGATACCCCGAAACTTGAGAAGTGGCCCGCCGATTACCCGGTGGATGGCGACAGCGTCGCCGTGATTGAAATCGAACAAGATGGCGGCCCGATCAAGGGCACGATCGTTTGCGAGTTTTATCCCGACGTCGCTCCGAACCACGTGCGTAACTTTAAGTGGCTGGCCGATCACCACTACTATGACAACGTGATTTTCCACCGCGTGATCAAAGGCTTCATGATCCAAGGCGGCGATCCCACGGGCACGGGCCAGGGCGGTCCGGGCTGGAATGTAAATGCGGAGTTCAACGATCGTCATCATGAACCCGGTACGCTCTCGATGGCACGTACACCCGATCCGAACAGCGCGGGTTCGCAGTTCTTCATCTGCCACGTCGCAACACCGCATCTCGACAAACAGTACACCGTGTTCGGCAAGACCATCAAAGGCATGGAAATCGTCGATCAGATCGCCAACACCCCGGTTCAGGGCTCCGCTCCGGTCAACAAGGTCTACATGAAATCCGTCAAGATCATGAGCCGCAAGGACGCCGGTCTGTAAGAATAGCACGTCCAAGGGCTTAGGTCTCTTGCCAGATGCCTACTCTATTAAGAGTATTGGCGCCGAAAACAGATTGAATCTGTAATATTTTTTATTGTCGATAACAGCTTGCACCATTGGTGCAAGCTGTTTTATTATGTATTATAGACGAGCATCGTGTGTACAAACGGCAAATTGTGATTAAATCGGGAGAAATCAAGATGAAACGATGTCAAATTTTTTGGGGGCTGGTGGTCTGCCTGTGTCTGAACATGTCAGCAATGGCAGCAAACACCGAAGATCAACGAAATCCGAATGACCCTCTGGATCAGGGCGGAGATGTGTGCTCCACAGCCTTTCCGATCACGTCCCTTCCCTTCTGTGACATGGGCACAACGTCCGGATACAACAACGACTACCCTGTTCAGTGTCAGCCAAACTCAAACGCCCGCGATGTCGTGTATACCATGACTCCAAACACGACGTCTGTTCTGACCTTTTCGCTGTGCGGATCATCCTTTAACACGGCGCTCACTATTTGGCGAGGTTGTCCCAGTCAAGGCGGCGTGTTGGTCTGCTGCAGTGATGACGTGTGCGGTGATGATGCTTGCTGCTCCGGTGTTACCGTGGCGCCCGGCAGCACATACTACATCGTGGTCGACGGCGGTCTCGGGCCGAACAACTTCGGGAACTACGTCTTGAATGTCGTTCAGGGCGCGGACGTATGCCCCAACACTCTTTGTGACAATAGCTGTCCGTTCGAAAGTCGCGACTACGAGCCTTCAAATGACACCTGCGCGACGACGACAGCGAATATCACGTGCAACGACACCCTTTGCGGCGTGATTTCGGATCCCGGCGACCGCGATTGGTACCGCATCAGCTTCACGCAGTTCCCATGCGCAATCTTAAACATCGGCATTGCCGGAAATGACGCAGCGGGACATTCCACCTTCGGACAAGGTTTGCAGCCCAGAGTTTCACTATGGAATTCCGATTGCACGACGATGCTGATGCAGGATGAAACAGGGATCCCCGGCGGCTTTGATGCATACATAGAGTCAACGTGTCTGCCTGCCGGAACGTATTACATTCTCGTCGAAGGAGTCAACACGTCCGGTCCGTACGAACTGTGGGAGTGGTGCGCGCAATGTGCGTGTCCCGAGTGTCCGTATCCGAGTCAAGACATCGAAATCAACGACGTCTGTTCAAGCGGCGGCGGCATAGTCACATGCGGCGACACGTTGTGCGGATTCGCCGAACTTGCCAGAAATGACTACTACTATCTTGACGTCTTCGGCAACGGTTGTCAAAACGTCACCATCGACATTTTCGGCGGCAGTACACCGGGCTACTATCCGTTCGGCCAAGGGTTGGATCCCGCGATATATCTCTACGACATAAATTGCAGCTCACTTGTCGCGTCGGACTTGAACAGCGGAGTCGGCGACGACCCGCGTGTAACAGTTTGTCTCGAGCCGGGACTCTACAGATTGCTGGTGACCAGCGAATTCCCCGCGGGGAATTCCGGGCCGTACATCATCGCGACCTCGTGTGAGCCCTGCGAGTGCCCCGCGACCTGCGACTATGAGAACCGTGACAACGAAGGGATCAACAACTCTTGCGGAACCAACAATCCGCAGATGGTTTGCGGCGACACACTATGCGGCGACATCAGTGCCGTCACCGACGCCGATTGGTATCTAATCTCCGTCCCCGGTCCCGATTCGATGCTTCTAAAGATCGACGTTTTCGGTGATGACACGCCGGGTTGGTATCCCTTCGGCCAAGGTTTAGATCCGATGGTACGCGTCGCGGACTTGGGTTGTGTGAATATCCTCGCGACCGACACTGCGGGCGGCGTCGGAGAAGATGCGCATCTCGAAATCTGTCTGGCTCCGGGAATCTACCACATCATGGTTCAAGAGGAAGATTTCACAACGGGTCCATATATTCTGGCAACATCGTGCGAACCATGCGCGAGCTGTCCTTATCCTGATCTCGACGTGGAACCGTTGAATAACACCTGCGGAACAAGCAACGAACTCTTGCACTGCGGTGACGGAGTCTGCGGCGAAATCGTCGGTGCCGCGGCTCCCGATCAAGATTGGTACATGCTGCAGGTCACAGAATGCACTCAGCTTTTCTTGAATGTCTTCGGCGACGATACGCCCGGCTGGTATCCGTTCGGTCACGGTCTGAATCCCGCGATTGAACTTTGGACCGGCGACTGCTTGACTGAGCTTGCCGTCGATCTGAACAGCGGCGCAGGCGAAGACCCCGAATTGGTTACCGCCTGCCTCGAACCGGGACTCTATTTCATAAGAGTCTACGGCGAAAACGGCTCGCAAGGGCCATACATTCTGTTAATCGGATGTGAACAGTGTGAGTGCGGACCTCCGTGCACGCTCGAATGTCCGACGAATGCCTTGCACGAAAACGAACCGTGTCCTTCGTTTGTCGACACGACCGATGGCGGCTGCGATTCTCGTTACACAGAGTTCCTGCCGTTGCGCTGCGGAGACATCTATTGCGGAACGGGCTACTCTGATCCCAACTACACGGACTCCGATTGGTATCACCTCAGAATTGAAGACGCTCCGCAGCAGGTGCGCCTGTGTGTCGCCAGTGAATTCGACGGCTATCTGACGATCTTCACTCGCGGTCCGAGTCTGGACGATCCGTGTCATCCGCGCGACATCGTCGATTGCAGGTTAATCGTCGGCTGCCAAGGGACACAGTGTCTCTCCGTTTGCTTGCCGGTCGGAGAATACAACGTGTCGTTTGCACCGACCGGATTGACTCTGGTGAATTGCTGGAACTATATTCTCGCCGCGGCATGCTCGCCGTGTGAACCCGTGGTTTGTGAAGCGCCGGACAGTTTGGTGATTCACTATCCGGACTCGCTTTCGGGAGCCGACTCGCTCGTGAACGTCGTGCTCTATTGGCCGCCGGTTCCGGGAGCGGACGAATACCGCATCTATCGTACGAGCCAAAACAACAACCCGGTGATTGTCACTCCGGCCAACTACATCGCCTCCACGGTGGATACGTTCTTCATTCACCAGAACATTCTGAGTTTCGGAGTGGAAGAAGTCTACATTTATCAGGTGGTGGCCTATTGCCGCTACAATCATCCGCCGTGCGTAGATTCGCCGGCCGCGGCTATTAAACCGATCACACCGAGTCTTGTTGTTCCCAAAGAATAACAAAACCGAGCGCTAACGAACAAACGGGGCCGTTTTACGCGGCCCCGTTTGCATTTCCGCTCGGGAGTTTGCATATTCGGTCTGCCCCTCGCCTGTGGGTTCCTCGTTCATATGGAGCATTCTTCGCGCTTCAGTTGGTTCATTTGACCGGTTGATTTGCACCACGTGTTGGCTCAATTCAACGACTGCGAAAAATGATTCCCGAAAACGGCTGAATTAGCCCCGAATACTCAATAGGTTCGCCATACCTACTATGGTACGCATGTTGCTCTTTCATGTTGCGGAAGCCACACGGAGGTTAGTATGCGTAGGATTGAAAGAGGATTCACATTACTTGAATTGCAGCTTGTCTGCGTTATCATCGGCGTGCTCTCGATGGTTATCGTGCCGCGAGTTTTCGGAGCCACGGACCGCGCCCGCGTCGCCGCGGCGATCGCGGACGTCCAGACGTTTCGCTCGGCGCTTTCTATCTACGAGATTGATTACGGCGCGTTTCCGAATGCGACTCGCAACAGCGTGGCTCGTCTTTCCGCCGATCTTGAAGATCCCAACGGCAACATCTACATGGTGTACCCGGAAGGCGACAACTTTGATGATTTTCAGTACCGTTCAAGCCACGGCGGACAGGAATACATGATATTCGTGACTGCCAACGACCAGAATCATACGAGATTTCAGGTTGATTTGAGCGGTATTACAATGTTAAATTAGACCCTGACTTGATTGCTTGTACCCATGTCTCACGGGGTGTCTGAATCAGGCACCCCGTCCTCCTCTCTATAACTCAGACTTTGCTATACTTTGATACCCGATCTTCCTCCGAGTTTTCAAGAACTCTATAAGTCTTGCGGACCGGTATTGCGTTACCGGATTTTGCGCGACGTGATGGGCCGCGACGAAAGCTGGATTGAAACGTCCGACGCGAAAGCGCTCGTGCTCAAACATCCGCGCGTGGTTGAACTTGCCTCTCAGCAACTTCCCAACGGCTCATTCGGCGAACGTCTCTCGCATACTGCCGCGACGGTGCTGTGGCTGTGCGAAGCGGGAGCCAGTGAGCATCCCGCGGTCAAACAAGCCGTAGAGTTGGTTGTGCTTCCCACGCTCGCGCAGGAGCCGGCCACGTGGGAATTCGCGGCCAATCAGCGCTCGCTTGTGCGTGATATCTGTTTGCATTTGCTTGCGCGCGCGACCCGCGGCACGCATCCGCTGTTGGACGCCTATCTTGAGTTGATCAAGATCGAGTGGCAGCATTGGTTTGCCGACAAGAAGTCTCCGTCTCCCTCGGTGCCCGCGTATTGTGCTATGGCGTGGTGGCAGCCTCCGGCGGATCAAACGCTCGAGAAGCGCGCGCTCGTCGCAAAGCTGCTCAATGAAGCCGAAGCTCAGTCGGACGTTTTGCTGCCGGAGAGTTCCCGACTTGTGATTCCCGACAAGCAAATTTATCTGGCCGAACCCGTGCGCATGTTGTTCGACTTGGAGCATGGCGCGCGCGCGGGAGTTTTGGGCGAAGTCGAGCATTTGCGCTGGCTCTACGACGAACTTGAAGTACAGCAGGATGCCGACGGCATGTGGCACTTCACGCTTGAAGAAACTCCCGCACATATGTCGTGGTACTATCCACTCGAAGAGAACAAACAAGACGCGGAACTAACCGTCCGCGCCCTGATGATCTACAAGCTGCTGAACTACGATGTCTGAAAAGATTGCGAAGAAGCGACCGAGCAAAATCGCCGAGCGGGGATTAAGCGCGAAGCGCGGTTCCCCGCCGGAATCTGACTCTCTCTACAAACGCATCTATGCCACGGTCAAGAAAATCCCGCGCGGCAAAGTCGCCAGCTACGGCCAAGTTGCACGCGTCGCGGGACTCGAACGTCATGCGCGCATGGTCGGCTACGCGCTCCATGCTCTGAATGAAGAAGACGTCGAAAGAGTTCCGTGGCAAAGAGTCATCAATGCGCAAGGCTACATCTCGATTCGCAGCAATCCGATGGCCGCGAAGATCCAAAGAAAACTGCTCGAACACGAAGGCATAGAGTTCGACCATCGCGACAAAGTAGATTTCAAGAAGTTCGGGTGGAAGAAATGAAGAAAGAGCCGGTCAAATGACCGGCTCTTTTGTTCCATTGTGGCGTCGTTCGCAATAACTTAAAGCCGCCTGCGAAGCGCAATCAGTCCAGAGGCACGCTACGCGGGCATAATTTCGTACACCTTCCCTCCCAATCGCATCGTCATTCGCTTGTTCTTAAGGCGGGTGACGTTTTTCATTTCGGAGAGAATGCCCGTGCCGGGCTGACTGCCGCGATAGACGAAGCTGCCTTCGAGCACTTTGTCGACGCCGTCGTACCAGTAGTGGCAGAGCTGCTTGCCGTACATCGTGCCGGGGTCGTGCTCGCAGTCGCGGATGTCGTGACCGCACACTGAGCACGCCGGTTTTTCAAACGTGAACGCGATCGAGGCTTCGGTGATGATGCCGCTGTCGAGCAGGACGCGGAAATCCTCCGCGCCGCTGTGCGCTTTTGGCCAGTAGAAATTCGGCACGATGTAGCGGCTGTTCAAATGAGTTTCGAGTGTGCCGCCGAAGAATCTCGCGACGGCAATCGAATAGCGGTTGTGTCCGATCAGCGCGGGCGCACCGTTGGTCAACTCGAGCACGTGCTCGAGATCGCTTGTGCGAAAACATCCGAAATGGCCGTCGACGGCATCGCCCGCCAGACGGCAGCGGCGCACGTGAATTTGCTCGGCGGTCAATGGCACCAGTGGCGGATTCGGCAGGTGGTTGATCAACTCAAGCTGAGTAGACTTGTCGGGAGCACTGAGGAGGGAAACGGGGTGGGATCGAGTTTGGAGGATCATGAGGTGGGACTCCGAGTGAACTGTTATCAAGGGGTTAGAGTTTTCGTGTTGGAGAATCGAAACAATTGCTAAGGTTAGGAAATGATTGACCGCTCATCAGAATTCTACTACATTATATGAATGGATGAGTAATGTGCTATGGCAGCGCGTCGTCCTGTGAGACGGCGCGTTTGCTCTCTGATGGACAAAGGGGCGATGATGATTACGCTTGTAAGAATGATGACTGTGTTTGTGCTGTTGTGCCTGTGTTTCTCGGTTTCATTGGGTCAGTTTAGTTCGGTTCAAGAACCCGTGTTGCCGCCCAGTTCTCAGTTTGCGGTTGTCGCTCCGCAAACCGCGACACTTCCTGAACTGAACAATCGCTCGCTGCTGCTTGAAGATGAAGCAAATTATCAGGCGGCCTTTTCCGAAGGTCTTACTCCATCGGCGCAAATCGCGCGACCGCAGGAAGTAAATTTCTCTTTGACAAACTCCGGTACGTGGGAAACGCTTCCCGACGGCTCGCGGATTTGGCGGTTGCGCATCGTTTCACCCGGCGCCACGGACACGTGGCTCGTGTATGACCGGTGGCGCATCGCGAAACCCTGCGAGCTTTTTGTTTATACTGACGACCTCACTATGGTGTTCGGACCTTATACTTGTACCGACAACTGGGACGGCACCAACGTCACACCGATTGTCGCAGGTGACGCCGTCACGCTCGAATATGTTGTTCCGGCAAATCAAGAAGACGTCGGTGAGTTGTCCGTCATGCGAGTGCTGCACGGCTACAGGTATTTTCACGATCCGGATGCGCGCGAGCGCAACGCACTGGATGGTTTCGGCGACGCGCTCGAGTGCGAAATCAATGTCAACTGCTTCGGCTACATGCAGGAAGAAAAGAACGCCGTGGCGATGATCGTCGATCCGTGGGGCGGCACCTGTACAGGCACTCTGTTGAACAACACGTTGCAGAACGGTGATCCCTTGCTGCAAACGGCTTTTCATTGCATCAACGGCAACGTGTCGAATTGGCTGTTCTATTTTAACTACGAAAGCCCAACTTGCACTCCCAATCAAAACGGCACGCTGGCCAACGTCGTAGCCAACGCGAGTTTGTTGATGTCTCACGAAGAATCCGACCACGCGCTGTTGCGTTTGTCGACACCTCGCCCCGCTGCGGGCTTTGTTCCAGCTTTCATGGGATGGAATCGCAGCGACGCTCCGGCGACGAGTTCCTACGGAATACATCATCCTCGCGGCGACGTGAAAAAGGCCCTCGAAGCTAACGGCGCGGCACTCAGCAGCACGTGGAACGGCTTGTGGCCCAATTCACATTGGCGGACCTTTGTCAGCAGTGGAGTTTCCGAACCCGGTTCATCGGGCTCGCCGATGTTCAATCAAGAGGGCCGCGTCGTCGGAGAACTGCACGGCGGATCGTCACCGGCCTGCGACCGGAGTCTTCAGGCCGTTTATGGTAAACTTGCTTATGCCTGGACAGGCGGCGGAACGTCAGACACCCGGTTGAGCGATTGGCTCGACCCAAACGACTCAGGCGCAGCCACGACAAACTTTTGGCAACCGAGTGCGCCGCCGAATGATTCATGCGGCCAACCGGATTTTCAAACGATTACGACGTTGCCGTTTCACACGTCTGGCAGCACGGTCTTCGCGACCAATAATTTCAACACGGCAGGCTGTGCGACAAATAACTCGCCTGAAGTTATCTACTTGCTGCAGCTTGCTTGCGACCGGAGCATAACCGTATCGGCATGCGGCTCGGACTATGACACGGAACTTTTCGTTTTTCAAGTCAGCTCATGCATGAACCATATCGCGAACATCGCTTGCAACGACGACTATTGCGGTGCACAAAGCCAAGTGGTGTTTCCTGCGTTTGCGGGAGTGACCTATGCCATCATCCTCGAGGGCTACGGCAGCGCGAGCGGAAATTTCGAGTTGGATGTCAGCGGAGTTCCATGTTCTGAGCTTGTCATAGTTCCGCCGCACGGACTCACGATCAGCCTTGATGCAACAAGCGGAACGGCGGAACTTCGCTGGTATCCCGTTCAAAATGCCAACACCTACTACGTGTACAGGTCATTGGACGGAAACAACATCGTGGACGCGGCAAACATGGTTGCGGAGGTGAGTACGACCTCTTTCACATGCGCAGGCTGCCTGAATCTGCCCGGGGACTTGGCCTTCTTCGCAGTTCGGGCAGGTTATGTCCCATAACCGGACGGATGGAGGAAGACTCGGTTTGGGAAGTGTGAGCGAGAGCGCTCGGTGAATTTTTTCAAATAGTTAAGAGCCGGAAGTCGGAATTCTGAAATATTAAAAAGAATAGTGGATTATTGACCGGACACAAAAATTGACGTAAATTGTCATATTGGTTGGAGTAATTTTTCTTGGATAGCGCGTCGTCCCTTTTGGGCGGCGCGTTCGTGCGTTCTAAGCCGAATGGAGCAGGTATGAAAAAGTTGGTTCATGTTTTCGTCATGATCGTGCTTCTGTGTCTTGCCCTGCCTGAAACTTTTGCTCAATTGCAATCTGTTCAAGAGCCTGTTCAGCCGCCAAGCTCACAGTATTCAGTACCCGCTCCGCAAACTGTGACGCTTCCGTCGATGGACAACCGGTCGCTCTTGATTGAAGACGAAACAAACTACCGTTTAGAAAATGCGGACGGAACAATTCCTCCGGCGCAAATCGCGCGACCGCAGGAAGTCAGCTACAATCTGAACAATTCCGGCACGTGGGAGACGCTTCCCGATGGGTCTCGTGTTTGGAGATTGAGAATCGTCTCACCCAACGCCACGGACACGTGGCTGGTCTATGATCAATGGCGCATCGTCAAACCGTGCGAACTGTATATCTACAACGACGATCACTCCATGGTTTTCGGTCCCTATACGTCTATCGACAACTGGGACGGGACAAATGTCACACCGATTGTGCAAGGCGAAGCGGTCACGCTCGAGTACGTTGTCCCCGCGGATCAGGAAGATATCGGCGAGTTGTCCGTGATGCGTGTGCTGCACGGCTACCGTCATTTTCACGACCGTGAAGCGCGCGACCGGGACGCGCTCGATAATTTTGGTGATTCGATGCCATGCATGATCAATATCAATTGTTTCGGCTACATGCAGGAAGAGAAGCGCGCTGTGGCCATGGTGATCGATCCGATGGGCGGCGCATGCTCGGGGACGATGCTCAACAACACGCTGCAAAACGGCGATCCGTTGTTCCTGACGGCGAACCATTGTTTGAACGGAAATCAGAACAACTGGCTCTTTTATTTCAACTATGAGAGCCCCGCTTGTTCGCCGACTACAAACGGCAGTGGCAGTTTTGTCGTGGCGAACGCGACGCTGCTCATGTCACATGCATTGACGGATCACGCACTGCTGCGCCTTTCGCGTCCGCGGCCAAATACTCCTTACATTCCGGCTTATATGGGTTGGTACCGCGCCGATGTCGCCGCGGGAAGTTCTTACGGCATCCACCATCCGGCGGCAGACGTGAAGAAGGGACATGAAGATTACGATCCCGCGACCAGCTCGGACTGGAACGGCCAAGGTCCCAACACGCATTGGCTGACACATATCGACAACGGCATGATGGAACCGGGCTCTTCCGGCTCGCCGATGATAAATTCCGGCGGCTATGTTGTTGGCCCGCTTCACGGTGGAACCTGGGACTGCGATCCGAACACCGTGAATAATGCCGTCTACGGCAAACTCTCGGGCGCATGGGAAGGCGGCGGCTCATCCAATACAAGGCTTCGTGACTGGCTTGATCCAAACAGCTCGGGCGCACTATGGGGCAACTACTGGCAGCCGACAGGTCCGCCTAATGACTCGTGCGGGCAACCCGGATTTACGACCATTACTTCACTTCCCTTTTCCGTTTCAGGCAGCACGCTGTTCGCGGCCAACAACTATAACTCGTTGGGCGGCTGCAACACCAACAATTCACCGGACGTCGTGTACATGCTGCAGCTTCCATGCGACTATCAGGTTACCGTGTCGAGTTGCGGATCGAACTTTGACACACAGATTTTTGTCTATGGCGCGTATTCGTGTGGGAGCGTCGCTTGGCTTGCCGGATGCAACGATGATTTTTGCGGCACTCAAAGTCAGGTATCCTTCACGGCGACGGGTGGCCAACTTTACATGATTGTCCTTGAAGGCTATGCCACCGCTTGGGGAAATTTCGTTTTGAATGTGACCGGATCGGCGAGCGGCGCTCAGGGCAACGCGCAATGTCCGGGCTATCAGATTACGACACTGCCCTACTTCACCTACGGCGCGACGTGGTGCGGCGGCGACGACGTGAATCCGACCTGCCAATCCAATGACGGTCAGGACGTGCACTGGTATTGGACTTCACCTTACAATCAATCCATGCGCGCCAGAACCTGCTACAACAGCTTCGACACGATTCTCGAAGTGAAGTACGGCGGTGCATGTCCCGGTTCGTTCAGTGTCGGTTGTAATGACGACT
Organism: Calditrichota bacterium; assembly: GCA_020637445.1. Taxonomy (NCBI): domain Bacteria; kingdom Pseudomonadati; phylum Calditrichota; species Calditrichota bacterium. The sequence goes on along the minus strand of JACJVZ010000002.1, from coordinate 630,855 downwards.
ACGCTTGCCAGGGCGACGCTTTGGCCAGCAGAGTAGTCTTCAACGCCGTCGCGGGAATAACCTACTACATTCACATGGACGGCTATAACGGCGCCGAAGGTATCGCGTCGCTCGAACTTGGAGTCTCCAACGACGACTGTTCAAGTCCGATCGTTATTCCCAGCCTTCCCGCAAACTATGAAGGCGACACGCGGCCTGCTTCGGACAACTTTGCAACCGTGGTCGGTCCCAGTTCAAAAGAAGTGTTCTTCCAATACACGTCGCCGACCTGTCAAACGATTCAGGTCAATACGTGCGACGAAAACTACACGAATTTCGACACCGGACTGGAAGTCCGCACCGGCGGACCATGTCCGGGCTCGACTCTGGTAGCCTACAACGACGACGCCTGCGGCAGCGACGGCCTGAAAAGCAATTTGCTCTTCAATGCGGAAGCGAACCGCACGTATTACATCATTGTTTGCGGCTACGGTACGAATGCCGGACAGTTTATGGTCTATTTCTCGGGTGGAGCATCGCAAGGAGCGCCAATTGGCGATGTGTGCAATACGGCGATTCAGATCCCGTCGCTGCCCTTTACCGATCACGGCAATACCTGCTGCATGGCGGACAATTACACTCCGTGTGTCGGTCCTGATTCGCGCGAAGTCGTGTACGACATGCTGCTTCCGACTTGCCAAACGGTCACGGTTTCACTCTGCGGTTCGACTTACGACACGGGCTTGGGAATCTACGGCGGTGTGTGTCCGAACATCGCGCCGCTGATTGTGTGCAACGACGACAACTACTGCGACGGCCTATGGTCCCGGCAAAGCACCGCGACGTTCACCGCCGAAGCCAACACGAACTATCAGATTCTCGTTCACGGCTACAGTACCGAATGCGGCAACTACGCTCTGAATGTTTCCAGCGTTCCCTGTCCGCCGCCCGTTGTGATCGCGCCGGACAGTTTGACGATTCATATTGATCCGGTAACGTCCACGGCAGAGCTGAGATGGGCCGCCGTTCAAAATGCGAACACGTATTGGGTCTATCGCTCCCTCACGCCGGACAACATCGCCAGTCCCGGCAACTTGATCGCCGGTGTGAATACGAATTCGTTCAACTGCGCGGGCTGTCTGAATCAATCGGATGAGCGCGTCTTCTTTGCAGTCACGGCCGAATACGTTCCAGCAGTCACTGCCGGGGACGCGGAATCGCAGGATGCTGCCTTGTCCGCATATTCAAAGGCCGATGCGGTTCAAAGCCAGATCATCGAGAACCCGCACATCTACATGACCAGTGAAAACGAAGAGCAGGCGGCGCCTAACAAATAGCACATCATCTGCGGGCCTAAGAGGGCGGTTCTGAATGAACCGCCCTTCTTTTTGTCCGCGATTGCACGAATTTCGCAGACAACTTATCACAACTGCCCCATGAAAGGGTTGCATCTTGGCGTTCAGCTTGTTTTATTAACGGCTTATCAGATAAAAATGGTCAACAATTAGAAAGACGATACGAACCGATGAACAAGACTTCGCTTCTGTGCATAGCATTTCTGACCCTAATTTGTTCAGCAAATGCCGCCGTTCTGCGCATCAATCCCAACGGCAGCGCGCCCTATGCAACGATCACGGATGCCTATGACGCCGCCGCAAGCGGCGATACGATTGTAATTGCTCCCGGCACATATTTGGAGAACATCGTCTCCACGAAGCGGCTGCGGGTCATTGGCGCGGGCTGGGACAACACCCGGATTCGCAATTGGTATTTCCAAAATGCCTCGACCGGTTCTTCGCTCGAAGGCGTCAAAGTCTCGACCACCGGTACCGTTGCTCCATTGGTCAGCTATAATTCGGATTCGGTCACCATCAAGCGCTGCTATCTGCAATCCAACTATCAAACATATTTTTGGGCGCGCTCGTCCGGTTCGGGCAACTGGATTACTTTTGAAGACTGTGTAATGATCTCCAATCAGAACAGCGGGTCAAATGACGGATTTAACTTCAATCAAGACTCATGCGTGATTCGCAACTGCTACGTTCAGGGTTGGCAAGGCTCGAGCACGAACCAAAACGTCTTTATCAACGATCCTGCATTCTTGTCGGTGACGAACTGTGTGTTCACGAACTGGAGTCAGTTGCTGAACACGACGGGCACCTACGGTTTCTACTTTGCAAACAATATCGTCTACGATTGGAACAACGGCGCGACATTCGGAACCTACTCGCCCACGGCGACCTTCGAATACAATGCCTCCTCGGTGATCACTCCTCCCGGCACAGACGCGGCGCTGCTTACAATGAATCCTTTCACGAACTACGATGAAACGGCCAACTTTCAAGATGACACCACGGATTTGCATCTAACTCCACAGTCGGGTCTCGTGGATGCCGGAGTGCCGAGCCTGCTCGACCGCGACGCTTCGCGCTCCGATTTAGGGGTCTACGGCGGACCTTATGAGTTCGTCGACAACGGCGCGCCAGACTATCCGTTTGTAATTTCAGTCGTCGCTCCTTCCGCAATTATTTCCGGCGATTCGCTGACTATCAACACCATTGGCCGTGTTGGCCCGAGGTACTAAGCCGGCCTATGAAATACATTCTCTTGATCGTCTTCGCGGCCACGCAACTGTTCGCGAACACGATTACATCTCTTGAGTATTCCTGGGACACTCCCGCTCCGCCGGGCGGCGGTGTCGCGCTGACAGTTGTTCCCGGCGCACAACCGCAAGTCGTTCAGAGTATTTCCATCGCCGCGCTCTCGAATGGACTTCATACTCTCTACATTCGCGCTCTGGATGATTCGACGGGCTGGGGCGAAGTCGCGGGCGAATGGGTGTACAAATTCGCGTCTGAAAATTATCAAGAACGGGTCGTCGCCGAATTCGAAGTTTGGTTTGACGACGGCACGCGCGCGGTTTACGACGTGCCGGACGCGGCGACCGCGCAATTGATCCGCAGCATTCCGGTTGCTTCACTGTCCTACGGCTTGCATGTTCTGAACGTTCGTGCGCGTCATCAGAACGGCGAATGGGGACAGGCGCAGAGTGAATGGGTGTACAAGTTTGCGCCGCCCGTTGACGACAGCTTGCTGATTGTGCAGGCTGAAGTGCAAATCGACGCGCAGACTCCGCTCTATTTCGACGTCACCGACGACTCGCAAACATCGTTGACGGCCTCGATTGCGGCAAATTCCATCGGCTATGGAGTTCACGCAGCGTGCATTCGTTTTCAAGACACTCACGGCGTGTGGAGTTCACCCGACTGCCGAAATTTCTTCGTGATTCCCGGCACTTCGAATTCCAACGAAGGCTACATCGCCGGAGCGGAATGCTGGATCAATGTCGATCCCGGCGAAGGCAACGGAATTGCACTTCTGCCGTCTGACGGAACTTGGGACGAACTGACTGAGACTGCCTACGTCGATTTGACCGACAGTATTCCCATGGGAATTCACCTGCTCGGAATTCGCGTACGCGACGATGCGGGACAATGGAGCAACGTCGAACTTGATACGATTTCGGTCGGCCCGCTGCTCGTGATTCAAACTTCGGGCAATGACGTGGTGCTAAGTTGGACAGACTCTCCCGAGCCGCACTCTTTCACAGTGAATCGTTCTGCGGTATCGGGCAGCGGGTTCTCGCCGATTGGCTCCACGACGGAAGCCACCTACACCGATGCCGGAATTGTTAACACGTTGCCGGAAGCGTACTACAACGTCACCTTTGAACTTCAGCCCGGCGCGCAAAACATGTTTCGCCTGCCCGATTTGCGGAAGCAGCACTCAAAGTAGAAAACACAGGGCGACTCTTTGGCACGGCCGCGCAATAAACAAGTTTCCGAAAACGGACTGCCGCAACGCAGTCCGTTTTGTTTATTTGTTCGACTGTGGTTCATTTGACTCGCTCATTTGCACCACGAAACATAGCATCATAGTGCAATGAAAGGGACATGAAAATATGACTTCCAATATCTAAATATACTTACCACACTCGGCATAGGTGTTGCGTTGCTTGAAGACAACGATGAACCAACTTTCCCAAGGATGCACATGTTGACGACTTTGATGACCCGCAGCCGCAGATCACTTCCCTTTTTGTTCTCTTTGTTTGCTCTGTTCGCAATTTCCTGCTCTGACATTTCACCGGTAGCGCCGCCTGTTTCCGAGTCGTCGGAAATTGCGATGGGAATTCCGCATACTCCGATTGAGTTGCAGAACATTCAACTGCCCGAAGGCTATCAGTTGTTGAGTTCCGCCAATGCGCTGGACGATTGCGACTCGGTAGTGGTTAGTCAATTGTGCCGCCGCTTTTCGTTTTCGAATGTTCTGAGTATTCTCGATTTGACGAGACTCGTCGTGCAGGGCCGCGATCTTCCGCACGACCAGACGATCACGATGGTGATGCCTAACTCGTGTCAGGCTGTCGTGGATCTGTATCCGAGTCCTTTTCAATTCAACAGCAATGTGGAGTTAACGTGGCTCTTGCCGCAAGTTCGTTTCAGCGACGTTCCGCTAAATCCAAATGACATCGCAGCATTTTATGTTCACGAAGACGGCACGACCGAGCTTGCCGACTACAGTTGGGGTTTTCTTAACCTTTGGCTAACAGTCGAGACCAATCATTTCTCCCGTTACATCATTGCGAGTCGAAACGGCAGATGACCCACACAAGGATCGCTAAGACAGCCCGGCCTTTGGTCGGGCTGTTTATTTTCAAAGAGTTACAATTATGCGCAAACAAATGGCCATGTTGACAAATATCGACAAATGCCTTGACTGATGAAGAATCGTGATTTATATTTAAATATCCGAAAATAGCGGTGATGGGAAACAAGAAGGTCGGGTCGCACCACAAGGTGCGACTTTGTGCGTTTGACTAAAAGACTGTTGAGGGCAAGCATGGCACGTCTGATTCTTGGAATTTTGTTTACTCTTTCGCTGGTGTGGGCAAACACTCCGCCAGTCTCGAAGCAAATTCGCACTTTGCCGGATGGCACAAGGAAAATCGTAACCCAATCCGAGCATCCGGAAACCGGCGACAACCGGCGTGATCACACGGGCGGACGTTTGGACCAAGGCGGCGAACAGTCTTGTGATGCGGCCGTGATTACTACTTTGCCTTTTTGCGACACGGGAACCACAGTGGGCTATCTGAATGATTTTCCCGAAGACTGTGCGGCGACCTTCTCTGCGCCGGATGTCGTGTACGAATATTCTCCGCCGATTGACCGGGCAATTTCTATTTCACTGAACAGCTCCAGCTATGCGACGCACGTCGCACTTTACGAGTCGGATGTAGACTGTAACTCATATTTCAGCTATGATTGCGCCTCCAGCGGCGGCTCGCCTCAAAGCTGTATCGAAGATGTTTGGATTTACTCCGGATACACCTATTACATTGTGGTGGACGGAGAATTCGGAGAGTCGGGAGATTACACATTGCACGTCGTGCCCGGCGCGTCGTGCCCAAATTCTGTGTGCGGCAGCGCGTCGGGAGAAACGTGTGAGACGGCGCTCCCGGTTGGTCAGATACCCTATTGTGATACGCGGAATACGAATGACTACGCGGACGACTACTTTCCGGATTGCAACACTCTTGCGTGCGGCGAGAAAGACGTCGTGTACGAATTTTCTCCTGCGACGGACATGTTTCTCGGAATCTCGGTGGCGTCGAGCGAATTTCAACCGCACGTGGAGATTGACGAATCGGGAACGGATTGCGTAGATCGCTATTTATATGAATGCGCGGACGTCAACTCGGGCGGCAACAGTTGTATTTCCGGCGTGTTTGTGTACGCGGGCTACCAATATTACATCTTCGTGGACGGCCACGAGTGCGGCGGCAACGGCCAATACACTTTGAACATCTACGAAGGCGGCGGCTGCAGCTACGACACATGTTCTACGTCAAACGGAAGCGGCGAAACCTGCGCGGACGCGATCAGCGTAAACTCGTTACCCTATCACTACAGCGGGTCGACGGCGGGCATGACCAACGATTACGATTTTTGTCAATACGACCTCGGCGCACCGGACATCGTTTTCAGCTACACTCCAACCCACACTCATCTGGCCGATATCTTGACTTGCGGCAGCACGGAATTCGAATCGAATTTGTATATCTTCCGCGACGGAGACACGTTTGCGCAATTCGGTCCGTGCGGAATTCACGCGTGCTACACGTTTACCGACAACTACTATTCGAACGCTGCAATGTATTGCGTGGAGTTTGAAGTCGGACACGAATATTGTATTGTGGTGGACGGCGCTTGGAGTTATTCGGAAGGCCCGTTTACGCTTGACATCACCGAAACGAGTGTTCAGTCCTGCAACTCCGGCGATCTGTGCGACTATCCCATCGTCGAGAATGAACCGAACAACTCATGCTCGCCGCTGCAATTCGACGTAGACACACTTTTCCCGGGCGACACGATTGCGGGTATCATTTGCGATCCCTGTGACGAAGACTTCTTTTACGTCGTGGCCAATGAGGACGAATGGAGTCTCGTGCGAATCGAAGCCGGTCCGAACTGCTCACCGGGAAGCGGCGATCTCGGCATCTCATACGTCAACGCCTTCTACTGCGGCGTCGCGGATCCGTGTACGAATTGCAGTTGGGTAATCGGCTGCGGACCGGAAGTGCAAGGCGTTAAAGTCGCGGGACTGGGTTCTTGTTACACGGGACCGTATTTGCTGATTTCCGAGCCACAGCCCGCCCCTCAAGACGCATGTGATCCCGTCGCCTGCGAAACGGCGTCACCCATTGCGTGCGGCACTCCGGTCGTGGTCAATACTTGTGACGGCTGTTCTTCGCCGATTTGTCAGACGTACCGCAACGGCAACAGCGGTATTGGCGGGTATACGGGACCGCAGAAGTTCTATCGATTGGATGTTTCTTCGGCGGCGAACTACACGGTTCACGTCGCCGACGACGCGCAGCAGAGTGACGTGCAGTTCTCGATCTTCACGGATTGCGAATTGCCGCGCACGACGTGTGTCTATGCGCAGGATCAGAATTACTACGCCGAACAACCGACCGGACAGATTTGGGAAGAAACGGGTACCGTTTTACTGAATCCGGGCACGTACTACTTGCATGTTTCCTTTGCCAACAGCAATTGCGGCGACATGAACGTGTCGGTCACATGCGACGCTCCTTGTTTGCCGCCTGACAATGTGACGATTCACTGGAATACGTCCTCTGAGGCAGAAATTCGTTTCATCTCGGCCGGCGGCACGTATGAAATTTACAGTTCGGACATTCCCAACAACGACGGCGATCCGCGCGGCGGCGATCCGCAATGGACGTTGCGTTCTTCGCAAGTTTATGCGGCAGGCCAAGCTCTCTGGACAGACACGAACGTCAGCAGCGACTACAGAAATTATGTCGTGATTCAGAACTGTCCGTAAAGAGACTTTGCAAGTCTATTCGAAAAGGCGTCGCGCATGCGGCGCCTTTTTGTTGTTGCTTTTCCTGCGGCGGCACCCGCTGCGGGCGCCCCGAACGTTAAGCATTGTCAAACGCTTTCGCATATCCCAACTCTCTCGCCCCGTCGTCTTTCGAGATATAGCCGCGCTTGACTTTCTTGTCAACTGTGTCGAACTCAATGTTGCGGGCTTGCATTCTCGTCAATTGAAACGGATCTTGGTTGGGTTCAAAAATGTGTTCGGATTTGCAGAGGTTGCCTTGCATGGCAAGCTCGGTGTTGCGCAGAAAGTTTCCCAGCGACGCGCCGAGATTTTGCACGGAGTCGACGATTTGCATTAAGAGATTGAATTGCGCTTCGACCCAGTTTTTCGTGGTGCCGTGCGAGCGTCCGACGACCCACGGATAAAGTCTGAGTCCCGTGACGACATCTTCGATGACTTGCTCGCGGTTCAGCCGCCACGTAAAATTGCGGTTGCTGTCGCCGCCGATCATCGTGATTTCCACGTCGTCCCAAGTGAAGATATTGTCGTCGGGATCAAGCTGGCGAAATTGCGACACCGTGTCGTCAAAATAGCGGTTGGCGCGGTTTTGATATTCCTTGTCGGTCTCGTGTTGAAAGGCTTTCGGCGGTTTCACTTTGATTTGCAATCGCGGTGTTCCGGCCATGCGCGCGCTGCGGGCCATGTCGGAGAGCATCGCTTCTTGAATTTGCGCGACGAACGGAATGGAAGCGAGCGGTTCGATGCCGCGCGGATTTGAGACGTCCGCACCGAGTGACGCAAAGAAGAACCGTTGCGGATTCAGATAGAGTTTCTTACCCTTGTCGTCTTCCAAAAACGCTTTCCATCGCCCGTCGCGCTCCCATTGCACGAGATCGGCGTCAATTGTGTGAAAGTAATCGATCCCTTTTCCGTCGGGCAACGGAATAATTTCACCGCAAAATCTTCCCGTGGTGAACAGCTCGAGAAAAAACTGTTCGGTCAGATGCGCAAGCCCGCTGCGTCGCACGAGCGGATTTTCCAACATGCGTTTGTCCAGTGCATCGAGAATTTTTTCGGCGCTGCGTTTTTCTGTTTCGCTTCCGGACAGCGCATAGCTTTGCGGCGTCGCGCACAGATGCACCCACGCCCACACGGCGGACGAAATAATCGGCACGTGATCGCGCAGGTAGCGGTAGAACTCACTCCGGTTGGTTCCGGTCCAAACGAATTCGTTGCCGTCGAGCGTCGCGGAAAAGAGATTTCCCGTCACGTTGCGCGGCGGATCGGGTCGCTCGCTGGGAATGACCACGGGTTGTTGATTTGTCGTGCGCATCGTGGAAATTCGCGCAGGCAGGTTTTGACTTTTTTTGCGGAGGAAGGAGAACATGGTGGGGGTTTCCTGAAGAAGTATGGATAGGTTGACTTTCGGGGATTTCGGAGGTATATTGACGGTAGGTCTCGGACAAACTGAACGGAGGAATCGGCCATGCCCACGCTTTGGATTGCCTTGCTTTGTTTGCCACTCTTCACGTTTGCACAGGATAGTATCAATATTACAAGGGTGGGATGGAACGGAACAGTCTGCTCGCCGGAGAATGTGACGGTTCTCGACAACTATGCCTTCGTTTGTGCCCAAGATTGCGGTATCGAGCTTTTTACGATTCATGATCCGAGCTCGCCGATTCTTAGCAACGCGCGGTTTGACAGCAGCAGCGGCTCGATGGAATTGGTTGTCCGGGACGGCATAGCCTACTTGGCAACGTGGTTTCGCGGACTTGTCATATATGAAGTACACAATCCGGAGTCGCCAACTTTGCTGTCCACGTTTCACGGACCAGACGGCGATGCTCAGTTCATTTATGCAAGCGGTTTGGATGTCTCGGGAGATTATGCATACGTGGCGTTTCAAGACAGTGGACTTTGGATTATCGACATTTCAAATCCATCATCGCCGGAGTTTGTCAGCAGTTTTGATACGCCGGGCAGCGCGTGGGATGTTGTTGTAGAAAACAACATCGCCTACGTCTCGGATACTGAGGGCGGCATGCGAATCATTGACGTGAGCAATCCTGCAGAGCCGGAAGAAATCGGATCTTTTGATACTCCCGGACAAACGCGCGACATTCATGTTGAAGAGGATATGGCCTATCTTGCCGACGGCGGCGGCCTTCGCATCGTGGGCATATCAGATGGTGAGCATCCGACAGAAGTATCATTTCTTGCACTGCCGGGAATGAACGTCAGTGTTGATTTCAAAGATGGCTATGCCTTCATTGGCGGACAAGGTGTGCGAGTCGTGGAGTTGTTTGATCCGTCGAATCCCGTCGAAGTTGGCTATTACGTCGGCAATACGGTCGGCTGGCCGATTGGAGTTACTGTGTATGGCAACTATGTGATTGCATCGATCTGGGGCGATACGGACTTCGCCAATTTTACGATACTCGACGTTTCACATTTTCTGCCAATCATGGGGTTCGAACCGCTTGTTCTTACCTTCTCCCTCCACCCCATCTACCCCAATCCGTTCAACAACACGGCGAACATCGTGTTTGATTTGCCGCATGAAGTGACGGGCAAGCTCGTTGTTTATGACGTGCTCGGAAGAGTAGCAAACACTTTGTTCGACGGAAGACTTTCGGCCGGAACGTATCAGATGGCGTTCGACGGGAACAATCTCTCGAGCGGCATTTACTTCGTCAAACTCGAAACGCCGGACTACAACTCGGTGCAAAAGGCGGTGCTGCTGAAGTGAATTCTCGATAGCGGGGCAGGTGAAGACACCTGCCGCCGCGACAAGAAGTTTGTCCCCCTTTGTCCCCCCGGAAGACCGGGAGGAAAATCTGAATCGGAGCGGCCGCTTGATGGCCGCTCTTTTTCTTGGCTCAATGAACCAATTTGAATTTATGCTGCGCAAATATTGACCAAACCGGTGAAATGAGCTATCTTGTGAAAATTTTGTTTTATTCTGAAGGATTAGTTATGACTAAACTACTTTGCTTACTTTTGTTCATTCCGGTTATCGTACTGGGCCAAGACAGCCTTAATGTTTCCCTTTTAGGTCGAGTTACAAATGTCGGGGTTACGACTTCGGTGGACATGAACGGCACGATGGCTTACGTTGGCGGCGGCGGTGATGGGCTTTTTATTCTGGATTTGTCCGATCCCTCCAATCCGGTAGTTCTCGGCAACTCTGATACGGGCGGACATGCGCGCGATGTGATTCTGAGTGGAAACTTGGTTTACGAAGCGGATGACGCGGGAGGACTAAGAATCATCGACGTGAGCAATCCTGCTGAACCCGCGGAACTTGGCAGTTACGATACTCCCGGCGCCACGCACAGCGTTGCGGTGGTCGGAGATTACTGTTATATTGCGGACGGATGGGACGGCCTTCGAGTGATCGATGTTTCAAATCCCGCGGAGCCGACTGAAGTAGGCACGTATCTTACGCCTGCATACTCGAAAGGCCTTGCCGTGTCCGGTGACATTGCATATGTCGCTGATGGCGCGACAGGCTTGATTGCCATCGACATTTCGACTCCCTCGGCACCGGAATTGATTTCGTCGCTGGAAACTCCGGGTTTCGGGAGGGACGTTGCGGTGCAAGGAAACTACGCGTATGTAGCGGACTACGCGAGCGGCATGCAGATCGTCGATATTTCCGATCCCAGTTCCATGGAAATCGTGGGATCATTTCACACAGACGGCCAGACTGAAGACGTGGCAGTTTCCGGAAACTACGTATTCCTCGCCGACTATGGCACCGGCCTGCGTGTAATCAGAGTAGATGATCCAACTCTGCCCGTTGAAGTCGGCTACTACTACACAGACGACAATGCATGGGGAGTCGACGTAGATGGCCGCCATGTTTGTCTTGCGGAAGAGGCCCAAGTGTTGATTCTTGATATCTCCATTGCGACGTCCGCTCCCGATCAACGAAACACACTTCCAAACACTTTTTCTCTCTTTCCCCTTTACCCCAACCCGTTCAACAACACGGCGAACATAGTGTTTGATTTGCCTCATGAAGTGACGGGCAAGCTCGTTGTTTATGACGTGCTCGGAAGAGTAGCAAACACGTTGTATGACGGAAAGCTCTCTGCTGGTTCGCATCAAATGCAATTCAACGGAAATGGTTTGTCCAGCGGAACATATTTTGTGAAGCTCGAGACTCCTGATTTCCATGCGGTACAGAAGGCCGTGCTGTTGAAGTAGTGTTTGGCTGTTTTGAGTATTTCGACAAGGGCTGCCTCGGTAGCCCTTGTTTTTTATAATTAAGCACTTAAATAGCAATGTTAGAGAGTAAAGAAAATCTGTTGACATAGCTAAAAACGAGCAGTACATTATAAGAACGCAAGTGACTCCCCGCCGCTGGGCGACGCCTGTACGCGGAGGGTCCTTTGCAGAGCCCGGAAACTTTGCAGCGCTCTCAGTCAAATGTACGGTTCACTTAATTAGCGCCGGAGGGATTGGCTATGAGAAACTTGGTCTTTGTATTGCTTTGCTTGCCGCTTGTCGTACTTGGACGCGACAGCCTGAATGTTGTGCAAGTGGGACAGAACATCAGCACGTGGAACGAGGTCCATGACCTCCAAGTCCAAGGCAACTTTGCCTACGTCACGGCCGGAATAAGCGGCCTGCGTGTCGTAGACGTCAGTGATCTCGAAACTCCGCACGAGGTCGGAAATTGTTTGACACGCGGTAACGCTCAGTCCGTCGCGGTCGCGGGCGGCTACGCCTTTCTTGCCGACGGAACCGCGGGCTTGAGCGTCGTGGACATCAGCACACCGCAGTCACCCAACTTGGTCGCACAGTCGTGTCCCACGAATTGCGAATACGAACGAATCGCAGTCAACGGAAACTACGCCTACGCGGTCAACAAGCTACTGGGAATTCAGGTGTTCGATATTTCGTCTCCGCTGGATCCTCAGCCGCTGAATCACTTTGATATCGTTAATCCCAAAGACATTGCCGTCAGCGGAAGCTATGCTTATGTAGTTACCGGTGGTGGCTTTGCTGTTTTGGACATTTCGTCTCCCGCGGAGCCGCAGTTGGTCGGTTCGCTGACGGGCTTCGACGGCGCGGTGCGCGTGGCACTCTCCGGAACGAACGCGTACATTGTTTGCTCAAGCGATTGGCTGCAGATTCTCGACATCAGCAATCCCGCGAATCCGATTGTCAGCGCCACCATACTCAACGCGCTCGGAGCATCTGACATCGCGGCTTCAGGCAATCTTGTTTACGTGGCCTTCAGCGCAAATGTCTACGTGTTTGACGCAACCATGCCCAATGACCCCAGGCCAATCGCGGATTATTCCACCGGAGGCAGCGTCGCGGCACTGACTGTTTCGGGGAATACGCTGTTTGCTTCGGACCACATTATCAGCTTTCTCGCATTGGACATTTCCGAGCCAACCGAGTTGACATTGCTCGGTTCGTTTTCTGTTCCGTACCAGTTGACGGACGTGGCCGTTTCAGGCAACTACGCATACGTCGTGGGCATGGTCAACGAGCTGGAAGTCTTTGACATCGCCAATCCTGTGTCACCGACTTTGGTGTCTTTGACACAGTACACGAACAGAGCCAACGACGTGGTTGTGTATGGCTCCATGCTGCTGCTCCCGGGGACGCGGCCGGATGCAGGCGGGTACGGTTTTACTCTGTTGGACATTTCGACTCCGGAGAATCCAGTCGTTTTGAGCGAGCTCGCTTTGACGGACTATCCCATGAGCGCAACGGTCATCGGCAACTACGCCTACCTACCCAGCAGCGGAAAGCTGTTCGTCGTGGATATTTCCAATCCGGCGGATCCTGAGCTGGTCTTTACGATCAACTCGCTGCTTGGCGCATTCAGTCTTGCCGTTAGCGGGAACTACGCGTATCTTTCCAACTTTGACGACCTTCGCGTTCTTGACGTTTCCAATCCGGCGGTGCCGCTGCAAGTTGGTTCCTATGATTCACCCGCCTTTGTTTATGACGTCGCCGTGTCGGGCAACATTGCCTATCTTGCCGAGAGCTGGGGCGTGCGCACCGTGGACATCACGAATCCGCACGATCCGACGTCAATAGGACAATACGCGACACCGTATCCGGTGAAGAGTGTTTCGTTGATTGGAAACGTGATGTATGTTTCCGAAGGCGAATACGGAATGCGCATTGTAGATGCGACCGATCCGATGAATCTTGTCGAGACAGGCTACTATGTCGAAGACTTCACGACCAATGACGTTGCCGCGGCGGGAGACTTTGTCTACTCTGCGGAAGATGCGGCCTTCTCGATCTACGACGTGTCCGAAGCGATTGCGTTGATCAACGGAGTAAGCGTCGACGACCCTGCGTCAGTTGCAACAGAGTTCAGGCTGAATCCGGTATTCCCAAATCCGTTCAACAACACAGCGAACATCATGTTTGATTTGCCGCATGAAGTGACGGGCAAGCTCGTTGTATATGACGTGCTCGGAAGAGTGGCAAACACATTGTTCGACGGAAAGCTCTCTGCTGGTTCGCATCAAATGCAATTCAACGGATATGGTTTGTCCAGCGGAACATATTTCGTTAAGCTCGAGACTCCCGATTTCCACGCGGTACGAAAAGCGGTTTTGCTGAAGTAGCACGACTGCGAACCACCTTCTGCTCCTCGGAAGTCAGGGGGGAAAGTCTGAATCAGAGCGGCCAGCGATGGCCGCTCTTTTTACCTCAGCCAAACGGATTTTTTCTGAATTGTACTGTCCCGCCAGCCAAGGTTCTAACAAATTTTCAAGGTCGTAGAAATCTGTTGACTATCCTGGCGTTTCAAGCTAACTTTATGAAACCTAATTATGGAGTTAAAGATGAAGAAGTATGTTTTGATTTTGGTGTTGGCAGTGGTTAGTGGATTAGGCTTCGCCGTCGCAAAGAAGTTTACCGAAGACGCGGGAGTGAATCCGCCAAAGGTTGAAATTGCTAAACTTGAAAAGCAGGTATCCGAAGCCAAGCAAGCTGGACAGGCTGTCGACCCGGGATTGTCGTCGAGAATTCGTGAGCTTGTTCCGCAGGTGTCCGGACATCCGGGACAGATCAAAGCGGAGGCCACGGGATACTCAACAGCCGAAATGCTCTCGACTCCTGACGGAGCGGTATGGGTCAATACTAATCTCGACTTATCACCGCTTGAGCAGGAAATTTCACGTCTCGAATGGGAGTTGACAGGCGGCTTGAGCAGCCAACAGCCTGACGAAATTACGCGCATGAATTTGAAAGACAGGTTGAATGAGTTGTATTCACGGCGTCCTGAAAATCGCGAGCGCAATCCTCTTGATCAAGGCAACGACATTTGTCCGGCGACCGTGATCACGGGAGTTCCGTATTATGATTCAGGCACAACGGTGGGTGACTCCAATAATTTTGTCCCTATTACTCCATGCAACACGTCCCTCGCTCCTGACGTAATCTATCAGTTCACTCCGCTTGCCGGCGGTAGCTATACGATCTCTCTTTGCGGCTCGTCATATGACACATATCTATATGTGAACACGACGGGCATCTGTCCGGGTACGATCCAAGTCGCGTGCAACGACGATTTCTGCGGCCTGCAGTCTCAGGTCACCGTCAACATGACTGTGGGCACGACATACTTTATAATTGTAGACGGATTCAACACGGCTTCCGGCAACTATACGCTTGCTCTGACCAGAGCTTGTGAAGTGGTTTGTCAACCGACGGACATCCTCGAGTGTGCCGGTGAAGCCATCGATTCTTCGAATGCGCGTCTTGACTGCGATGGCGGCTGCAACAACGACGACTACGGCGGTGTGAACACATTCGGTTCGATCGCTCCATTTCAAACGGTGTGCGGACGTGCGTTCACATATACTGGACCGAGTGGCATTGTTTTTCGCGATACGGATTGGTACCGCTTCACGTTGGCAGAAGATTGTTCCGTAAAGGTGATTCTCTGGTCGGAGTTCGCGGCCAAGTGTCAAATTCTTTCTGACGACAATTGTGCCACAACCAACGTACTGCACATCTTCACGACCAATATTCTTTGCGACGCGACCGTTAGCCAAACCACGTGTCTGCCCGCCGGCGACTATATTCTGTGGGTTGGGCCGAACAACTTCACAGGGCTGAATGGTTTAGCAAATTATCGTGCACGTCTCGACATCTTGCCGTGCAGCGGCTGCCGGATTGATGCGTCGATAACCGCGCCGAGCTCCGGAGGTTGGCACACGTGCGTCGGAGGTAACGACTGCGCCGTTCGCCCGAGTCAGGACTTCAACTATTGTGTGAACATTCCGTACGAAGGCGACTGGACGTTTACGGTGTGCAATGACGACAGCATTTGGGACAGCTACATTTATTTGATGAGCACATGCTGCGGGAGCGTGATCGCAGAGAACGACGACGGCTGCGGCGGAGTCGGTTTGTCCGTGATTAGCTGCGAGCATTTGACTGCGGGAACATATTACTTGTTGGTCGAAGGATTCAGCAGCGGCAGTTGCGGGCCGTTCAACTTGCGTGTTGAAGAATGTCTCGGTGCGTGCTGTTACGGTACCCCTGCAAATCCATCTTGCGCGTTTATCAGTCAAGCGGATTGCGACAGTTTGGGCGGAGCGTGGTCCGTTATGGAGCCGTGCTCCTCGGGAGCATGCTTTGAAAGGCCCACTTGCGGCGATTTTGCAATGAAAAGTCAGCAACCCTATCTGCCCGACGAAGCGTGGAATGCTTTTGTGTCAGACTTCCAGTCTCCGTACCTCGAATACGACGACTATTATGTGCCCGCTCCGATTGGCCACATTAAGTTTTGGGGTTTGACCGCCGACTATCCTTCCGCCACTCCCTGTGTCGAAGACCCTCAGTTGGTCGAGATCGTTTTCCTCGACAGCGTCGGAGGAGGACACATAGAGGATTACAACGTGGCCTTGACAGGAACACCGGTTCCGTATGCGTACGCACCCTACACAATTATGGAATATGAAACGCGGCTGGATCCTCCATGTTCAATTTTGGGCGGCTACGTGAGGATCGCGGGTGTGCTCGGATCGGGATGCGATTTCTATTGGGCGACGTCACCCTTCGGAAACAGCTACTCAATTTATGAGAATGCCGGTTTGCGAGGTGTTGCGCAATGGGACTATGCCTTCTGTCTTAGCCCCCAGTGCGATCCGATTGACAGTGTGACGATCATTACAAATGCACCGGATGTTTACACGATGACGTGGTATCTTCCCCAGAGTGGATACGTCCGAGTGTATGGTTCATCAAGTCCGAATGCAGTCTTCCCAAACACGTATTCGGTGACTGCTGAGGGCTTCTTGCCTGCCGGATATTTTTCGGGATATTCTTTCTATGACTACGACCCACAGAGGCTCTACGTTGTAACGAATGAATGTTCGGCTGCCGTTCCGGCGGATCGTTCCGAAATTGGAGTGATGCATCCGGTAATCGCAGACAAGTAACCGGCATCAGAGGATAAGTTGAGAAGGGCGGCCACGTGATGGCCGCTCTTTTTCTTTTCGAGTGTTCAGCCATTGACTCTGCATTTCCGCGGAACTACATTGATTCACTTCAAATCGAGGAGAAAACCGTGAACAGAAACTGGGTCCTGTACTGCGCTCTGACAGCGCTCGTATTGATTTCGATGGGTCAGGGTTATTGTGTCGCAAGCGAAGAGAGTGAGAACTTGTTCTCGAACGTCGAGGCTGTTCGTCCGCATGATTTGACTCCGCTCGAAGCGCAGATTCAAGAATTGGAACTTGAGCTCCAAAACCACGGCCGCTCGATGCCGCTCGAAGAAACAGAGTACATGCGCGTCAAACAGCAGTTGGCTGAGCTGTACGAACAACTTCCGCGCGAGCACAATCCACTTGATGACGGTGCAAACGCCTGTCCGGCGGTCGACATACCTTCGAATATTCAGCCGTGGACGGACTACGGCACGACGGTCGGCGCGACGAATAATTTCAGTTCGTTTTCACCGTGCGGCGCATCAACGGCACCGGACAAGATTTATCGTTTCACTCCCGCGAATTCGGGCTACTACACTTTTGATACGTTCGGTTCCGATTTCGATACTCAGTTGTATATTCGCTCCGGCGGCGCGTGTCCGGGAACGACGGCTTTGATTTGTAACGACGATTTCGGCGGATCGCAGTCCAAAGTGCAATGGTTGATGAACGCCGGACAGGCCTACTATATCATCGTCGACGGATTTCAGAACTACTCGGGGAATTTCGTCTTGCATCTAACCGTCGAGTGTAACATCGGCAACAGCCCGCAATGGCAGCAGGAGTGCGCGGAGTCGGTCGGTGATCCGTTTCACGCGGCGTGGGATTGCAACGGCGGCTGCAACAACCAGTTTAACGGCGGCTTTCCGCAGTGGCAGCAGTTGAATCTCTGTCAGTTTCAACGCGGCGAGTGTTTCACTTACATCGACCAAAACAATTTCACCGCACGCGATATCGACACCTACTCTTTTACGTTGACCGAGCCGTGCAGTTTGATGATCAGCACCTTTTCGACATTTTCCTATAACGTGTTGATCTTAGATTATGGATTTTGCCTGCCGAATCTCTACTACTCGCAGTTGAATATTCCTTCCTGCAACGGTGGAACCTTCATCACGCAATGTCTTCCGGCGGGAACCTACGCTTTTGAGATTTCACCTAACTTCTTCGAAGGCATGACGACTCCGCAGCCGTACGTTTTTCAACTGGATCCGATTCCATGTTCCGGCTGCCGGATTGACGCGAGCGTGATTGCGCCGGCTTCATTTTCCGCAAACGGCTGCGGAGTCGGATCGCAAAACAGCTTGCGTCCCAGCGACGAAGCGACATATTGCGTCGTGATTCCGTTTGCTTCAGATTGGACGTTCGACTTGTGCGGCACAGGACCGCAGTGGAACAGCTATTTGTATTTGACGTCGGAATGCAGCGGCGGGATCATCGCGCAGGACAACGACGGGTGTTCGCCCGGAGGTCACGCAAGAATCGAATGTGTGTCTTTGCTCCCGGGAAATTACTACCTCACAATTGAGGGTTTCAACATAGATGACTGCGCGTCGTTTTACATGAATATTACACCGTGCACGGGGTCGTGCTGTTACGGCAACGATCCGTTCAATCTGCAATGTGCATTTGTCTCTCAATCCGAGTGTGCGCAGATGGCAGGAGAGTTTACACTCGGACAGCAATGCACACCGGATGTGTGCGGCATTCGACCCGAGTGCGACATGAGTTCGCAGTACAGTCAACAGCCGCATCTTCCCACTGAAACGTGGACCGCATTGGCCACGGATACGTATTTACCGAATCGTGTGTGGGAAGACTACTCCGCGTCCGGAGTGATTTCGGGCGTGCGTTTCTGGGGTGTTAGTCTCGACTACAATACGGGGCTTGCGTGCACCGAACAGCCGGGATCGTTTCAAATCACGTTTGTCGACAGTTCATATGGTCCTACAGTTCAGAGCTACAACATGAATATCACCGGAGGGCTCTTGCCGCAAAACTACGGCGCGAATTATCCTATGTACGAATACTATGCCGATCTTCCGACGGATTGCGGCATCCTGAGTGGACGGATCAATATCGCAGGATCCGACGGCGATCCGTGCGTGTTTCATTGGCTGACGTCGCCGCAAGGTAACGGCAACGTCGTTCTGGTAAATTCTGGCGGATCGACTTTGCTGTCTCGTGATATGGCCGTGTGCTTGAACGAAGGCTGCCCGAAACCTGACAGCGTCGTGATTCGATTGGCCGCACCGGATACGTATGATGTCTTGTTTCACCTTCCGGAGAATTCATACGTCCGGCTCTACTATAGCGACAACGTGAACGCGGTCTTCCCAAACACCTATGTGGAATTGACGGCCGGATCTTTGAATGCGGGCAATTGGATGTACACGGACAACACCGCAATCGCCCAGCGCCGCTACTTGCTCACAGCGCAATGCGGGCCGCCGCCGATATTGGCCGTGAATTCTGGTGCTTTTCATTTGACCGAGTAACTTTAGACTATATGACCCATCAGAGCGGCCAGAAATGGCCGCTCTTTTGTTTTGCCGAACTTTGTGACGAAATGTGTTTTCACTTGAATTTGGTTGTTTTTATTTGTGATAATAACTTGACTCTTGTGGTAAGATTTGACTCCTTGTTGTGAACAGGAGACATATAACTATAGGGGAGTCGAAGTATGAAGAAAGTGCTGATCTTAGTGTTTGTGATGGTTGGAGTTGTATTTGCCAACAATGCCCAATTTAGGCTTGGCGAGTACGGCCCGAAGTCACCCCAAATTGAGCTTGCAGAGCTTGAAGCGATGATTGCCTCTGCCAAAGAAGCAGGCAAGACTGTTGACCCAGCGTGGCAGGAGCAGGTTCGCCAGTTGATTCCGCTGGTCAAAAACCACCCAGCCAATCAGAATGTCGACGGCTTGCACGCCGTTGAATTCCGCACGCTTGAAGAAGACGGATACGGCACGCCGGTTGTCATTCGTCCGCAGGAATTGTCGCCGCTTGAGCAGCAGATTCGCGACTTGGAATTCGAAGTCGACGGCGGAGCGTCATCGGCCCAGCCGGACGAAACGTATATATTGAGTTTGAAAGAGCAACTGCGTCCTCTGTATGCACAACGGTTGGAAAACCAAGCGCGCCGCAATCCTCTGGATCAAGGAGCCGCGGTTTGCCCGGGCACGGTCGTATCGGGAGTTCCTTACACGGACAGCGGCACGACGGTAGGCATGGGCAATGAGTATTTCGAAGATTCAACGGCCACATGCCCGAACTTCACCAACGGTCCGGATGTCGTTTACGCTTTCACTCCGTTTTCCTCGCAAGATTACACGATCGATACCGAAGGCAGCAGCTACGATACCTACCTTTATGTCACGACGGGAGGATCTTGCCCGGGCATCACCCACGTTGCCTGTGACGACGACGGCGGAACGGGAACGCTGTCTTCGATCACGGTCTTTATGAACGCCGGGCAAACGTATTATGTCTTCGTGGACGGATACAGCACAAGCAGCGGAGCATACGTTTTGCGTATCTTTGACAATTGCACGGTTGATTGTCAGCCGACGGACGTCATAGAGTGTGCCGAAGTCCGCGACTCGACGCACGCGCAAAACAACTGCAACGGCGGATGTGAGAATCCCAGCTTCGGCGGCGTAGAGTCTTGGCAGGATATTTTGCCTTGTCAATCAGTGTGCGGCAGACTGTTCACGTACATTGGTCCGAACGGATCCAACTTCCGCGACGTGGACGCTTACCTCTTTACTCTTACGGAAGCCTGTTCGCTTTCTGTCACGATGCGCTCGGAAGTGGGCTACTCCGTCTTAGTGAGTTCGGGAGCCTGTCCGTGGAATTTCGTGTGGAGTACGTCATACGCCTATGCATGCTCGACGGCAACCTTTGTGACTCCGTGTTTTCAGCCGGGCACATACTCGATAGTCATAGTTCCGAACGCTTACACGGGAATTAACGACTTCCGCGAATATCGCCTCAGACTTGATCTGATTCCTTGCAGCGGCTGCCGGATCGACGCATTTTTGCAAGCTCCGGGCAGCGGCGGCTGGCATACGTGCGGCGCAGGAAACGACAATTCTTTGCGTCCGAGCGAGGACTACACTTTTTGTGTCAATATTCCTAACGACGGAGACTGGACCTTCTCGCTTTGTAACGACGACAGTCTTTGGGATAGCTACATCTATCTTTCCACGCAGTGCAATGCCGGTGTGATTGCTTCTAACGATGACGGATGCAGCTATCCGTTGTCGGTAATCGACTGCCAAACTCTTGCTGCCGGTAATTACTACCTAACTGTGGAAGGATGGCAGAGTGTTCATTGCGGGCCGTTCAATTTGCGTGTCTTTGAGTGCATAGGTTCTTGCTGCTACGGTGATCCGGGTGCGGAAAACTGCGCGTATGTCTCTCCGAGCTTCTGCGACAGTATCGGCGGCTTGTGGACCTTCATGGAGCCGTGTTCGTCGGGAGCATGCTACACGCGTCCGGACTGCGGCGACGGAGACGTGATGTTCAGTCAAGTACCGTCGTTGCCCGATGAATCTTGGAACGCATTCCGCTCTGACTATAATCAGAACCGTTTGTTGTACGACAACTACTCAGTTCAAGGCCCGATCGGTTCAATCAAGTTCTGGGGCGTGATGGCGGACGACAGTGCGGTGTATCCGTGCTTCAATCCGACGGAAGATTTCGAAATCACATTCATTGACAGTGTGAACAATGTGCAGCAAGTCTACAACGTGACACTCACGCCGACAGTTTTGGATCCGATCTACTTCGGTCTTTACAACCTCAGCGAGTTTGAGGCTACGCTAAATCCCGCCTGTGAAATCACAACGGGATACGTCCGTGTTGCAGGTACGGGCAGTCCTGGTTGCGACTTCTTCTGGTCAGTGCCCGTCGGTGGTGACGGGATTCTGTCATTCGAGACAAACGGATCAGGCGGCGGAGCGTTCCAAAACAGTTTCGAGCTTGCGTTTTGTTTAGATCGCGCGCCGTGCATTGTGGACAGCGTGACGATCATCTCGACGAATAACCCGAGCTTGGCCAGAATGGATTGGTGGCAGACTCAAGGCGGCGTGGTCGAATTCTGGACGACTACGAATCCGAACGGCGTCTTCCCGACGGACTATGTAGATCAGGGCAACATCGGTTTTACCCCCGGTGGTCACAATTTCACAGACGTCGCCGGAAATTGGGACTATGTCAACGTCGTGCTGATTCTGGATTGCGGAACTCCAGCGGCAGCGACTGTTGTCAATCAACCAAGTCCGTTCTTCGTTCCTGTTGCAAAATAGGCGAGTAGCGAATTGAATCGTTGAGCGGCCCGGGCAACCGGGCCGCTTTCATTTTACCATTTTGCGAACCTCGGGAGTGCAGGAGCCTTGTCTTCGTAAGATTCAAGATTAACGAAAAAGTAGCGCAGCGCATCCAGCGAGTGATCCGTGTCTCCGTCTTTGACGGGCTCGTCCTTGGTGGAGTTCCAGCGATAGCGGTGAATATCCAAAATGAGCTTCTTGCACGAGGGCGAGATGAACAGAGAGACCTTTCCCGCGGCGTCGCGTAACGCCGCTTTGACTTGCTCGACTCCGGACAGAATTCGCGACGTCCGATAACGCAGTTTCATGCCGTTGCGAGACAGATAGTCGACAGGAGAAATCCCGCTGTCCTGCGCTTGCGCACCGGCGGGATCGCAGGAACTCCAAGTGAAGTCCGATTCGCTCAGGCCAAAGACCATGTCCGTTTTTGCGATGGCCGAGTGCATCGCTTCAGTGGTGGCGTCGCGACCAATCCATTCGGAAAATACGACATATTCGCCGGAAGGAAGTTTTTGCAGCCACAGGACAAAGGGCTTGCGATATCCGAAGTCAATGCTTCGATAGAGTTCCCACTCTCTTCGAGGGTGGAACTCTTCTTTGAGGATGTGCACGACGGGATCGAACTCGGAATAGACGAGATCATCGGCGTGCTCAAAAGATATTTCTTGCTCACGGTTCCATTGGTTAAGTGAGAGACCGCGTGATTCGTGTTTTTTCCATTGTTCGTCGCGGTCGGGATGTTGCGAATAATGGATTTTATGGATGTGGAAAAGTTGCGGGGCATCCGCAGCGGACGCCTCCGCGTCGGAGAGATATCCTTCACTCCGTTCAGCATGACGATCCGCTTGCACGAGTTTCGCGAACAAATTCAGCGCACCTCCGGAGGAGGATACACCGACAAAACTTCCGCCGCTGGAGAGTGCAGGTTTCAACGCCGTCCAGATTTGCGAGTCGAACGGAGTGAACGCCATTTCATCCCAGAACACAGCAGTCGGAGAATACATACGCGGGCCGTCCGGAGTTGCCGGAAGCGACAACAAGCGTGACTGAAGTCCTCCGAACTCGAGTTCGGATTTGTTGTTCGTCGTCAGTCGCGGCCGCAAGTGCGACGGCAGATGTTGAAGAATGAACTTCGCGCGTTCCAACAGTTCTTCGGCACAACGCTCGTTGCGGGACAAGAAGATGTAAACTCCCGGTTGTTTGAACATCGCGCGCCATAAGAACAGTGCGATCATCGTCCACGTCACCATCATCTGCCTCGATTTGGGGACGAGCAGATAGCGGTGGCACAGCTCATCTTCGACGAGTCCTTTTAGGTATGGGAAGTCGGGATAGTCGAGTACGCCGCGAGTGGGCTCCAGAGTTTTCACGTGACGTGTCAGGAAATACCACGGATCGCGCGAACAGAGCAGGAGATCGCGAAGTTGGTCTTGAGTCATGGCTTTGTACAACAGTGGGGTCCTTCACTTCGTTCAGGATGACGACATATAGTGTTTGATTGCGATTCCTCGACATTCGAGAATTCACGAATGACGTCGATCGCTTTGTCAAGCGTCAATGTGTCTTGCGGAAGCTGCTCGGAGGCCAATTCGAGATACAATTTGATTGCGGGCACATTGCCTTTGTCGGTGTTCGTCGCAAGTTCAAACAACGCGTCCAGCACTTGCTGTTTCTTGTCGTCGGAGAAGATATTCACTTGTTACTCCACGACGATAGAGCGAAGTGAGTGCGGGTTGACAAACGGCGCGAGGACGTTCCACGCGGCTTCACTCCATTTGTCGCAGAGTTCTCTCCATTCGCGGGCGCGGGAATTCGCGTCGGATCCCTTGTTTCGGCTGAGCATCAGCGCCGCCATGCCGCGAGAAACGATGGCCAAAGTCAAATAGGTGGCACCGGATTGCAGTCCTTGATCGGTCGAAGCAGCGCTATATCCTTCGCGCAAAGCACGTACGATAATGTCTTGGGCTTCAAGGATGGCTTGGTTTATTAAAGCGTCTTCGGCCCAACCTTCGGCGACGGAGTAATCGATGAGCACCGCGCCGCCGTCCGGAATGCTGCTGCCTGAGGATCGACGCACCGTTCCGGCGACATAGTCAATGACGTAATCCGCACTCGAAGAGAAGAGTTCATAGTAGTCATACCACACAACAACGGGAAAGGAATTGGGAATTGTCCCGGTCGACATGCGCGTAACGACTCCGGCGTCGTGGTCGACTCGATAGTCCTGCTCTTCTGTATAGACTGCGCTGACCGCACGATCTGAAGCCATCGTCAGCGTGTCTCGAATGAGAAGTTTTTCCGTGAGTGCCACTTCCTTTTCATCGACCATCAGAACACCGGTTTCGACAGTCGGAAAGTTGGAAGCGATTCTCTTCACGCGTTCGGAAGCGGATTCCAAGTTCGCGTGCGGGAGATCAACTTCGATTAATCCATCCAATCTGACACGGACGTTTTCGAATTTGGTTTCGGGAAGATTGGATGCGACGAGATGTTTACGAACCGTCGCAAGATCTGTAAATGGCATGTTCTCTCCTTAGACGCGGTTGATGGCAATGAAGAGGGATGCTTGCAAGGTAGAGCTGAGCGGCACGGAGTCCACTTGCAGAACGGTTGAAGCTCCGTTTAGACGAACTTTGACTGTGAACGAACCGCCGACGTTTTGACAGTACAGGCTGATCCGGTCGTTGGCCGAGAACGTGATGGCGTCGGTGTCCGCATGAACAGTTGTGCCGTCAAAGACTGTCAGCTTGTGCAGAGTGCCGGAGAAAGGAATGGGAATTCCGTCACCGGCAATTCCTCCGGCGGCCGGAAGATATTGTGAGCTCGTGCCGGTGGTGCCGCTGAAAACGAGTGTCATCAGCGGTTGACTGGCGAGAGCGTAGGAAAGTGTGGACTTAGGCATGTGGAGGGGATGAGGGGTGAGGGATGGGGGATGGGGGATGTAATTTCGGAAGCCCCCTTCGTCCCCCCATTCGCGCAGACACGAATGGGGGGAGACCAGAGGGAATCTTCACTTCGTTCAGAATGACGACATTTTACATTCGAGCGAAGTGTTGTTCGAGAGCTTGGGAGTTTGACCCGCCTTAGTCCTAATCTTGAAACAACGAGAGATTCAAGAATCGCGGCGGCAGGTGTCTTCACCTGCCCCGCATACCGGGATTTTTCAGATTCCGGCGGGGAACCGCTACGCTAAATCCCCGCTCGGCGAGTCTTTCCCTTTTTTTGAGATAGGTTCTTAGTCCCGCGGAAGACCGGGGGGAAATCTGAATTAGTAGTCGCTGGTGGCGACGGCTTCGTCGACCATGATGGTGTAGACGGATTCTTTTGAGACGACGGCTGATTCGAGTTTTTGCGAGATGATTTTCTCAGCTTCGATCAAGAGCGGTTGCGCCACGGACTCACGGATCGCAAAACGATGGTCCAGTGCGGCGAATTTCGTTGCAGTTGCGCCTTCGACGGCGACGAGGTGAGTATTCAGCGGAAGGAACGTGCGGTAGTCGCCCGTGTTTTGAAACGCTCCGCCTTGGAACGCCTGCGCATCCTGCAGCTCGCTGATATTCAACACCTTTTCGATATCGGACTTCGCACCGAGCAAGTGCGTCATGCGCGCGGGGCCGTCGAACGCCATAGCAAGATGCACCAAGTCAGAATAGGCAAATGTGCCCGCGGAACCGTTAAACGAGTTGGCGGGCGCGGCGCTGGTTCCATCACCGTTGATGACGATATTGTAGATTTCAGAAATTTCGTCGTTGGCGAGTTGTGCGCCGATCCACCACAAGAACACGCGGAACTCGGCGAGCTTCTGATTTTTCAGAATGCGGTAGCTGAAATCAAATTGACGCCCGCGGTCAATCATGCTTGCCTCTTTCTGGCGGTACGCGAGCTTGACCACGGGATAGGCGGCGCTGTCTCCGCGCCGCTGGGACTTTTTGGCGAAATCGGTTTTGATATAGAGCGGCGTCACGGTCGGTCCGCGTTCGGGGACGACAGCGGCGACGAGCTCTTCGGGGTCCTGCACCATTTTGTAGCCGCGGCGAATTTCGCGCGAGACATATTCGGGAGCGAGGATCATTCCGGGACCGGACAAGAATTGCTCAAGCGTGGTGGCATTGCGGCCCGCGAAAGAAATATCGGCGAGATAGAGTTGACGTTCGAAGGCATCGAGCGGCGCGTCCATTGAGCCATCAGGCTTGCGCGGCGACGGATCAAGTTCTTCGAGCAGTTCGGTGAACGTCATGCCGCGTTCTTGAGCTTCGGAATAGAGCGCGAGATTGCCGGAACGGGAGTGTTCCTGAACTTTGTCGCGCAGAGTATAGGCTTGGGAAAAATCGAGAGTCATATTTTGGAAAAGGATGAAGGATAAAGGATGAAGGCGGGGCATCCGCAGCGGATGCCTCCGCGAGAAAGGATGGAAATTTCTACTACTACCGTCGGCCTCCGGCCGTCGTTACCGAGAATTTCTCAGATACTACCGTCGGCCTCTGGCCGTCGTTACCGAGAATTCATTGATTCTCGTGCGCATCCCCTGCCGGAGGCAGGGAAGTAGTGGAATGAAGAGTCAGTAGCGAATTCCGGCGGGGAACCGCGCTGTGCGCTTAATCCCCGCTCGGCGTTCAAGGTGCGACACGCTAAGCGTCGAGCAAAACGTCGCAGGTGGTGTTGGTGGTATCTACGGCGATGACCATACCGCGCTGCGCGGTACCGCCAGCGGGAACGTCGGTGAGAGTGACCGCTTTACGAACTTTGCCGGTGCCGTCGCACTCAACTTTGTTGCCGACCGTTGGCGCGGTGCCCGAATACAGGAAGCGGGCGACGCCGGTGACTTGCACGGTGCAGAGCTGCGGAACGGCGGTGCCGCTGACGAGATCGTCGGAGACAGAAATAACTTTGCCGATCAAACGGGAGCCGGTGGATCCCATGCCGACCGTGTTGTTGCCGGACATTGCGGCGGCCGTGAGATTGGAATCGATATCCGTCCACGTAAAATCTTTGTTCGCGGTGGTATCGACTTCGAAGGTGAGCAGCAGGTTTGAGCCTGCGCCCTCATTGTTGACTTTGTAAGATGTTGCCATGTGTGCTTGTTAAGCACCTCTTGCGCTGACGCGGGTGCTTTGGAGTTGTGGGTGAAGGGTGAAAT
Organism: Calditrichota bacterium; assembly: GCA_020637445.1. Lineage (NCBI taxonomy): Bacteria > Pseudomonadati > Calditrichota > Calditrichota bacterium. Next base: position 603,512 of record JACJVZ010000002.1, on the reverse strand, counting down.
GTTGCTTGAGATATTCGATTCTCAAGCGCTTCCCCTGCCGGAGGCAGGGAGGTAGTAGATTTCGAGTACACCCCCCTTAATCCCTACCATTTCTTCTGAGAAAAATGGTAGGGATCTGAGACGTTTTACGCTCCGGAATAGGAATGCTGAGTGTAGTGCCGCACGACCGTGCGTTCTGACTCAGAAATGAGTCAGTTGTTTCAGCTTGGAAGTGGGTTTTGAGCGGGAGAGTCTGCGAGAGGGGGCGAGGAGATTTCGGGGCATCCGCAACGGATGCCGCCGCAGGACGTAGGAAGGGTTGCGGGGCACCTGCGGCAGGTGCCGCCGCGATGCAGGAAATCAGTTAGTGCCTAAGCCTGACCGGAGCAGCAGGTCTTGCGGCACGCGGGATTTGTTTGCGGGGATAGCGCTCCGGGAGACGGGTGCGAGCTGGAAGACTCGGTTGAAGTGGAGAGATGCTTGGCGGCGGGCAGCGAGCAGTTGTTCGCCGCTCATGGTGAAGGCAAGTTCGGGATCGGGACACGCGGGGATAGGTCCGGCGAGATCGACCTTGGCGCGCAATTCTCTTCGCAGTTCATCTTCATAGAGTGAAATCAGTGCGCGCAGGGCATCGGCTTCGACGGCCGCGATGGACAAATGGCCGGACAATTTGTCCAAATCCAAGTTGGTGGGATCAGAAAGCAGGTTCTGAGCAGAGATGAGGGGCTGTTCAGGTGTGTTTGTCATGAGGTAGGTCTCCGTTGTGGACAGGTCTAATATATGATATTAACGACCGCTTGTCAAGCATTTTCTGTATAAATAGCACAAATTGCTGTTTTCGCTGCACATCAACTGCCCGAATGTTCAAATCTTGAGGGGTGTTATTTTTTTATATTTATTATTTTAAAGTAATTATAAAATACTGAACTTACGAAATGGGAGGCATTCAACCTCTCTTTTGCACTTTTCGAGAAACAATGACTTATAATTAAAACATTTAAAAATAAGGTGATACATAAATATTTGGTTTTGCGTTGTTGCTGGGTCACATGTTGGCTATAGACAACACTACATTAAAGTGCGAAGTATGGGAAATTGGCTATGAATGAAGTAGGTGTGAAATGAATGTTCCACCTTTGCCGGTGAAATGTAACTCCTCTCCCTGCTGGGATTTAGGGGCCGTTTTGTTTGATTTTGGGGCGCAGAATGTGTATTTTTTAAGGTTCTGGTGATATAGACTCTGTTCCATAGAATTTCTGCCCGTAGCGCAACAATCTGGAGGGATTATGCGTTATCTCCAGCTTTTAGGTTTGAGCTTAGTAATGTGGGGAATAACAGGATGCCCCGGCCCGATTTGTACGTGCCCCGATCTTAGTGAAGATCTATATGCTATTACGGCAACGATTGCACCGGACGGTGGAGTGCAGGTCATGTCATGGGTTTACTCCCATACCGAGTACGATAGCTATACGCCACTCGATTGTTCGTGTATCTCCGGCGGCTTTGGGGGCACATCCCACAGGTTTAGTCCTTCCGGGCAACTACTCTGGAATAGAAGTAACAGCTATGCGCAAGTTGAAGGCAACGCCATCAACCAAGCCGTCTTATTCGACGGCGGACAGACTGTTTTTGCGGGATACCAATTAGCACAAGTCGGCCGCGACTATAAGTACTTTCCGTTAGTCTACACTTTGAACGACAGTCTTGAGACGATTCGCTACGCGCTCGTCGAAGACGATCCGTTCGGCGAAGAATACGATCTTCCGCAAGAAAGCAAGCGCGTGCTTGCTTTGACTGACAACTCATTTCTCTTTTACGGCACACAGCTCTCCGGCGGCACGATTGCCAAAAAGATTTCGGCTTTCGGCGAAGTGCTGTGGACTAAGTCCGGCGAATTCCCGTTTCCCAATGGAATTTATGCGCTCGACAACGGTGAACTTATGCTGACAGGCGGCACGAGTATCACGAAGATCGATGCGAACGGCAACGAAGTATGGAGCAAGTCTATCGGCGACGAAGCAAGCACGACGGTCTACTCGGCGACGAACGGCATGGATGGAACTTTGTTTTTCGCGGGCAGCGTTGTCCGGGGAACGTTCGAAACCGACATCATCGTTTGGGAAACAAATTCAGAAGGTGTCGTGCAGGATTCATTTTCAATCACGCGCGAAGGCTGCGACGATTCCGTGCACGTCATGTACAGCCGGTTCAACGATCAATTGATTCTCGCCAGCCGCCCGCGTCCCGATTGCGCTGAGCCGCAAGTCGTTCGCTTGACGCTCGTGACACGCGCCGGCGAAGTGCTTGGCAGCTCGACATTGGACTTGTCCGACAAGACTTATCTTGCAGGAATGGATATGGACGTCGACGGCAGATTCGTGGTCGCAGTATCCACAAATTCAGGCAGACCGGACGAACGCTTTTACGGCAAGTTGTTTAAGTTCTATCCGGATTTTTCACTCGACTGGTCAAAGACTCTCTGGCCATAATATCCGGGCGGACGCCGTCCCCCCTACCCTTTCAAGATGTCATCACACTGCGCTTACAGTTTTACGGATTTGTACGAAGCCGCGTTCGGAGCGAAACCCACGCGCGCGGCGCTGGACGAACTCTATTCGCTCACGCAGGACGAGCGCAACATCGTCGTGCGCGATTGGGTCGTGCGCGCCGAATGGGAAACGTTTGACGTGCAAGGCACGGACGGCGTGATCTACGCGAGCTTCGGCCCCAAAGGATCGGAACCATGCGGCGGTTGATCGTTCTGTTGCTTCTGGCGAGTTCTGTTTTTGCCGACGACGAGACTATTTCCAGAGTTATCGGCAACTACAAATTCGTCATCACGTCGTCAAATTACGGCATGACGCACACTTTGAATGTTTTTCGCCGCGACAAAGCCGTTTGGACGCTCGAAGACTTCATGGTAAAACTTGTGGACAGCGATTCGCTCGGCCTGCCAAAAGACCTGACGGGCGACAAAGTTCAGGACGTGATCGTGCAGACGTACTCCGGCGGCGCACATTGCTGTTTTGCAGATTATGTGCTGTCGTTGGGGACGACGTTCGAAGTTTTTGACACCTTGAATCACGCGGGGAAGTGGGGCGACCGCGACCATGACGGTCTTGCCGATGTGTTGGTGGCGGATTTGACGCTGGACTACTGGAAGTTGCCGCACAGTGATTCGCCGATGCCGGTGATTGTGATGGAAGCCTCTGCGAAAGGTTTTGCTCCGGCGATTGATCTGACTCGCAAGCCGGAACCTTCGGCGAGCGAGATGTTGGAAGCGGTGCGCGCAATTCGAGAAGCGGGCGCATGGCGCGACTACGACGTGCTTCCCGAAGACGCATTTCTACCGGCGTCGCACGCGGAACTGCACCGGAGACTGGTGGAGCTGATCTATACCGGCAACGCGAAGATTGGAATGGAGCTTGTTGAAACGGCGTGGCCGCCGATCATTCACGGCAAAGACCAATACATTTTGGATTTGTTGGCGACGCTGCGCTTGAGCCGCTATTGGCCCGCGATCTCCGAGATGAATCAAGGCACGCTTTTCAGCGACAAACGATAACGAACTTTCCCACTCCTCACTCAAATTGCGTTCAGCTTTGAACGCGCGAGGAACTCCTTGCGGAAAACCTTGTTGATTCTGATTCTGCTTGCGGCGTTCGTGTCAACCGCGAACGCGAAGCACTACTCGCATCCGAAAATCGAGCAGGAGATATGGCTCTTGCCGGACGGCTCGGCGGAGGTCGACGAAGTTCGCTGGTTTGAGTTTTCGGGTCAGTTCGGCAGCGCGGTCATCGAGCGCTCGCCGCACGGGAAATACGGCAACTACAAGATCACGTACGAAGGCGTGTGGGACGACGATTCCGGCGAATCGCTTCGCTGGTCTCAGTCGCAGCGCAACGGCAACGCGCGGCTCAATTGGAACTACTCGGCGCGTGACGAAACGAAGCGGTTTCGCATTCGATACACGATATCTTGGGCCGTGCAGAGATACCGTGACGCAGCGCAGTTCTACTGGAAGTGTATTGAAGACGAGCACGCGGCGATTAGCGACGTCGACATAACGGTTCATCTGCCCGGAAAACCGCCGACGCTCTTCGGGGCGTTCGTTCATTCCAAAACGCGCAAAGGCAAGCGCGAGTTCTCGCCAGATTCGACGTCCGTTCGGATTCACATGGGATATATTCCCACGACGAGTTTTGTGGAAGCACGGATATTGACCGACGCGGAGCTGTTTCCCGAAGCCACAGTGCAAATGGGCGAAGGCCGCGCGTCGCTTTTGGAAGACGAGCGCAAGATTATGCATCCCAGTTGGGGTGAGTTGGCGGCCCGGTACACGGCAGAACTTTTGACGCTGCTCTATTTTGTGGTTTTGGGCATCGCGGCATTAATCCTGTTTTGGGTGTTTGGGAAAGAGCCGCACATTGAGCTTGGCAAGTATTTGCGGCAGCCTCCCAGCGACATACCTCCGTGCATGATTCCCGCAATTATGACGCAGGAAGAAGTGGACGTCAAGAAAGTTGTGGACGGATTCGCGGCGGCGCTGCTGGAATGCGCAAGACTTGGATATGTTCTGATTAAACCGGCAAACGACCCGGAAGATACCGAGTTCATTCTCACCGAGTCCGGGAAAGCGCTCCTTGAAGACAAGCAGGTCACGCATTTGCCGGGTGAACGCGGGATCACGACCCACGAGATTGAAGTCCTGAAAAAAGTATTCCGGGAAGCCAGCTCGAATGACCACGTGACGACGCGCGGCATCAAGTCGTGGGCGGCGATTTCAACTCCGAACGGCTCGGAGATTCGCGCGTTTGCGTGGAGTTGGGGAGTTGGCATGCGTTCTTGGTTCGAACGGCACCGTTTCGCTTTGGATGATTCGGAAAGCACGTCGATTCGAGAAGGCATGTCGACAGGGTCTTTTTTGGTTGCGTTAGCGCTTTTCATGCTGCTGGTATTTATGGAAAGACTGACTCTTCTCACAGCATTGATGCCGGTGTCCGTATTCTTGACGGGGCATTTTCTCGCGCCGGTCATGTCCAAACGCACTCTGCGCGGGGCGCGGGAAGTGTACCAGTGGGAAGCGTTTCGCAATTTTTTGACGGACTTTTCGAGTCTGGATCGCGCATCGGAGAAGATGCTGCCGATGTGGGACAAGTATTTGGTATATGCGACGGCGTTGGGAGTTTCAAAGGAATTTTCCAAGCAACTTAGCAAGGCGTTGCTGCAAGCGCCGCAATTTGAACTGACGTTCGGCAGCGGTGATTGGGGCACGGACTTGACTCATTCGTTGTCGAGAAGCTCTTTGACAGATTTTGGATTGAGCGATTTGGGATATTCGATAAGCACCTCGCTTCGCGACACGGCTGTTGACTTTCACTCCATGACCAAAGATTTCTTGGGAAACTCGGCTTCCGATTGGGATTTTGGCGGTGGCGGCGGAAGCAGCGGAGGCGGTGGATTTGGCGGAGGCTTCGGCGGAGGCGGGGGCGGCGGTGGCGGCGGCGGATTCAGCGGCGCGAGTTGACGATGAATTGGTTTTGGATTCTCGTTTTCGTCGTCGGAGCGTGGGTGATTGTGACGTACAATCGTTTGGTCACGCTGCGCCGCAGATGCAAAACACAGTGGTTGCAAATCGACGTGATGCTGAAACGCCGGTTTGAGTTGATTCCGCAGTTGGTGACGGTGATCAAAGCTCATCAGGAGTTCGAGCAAGGTACACTCGAACACGTCACGCAGATGCGCACCGCGGTGGACAATGCATCGTCACATGCCGAACGCTTGGCCGCTGAAGGCAAACTCAGCGCGGCGTTGGGCACGATGCTCGTCGTTGCGGAGAAGTATCCTGTGCTTAAGCAGCAACACCTGACCGCGCAGCTAATCGACGGCCTGATCGACACCGAAGAAAAGGTTCGCTACGACCGCCAGTTTTACAACGACACGGTCGTGAAATACAACACCGCGCTCGAGAGTTTCCCGGATTCGCTTGTGGGAAAGTGGTTTGGGTTTACCCATGAGCTGCTCTTCGGAGAAAGATAGCTTTGACACGCGTCAAAATCTGTTGCATCGCATCAATCGAAGAAGCCGAACTTGCAATCGCGGCAGGCGCATGGGCCATCGGTCTGGTCGGCAAAATGCCCAGCGGGCCCGGGCCGATTCCGGATGAATTGATTGCCCAAATCGCCGAGCACGTTCGCGGCAGAGTCGAAACGTTCTTGCTGACCAGCGAACAGAGCGCGGACTCAATCATCGCACACTCCAACCGCACGCGCACAACGACCATCCAAATCGTCGACGAATTGACAAACGGAACATACGCCGATATTCGCAAGGCGCTTCCGCAGGTCAAACTCGTGCAAGTAATTCACGTGCAAGATAAGTCCAGCATCGACGAAGCGCTCGCCGCAGCCGAGAATGTAGACTACCTGCTGCTCGATTCCGGCAGACCGAATCTCGCCGTCAAGGAACTCGGCGGCACAGGCAGAATCCACGACTGGCAGCTAAGCAAAACGATCTGCGAGCGTGCACCAATTCCAGTCTTCTTAGCAGGCGGCCTGAATCCGGACAATGTCGCGGAAGCTGTGCGAAAAGTTCGGCCATTTGGTGTGGACGTGTGCAGTGGCGTTAGGACGGGTGGAACGCTCCAAGATCGCAAATTAGGCAAATTTGTCACAAACGCCTTGACGTCTTCTTGCGCTTAACAAGATCCCTACGGGATGACAACGCGCTGGGAATCGTGATTTTCTTGGGGGATTTTGCGCACCAAGGTGCGCGCTACGAGCACGGGCGGATTGCCATCCGCCCCTACATTCTGATTTTTCAACTTTCCATTTTCAATTTGGAATTTTCACATGCACACTACCGAATACTTTAATGACATGATGACGCGGGACGTGATGAACGATCCGCACTCCTATTATCACAAGCTGCGTGCGCACGACCCTGTTTATTGGAACGAAAAATGGGGCGGCTGGGTGCTCACGAAGTATGATGACATCGTGAAAGTGCTTCGCGATCCGGCGGGATGGTCGTCACAGCGCATCAAGTATCTCGGTGAAGAGATGAAGCCCGGCGACGAAATTCGTTTCAAACCGATCTTCGACGTGCTGGCCAATTGGTTTATTTTCAAAGATCAGCCCGATCACACGCGTATTCGCCGACTTCTCAATCCGCATCTGACGCCGTTCGCGTTGGAAAAATACAAGCCGCGCATTCAGCAGATCGTGCACTCCGTCATCGACCGCATTGAAGCGGGCAAGAAGTACGACATGGTCAAGGAGTTTTCGTATTTGATTCCGCTGACCGTGATTTTGAACATGCTCGGAATTCCCGAGGCCGACAAAGATCGTGACGACATCAAGTATTGGTCGGAACAAATCGGCATGTTGTTCTTTATTCGCGCCGACGAACCGCGCCGCCGCGAAATCGCTTGTGAAGGCATCAATTCGTTTGTCGAGTATTTATCTCCGTTGGTCGAAGAGCGCCGTCAGCGTCCGCAAGACGACATGATAAGTCTGTTGACCGAAGCGGAAAAAGAGGGCGTCTTGAACCGCGATGAAGTGATTGCGACCGTCGTGCTGTTGGTTTTCGGCGGACACGAAACCACGACGAACTTGATTAACAACGGCTCGCTTGCTTTCATTCAAAATCCGGATCAGTGGGCACTCTTGAAGAAAGACCCGTCACTGGCCGAAAGCGCGGTCGAAGAACTTCTGCGCTACGACACCTCCGTGAAAGCGACCGTGCGTTGGGCGAAGTATGATCAAGAAGTCGGCGGCAAGATGATCAAGAAAGATCAACGTGTGCTCCTGGCTCTGACCGCGGCGAATCGCGATCCGGAAATCTTTAAGGATCCCGACAAGCTCGACATCACGCGCAATCCGAATCCACACGTCGCCTTCGCGCACGGCATTCACGTCTGCGTCGGCGGCCCGCTGGCGAGATTGGAAGCGGCGGAAACCTTTCGCATCATGGCCGAGCGCATGGACTTGCCGAAACTCGAAGCGAACATGCTCGAATACCAACCCGCGATTGTGTCGCGCGCCCTAAACGAATTCCCGGTAAGCTGGGCAAAATGTCCGGTTGCTCATAACGTTTAACATCGCGCCATTCAGATTCCGGCGGGGAACCGCGCTGACGCGCTAAATCCCCGCTCGGCGAATGCAGGTTTCATATTTCATATTTCCTATTTCATACTTTCTGCCGCCTATGTCCAAATACAAAATTTCGATTGATAAAGACCGCTGCGTAGGCTCAACCCTCTGCATCATGCAGGCACCCGACGTCTTCGAACTCGATGCCGAACATCAATCCCAAGTCGTCGATTCCGACACCGATGACGATGAAGGCCTGCTCGATGCCGCCCGCGCCTGCCCGATGAACGCGATTTTTCTAATCGACAAAGAGACAGGCGAGCAAGTCTGGCCGAGGAGATAACAACATTCATCCAGGAGGTTCCGCATGACTTTGATCATGTCACTGATTGTTTTCATGTTTGCGCAATTGAGTTTCGCTGCTGATGCCGATGGCTGTAAAGATCATCCGTTAATCACCCGCTATCCCGGCTCTGAGATAATCTATTGCAGCGAACAGCAATACAATGACTACAAAGTCATCACGGGCCCGATCGTTTTCACGGGCGGCGCGGATTGGAAATTTGAAACGCAGATCGACGTCGGCGGAAAGATCACACGGTTAGCCTACCAAGTCAACGGCACTGTAACGTCGGCAGAAGTGTTCAAGAATTACACCGATGCGCTCGAAGCCGCAGGATTTGAAATTCTGGTTATCGGCAAAGCAGAAAAAGGATCAAATGACGTCGCTGGACCGAATTGGACAAACAAAATCTATCGTGAACTTCCCCCGGTCGCTGGCAACGGCTTAGGAAATTACGGATTCGTCGAGCGTCGCCGCTATGTCGCAGCCAAGCATGCGTCCGCAACGGGCGATGTGTATGTAACGGTGATGGTCAACCAGCGCAGCGAAGAGCAAGTCAATGCGCAGGTCGACATCATCGAAGCTGAGGCGATGAAAACCGGATTGATCAAAGTCGATGCCGCTTATTTGAAATCGGAAATCGACCGCATCGGCCACGTCGCCCTCTACGGTATCTATTTCGACACCGACAAATCTGACGTGAAGCCTGAGTCCGCCGACGAAATGACCGCGATTGCGGAATTGCTGAAACAAAACAAAGAGTGGAAACTCTACGTCGTCGGCCACACGGACATGACGGGATCACTCGATCACAACATGCAGCTCTCCGAAGCCCGCGCCAAAAGTGTCGTCACCGAATTGACCACCAAACACGGCATCGCCGGCGACCGCCTCGAAGGCCACGGCATAGGCCCGCTCTCCCCCGTCGCCGCCAACAGCTCAGACGACGGCAAAGGCCAAAACCGCAGAGTAGAGCTGGTCAAGCGGTAGCCAAGACTTTTTTTCTTTCTTCACCATAAACACCTGAGTAATGAGCACAAAAAGACCATCTGAGATTACGACGATTCTCGCGACGGACTGTGGTTCGACGACGACCAAAGCAATTCTGATTGAAAAGCAGGGAGACGAATACCGTTTGGTTTGTCGCGGCGAAGCTCCGACGACCGTGGAAGCGCCGTTTGAAGACGTGACGAAAGGCGTATTGAACGCGCTTTCCGAAATCGGCGAAATCATGGGCCGCGAATTCACCGAAAAGGACGGCGTTATCAAAGAAAAGAACGGCAATCGCGGTTGCGACATCTATATTTCAACGTCGTCAGCGGGCGGTGGTTTGCAAATGATGGTCTCCGGTGTGGTGAAAGCGATGACTGCCGAATCTGCCGAACGCGCAGCACTCGGCGCAGGCGCGATCGTCATGGATACGCTCGCCAGCAATGACGGAAGATTGCCGCATCAAAAAATCGAGCGCATTCGCAAACTGCGTCCCGACATGATTCTGCTTTCGGGCGGCGTCGACAACGGCACGACCAAACACGTCATCGAACTCGCGGAGCTTCTGAAAGCCGCGCGTCCGCGTCCGCGTTTGGGATCATCCTACAAACTTCCGGTGATCTACGCGGGCAACAAAGTCGCGCGCGAAGAAATCAAGAAGGTGCTCGGCGATGAAGTTGATTTGTTGATTGTCGAAAATCTCCGACCGGTACTCGAACGCGAAAACTTAGGCCCCGCGCGCGATGCGATTCACGATCTATTCATGGAACACGTGATGGCGCAAGCTCCCGGCTATCGAAAATTGATGTCGTGGACCGATGCCCCGATCATGCCGACGCCTGGCGCGGTCGGCGACATCATGCAGCGCGTCGCAAAAGCACGCGACATCACGCTCGTCGGTGTCGATATCGGCGGCGCGACAACCGACGTGTTCTCGATTTTCCGCGTTCCCGGCGGCGACGGCAAAGAAACCGTCTTCAACCGCACGGTGTCGGCCAATCTCGGTATGAGCTATTCCGTGATGAACGTACTCGCCGAAGCCGGAATCGAAAATATCCTGCGTTGGGTGCCGTTTGATATCGACGAACGCGAATTGCGCAATCGTATCGCCAACAAAATGATTCGCCCGACCACGATTCCGCAGACGAAGGAAGAACTGCAAATCGAGCAAGCCATTTCGCGTGAAGCGCTGCGCTTGGCCTTCGTGCAGCACAAGAATTTCGCGACGTCATTGAAAGGTGTGCAGCAAGAACGCACGATTTCCGACACGTTTGATCAGAGCGGTTCCGGCGAAACTGTCGTGAACATGATGGATCTGAACATCATCGTCGGCTCTGGCGGCGTGTTGTCGCATGCGCCGCGCCGTTCGCAAGCCGCGCACATGATGATTGACGCGTTCCAACCCGAAGGCGTCACCGAACTCGCCGTCGATTCGATTTTCATGATGCCGCATCTCGGCGTGCTGGCCAGTGTTCACGAGCAAGCCGCGATTCAAGTCTTCGAAAAAGATTGCCTCGTGCGTTTGGGCTCGTGCGTGTGTCCGGTGGGTAAAAGCAAAGAAGGCAAACCATGCGTGACGGTAACGGGCACGTTGCCGAACGGCCAAGCGTTCAACGAATCAGTGCCGTGCGGCGAACTGCTGCTCTATCCGCTCGCACCGGGCGAAGAAATTAAAGCCACGATCAAACCCGAAAAAGGATTTGACGTCGGCGCAGGCTCCGGCAAAGAAATTCAAACCACATTGCACGGCGGAGTTGTCGGAGTCATTATCGACACGCGCGGCCGTCCGCTTGACCTGACTCCGCAAACTGAAAACCGCGTCGCCAAGATTCAGAAGTGGTCGAAGATTCAAGACTTCATCCTGGCCGACGCGCATGACGACGGAGTGGCGACGGTTAGGAAATAGTTGCTTGTAATTCGCATGGACAATTTTGTTCCATGCCGGGCGAAGTTTGCTCTTTGAATAACGGTTTGAAAAGGGAGTTTTCACGAAACTGTTCTTGGTTTGACAAGGACACATGGAGGGAACATGACACGCGCAGCTTGCTTGCTTTTTCTGCTTGGTTTCTCCGTGGCCTCGGCGCAACCGCCGGACACGCTTTGGACGAGAGTTTATGACAATGCCGGTTTTCGAGATTTCGCGGATGGCGAGGCCTCTCAGACGCACGACAATTGCTATCTAATTCCGGGGTACCATACTCAGGATTCACTGAGCTTTTGCACCGTGCGCAAGATTAGCTCCGACGGCGATCTTGTGTGGGAGACGACGCTCGATCCAACGGAGAGTATGGTTGTAGCAGCCGTCCATGAGCTGGCTACTCATGAGATTGCGCTATTGAGCAATATTCAGAATCCTTCTGAGGAATCGACCAGCTATTTAATGATCTTTCTGAGCGCGGACGGAGACTCGCTGCGCAGCTTCGAAATCGGAGCTGCTTCCACGTACTATTGGCCGACCAATTTCAGTCTTACGTCAGACGGCGGGTTCGTAATCTCCGGCTCGTTCAGACCGGCGCATACGTCGAGGCAAGACGGACTTGTTGTCCGAACCGACGCGAATGGCGAAATTGTATGGCAGCAAGTATTTTCTGCGGGCTATAGTCCGTTTTGGGACGTGGAATCCACGTCGGACGGCGGCGCAATTCTCGTGGGGTCGTGGACGGATACGGTCACGTTTGACACGCAAATCCGGGCACTGAAGCTTGACGCCGCAGGAGCTCCGCAGTTTGACTTCAAATACGGAGATACAACTTCCGTTAACGAAGGATTTGCCGTAGCCAAAACTCTCGACGGCGGTTATCTTGTCGGCGGCATGTCCTATGATATGAGCACCGGCTACGATTTCACGGTCATACAACTCGACTCGGACGGTATTCAGCAATGGGCGAACACATTTCACCATCTGGGACAGGTCATCATCCCGGACTACGAACTACCGTGGACGCTTGCGGGACTTCCGGACGGCGGCGCGCTGATGATTGGAACTGCGGAAACGCTGTTAGGGGGAGAATATTGCTCTGTGCTGGCGCGATTTACCTCCGAAGGAGAAATCGATTGGCAGGAATGCTATCAGCGCGGCAAGCAATCGCGGGGAGGAATTGTCACGGACGACGGTTACGTCGTGCTGCAGGGCTGGACGGGATTTGGCAGTGAGACTGAAATCTATGTTCAGAAGCTCGACCGGGTGTTCATTCCCGTCGACGACGCGGAAGCACCTCCCGTTCCGTACGATTTCGCCGCGACGACATACCCGAATCCGTTCAATTCAGTTGCGCGTGTTCAGTTTGATTTGCCAATTGCATCCAACGTCAAAGCGGCAATCTATAACACACTGGGACAACGCGCCGTGCTGCTTACGGATCAATTCTATTCGGCGGGACGACATCAACTTCTGTTCGACGGCAGCGGACTTACCAGCGGAGTTTATTTCATAGGGTTGAGCGCGGGACCGCACAAGGAGACTCTCAAGACAATACTGCTTAAGTAACCCAGCACTGCTTTTTGGCAATTCACCCAGGTTACAGGAGCAATCGTGACACGTCTTGCAGTTCTTACAATTCTACTTTGCACTTTGCAGCTCTTTGCGCAGCCGCCGGAAGTTGAATGGACACGCACTTTCGACGTTGCCGGTTTTGTCGATGTGCCGTACATGCCGTGTCAGACTTACGACAACGGTTGTGTGATTCCTGAAACACACCAGAGCGACGATTCTTATTTCTGCAGTCTGCGCAAACTTGACTCGAGCGGAACGTCGCTGTGGTACAGTGAAATCCACAGTCGAATCAACATTGACATATATCAAGTCCGCGAGAACCACGACCGCAATCTCGTCGTAGTTGGAACCATGTGGGCCGTGCCTGACACCTTCGCGCGAACCGTGCTGATGGAGTTCGACGAATTCGGCGATTCGCTGAGAACATTCGAGTTCAGCTCTGACACGGCACATTTCACGATGTACGCGCTCGATGTTTGCGCGGACGGAGGATACTTGCTGGGCGGCGAGGTCTCTTCACCGGGGAATTTTGCGCCGACCTTTGGCCGCGTGGTGAAGACGACTTCGGACGGTGAAGTGGTTTGGGAGACTTCCATCGGAGGAGTTCGGTACACGCCGATCTACGACATCATAGAAACTCCGGACGGAGGGTGCTTCGCGTCCTTAGTCACGAATGACATACCGGAAGAATATGACGTTGGAGCGGTCAAGATCGACGCGGGCGGAAACATCGAATGGGGCTATTCGTTCGACAATCCGAGTTTGACTGACGAAGGTTGGGCGGTCGGGTTGACTGCGGACGGAGGATATTTGGTCGGCGGCGCGGTGTATCACGAGGCCACCGGACGCGATTTCTTCGTGGCTCGGCTTGATTCGGCGGGACACGAACTATGGACGCGAACACTCGATCACAATCTTCCGCTGCAGCTTCCGAATTGGGAAACGGTGCACATGATCGAAGAGCTTCCCGACGGGGATATTGTGATGGTCGGCAGCGTCGAACCACTGGTGTACGTCGAGATTTCACTGCTTATCGCCCGCTTGGACCCGGCAGGCAACGTGCGCTGGCATGACGTCTACGCGCAAAACTATTGGAACTACGGATGTTTGCTGACCGACGACTTGCACGTCATCGGCACGGGGTGGAGCAGCACAGCACCGTCACGATCATTTGTTTTCAAGACCGCAGCGCTGTCGGTGACCGATCCCGCTGAGAATGACCGATTCATAGCGGAAGACTTCGACGTGCAAGTTTATCCGAATCCTTTCAACAGTGCTGCACGCGTTTCCTTTGATATTCCCAGCAGCTCGCCAGTGAAAGTGCTTGCCTACGATTTGCTTGGCCGGCAAGCGAGAGTTTTGGCGGACCGCCAATTTGCTGCGGGCAAGCACGTATTGACCTTCGATGGAACCGGGCTTGCCGGTGGGACGTACTTCATTCGTGTTGAAGCCGGACAAGAAAGCAAGGTTGTCAAGACCATGCTTCTCAAGTGACTTCACGAATCTGATAGCTGCAAAATACGAAACCAACTCCATTAGGAACTGAACGGATGGCAATTTCACAACGCCAATTAGGAAAGAACGGACCCAAAGTCTCGGCGCTGGGGCTGGGCTGCATGGGTATGTCGGAGTTTTACGGAGCGTCTGACACACAAGAAAATTTGAAAGTCCTGAATCACGCGCTCGAATTGGGCTGCAACTTTTGGGATACGGCAGATATGTACGGTGTGGGCTTGAATGAAGTCCTGCTTTCACGCGTCCTGAAAGACCGCCGCAACGACGTGTTTCTGGCGACGAAGTTCGCCAACGTGCGCGGCAACGACGGCACCTTTCTCGGCGTAAACGGCAAACCGGAGTATGTGAAGCGAGCGTGTGACATGAGCCTGAAGCGGCTTGGCGTCGACGTGATCGATCTCTACTACCAGCATCGTATCGATACGACCGTCCCCATCGAAGACACTTGGGGTGCGATGAAAGAACTGGTAGACGCGGGCAAGGTTCGCTATCTTGGAATATCTGAAGCTGGACCGAAAACCATTCGCCGCGCGCACGCCGTGCATCCGATCAGCGCCGGGCAATACGAATATTCGCTTTGGACGCGCGATATCGAAGCCGACGTAATCCCGACGTGCCGCGAATTAGGAATAGCCGTGGTTCCCTACAGCCCGCTCGGCCGCGGATTTTTGACAGGACAGTTCAAGAGTGCGAAAGATATTGTCAAGCCGGGTGACGCTCGCTCTATGTACCCGCGTTTCAGTGGTGAAAACCTTGAATCAAACAATCAATGGCTGGCCAAGATCGAGTCCAAGGCCAAGGAGCACAAGTGCACACCGGCGCAGCTCGCCTTGGCTTGGGTTTTGACCAAAGGTGAAGACATGCTTCCGATTCCGGGAACGCGCAAGATTTACCGATTGGAAGAAAACCTTGCCGCGCTGAATATCAAACTTTCGGCTCAGGATATGTCGGAACTCGATACGATGTCGCAGCCGGGTTCAATCATGGGAACGCGCTATCCTGAAGCGAGCATGAAATCAACGATGGCGGAGAGTCTGTAGTCAGCCATGCGGCTTGTCGTCGTTTTTGCAATTTCGCTCTTCATCTTTGGCTGTCAGAGCGGCAAGCAAGCGCGGGAGCTGATGAAACAGCATCGCGCGGAAGCAGTACCGATGACCGGCATGATGAGCTACATGGCGGACGCGGCATCGTTCGTCGAATGCGGGACGGGCGACCGCTATGCCGTGAAGTTCAAAGGCGATTGGCTGGAAGTGGAACGCGCATACGTGAACATGCGACAGAACGGCGAGCCTGTTTACGTCGAGTTTTTCGGCCGGACGGAGGATGACTCGACTGACGGAAACGTGCGCGCGGGAGTAGTGATCGAAGAGATAACGGAGATGAAACCGGATACAGTATGTCAGAAATGATCGCCGTGATCGGTGCGACGGGACTGCTGGGTGGTCCCGTCGTGCGGCAATTGCTCGAAGATGATTTCGCCGTGCGCGTGTTGAGCCGCGAACCGATTTACGCCAAAGAAATGTTGGGAATGCGTCCCGAATACGCGCATGCGGACGTGACGGACTACGAGTCGCTGCTTCACGGCTTTGAAGGCTGCGAAGCCGTTCACGTCAATCTCGGAACGGATCACGAAGCGTCGCCCGACGACGTCCTGCACCAAGGACTCGTCAACATAGCCAAAGCCGCAAAGGAATGCGGCCTGCAAAAGATCTCGATTATCACCGGCGATTGGAAGCCCGACCCGGACCACCCGTGGGAAAGACGTGCGGCATTTTCCAAGGGAATACTTGCGCTCGAAGCCGGTGAAGTTCCGACCGTGAACTGGGGCTGCACTTGGTTTCTCGAGAGTTTGGACTACTTTGTGCTGCCTGACCGCGCGCTGATGGTTGGCATGCAGCCGCTTACGTGGCACTTCGTCGCCGCGTCAGACTACGCCAAGATGGTGTCGGCGGTCATGCAGGATTACGATTTTGCGGGACACAAACGCTACACCGTTCACGGTCCGCAAGGATATAAGATGTTCGACGCGCTGAAGCGCTACTGCGAGATACTGCGGCCGGGCCTGCCCGTCGAGCAGATGTCAATTGAAGAAACAAAGAAATTTGCGCAAGAAGACGAGGAAAACGGTTGGCTTGAGGATTTCGCGGAGTTCATGTCCAACTTTGAGACCTACGGTGAAACCGGCGACGCGGCGGAAGCGTGGGAACTGCTGGGAGAACCGATGTTAACTTTGGAAGACTGGACAAAGGAGCAGATGCCATGAGGTGGGCAATTGTACTCGTGCTCGCAGTCGCTCTAATAGGTTGCGGCAAAAAGGCGGACGATAATAAGACGGCTCCGCAGCAGGAATCCAAGCAAGAACAAATGCAAAATTCCGCACAGGACACACTGTCAGCGAGCCGCCCGGACACTGCGAGAAAGCTGGATCGCACAAACCTTCCCGCACCCGGACAGATCGCGGACGCGAATCCAATCAAGAACAAACGCTGGAAACTTGTGCGGCTGAACGGTCAACGGGTGGAAGTTTCGAGTGATTTTCGCAGCGACCCCTACATATCGTTTTCCGCGATGACGGACAAGATGACGGGCAGCGGCGGCTGCAATCGCTTCGGGTGTAAATACAAGCTCGACGGACCGAAGATTTCTTTTAACGGATTTGCCTCGACAAAAGTGCTGTGCCAAAACGCGATGGAGATCGAAAAACCGTTCCTGCAGGGCCTCACCACCGTCGACGGTTATAGTTTGGAGGGTGAAGACAAGTTGTGGTTGACCGAAGGCGGCAAGCGTGTGATGGAGTTTGAAGCAGTTTACTTGAACTGATGGCTTCGGGAATTCGTCAAGCGGCATTGTGGGGTGCCGGCGCGCAATTGTGGGCCGACGAACATGAGTCGTACAGTTTGCCGCTGACCGATTGGGTTTTAGATCGAATCGTGAACGGAATCCCCGCGCATATTTTGGATGCGGGTTGCGGATCGGGCGGATCAATCGTGAAAGCGCTTGCCCGCGGAGCGCAAGTCACGGGGACGGACGTTTCCCCAGAAATGCTCGCAATCAGCAAGCAGCGCGCACCACAGGCCGCATATCACATAGCAGATTCCGAAGCGCTGCCGTTTGCCGATGCGACGTTCGATTCAGTGATGGCATTGAACTCTCTGCAGTTCACGGAATCTCCGGTAATAGCGCTCGGCGAATTCGCGCGCGTGGCCAAATCCGGCTCGCCGCTCGGCATCGTTGTGTTCGGCGACCCGAAAACGTCGACGTTTGCCGCGGTCGGTTCTTCGGTGCGCAAGCTCTTCGACAAGCCGTTTAAATTCGAAGGACCATTTTCGCTTTCTCCGCCGCGCAAACTGCACAAGGCTTTAGAGGATGCGAAGCTCGAACTCTTGGAATCCGAAGATATTTGGCTGGATCGTACCTACGGCTCTTTTGAAGAGTTTTGGAGGGGTCAATCGGGCACGTCGGCGACTCAATTCACGATCCGCGAGTTGGGAGAAGCCGTTGTCCGCGATACGATGGCCCGCGCGGTAGAACAGTTCGCGGACTCGCAAGGCAAATTTACGTTGGGGAATTCATTCCACGCAGTCATCTGCAGAAGGCCCGGTTAGACGTTGCACTTTGATTTCGAAACGATCAAGTGGATCATTTTTACAGTCGGCATCCTCGCGCTGCTGCTGCTTGATCTGGGAGTCTTTCATAAACGCCCGCACGCCGTCAATCACAAAGAAGCCTTGGGTTGGGTCGTGTTCTGGTTTCTTTTGGCGATGGGCTACTGCGGATTCGTATGGTGGTGGAAGGGCCAGCACACCGCGGTTGAGTTTTTGACGGGATATATCATCGAGGCTTCGCTCTCGGTGGACAATATCTTCGTGTTCATTCTCATCTTTTCGTATTTCAAAGTTCCCGCTCATCTTCAGCACCGCGTGTTGTTTTGGGGAATTTTGGGCGCATTGATCATGCGCGGCATCATGATCGGCGTGGGCACCGCACTGATCACACATTTCGAATGGGTGATCTATATCTTCGGAGCATTTCTGATCTTCACGGGAATTCGCATGGCCATATCCGACGAACATGGAGTGGATCCTGAAAAAAACCCGGCTGTGCGTATCCTTCGCAAAGTAATGCCCGTCACGACTAAGTACCACGACAAAAACTTTTTCGTCGTGGAAAAGGGCGTCCGTCATGCCACCCCCTTGCTCGTGGCGCTGCTGGTCGTCGAAGTTTCGGACGTCTTGTTCGCCGTGGACTCGATTCCCGCTGTGTTCGCGGTGACGCGCGATCCGTTTGTCGTGTTCACGTCGAATGTGTTCGCGATATTGGGCTTGCGGTCTTTGTACTTCGCGCTGTCTGGAGTGATGCACAAATTCCGCTACCTGAAGTTTGGCTTGTCCGTCGTGCTGACCTTTGTTGGCGTCAAGATGCTGCTCGGCCACACGGCTTACGCGATACCCATCGGTTGGTCGCTGGGAGTCGTCGCAGGCGTGCTGACGATATCCGTTTTACTTTCATTGGCAATTCCTGAAAAGAACACAAAATAGTGGCAACCATACTTATCACGGGCTGCTCGAGCGGATTTGGAAATCTCGCAACACGCGAACTGTCGGCCGCAGGACACAGCGTTGTCGCGAGCATGCGCGATCCTCTGGGCCGCAATCAGAAGGCAGCCCGAGAGCTTGCAGAACTTTCCGGCGTGCGCGTGCTTGAACTGGATGTCACACAAGACGATTCCGTCTCGAAAGCGGCGGAACTTGCGGGTGACGTGGATGCAGTAATCCACAATGCGGGCCTTGGAATCACGGGAGTCGCGGAAGGCAGCACGACTGAACAGCTCTCCTATATAATGGAAGTGAATCTGATCGGCGTGCATAGACTGAACCGCGCGGTACTTCCCGGCATGCGCGCGCGCAAATCAGGACTCTTGATTTACGTTTCAAGCGGATTGGGCCGCACAGTGCTGCCGTACATGTCGGCCTATTGCGCGAGCAAGTACGCGCTTGAAGCCTACGCGGAAACGCTGAGCTATGAACTTTCGACGCACGGAATTGACACCGTGATCTTACAGCCGGGAGCTTATCCGTCCGGTTTTCGGGGGAACATTTTGAAACCGGATGATCAAGACAGACTCGCAGACTATCCCGTGGAGCAAGCGGAAGCGGAGAGCATCCACCGGAACATCAGCGAAATGCTCCAAAGCGAAATGGCTCCTGATCCGCATGACGTGACGCGGGCCATGTTGAAAGTCATTGAAATGCCGCGTACAGAACGTCCGCTGCGCGTGGCTTTGAGAAAAGACTCGGGCGGACTGAAGATGATTAACCAAATCTGCGGCGAAGTTCAGGGCGCGCTGTTGCGTGGAATGAACCTTGAGCATCGCTTGCCAAAAAGACCTCAACTCTAAGAAAGGCATCCCTTGAAGCTGCATGAGCTGCCACCCGGGCGGCGAATTCCTAACGAGATTTTCGTTGTGATCGAAGTGCCGTACGGCCATCGCAACAAGTACGAATATGACAGTGAGCTGGGCGCGATCGTGCTCGACCGGCCGCTGTTTTCGCCCGTGCACTATCCCGGCGACTACGGATTTGTGCCCGGAACCCTCGCGGACGACGGCGACCCGCTGGACGTTTTGGTGATGGTAAAGACTCCCACGTTTCCCGGCTGTGTCGTAGCCGCGCGTCCGCTGGGAGTGTTGATGATGCAGGACGAAAAAGGCGGAGACGAAAAGATTCTCGCCGTGCCTTCGACTGATCCTTCATTTGAAACCTATCACAGCCTGTCGGACGTTCCGCCGCACTTCTTGAGGGAAATGGACCACTTTTTCAGGGTCTACAAAGAGCTTGAGGGCAAGCACGTCACTTCGATGGGTTGGAAAGACCGTTGGGAAGCCGAACAGACCATTAAGGATTGCATCAAGCACGCGAATAGCAAGCCGGTGAAGAAGAAGACGGCGGCCAAGAAGGCCGTCAGAAAAACAAGCAAGCGGGGTTCCAAATGAAGAAAATTCTGTTTTGGGTGACACTCATGTGCTGTGCATATTCCGTACAGGCTTCCGTGACGGGGAAGTACATTGACTACACGGTCGACGGCAAAGAGTATCAGGGCTATCTGGCCTATGATTCCGAAATTAAAGATTTGCGGCCGGGAGTTTTGGTGTTTCCGGAGTGGTGGGGACTGACCGATTATCCGCGACAGCGTGCGCGTGAATTGGCGCAGTTGGGTTACATTGCGTTTGCCGTGGATATGTACGGCAAGGGTGTTGTGACCGACAAAGCCGACGAAGCGGGCAAACTTGCGGGGCAGTTCTATCAGAATTTTGATAACTTTGCCAAAATGACCAAGGTCGGTTACGACGAGCTTTTGAAACAAGAGCATGTCGATTCATCGAAGATCGCAGCCATTGGATTTTGTTTCGGCGGAACATGCGCATTAGAGCTTGCCCGCAACGGTGCGGACTTGAAGGGCGTCGTTTCGTTTCACGGCGGCCTGAAGACTGTGCATCCCGAGATGGCCAAGAACATCACGGGCAAAGTGCTCGCCTTCCAAGGAGACGTCGATCCGTTCTCTCCGATGACAGATGTCGAAGAGTTTGAAACGGAAATGAAAGACGCCGGTGTCGACTACAAAATGGTCATTTTCCCCGGTGCGAAGCATGCCTTCACCAATCCGAAAGCAGATACGTATGGTCTGGACGGCGTTTCCTACAATGCCGAAGCGGAAAAGGCCTCGATGGACGAAATGCGCGTCTTCTTGAGCGGCGTTTTTGCGGACAAGAAAGAGTGACCTTTCGACTTCCTGCGATTTTTTGAGAATTGAAATAAACAGCGAGAGTAATGGCAACATCATTTACACCGGGACTGCGGGTCTCTGAAACCACCGTTATCACCAAGGATCGAATTCTGCCGCTTAAGGGTCACGTGACCGTCCAGATCGGCGAACACTTGGCCGCCGACCAAACCGTCGCGCGAACGGATTTGCCGGGCAATGTCACACCACTGAATGCGGCAAACTTGCTGGGAGTCTTGCCGGGCGACGTGCGGGGGACACTGACGATCAAGGAAGGTGACAAAGTTGAAAAGGACCAAATCATCGCCGAAGCGAAGTCGTTTTTCGGTCTCTTTAAAAACAAACTGAAGTCTCCTGTGACCGGATCGTTGGAATCCGTATCCGACGTGACGGGCCAGTTGATCTTTCGGGATCCGCCGATTCCGGTCCAAATCGAATCGTACATCGACGGGCGCGTAACGGAAGTTTTCGCCGAAGAGGGCGTCGAAGTGCAAGCCGTCGGCGCATTCATTCAGGGAATTTTCGGCATCGGAGGCGAAACCTACGGCAAGCTCAAGATGATTGCAAACTCTCCTGATGAGGTGATTGACGAAAGCAAGATTCCGGCCGATTGCAAGCATGCGATCTTGGTTGGCGGAGCGTTCGCTTCCTTTGAGGCCGTCAAGAAGGCCATCGCGGGCGGCGCTGCGGCACTGGTCGTGGGTGGTTTTGACAGTTTCGACCTGAAGAAGCTGTTGGGCTATGAGCAAGGCGTCGCCATTACCGGCGGTGAGCAGATAGGGATTACGCTCGTATTGACAGAAGGATTCGGGAAGATCGCGATGGCCGCGCGCACGTTTGACTTGTTGAAACGGAACGAAGGCCACAGCGCTTCAGTGAGCGGCGCGACTCAAATCCGCGCCGGTGTGATGCGTCCGGAAATCATTATTGCCAAGAAAGACGTGTCGCATCATGAAGAAAAAGACCACGAACCCGCGGGTCTCGAACTGAATGATCTGGTTCGTGTCATTCGCGAGCCGTGGTTCGGTAAAATCGGCACGGTGAGCGAGTTGCCGCCGGAACTAAGCGCACTCGAGACCGAAGCCAAAGTACGAGTGTTGAAAGTGAAACTCGACGGCACGGGCGAAGTCGTCGTGCTGCCTCGCGCGAATATCGAAAAAATCGAAGCATAGAAACAAAAAGACTGGGAAGACAAGAATGAAACTTTTTACAACTTATGTGGTGTTGCTGATCCTGAGCGTAAGCGCGTTTGCGCAGATCACACTTAACCAAAGCAGCGCCCCCGTGGTGGGACAAACCGCTTCTGATCATGCTGGCGGAACTCTGACGTTCGATTGCACGTCAGGCTCCGGAAACATCAATTGGGATATTACTCCCATTGCATTCGGATCAGCCGACGGAATTCAGTACGTTGATCCTTCATCGACGCCTTTTGCCGCAAGTTTTCCTTCGGCGGAAGTGGCCGCGACCATTGACGGTTCCGGATCATGGTCTTACATGAGGACTACCTCCGAAGGTATGTGGTACCTCGGGTTCGCTACTGAAGTTGGCGGCGGCTTTATTAACATTCCCGACGACGATGAACTTGTTGTTCCGTTTCCGTGTACCTACAACACGACGTGGTCATCTGTGATTCGTATTTCTTTGGAACCGGTTCCCGGATTTGTGACTGTTACGATTGACAGTACTTACAATGTCGCAAATGCGTGGGGCAATCTGATAACGCCGTCTTGGACGGAATCCGCTTTGCGCGTGTTGGGTCACGGTTTCACTGCCTCGTACCTGAATGGCCAGCAGATCGGCGCAACAACGGAAACGTGGGATTATCAATTCATCACCTCGAATCCACTGCGCGGAATGTCATTCTCAAATTCCGGCGCGACCGGCCCCGGTTACACGACGGGCGATTTGATCTACACGTCGGAAGGTGCGGTAAATGCCGACGAACCGCGCGGCCCTGTTGCGGAGAATTTCCGCGTGTCGCAAAATTATCCCAACCCGTTCAACCCGACGACGGTGTTGCCGGTCGAATTGGCGAAGTCTGCCAAAGTTGAGATGACGATTTACAATGAAATGGGTCAAGCCGTCTATTCGCAGTCTATGGACCTTTCCGCAGGTCAGCACAATCTTCCGATTGACGGTAGTGCGTGGGGCAGCGGCAGCTACTTCGCGAAGGTCATGGCTGGAAACGAAGTGCAGTCCACGAGGATGGTGTTGGTCAAGTAGTACTCTATCATAGGGGCGGCACGCGAGCGCCGTGCCGCCCCTTTTATCTTCCGCTCGGACGCATGTTGGAATGGAGGACAGGATGCGTTGCCTATTTTTGATTTTAGTTTTGCTGTTAGTTTCGAATCTGTACTCGCAGTCCGTGGTGACTTTTGAATCCGACGACGTGCCTGTCGCGATTCCCGACGGTCCGGTCGGCATTGTGGAATCTTACTTAATGATTCAACCGTGGTATGTAATTCTCGATGTAAACGTGGTCGTAACGATTACGCACACGTATGATCAAGACTTGCGGCTGTACATCGAAGCGCCAAACGGGGATGACGTCGTGCGATTGGCCTACGAGTGCGGTCTGTCCGGAAATAACTACATCGACACCCGCTTCGATGACGAAGCAAGTATTCCGATTTGTTCCGGTTCGCCGCCTTTTACCGGCGACTATATTCCGGACCGGGCTCTGACTTTGTTTGACGGGCTGTCCACGCACGGCACGTGGACGCTCAGGGTCACTGACAATCATGCAGGCGACGTCGGTGTGATCGAGGCGTGGCGCATGGAAGTGTTGGTCGACACGGCAGCAAGTGCGCGCACACCGGTTGCCGCCGAGAGTTTCTTGATTTTGCCAAACTATCCCAATCCGTTCAACTCGACGACGAGACTTCCTGTCGAGCTTGCGCGGCCTTCCGAGATTTCGTTAATCATCTACAACCAACTGGGACAAACCGTTGCAGACTCCCGCTATACGCTTGCGGCCGGACGGCACGATCTATTAATCGACGGATCCGGCTGGAGTACGGGAGTATATTTTGCGCGCATTCGCAATGGAAACGACGAAAGGCGGGCGCGGTTGATTCTACTTAAGTAGGTCAAGTCAGGGAGGTATATATGTTAAGGCGTATGTTTTTCACGTTAGTGATTCTCTTAAGCACTTTGTCGACGGCGTTCTCGCAAATTACACTAACGGCGGATGATCTTCCGCCGATGGGAACGCACTATACGTACTACGAAGCCTACGACGTGACTTTCAATCCTGGGGACGGAGGAGCAAACAGGGCATGGGACGTCGCGTCTTACGAATTGGCTCCGACGTCCGACGAGTATTGGATTCCACCGTCTGAAACTCAGTTCGGAAGTGAGTTTCCGTCGGCGACTCTTTGTATTCATGAAATCGACGCAGAAGAGCAACTCTTCACATATGCGCGTATCGAACACAACGGCGCGTTCGGTTTGGGAATCGGCGTAATTGAAGGCGATTCGAGCTACACGGTACACACCGAGTCCGACGTCTTGCTCTTGCCGCTGCCGTTGATGATTGGATCGGAATGGACAACCTTATCCGTTCTCGAAATCGAGCCGGAAGAAGGAGTCGTTATACAGCAGCGTGACTCGTCCGTTCACGAAATCGACGGCTGGGGTATGATGGCTACTCCGTTTTGGGACGCGCAAACGCTGCGCGACAATTTCTACGAGACGCACAAGACGTACATGAACGGTTCGTTGATCGAGTATCGTGAGGAGTACTCGTTCTCTTGGATCAGTCAAACCGCCGGCTTGGAAGTGCAATTCACGTGCACGGAGAATTGCGGCCCGGGATTCACCGTCGGCGATCTGAGCATCGTGCGCAACACGACGACGGCCGTCGATCCGTCACGCGGACCGCTTGCCGAAAAACTTGCCGTACGGCAGAACTATCCGAACCCATTCAACCCAACGACCACTTTGCCTGTCCAACTATTAAAGCCCGGCAAACTCGAGTTGACGGTATTCAACGAACTGGGACAGGTCGTCAGCCATCGTGAATTTGAGTTTTTGGCGGGCGACTATTCTGTTCCAATCGACGGATCAAGTTGGAGCAGCGGAGCCTATTTTGCCCAAGTGCGCACTGGCGACGCCGTCCAAAATATTCCCATGCGGCTCGTGAAGTAGAATGTAATTAAGCCCGCTCAATTCGTAAACGACTCAAATTAGCCACGCATCGCCGCAACCGGATTGCTAAGCTGCACGGAAACTCGTATACTCTGAATCATGTTCAAGTCAAATTTAATGCGAATCTTTATCTTCTTACTCTTGGCCGTTACGTCGGCCGGAAATGCACAAAATCTGCCGTCCGATGAGACCACATTGTTCAGCGGCTCCGGCACATGTGTGATGTGCCACGAATCCGACGGCCTAATCATGGTCGAAAACGGAACCGACATCTCTCCCGTTTCGCAGTGGCGGTCCACGATGATGGCCAACAGCGCTAAAGATCCGCTATGGCGGGCCAAGGTCGCGACGGAGCTCGCCGCGTTCCCGCAGCACAGCGACTTGATTCAAAACCGCTGCACGATTTGCCACGTACCCGCGGGCTTCACGCAGGCGCACTACGACAGCATCGAGAATTACACGTTTGAAATGCTCGACTCTGATGCGCTTGCGCGTGACGGCGTGACTTGCACGGTTTGTCATCAGGTTCAGCCGGACAATTTCGGTACGCCGGAGAGTTACAGCGGGCATTACGAAATTACCGACGAACGGCTAATCTTCGGTCCGTTTGAACTTCCGCTGAATTGGCCGATGTATAACAACACGGGGTTTGATCCGGTCTACAGCGCACACGTTCATCAATCCGAGCTCTGCGCGACGTGCCACACGCTGTTCACTCCGTCGCTCGATGCGGCGGGCAACATCATCGGTGAATTCCCCGAGCAGACTCCCTACG
Source organism: Calditrichota bacterium (assembly GCA_020637445.1). Lineage (NCBI taxonomy): Bacteria > Pseudomonadati > Calditrichota > Calditrichota bacterium. The sequence goes on along the minus strand of JACJVZ010000002.1, from coordinate 577,392 downwards.
TCGAATGGAAGAACAGTTTTTACGGTCAGGAAGGCGAGACGTCTTGTCAGGACTGCCACATGCGGCAAGCGCAGAGCGCCCAGGACATTTCTTTGATGCCGCCGTGGCACCAAGAACTGCGCTCCCCCTATCGGCAGCATATGTTTGTCGGTGCAAATATTACGATGCTGCGGATTTTGCGCGACTACGCGGACGAGTTGGGCGTCACCGCGCTTGCCCAGCATTTCGATTCCACCATCGCCGAAACACAACGAAGTTTGTCGCAGCGTTCGGTCGACATGCATCTCGACGTCACGACGGCCAACGATTCGGTCTACCTGAATGTCGAGTTAATCAATTTGACAGGTCACAAGATTCCGACGGGAATTCCGCTGCGCCGGATGTGGCTTGACGTGCGCGCGGAAGACGGTCAAGGCCGCGTCGTCTTCGAATCGGGAGCATGGGGTGACGACGGAGAGATAGTCGGTTACGATTTGCCGTTTGAACCTCATCACGACGTCATCACGGAACCCAATCAAGTGCAGGTGTACGAAGCGGTCATGGGCGACAACGAAAACAACCGCACGTGGACGCTGCTACGCGCGTCTCAGCACTTGAAAGACAATCGTTTGCCGCCGCTCGGGTTCACGACGACACATGCGTCGTACGACACCGTAGAAATTTTCGGTGTGCCCGCCAGTGACACGAATTACAACCGCGTGCACGGCGCGGAAGGCAGCGGCAGCGACTTAGTGACTTACCGGCTTCCCGGCTGCTCACGGATAGCGGTCTCCGTGATGTACCAAACAGTTCAGCCGAAGCTCGTGGATTATCTTGACACTCACGACTTGCCGGAAACAAACGCTTTCGTCACAATGTACGGCACGCAGCCGCGCGATCCGCTGCATATGATCACAGAGAGCATCGAAGTGCTTCCTGCCGATCACACGCCGGCACAGCTTCCTGACAAGCTGACTCTGTTGCCCGCTTATCCGAATCCGTTCAACAACTCGACCCGTCTTCCGGTGGAGCTTGCACGGCCGGCAATGGTGGAGTTCTCGGTTTATGACATTCGCGGTCGGCGCGTGATGTTGTTCGGTCGCTCGATGAACGCGGGCCGCAACGAATTGACGATTGACGCGTCGGATCTTACGAGCGGCGTTTATATGGTGCGCGCGCAGGCCGGCAGCGTGCGCGACACACAAAGAATAATATTGATCAAATGACACGTTGGATTGGACTGCTTTCGCTTTTGTTCGTAATATCTTGCTCGTCGGGACCGCGCACGCCGAATTTGTGTGCGACGTGGTTTGCCAACGCGCAGTCAATCGGGTATTTGAATCTTCAGCGCATGGCGCTTGACTTGCGTCCCGATTCCACTTACCGCTATTACTACGTGCTTCCACCTGAATCGTTCAAGATCTCCGGCAAAGAAGTCGCGGAGGGCGGCGTCTTTCACGTACAGCATGATACGTTGGTGTTCAAAGTTCGAGAACGCAACGGCGAGCAGGTTGACTTTTTGTACAAGCGGCAATTCAGAATGCTTCCGGATACGACGGAATGGCCGTTGCGCGTTCATTTCGCCCGCCGCGGAGTGGACTATGAAGTTTATTTTCAGGAGTCGGAATAGCGCTTAGTTTCCTTTCTTAATTCTCATTCTCAATGAGTCCCGAGTGGGCCCAAAGAGCTTGACATTGTGACTCTTCTGCCATAAATTGCGAAAGTCCGCAATTCGGTGCACCTGCAGCTCGGTGCATTGCGCTCGAAAATATCAAGAGTTCATTTGTTTGGAGGTTGTTATCAGGCATGTGCCAAACCACGTACCCGCAACGGTTCTCCTTGCGGTTTTTTTGTGCATTTTCTTAACTGCACCATTCGTCTTTGGTTGTTCAGAATGTCTCTGTTTTAGCGACAATTCTTGTTCCAACGACGAATGCATGCCCGGCTTGACGACAAACTGCACACGAGCAGAATTTACCCCTGCTTGCAGCGGCGACTACATGTTCTTTGCAAGAGTTGTCTGCGGCGCGATTTGCTCAAAGTGCATGGCTTGTGTGAGCATTTACAAACTGACGGGCGGCAACGAGTATTACATCACCGATGTCCACAACAATGGCTGCAACGTTGGAATCTGTGAGTCCTCCACGGTAACGATAGACCTTGACGAGAGCCAAACATATGTGATGTATGTATGCAAAGTGCCTTGTCCTGACGGCAACTCAACTTACGAGAATTTTTCGGAGAGTTGCGCGGCCTATGGATGCATCGCATATGGAGTCACTTCAACACAATGCGGCCCCTAAGACACAATAGCGCCGTTTTCCTTCTGCTTGGATCAATGTATCTTTCGAGCGCCGCAGCGGTGCTTCGAGTGCCGGAGGAGTTTGCGTCCATTCAAGCAGCGTTCGATGCGACGGGAGCGAACGATACGGTAAGCATTGCGCCGGGTTCCTATGATGAGTTTCTCGTCAGCCCCGCACACACATTTACACTTTTGGGCAGGTATCCCGCCGACACTCTTCTTGAGTTTCGCACATTGATAAATCCTGTCGCAGATTCAGCAGAAACACTTTCCGTATTCTTGATAAACTCCGATTCCGCATATATTGAAAATCTCGCGATCTTCAATTCCGCCGATATACGGAACGTTGGCGAGTCCGTTCGTTCAGGAGGACTTCGCAATTTCTCAACTCACTTGTCACTTAGCCGTTGCCGTTTCGACTCAGTCCTTTCTCCTATTTGGGGCGGACACTCCATCTTGCTTGATTCATGCATTTTTAACGATTGCACTCGACAAGGCGTGCTCGCATCGCCGGGCGGTAAAGTAGTTGCCACAAACTGCTTCTTCGAAACAGACGGCTATGCCATGGTAACGGCGTATGACTTCTCGCAGTTCAATGGCTGCGAGTTTCGCTGCAACACCGGTGGCGGACACTTTCTCAACTTGTTTGGCGGCGGCATAGTTGTAGTTGGCTGCCTATTTGGGCCATGCACAGGCTCTTTCCCGGTGGTTTCGATTTTTCCGACATCAAACAACCGTTTCGCGTTCAATCGATTTGAGGATTTCACTAACGTCCAAAGCCTGATTCAAGTAGCGAACAGTTGTTCTTCAATCGGTGATTCATCAGTATATGTGTTCGGGAATGTTTTCCGCAACTACCAAGCCATGCCGCCGCAATCGGGAACAATTGCTGTTGATGCACAATGCTTGCAAGGATCGAGCGGCAGTCTGGCGATTGTGGACTCCAATTTGTTTGTTGGTGGAACTGCGACGATTGCAACGGCGGGAGTAAATGCCGGCAGTTCGATTCAAGTGAACCGCAACACGTTTTCGGACGTTGGTCCGGCGTCTCTTCCGGACATTCGTGCCGTGCGGACTGCACTTGACAGTATATATGCAGTCATGAATTCTTTTCTGCCTCCTGGACTAGCCGCAAACACCCAAGGAGCATATTTCGACGCTCGCAACAACTGGTGGGGTCATAGTACGGGGCCATACAATGCGAGTCAAAATCCGAGCGGACAAGGAGCGGAAGTAGGTAACGGTGTGTTGTTCGTTCCATGGCTTGCGGCTCCCCCTGATTCGGCGGACACTACCACCGCGAGTGAGTATGCTTCAGAAGCGCTGCCGCAGGATTTCGCCATCGCAGCATTTCCAAATCCCTTCAATGAATCAACAGTGCTGCAAGTCGATGTCGAACACCCCGGAGAGTACGTGCTGTCCCTTTACGACATCACAGGGCGACTTGTTCGTGAATTGTTAGACGGCCACATGGAAATGTCAATAGAGATTAGGCTAAATTCAAATGAGCTTGCGGCGGGGGTGTATTTTCTTCGACTGGAACGTCAACACAAAACATTGGCAGCAGCCAAACTGCTTTTGTTGAAATAGCCTTGGGCAACAAGCAAAAGCGGGACGCCGTCACTGGCGTCCCGCTTTGCATTTCATTGCTGCACGCGCTTATAGTTTATTCAGCACTCGCTGCAGTTTCTCTTCGGCTTCGGCGGCGACGGGTTTCAGGCCGTCGTTTTCGATAAAGAGGAACATCGCTTTAGGATCGATGATAGAAACAATTGAACCGTTGTTTTCATCTTCCTGAACGACGACATTGCAGGGAAGCATCAACCCGATTTGCGGCTCAGCTTGCAGCGCACGTGCGGCGAGCGGCGGATTGCACGCCCCGAGAATCACGTACTTCCGAAAATCGAGATCGAGCTTTTTTTTCATCGTCGTTTTGACGTCGATTTCCGTGAGTACGCCGAAACCTTCTTCTTTCAGAAGTTCGGTGACACGCGTAACGGCATCTTCAAAGCTGGTTGCAGGAAGGGCCTTTTCCCAACCGTATTTGATTTGCGCGGTGGCCGTGGACATAAGAATGGCTCCAAACAAGAGGGTGAGTGTTATCTTCATGTGTCAATTGACTATTAAAGTGCAAGAAAAAGAGGCGCACCGCTTGGTGCGCCTCTCAAGTTAGAAAATCTTCACAACGTCTGCCGTGAGCATGTCACTTTACTTGCGCGCGGCGTCGTAGTGCTTGCCGACGGTTTCCCAGCAGAGGTTCTTGATGAATGCGTCAATGTAACCCGGACGCGCGGCACCATAGTCGATGAAATAGGCGTGCTCGTAAACGTCCATCGCCATGATCGGTTTCATGTTCCAAGACAGATGGGAGTTTTGCGCATCGCCGACCCAATTGAGCAGACGCTTGCCGTCTTCCCACCACACCAGCCACACCCAGCCGCGGGCGGCCATGCCGGACGCCTTCAGATCGGCGATATATTTATCGAAGCTGCCGAAATCTTTTTCGATCTGCTTTTTCAAATCACCTGAAAGTGCGCTGCCGCCGGGAGTCAGGTGCGAAAAATAGACTTCGTGGTTTTGCATACCCGCAATCGCGAAGCTCAGATCAACCTTGAGGCCGCGAATTTCGGAGTAAACTTGATTCGCCCCCGAGCCATCGTGTGCTGCGAGCTTTTCAAGTACTTCGTTGGTCTTATTGACGTAGCCGTTGTAGAGCTTCAAATGCTCTTCGACGGTTTTCTTGGAGATGCCGTCGAGTTCCAGAATCTTAGGACCAAAGTCCTTGGCAGAGAAAGCCATGTGCGCTGTCCTTTCTATTGAATGACAAGTTACTGACTGGAAATATGTTCGCCTCTAACTTACAGAATTCCAACGACTCTTTCAACGCCTCTAAATTAAAAGCACTGATTGAAAAACCGAAAGTTAGCGGCGCAAGTTATTCTGTAAACTCGATGAACTCCAACTGTGTTCCACAAAAAAGCCCGACGCAGATCGGGCTTTTCTGATTTCCCCCCGCGAGCGGGGAACAAAAGGGGGGTCTTTGAAGCATCACCAGTAATCTCAAGCTGGCGCGCCAGCACAATCAGTCCAGCGGCACGCTGGCGCTGGGATTAACAGCAGTTGCCGCCGCAGCAGTCAAAATCCTTTTGCTTGTACGCGCGAACTTTCACGGACGCCACGGCTTCGAGTGCTTCGTTGCGCAGCTCTTCTCCGATTTCCGAAAGTCCCACGTCATATTGAATTTCATTGACGATTTCGACATTCGTTAAACCGGCTTCTTCGGCAAGACGAAGATATTCCTCTTTCAGAGATGCGCCCGACACACAGCCGACGTAGGCTTCGACGTTGTTTTTCAGCGCGTCCGAGAGCGGTCGGTTCAGAACCAAGTCCGAGACGAGCATGCGTCCGCCGGGTTTCAAAACTCGCGCGATTTCTTTGAAGACTTGCGGCTTATCCGTCGAAAGATTGATCACGCAATTGGAAATCACCAAATCCACCGCACAGTCTTTCAGAGGCAAGTCTTCGATCACGCCTTCACGAAACTCGACGTTTTTCGCGTCGACCGAAACGGCATTCGCGCGCGCTTTGGCGAGCATATCCGGAGTCATGTCGACACCGATTACTTTTCCCAACGGTCCGACTCTGCGTGCCGCTAAGAACGCGTCGAGTCCTGCGCCGCTGCCGAGATCGAGCACGATTTCGCCGGGCTTGATGTCGGCATAGAGAATCGGATTGCCGCAACCCAAACCAAGGTTTGCGCCGTCCGGCACTTGACTGAGTTCTTCTTCAGAATAGCCGATCGCTTCGGCGATGTCTTCGACGTTGGATGCGCCGCAGCAGCCCGAAGTTCCACAGCAGCTTTCACCGCGCGCTGCCTGTCCATACTTCTCGCGAACGACTTCGCGAATGTTGAGAAGGTTTTCCATGTATTTCCTTTTGTTGAGTAGTTCAATGTAGGGGCGGATGGCAATCCGCCCGCTCCGACTCGCCGAGCGGGGCCTGCGCTCGAACGCAGTGAAGCGATTTAGCGTAGCGGCCTGTCCCGCAGGGATTCCCCGCCGGAATCTGAAAAGTCTCGGTATGCGGGGCAGGCGAAGACACCTGCCGCCGCGATTCTTGAGTCTCTCGCTATTTCAAGATAGGTTCTAAGGGGCTTCTGGTTCTATTGTTGTGTTAGCTCTATCAATTTCGTCACAGTGTTCAAGTTTCGTGCGGTCGATCCGACGCCAAGTTTCTTTTCAAGGAAGTTGTTGCTGAGTTTGCTTCTTGCCGCGCTTCCGGGAATATACAGGTAGCCGGTGTTTTTCTTGATTTCAACTTCTTCGTCTCCAAAATCCTGCGCCGCTAATTCTTTGACGGCGGCAGCACTCGGCGGAGTCTGAAAGAACATATAGAACACACGCGACGGCTCATAGCCTTTGATAAACGGATTTCCGTCGAGTGCTTTCTGCAGCTCGGCAGCAGTGCGCACAACTACGACTAAGTCAGGCCCAATGTGTTTTTTAATCAGCTCGTGAACTTTACTTTCAATTTCTTTTGCCGAAAGTTTGCTATCCACGAGCGCGTTCCCACTCGCAATATACGTGCGCACATTCTCAAACCCTGCCTTACCCAAAACCTCTCGCAGCACAGCCATCGGCACACGGTTCTTCCCCGTCGGCATCACGCCGCGCAAAAGAATAATGTAGGTATTGAAGTTCTTGGCCATGCTTAACAACAAGGACTCGTTAGCACGTCGAACAACTTGCGGAATCTCTCCACAGCTCTCGGCTCAATACAATAGCAAATCTTCGGGCCGTCAATTTCGCCGCGAATCCAGCCGGCCTCTTTGAGCTTGCGCAGATGCTGCGAAACCGTGGACGGAGCGACGGGAAGCTGTTCGACGATATCGCCGACAAAGCAACCTGGACACGAGAGCAAGAACCGGATGATCGCCGCACGGTGCGGATGGCCGAGGGCCCGAGCCAGTTTCGCAAGGTCCAGATCCTCGAGGCTCGTGTCAGGCGGATGAGTTGTAAATTCGGGGGCATTCTGCATATTCTTAATCCTATCCCAGATCGTGGCAGCACCCGGCATGTCTTCGTAAGGACGCGGGTGCTCCATTCACTGTACAATGTTCGTTGTTCGTAAAAATACGAAATGAGTTTCCAAGAGTCAAGTCAAACGACAAAAGAGGCGACTTTCGTCGCCTCTTTTGCAAGAATATTATACTTAAGTTATTGTGCAGTAACTATATAAGAAGCATGATCGGCTGGTTCGATCGTATCCAGAAAGTCCGTAGTCCCCACGGTCCCAATCAAGTTTTCTGGGATCACGGTTACGGTTCCGATGGTATCTCTGTACACATTATACATAGTTGCATTCAAGCTGGGTTGCCAATAGAGATGAAGCCCGGCATCTTCCGCGATGACAACAAGGCTGTCTGGAGCACTCGGAATCGCAACAGCTTCGGTCGCCGACAAAATGATCCGGCTGTTGTCGCCATCGACGTCGGTTTGAATCGCACCCGCGTACAGTTTGACCAATCCTGTGCCCGTGGAAGGAGCAGTCCATGTGAATTGCCCCGAATCATGATTCACAGTCGTAAAATGAACGCCGTTCGTTTCACCGGTCACATTGTACGTCGACGTATTTTGTCCGGATGCAATGACGCCTGCATTGTCCGTACCCGTTTCGCCGATTCGGCACGATGCATTGAAGTTGACCACCGTCCCGCCTGACATCTTGCGAATGGTCAGAAGATAACTCTGCCCCGGAGTATACTCCGAAGGGAAACCGACGATTTCAACAGTGTTCGCAATTGGCCCACCGTGGCAGCTACTGGCACAAGTTTGTCGCCCCGGCGCGCCAGATCTTCCAGTATACGTCCCGTGTGCCCATAGGTTTGTTGTCAGACTCAATAGAACAGCAACGAACAACATCTGCTTCATGACTACTCCTCGCTTGTCATTATTTCACTTGCAAGCATCCTTTTGCTTGCACTTTTTCATCGAAATTCGAATCCATATTCATCGGACGCCAGAAGTTGTCAATTCGCAGCATACGGACCCAGAAGCAAGCGCGACCAAATCATTCTGGTTCATTGCGCTTCGCTGCATCCATTCTACTTAAAAATATCCCACGCAAATAGCGACAAAGTCACAATGATTACTTCTTTGTTATATAATTGGCTATGTGATTAGTCATAATTTTCAGCGAATGAGAGTTCGAATGTCGCATTTAGGTAGACAAAAAGGAGGCACAATATGTGATATTGTGCCTCAGAATAGATTATTTTGAAAGCCTGTAAACTGGCGGCTAAACGTTGCGCAATTGCAACATAATCTTATCGATGTGCTGGCTGGTGCTGCCCTACATACTCAATTGAAAATCGATTTCCTTCGGGGTCTTCCCCACCACAGATCCAGATATTCGGGGCCACCATGTGCGGCTCATCCATCGGAACTCCACGCTCGCAAAGCTCGTCCCGGGCGACTTCCATGTCCGACACTCGGAAAACAAAAGACGGCGCATCCTGCCCCAACCTCCGTTTTCCTCCCGCATGCAGACACAAACTGCACGCTCCCGTTTGAAGTTCAACCCACTCCTCCTTGCGGAAATCCGTCGGTTTGGCTGGGTTCCTAATGGTGAGCCCCATCGCATCACGGTAGAACTCCACCATTTCCTGCATATTTTCAACATACAGAATAACTTCGGCAAGTCCTTTGAGACATCCCATGATCACACCTCCCGCGGCATTGATGGACGGATACATCAATATAATACGGAAGAATAATTTGAGCAAACACTTTCTGCTTGCACTCGGTTAGAATTGAGCCTAAATTTAGGAAACCATGAGCATGAAAGTGATGATGCGCCTCTTATTCCTTCTGACCCTATGCGGAGCGCTGTGGGCAAATACACTCCCTGCGCTTGATGAAGAAACTCCTCCGGCCAATCCCACCGAATTTCACAATCGTGAAGCGGTTCGTTGGCACAAATTAGACGATGTGCGCGAGCGCCGGAGTTTGGACGAAACACAAGCAGATTACGATGTAACCTATTATGAGCTGTGGCTCGATCTGCGGAATTTCAGCGGCCAACAGATCTCCGGCAGCACTAATATTCACGGACAAGCCCTGAGCGCAAGTTTTCGGGACGTCGTGCTGGATTTTTGCGACGCGATGTCCGTCGATTCCGTGCGCGGCGCGTTGGGCGAAGTATTGAGCTATTCCCGCGCAAATTACCAGATCACGGTTACACTTGAACGCGATTACGCGCTGAACGAGCCTTTCATGCTGACGATCCATTATCACGGCACACCGTGTTTGGACGGCGGCATTGAGACTTTCGATTGGTGGAACCGTCCCGTCGGATCATACAATGTGCCATCGATTGCCACGTTGTCCGAACCATTTGGTGCGCCGGGATGGTGGCCGTGCAAAGATTTGCCTGACGACAAAGCCGACAGCGCGCGCGTTCACTTGATCGTCGCCGATACGTTGACGGCCACGTCGAACGGCACGCTTGAGAGTATTTCGGCGCTGCCTGCGAATTCCCGTCAGTTCAATTGGTTCGAAAGCAACCCGATATCGACCTATTTGATCTGCGCGAGCGCGTCGAACTACGTGAGTTTTTCCGATTGGTACGTAACGCAAAGCGATGACAGCTTGCCGCTCGAGTACTACGTCTATCCCGAAAAACTTTCGCAGTCGATGACGGATTTCAGCATAATGCCTGCTGCGATTGCGGCATTGGCGGAGCGGTTCGGCGAGTATCCGTTTATGGATGAGAAGTACGGCCACACGATGTTCCGTTGGGGCGGCGCGATGGAACACCAATGCAACACGTCTTATGGCCGCGGCTTGGTGACGGGAACTCATGCCTACGATTGGATTTTGGTGCATGAGCTTGGCCATCAGTGGTGGGGCGACATGGTAACAATTGCAACGTGGCCGCACATTTGGCTGAACGAGGGTTTTGCGAGCTACTGTGAAGCGCTCTATTACGAAGAGCTGGGCGGCATGAGCGCCTACACCAACTACATGGTGAATTCGCAGCCGGTTTCCGATCCGTCTGGCCCGATTGTGAATCCCTCCGATCTTTTCAGCGGCAACACGGTTTACAACAAAGGCGCGTGGGTGCTGCACACTTTGCGCGGCGCGATCGACAACGACTCGTTGTTCTTCACGGGCATGCGCCACTATCGCGCACAGCATGAATACGGCAACGCGACGACGGAAGAATTTCTTTCCGACATGTCGGACGTCGTGGGCTATGACGTCACGCCGTTTGCGCAAGCCTATCTTTACGAAGTCAACCGACCGACCTACCGCTACTCGTATGGCAGCGGCATGGTGGATGGCGTGATGCGAACGGCCGTTCGCCTGAGACAGATTCATACGACGCCGCCCGTGCCGTTTGTGAACCGCGTCGAACTGCAGTTTGGCAGTGCTCAAACCGTGACGGAGTCCGTCGTATGTGACAGCTATCGCGACAAATACTTGTTTGACTTAGGTTATACTCCAAGTTCGCTGGCATTTGATCCGAACAGTTGGTTTTTGAAGAGCGTTTTCAATGAAGCATTGCAGCCGATTTTCTTGAATGCCGAGCTGACGGTCGGCACCGAGGGACAGACTTATGCCGACACTTTGGTTGCTATCGGCTCGGGCAGCGGATTCGTGTATAGCGTGATCGGCGGCACACTGCCAGACGGAATCACACTTGCTTCAACGGGTGAATTGTCCGGCACGCCGACGGAGTACGGCGATTTCGGGCTGACGTTCCGCGTCAACAATTCCATCAATCAGGCTGACACGACGGAACTTGTGTTGACGGTTTTGCCATCGCTCGGCACGCCTGTTGACTTGACGATCGTGGCCAACGAAGACAGCTCGGTTACTCTGAGATGGCCGAGTGTGGTTGCCGCAGCGGACTACGAAATCCAAGCTGCAACACAGGCCGACTACTCCGATCTGACTCCCATCGCGACGGTCAGCGACACTTTCTACACAGACTCCACGTCGACCGAACAAAAGTTCTACATCATCGTAGCGAATCCGTAGAGTCACTCGCACCGAATTTCAAAACGGCGGCCCAAGAGGTCGCCGTTTTCTTTTTTTAGCATCTTGAGATTCACTTGAAGAGTTATGTGATATCAAGACTTAAATTTCCTCTAAAATAGGTGCAATAAAGAATACGGCAATTTCTCTCCGATTTTTACATCTTGTAAAAACTTTAACTAAAGAATCTGACCTAAATTATCGACTGTAACAAACTCACTTGACTTTCTTGCGAATTGTATCACTTTCATAAGTATTCACTTAGCACCATATCTAATCAACATCAATTTAAGACTATAGCGAGCACGTCCGACTATTAACCCAGAGGAGTTGTGATGCCCCCACAAGTCTCCCGTTTAGTTCTGATTTTTGCCGTAATCATTATTGCGTTCGTAGCCACCCGCTGGTGGTTGCGACCGGACACTTTTGGTGAATACGGACATTACAGAGGCAAAGCCCTCCCCGCTGCCGTCGCAAAATCTCCGCACTACATCTCTAAGACAACTTGCGCGGAATGCCACGACGACGAAGCAGCCCAAAACACCGCCGGACCCCATAAGAAAATCAACTGCCAGACGTGCCACGGTCCCGGCGCAAGTCACATCGAAGATCCCTCGACCGATAACATCCGCAAACCGGAAGTTATTCCCACCTGTCTGCGCTGCCATGAAGAGCGCGCCGCCCGTCCTGCGAAATTTCCTCAAATCAATTACAAGGAGCACGCGGACGGCGAAGCTTGCAATACGTGCCATCACGTACATAATCCACTTGAAACCGAGTGAGGCAGCATCATGGATTCCAGACTTTACAAACTTTCAAAAACGACACTCGAGTCTAAAGAGGAGCTTGAGGCTGCCGCCGCCGAAATGGCAAGTTCCACGCGCCGCGATTTCCTGAAGACTCTCGGCACAGCCTGCGTCGCGATTGCGATTGCTCCGGTCGCAGAAAAACTCGCGATTGCGGACGAAGTTTCGACAAACCAAAAGGTGCCACTCGAAAAAGATTGGAGCGCGCACAAATGGGGCATGGCGATCGACGTGGAAAAATGCATCGGATGTGGTCATTGCGTCGTCGCCTGTAAAGAAGAAAATGGCGTTCCCAAGGAACCCTTCTTCTTCCGCACGTGGATCGAACGCTATCAAGAATTTGGCGATGAAACCATCGTCGATTCGCCCAACGGCGGATACGACGGATTTCCCGATCCGGAAAAACGCCCCGAACCTCTCGACAAATCGTTCTTCGTTCCCAAACTCTGCAACGCGTGTGATCATTCGCCGTGTACGCAAGTTTGTCCGGTCGGCGCGACGTTTGTCACTCCCGACGGCGCTGTATTGGTCGATGCGGACTATTGCATCGGGTGCAGATATTGTATTCAAGCGTGCCCATATGGCACACGTTTCCTAAACCCGATCACGGGCGTCGCCGACAAGTGTACGCTCTGTTATCACCGTATTCACAACGGTCAGCAACCTGCCTGCGTCGAAAATTGCCCGACCGGCGCAAGACTCTTTGGCGATCTGAAAGATCACGACGGCCCGCTCAATAAATTCTTGCGCGAACACAAAATCCAAGTTTTGAAACCGCATTTGAACACTTATCCGAAAGTGTTCTACTCAGGAATCGACAAGGAGGTGCGCTGATGGATCATTACGCTCATCTCTATGAAGCACTCACCCGCGTTGTCGGTTTCATCTATCCGAACGAAGTCGAAGCTCACTGGAGCATCTTAATCGTTCTTTATCCCTATCTGACTGGATTGGTCGCCGGCGCCTTCATTCTCGCATCACTCGAGCGCGTCTTCAACGTCCGCGCCGTGCGTCCGACCTACCGCCTCGCGCTGCTTACTGCTCTGGCATTTTTGATCATCGCTCCATTGCCGTTGCTGTCACATCTGTCCAAACCGTGGCGCTTCTGGGAAATTTTAGTAACGCCGCACCCCACGTCGGCAATGGCGATGTTCGGATTTGTGTACATGTGGTATTTGATGGTCGTGCTCTTACTCGAAATCTGGTTTGACTACCGCCGCGATTTCGTCGTCTGGTCACAACAATCAACTGGAGCCAAGCGCATCTTCTACAAGATTCTCACGCTTGGTGTCACCGATGTCTCAGAAAAGGCCATTCGCTTTGATGAGGCCGCCGTTAAGACCATCACGATGATCGGAATACCTTCGGCGTTCTTGCTGCACGGCTACGTCGGCTTCATTTTCGGATCAATCAAAGCCAATCCGTGGTGGTCGAGCGTGCTGATGCCCGTGATCTTCCTCTTCTCGGCGATCGTCTCCGGAATCGCGTTGGTGTTGCTGATCTATCTGTTGTCCAATAAGATTCGCAGAGTCGGCCAGAACATGGAGTGTCTTGACACGTTAGGAAGATACCTACTCTATATCTTCATTATCGACTTTGCACTCGAAGGCCTGGACGTGATCCAGAGAACCTACACGGCCGAAGAGTCCTTTGATATCATCTATGCGCTCGTGCACGGGCACCTCTTCGAGACACATGTAATCTTCCAATTGATTCTCGGCACATTGATTCCGATTTCGCTCTTGGGCTGGATTCAATTTGGAAAGGTTTCGGCTCCGGCGCGAGTCAGCATCTATTGGTTGGTTTCGGTATTGACGTTGATGGGAATTTTCTTTATGCGTTGGAACGTCGTGATCGGCGGACAGCTTTTCAGCAAAAGTCTGCGCGGATTTACGACCTACAAAATTGGCTTGGTTGGATGGGAGGGCGGTCTGATGGCGGTGACACAGGCGTTCCTTCCGATTCTGATACTCGCGTTCCTAATAAAATTCCTGCCGCCGTGGCAGGAGCACCAAGAAACAGACCGCGCCCACTAACACCACACGACCTGCGCGGGTCATCCGTGAACAAACACAGGAGGTTCACATGGAGCAGCCGATTTTCTCGTGGCGTAGTTATGATCGCATGTCACAACTTCTGCAATCCGTCGGGTATGTTGTGGTTGTCTTTGGCACTATCGCAGGGCTTTTCATTACGGCAATGGGCGAGTCACTGATTAGACTTGTCGGAATTTTCACCGTTGCCGCAAGCGTTTTGCTCGGACTCTATCACGTCAGCTTTTCAATGCTGATGACAGCCATGCACAACATGATTCGCCGCTTAGACGGCGAGAAGCTCGAGGAGAAGTAGCAACAAAAAGTTTCAGAAGGAGCAAAAGAAACGGCGGCCCAAAAGGTCGCCGTTTTCTTATCTCCCCCCGCGCCGCGCGGGGGGATTAAGGGGGGTCTTTCAAGCGAATTCACCATCTCAGACCACCCAACAATCATTGTAGGGGCGGATGGCAATCCGCCCGCTCCGCTCTCCCTCCATTTCTGCTCGGAGAAATGGGGGGATTAAGGGGGGCATCTGATCCCCCCTCGCTTTAGCGGGGGGGTTAGGGGGGGTTAAAAAATCTGACCAACTTGACATTCCCCTTCCCCAACCCTAAATTGTAAAACCACAACCACAGGCAACCCAATCCCGGAGGCCACAATGAGCACGCGAATTCTCTCAGCATTCAATCTTCTGAAGCGGGTAGGGTTCGCGGTTTTGTGTTTATGCACATTCGCCGTGAACAGCTATTCGCAAAATCTTGATACACTCTGGACAAGATTGTACGGAGGCGATTTCCGCGATTATCCTTCGGATGTTTGTGTTCTTTCGAACGGAGATATTGTGACGGTTGGCTTCTCGGAACTCGAACTCTTGGGAGATCGGCGTCCATATTTCGTTTGCACTCACCCGTCTGGAACATTGGCATGGGAAAACCGGATTGATTCTCTCTACAACAGCACAGCCGTGTTTGCCGGCGAATCTATGGATCACAACGTGATTACCGGAGTCGCCTTACCCTACGCGCTGGACAGCAGTGAATTCCGACTGTTTGCATTCTCTCAAACGGGCGATTTTCTGTGGAACCGAACTTATGTTGTGCATCATCTTGCAGAATTGACATGTTGCTCCATTCAGGATAACGGAGACATTTATTTGGTTGGTCGAATTGGTTCCGATAATCCCGCAGCCGATGATATTCAAGTCATAAAAGTCAATGCCAGCGGCGCAGAACTTTGGCGTGAAGAATATGATCTTCAAGGAGACTCGGATTGGCCCTATGGCGTTGCAAACACACGCGATGGTGGAATTGCCATCGTGGGCCGCTCGGTGAATAATTCGCTTGGCCCTGACGGTTTTTTTCTGAGTCTTGATGCCAACGGAAATATCGTATCAACAAGATTCTCGTCGATTACCGGTATCGATCAATACAACTCGGTTGCGTCCACTGACTCAACATTCTTAGTTGCGGCCTACCACCCCGATTTGAATGGCTTCGGAGCAAGCGCGATGCGGCTCGATGAATCCGGAAGTCAAATTTGGCGGCGCACGCTGGGAACTCCCAATGGCGATGAAGAAGGAGCAGGTATCGCAAAGCTCGCGGATGGCCGAATCGTGATGACGGGCTACACGCGCAGCTTCGGAGTGAATACACCCGACTACTCAAATCTCGCAATCTGGGTTCTTTCGTCCAGCGGTGACTCTCTCGGCATGCTCTACTACGGCGGCAACCTTGCCGAGCGCGGAATCGCCATTGACTATTCCCCCGTGCACGGCACATGCTATGTGGCAGGAAGAAATACCTCTGCTCCAACCACGCAAAATGCCGATTTCTGGCTGCTGCGTCTGGACTCGCCGTCGGATGTCTTCAATGAACCAAACATAGTCGCAAGTTCATTCCAACTCTCCACCTACCCCAACCCCTTCAACTCCACCCTAACCATCTCTCTCGAAGCCCAACCTAACCAAAACACCTCCATCTCCCTCTACGATCTATTAGGCCGCGAAGTGGACGTCATCCACGAAGGCAGATTAGCATCCAGCACAATCTCCTACACTACTCCCCCAACCCTCTCCACAGGAATCTACTTCATCCGCGCAATATCAGGAGATGCAACCGCAATCCAAAAAGTAGTTTTGTTGAAGTAACCCGCATCCTTCATCCTTCAAAAAAAGCCCGCGTAAGCGGGCTTTTTCATCAAGGTTTCAATCCTCGGTCTCGCAAAAACTTGCTGGCTTTCTCCAGCCGTTCCTGCTCCTTCCGCGACAGGCCGTCCATTCCGACCTTGTTAATCTTATCTAAAAGATCGTCCACCTCGCGGCGCACGTCTTCAATCTCTTGCTCTTCCCGCTCCTTCGCGGACTCTTCCATCTTCTTCTTCCACTCGCGCATCCGCCGTCCCGGCTCACTGTAGCGTAGCCGTCCCCACTTCAGATACACATAGCCAACGACCATACCTCCCAAGTGCGCGAGGTGCGCGACGCCGCTGCCTTGGTTGAAGCTCGCCAAAAACTCAATCGCGCCGAAGATGATGGCAAAATACTTCGCGCGCACCGGAATCACGAACCAGATGTAAATCACGTTGTTCGGGAACAACACCGCGTAAGCCAACAGCAAACCGTAGATCGCACCGGACGCGCCGACCGTCGGGATGTACGAATCCATGTTGAACAGCGCGTAACAGAGTCCGCCGCCCAACCCCGTGATCAAATAGTATTTCAGAAACTCGCGCGAACCCCACACACGTTCGAGCATCGACCCGAACATCCACAGCGCGAGCATGTTGAACAGAATATGCGAAAATCCGCCGTGCAGGAACATGTACGTGAAAATCGTCCACACATGCCCTTGAAAAAACTGCTTGGGAATCAGCGCGAAATTTTCAATAAAGAACGGATAAAGCCCGAGAATCTCCTGCGCGGCGAAAACGGTCACGTTCGCCAAGATCAAGAACTTGACGACTTCCGTCCACGCCATCTCAGGATTGATAAATCCGAGCGGAGGTACTTGTAGTAGCTTCTTGAAGCGATCTTTCACTTCTTAGAGGACCTCAAACTTCCACAGATAGTTAAAGATTTGGTTCTTGTCACCGGTTCTGATCATGATCCGGTTTTCTCCCGGAACCAGCGAGTGCTGCAAAGACCACTCCTCGTAGCGTTCGCTGTCGGCGTCGGTTTGTTCGTGACGCGGTCTGAAGTTGTCCAAAAAGACACGGCCGTTCACGGTCACCGTCACTTCGCAGCGTGAAGAAAGCGAGAGCGGATATTTGCGGTTCGAACGATAAATATAGAGTCTCAAATTGAGCGGCGTCGACGGCGGAACTTCATCCGGCAAATCGAAAGTAAATTCGATATAGTCCGCACCGGTAGGATTGCGATTGGGATCTCCCATCGCAAGTTCCCATCCGGATTTGTCGGAGCTGGGAATCTTGCTTATCTTCGGGCCGTGCGTATCGGACGCGCGCGCGCCCTTGTCACGATCATAGATACCAATTTCCCATTGAATATCCCCTTCGGTCGTGACAGTACCACCGTTAATGCACGCCGCCGAGACGTGAAATGCGCGCGCATACTTCACCGTAATCGCGGGATTCGGCTTGGCGGGAGTGACCACGACTCGCTGCGGTTCGGGAGTTAAGAAACCCTCAACCGGACCGAACGAAATTTCGTAGACTCCGAAATCATGCGCCACGACTGCAAGCCCGTTGCCGACGGAATCGCCGTCCACGAAGATGGCGCCTTGCACCGGCTCGGTCGTAATCGTCATCTCTTTGCGCGCACGCTGCTCTTCAGTAAGAGTAAAATACACCAACTGTGCACCGGCGATTCGCGACAACCTGACTACTTGCTCTTCGGGATCGCTCTTGTATCCCGGATACTCGACGCTAATGCGGTGTGTTCCAAGCGGCAACGAAACCACAGCCGGAGTCTTATACGGCACCTGCTGATCATTGATAACAATCTGCGCGCCGTTGACGGAACTGGAAATTTCGACCGATCCCGTTTCTGATTCCGTGCGAACGGATTCGGTAGACTTGGGAATTTCGCGAGCCGGAGTCGCTTCCGGGGATTTTGTCTCGGGGGTCTTATCCTCTGAAGTTTTACGCTCGGCAACCTTCGGCTCGGGGAGTCCCAACTCCTCCCTAAGTTCTTCGATAGCGTCGAGCTTGGGCTCAGGACGTTTGCGCTCCTCCGCCCCGGTCAGGACCGAGTTGTCAACCGAGCTTGGCACCCGCCGTTCGACTTCATTGGGAAGTTCGCGTTTGACCCGCTCCTCAATACTCTCGACCTTAGGAGGAACAGTAGCAGGCGGGGTGGCCGATGGAATATCGGGTTTTTGCGTAAGCGCCGAGCTATCTCCATCGAAAATAAATATTAAGGAATCTCGCGTGTCTCTGGCCACTTTGACAACTTGCACAAATGGCTGGGGCCTCTTTCCTTCCAATCTAACAGTGAAAGAGTGCTTGCCAACCGGCACTTCGCGCAAATCAGCGGGGGTGGCGCGCCCGGTTGGAGCCAAATCCATCCAGATTTCGGCACCCGGAGGCGAGCTGACAACCATGACCGCACCGGTTTGGCCGGGCCAAAATCGGTCGATGAGCAGGTAACTCCCAAGCCCAACGACCCACGCGACGAGCAACATCAAAAATATGCGCATAAGAAAGTAAATATAGGCTTATCTTAGAGAAAAGCAATTCTCAGCGCGGGAACGATTTGTTCTTCAAACCGTATCAAAGTTTGACAAACCGTGCTCGAATCGGTATATTTTGCAATTGCTTACACATCCCTGACTAACATGGAATTGGCACCGCCTCCCGCCTTGAACCGGGCACAACTTTCTTTTGACAACCTTCCCGGGTTTGGTCCGGCGTGGCAGGCGGTCGTGTGCGAAGCTCCCGCTGCTGAGTGGCTATATGCGCGTTCCCCGGCGAATCCGCAGGCTTGCGAAGCTGCGGCCCGTGAACGCCTCGCGAGTTTTCCTTTCTATCCGCAGCTTGCTGAAATTCTGACACAAGAAGGCAAGCTCTACGGAATTCCGGAAGAAACACTTGCTCGTCTGAAATTATTGGCGGCGGGCAAAGCCGTGATGGTCGTGACCGGGCAGCAAGTCGGATATTTGGGCGGCCCGCTCTTTACATTTATAAAGGCATACCATACCGTCCGTATGGCGCGCGCACTTGAAGCAACATTGAAGCTGCCGGTGCTGCCGCTGTTTTGGCTCGAAGGCGAAGATCACGATTTGGCTGAGATTCGTGCCACTCACTTTCCAAAACCGGATGGAACGGTAGGCTCAGTTGAGTTTGCTCCGGCGAACGAAATTGCCAATCAGGAAGTCGGACGTTACGAAGTTGGTGAGCAAGGGCTCGCGGGCGTACACGAATTGCTTAGCAATTGGGAAAATGTTTCCGGCGAAGCGGCGGATGCGCTCGAACATAGCTACAGCGACGCGGATCTTTCCACAGCGATGGGCAGATTGCTCGCGGCGACACTTGGCCCGCGGGGACTTTTGGTTTGCGAAGGCCGCAATGAGGGATTGAAGAAACTCGCCGCGCCGCTGTGGGAAAAAGTGATTGACGAGCGCGAAACACTGCGTAACACTTTCTTTTCACGTTCCGAAGAAGTCCGCGCGCGCGGATTCTCAGGCTCGATGAGTCCCACTCCCGACGCGCATTTCTTTTACGTCGTCGGAAAGGATTTTGTTCGTTTGCCCGTCTCTCTGGATGGAGCGGTGCGGCATCCGGATGGGCGCACGGAGCATGTCACTCCCGACGAGTTGAAAGTGAAACTTGCGAGTGGAAAATGGACTGTCAGTCCGAAAGCGGGTTTGCGTCCGCTTTTTCAAGACTTCGTCTTACCGTCAATTGCCTACGTCGGTGGACCGGGCGAAATGGAATATCACGCGCAGCTTGCTCCGCTCTACAAACTCTTTGGCGTCACGGCTCCGAGTTTGTTTCCCAGAATGAGTGTTACGATAGTCGATCAGAAGTGTGACCGGACGCGCGAAAAGCTCACTCTTTCATGGGAAGAACTTTTCACCACACATGAGCATGACTTAATCAAAAAGCTGATGCGCGGAGCCGACGAGCACGATACGACCAAACTCTTCAGCGAAATCAAGACGGAAATCGAAGCCGTCATCAACAAGCTGAGACCGACGTTGATTGATTTGGATCCGACTTTGGAAGGCGCGCTGGGCACGACAATAGGCAAAGCTCTGCATCCTCTGGAACATTTGGAAGGCAAAGCGAACAAAGCCATCAAACAGCAGCATACCGTTGAACTTGGCAGACTGAACAGGGTGCTGTTCGCGGCGCGGCCGAACGGCAAACCGATGGAGCGGGTATACGGTACGGCGTGGGCGCTTCTGACTTTTGGGGTGACGGAATTTCTGAACATGCTCGACCAAGTGCCGGCGGACGGCGCGGCACATCACATTATCATCACCGAATGAGCGAAATAAACACACAACACGTTGACGTTCTCGCAATCGGCGCACACCCGGACGACGTTGAACTTTCCTGCGCGGGTACGCTTTTGCGGCTCAAAGATCTCGGCTACAAAGTCGGCATGGTCGATATGACTCGCGGGGAACGCGGCTCGCGCGGCAGTGCAGAGGTGCGCGCAGTGGAAGCACAGGATGCACTGAAGATTTTGGGCTTTGAATTCCGCGAAGTGCTGGACTTGGGGGACTTGCAAATTCAGGATACGCACGAGCGCCGAGTCAAAGTCGTCGAGTGTATTCGCCGTCATAAACCCAAACTCGTGCTGACGCATTGGTGGAAAGATAAGCACCCCGACCACATCGGCACAAGTGCGTTGGTTAAGCACGCGATGTTTGTGGCGGGCGCGGCGAATTTTCCCGCGGACTACGATCCGCACAATCCCAAGCGGCTGCTTTATTGGCCGTCATCATGGATGATGGAGCCGAACGTGTTTGTCGATATCACCGATTACTACGAGCACAAAATCCGCTCGGCGCGCGCTCACAAGTCGCAGTTTTTCGACCCTGACAGCACGGACCCGATGACGGTTTTGTCACAACCTGCATTTTTCGAAAGATTGGAAGTTCGCGCGCGCTATTTCGGCGACATGATCGGCGTCAAGTATGCCGAAGTCTTTTACATGCGCGAACCGGTCAAAGTAAATGATCCCATGACTTTATGCCTATAGCCACCAAAGGCGAATACTGGTTCGTCAAAAAAAGCAAAGTCCACGGACGCGGACTTTTTGCGCGCAAGGATATTCCCAAAGATACCAAGGTTATCGAGTATAAGGGCACGCGGATGCCCGCCAGCGCGTTGCCAGACGTGGACGAAAGCGATCCCGACGGGCACCACACCGTAATTTTTTCGCTCGACGACGGCACATTGATAGACGCTTCGCGCAAAGGCAACGCCGCGCAATTCGCCAATCATTCGTGCGCTCCCAATTGCGACACGATCGAAGAAGACGGGCGAATCTACATTCGTTCATTGAAGAAGATCAAGAAAGGCCAAGAGATCGTCTACGATTACCACCTTTATCTTGAAGGCCCGTTCAACAAGGAATGGATCAAGGATTACGCCTGTCATTGCGGTTCCCGCAAATGCCGCAAGATCATGCTGAATCGTAAAATCCCCAAGAAGTACTTGAACCTGGTCTGAGATTCCGGCGGGGAACCGCGCTGATGCGCTTAATCCCCGCTCGGCGAGCAAACAATACTACTGCTGTCGGCCTCCGGCCGTCTCTGACTCGCATGCTCGCTTGTTGCCCCTGCCAGAGGCAGGGAGCTTGTAGTGCGAACACACCCGATTTCATATTTCTGATTTCATATTTTATACTTTTCCTCTATGCCCGATTCTCCATACTTTGAAGTCCGCGGCTCTGACATTCAGGGCAAAGGCGGTTTCGCCACGAAGAAGATCCGCAAAGGTACGCGCATCATCGAATACACGGGCGAACTCGTGCCTGAAGATGAAGGTGACCGCCGTTACGACGACTCGAAACAAAAGCGTCACCACACGTTTCTGTTTCAAATTTGCGACGGCGCGGTAGCGATCGACGCGGCCGTCGGCGGCAACGACGCGCGCTTCATCAACCATTCCTGCAACCCCAATTGCGAAGCGGTCGAAGAGCGCGGCCGCATTTTCATTGAAGCGATTCGCGGCATCCACGTCGACGAAGAACTGACTTACAACTACGGTCTGACCGGCGACGGCGAAGAGCATGATGACTGGCGCGAAAAATACCGCTGCAACTGCGGCGAACCCAATTGCTCCGGCAACATGCTGATCAAACCGAAGAAGTTGAAGAAGGTCAAGAAGAAGGCTAAGTCGGAGAAGAAGGACAAGAAGGGCAAAGCCAAGAAGAAGAAGGTGAAATCATGAGCAGGCAGTTCATGGTCTATGTGGAATGGGATGCCGAGTCGAAATCCTATATAGGCACAGTTCCCGGCATTCGCGGCGCACATTCATGTGCGGACACGCTCGAAGAGTTGCGAGCAAACATGAAAGAAGTGCTAGAACTCGTGCTCGAACAACAAGGCGAAGACCTTACGGACCATCCGGAGTTTGTCGGCCTGCAATCTATCGCCATAGCCGGATGACAAAGCTTCCGATAGTCAATGCGAATCGGATGGGCAAACTTCTTGAGTCCGCCGGTTTTGCATTCACTCATCAGAAAGGCAGTCACAAATACTACCGCCACACAGACGGCAGATGGACCTGCGTTCCTTATCACAAGGGAAAAGACCTGCCTCGCCCCTTGATTCGCACAATTCTTCAAGAGATTGACATGTCGGTTGCGGACTACGTGACCAGATTGTTGGAAACATAAAATGAGAATCGGCATCATCCTCTATCCCACCTACGGCGGCTCGGGAGTCGTCGCTACGGAATTGGGAGTCGCGCTGGCCATGCGCGGCCATGAGGTGCATTTTTTCTCGACGGCGAGACCCTTCAGGCTTCCGGCTTTTCAGGAAAATACCTATTTCCACGAAGTCCCGGTAGTCGGCTACGATCTGTTCGAAAACACGCCTTACACACTGACGCTTTCGTCGACGCTTTTTGACGCCTTCAAGATGTATAAGCTCGACGTGCTGCACGCGCACTACGCGATTCCGCACGCGACAGCGGCCTATCTTGCGCGCGAAATGAACGGGGGATTGCCGCCGGTGATCACGACGCTGCACGGCACGGACATCACGCTCGTTGGCTCGCATCCAGCTTATGCGCCGGTTGTGAAATTTACCCTCGAGCAGTCCAACGCGATCACGGCCGTTTCGGAATTTCTCGCGGAAGAAACTCGCGAGAGTCTGAATTGCCAAAAAGAAATCCGCGTCATTTACAATTTTATCGACACGGAACTTTACAAACGCGACAAATGCGTACAGCGCCGGGATTGGCTGGCAGCGCAGGACGAACCGATTGTCTTGCACATTTCGAATTTCCGACCGGTCAAACGCATACCTGATATCATCGACGCGTTCGCGAAAGTACGCCAGAATGTGAAATCGAAATTGGTTTTGGTCGGTGACGGTCCAATTCGCAGCAGCGCGGAACTTCAAGTACGCGAATTGGGTCTGCAAGGCGAAGTCAGATTCTTGGGAAAACAAACGGGCTTGATCGACCTGCTGAGTGTTGGCGACGTCTATGTTTTGCCGTCCAACAGAGAAAGTTTCGGTCTGTCAGCACTCGAAGCAATGAGCTGCGAGATGCCCGTGGTCGGCTACGATGTAGGTGGTTTACCTGAAGTTGTGACAAAGGGCAAAACGGGGTTTTTGCATCAAGTTGGCGACGTGGATGGATTGGCGGCAAGCATTTTGCAACTTGTGAAAGACGAAAACCTGCGGCGCAAGATGGGACAAGCCGGCCGCCGCAGATGCGAAGAAGTTTTTCACATCGACACGATACTGCCGCAATATGAACAACTGTACTTGGACACACTGCGTGAGACGGAGGCACAATGTCTGAACAAAGCGTGCCTTCCTTCTTCATCGTCCAAGTCCGTGATCACCTAACGCGGTTTTATCATCTGCCGCCCGAACTTCCGGCGCGCTCGGAAGACGAGGTCGAAGCGATTTTGAACAACGGCTACGACTTGAACGAGGGCCGTGGCGCGATGCAATGGGTGCTTGAGCACCGTCCCGAATATGAACACGCGCAGGCTTACAGACGGTTCTTGCTAAAGTGGGATTTGTATTTGGACGCGAAGCGGGCAATTGGCGTGCACCAATTCGATCTCGCGCTCATGAGTCTCGAGACAATTCTGGCGCTGGATGACGAAGATCCGTCGGCGCACTATCACGAAGGCGTGGTCTATCGATACATGTACCGTTTTCCAGACAGCGAAACAAGCCTTCGCCGCTGTCTGACGCTTTATCCCGACTGTGCAATTGGCCACCGCGCATTGGGTTTCACTCTGGCCTATCTCGACCGCAAAGCAGAAGCTATCGCCGAACTTGAAACCGCATTGGTCGGTATGCCCGGCGATCCCGACACGCTTCGCGCGCTTTCCGAAATCCGCGCGCACTGATTTTTCGTACTACAATCTGGCAGCACACCTTCTAATTCCGGCGGGGAACCGCGCTGATGCGCTAATCTCTCCGCACGGAAATACTGTTTTCAATTTACTATTTTCAGGAACCTTCCATGTCTATTCGTAAAGCGACCGCCGTTTGGAGCGGCACTCTGAAGGCCGGCAAAGGCAACATGACGACCGAGTCCGGCACCCTCAAGAACATTAATTATTCTTTTCACGACCGCTTTGAAGACGGTAAAGGCACGAACCCTGAAGAGCTGATTGCGGCGGCGCACGCAGGCTGTTACGCGATGGCGCTTTCGGGCGGCATTGAAAAGGCGGGCAAAGTCGCGGACAGCATCGAAGCTGTTGCGCACGTCACACTCGACATGGTCAACGGTGCGCCGACCGTCACCAAGTCGCATATCGTTTGCACGGCGAAAGTCCCCGGTATGGATGCGACGACGTTCCACGAAATCGCAGTGGAAACGAAAGGCGGCTGCCCGATTTCGCGTCTGCTGATGGGCTCCGCCGAAATCACGTTGGATGCCAAACTCGCTTGAGAATGATTCGTTAGTCTTGCTCGAAGGACGTTAGCTCTGTAAGGTGACAACGAAGTGACCACGCGCACATTACCACTGCATTTGACCAAGCGCGCCAAACGCGCGCTGATGTTCAATCACTCGATTCCCGGACTTGTGTTGATCATCGCGGGCGTGGCCTCTCTCAAAGAGGGATGGCATGAGCACTCGTGGATAGACTTGCTTGGCCTGATTGCAGGGCTCTTGCTGGTCGTCTCGTTGGTTCGCGAATTGAAGGCCAAGGACGAGCACAGCCACAAAAAGATCGCGTGGTTTGACGTTCTTGCCGGCATCGTGATTATGTTGGAAGGCTATCACAAGCTGCATCCGGGCGAATGGTTTCAGCCGGGATCCGTGTTGATGTTTGTTGGCGCACTGCTGTTCTTCATCGGTCTTTTTCATTCGAAGCTGCCGACAGTGCGGCAACTGAAGTGCACGGCCGAAGGATTTACGGTTCGCATCCGGCCGATTTATTCTTTCTCGGACAAATGGGCAAACATTAAGAGCTTCTCGCTGGACAAGAACACGTTGCTGATTCGCAAAACTGACGACTCCGTTGAGAAACGATCTTTGCGCAAAATCGAAAACCGCGATGAAGTGTTGAAGGTTTTGACCGAAGAATTGAACGCATTCTTGAGTAAGACACCAGAATCCGCATAGATGATAGTCCCGCCTCCTTCCGAACGCATTCGTTTTGCGCCGTTGACGCTCGACTATCTGGACGTCATGTGCGACCTTCACGGCGACGCGGAAGTCATGCGCCACTATCCAAACGTGTTCACACGCGAAGAAACACAACAGTGGATCGAGCGGTCACTCGCCCGTATGGAGCGCGATGGGCATTCGTTTTATGCTCTCGAATCACTCGAGACCGGCGAGTTCTTAGGTCAGTGCGGAATACTCTTGCAGGAAGTCGAAGGCGTGTTCGAAGCTGAAGTCGGCTATCTGTTGATGCGCAAACACTGGCACAAAGGCTACGCCACCGAAGCCGCGCGCCACTGCCGCGACTTCGCCAGATCACGGTTTTGTTACAAGCGTGTCATTTCTCTGATCAGCCCCGAAAATATTCCCTCGCAAAACGTCGCCAAGCGATTAGGCGCCGGCATCGAAAAGCGCATCATCAAGTGGGATCTGCCGCACGATGTTTGGCTGCATGTTTAGATAGAATCGCCGTTGTGGGTGTCTACACCCGCAATGGCGCCGTTGCTGGTCAGGAGACCAACAACGGCGGAACATGCCCCTCTTTTATTTCTGATTTCATATTTCATATTTTCTCGAACCCCTCATGATTAATCCCAACATTTTTCGCGAATATGATATTCGCGGCGTCGTCGCGGACGACCTGACACCTGAAGTTGTTTACGAACTGGGCCGCGGAATCGGCACGTTCATTCGCCGGAAAGGCGCGAAGAAATTCACTGTCGGCCGCGACGGACGTCTGACCAGCGAACGCATCGTCAACGATCTGAAATCCGGTCTGCTCACAACCGGACTTGAGCTGATCGACGTCGGTCAGGTGCCGACTCCGGTGCTTTACTATTCCGCCGTGAAACTCGAAACCGACGGCGGCATTCAAGTCACCGGTTCGCACAATCCGCCCGAATTCAACGGCATCAAAATGGCCTACGGCAAGACGTCGATTCACGGCGCGATGATTCAGGAGATTCGCGGACTCTGCGAACGCAAAGATTACGAAAAGAGCGACGGCAAGCAGTCGTCGTCCAACATTCTACCCGACTACATCGCATGGCTGACCGCAAACTTGAAACTCGAGCGCAAAGTGCGCGTCGGCGTGGACAGCGGCAACGGCGTGGGCGGCATGTGTGGCCCGCAAATTTTCCGCGAAATCGGCGCGGAGGTTTTTGACATCTACACCGAAGTCGACGGCCGTTTCCCCAACCACCATCCAGACCCGACGGTCGAGAAGAATCTTGTCGCGCTGAAGAAACTTGTTGCCGACAACAAGCTCGAACTCGGCGTCGGTTTCGACGGCGACGCGGACAGACTCGGCGCCATCGACGGCTCGGGCAAAGTGATTTGGGGCGATATGCTGATGACGCTTTTTGCGCGCAGCATTTTGAAAAACCTGCCCGGCGCAAAAGTCATCGCGGACGTGAAGTGCAGCGAGAATTTCTTCGCGGACGTGAAAAAACACGGCGGCACTCCCATCATGTGGAAAACGGGCCACGCACTGATAAAGAGCAAACTCTGGGACGAGAAGGCCGCGCTCGCGGGTGAAATGAGCGGACACTTTTTCTTTGCCGATAGATTTTTTGGATTTGATGACGGCATTTATTCAGCCGGTCGTTTGCTTGAAATCGTCTCGCGCTTGCCGCACTCACTCGCACAAGAACTCTCCGATTTGCCGAAAACCTATTCGACGCCCGAAATTCGCGTCGATTGTCCCGACGAAGTGAAATTCGACGTGGTCGACAAAGTGAAGCACTCGTTCAAAGCCCGCGGTTTGGAAACGATTGATCTCGACGGGGTGCGTGTGAATTTCGGCGACGGCAACTGGGCGCTCGTGCGCGCCTCGAATACGCAGCCGACTTTGGTCCTGCGCATCGAAGCCAAATCGCAAGACAAGCTCGACAGCATTCAAGAAGATGTCTCCAAAGTCCTGAAAGACGCGGGCTTCACCTTTGACCCCAATGCGTCGGGCGGGCACTAACTTACGGGATGACATGGCTTTTGAAATCGTGACAGAGGCCTGAGGTTCAGTGGCCCGGAAACCCCCGTTTCCGGGCCTTTCTTATATGTAACTGAATGCACCGATTGCACCTTTGCGCCTCTCTTTGTTATTTTGCAATGGCGGAGCTGCGTTGCCTGTGCGCCTCAGCATCTCATATGATTATTTATTAGTTCAATATTATCAAATTGTTAGAAAAGAAGAAGGGGGCAAATAAAGGGAAGTGTAGTTTGTTATCAGGTCCGGTCCGTCATTTGCGAAAGCCAATAAAGTGCTTGAATTGGCCTAAGAAACAACTATATTTAGGGATAAGTAATGCGTTGTTTTGAGTTACCGTCCTAAAAACATTTCAGGAGGTTACGATGAAACGCCTTGTTGTTTTCTTTTCGGTTGTTTTGCTTGGTGCTTTCCTTTCCTGTGCGTATGGGCAATGCGGTCAATGCCCCCAAGGTTTTTGCAAGCTATACACCGACGCGACTTGCACCTACAGTGATTGTGATGGGTGCTCCGAGTACTACCTCAAAGTACCTTGCAATGCACAGTACTTATGGCAGTATAAGATAGAAAATTTCACCAACGCTTGTTCTGCGTGTATTACGATTCTAGATGAAACAGGTACAGTGGTACTGTCGGCAGGAGATCTAGACAACTGCCAAGACTATGGAAGCGGGGCGATTTGGTTGACATGTGACAACGACAGGTACTACAAGATCCGAGTATGCCTGAATGTCTGCAACAATGTCGATCAAGAGGTCAATTGTACATCGTGCGCGAATTCCGAAGTGCGGTTCGGCTTGTTCTTCACTTCGTGCACTTGTTGCCAATGAGAGCATAATACTAAGTGGTTTAAAATATACGGATGGATGCCTTATGTCATTCACAAAGAAGATTGTTCTGATTGCGACGATTCTGATTGTTCCTGCTCTGGGAATAGCAGCTCAACGCCAGTGCGTTATTATTGACGCCTTCACGCAATGGAATTGCCCGCCTTGCGCATCGTGGAATCCACAAGAGCGTAGTGTATTAAATGCCATGGGTCGTGACACGGTGATATCGATTAAGACGCACGTTTCGTGGCCTGTACCTGACAATGATGCGTTTCACCACTACAATGTGACGGAGTGCAACCAGAGGCGCAACTATTATAGCGTGAACTCTGTGCCTCAGGGCTTCGCGGATGGAGTTACTAACTTCGGCCAGAGCACAACAACGCTCCGAAACACAATCCGAACGCGCTACGCGACGCCGTCTCCTTGCACCATTGACGACTTGGTTGCCTTGACGCTAACTCCAACTACGGTTCAAGTTAGTGGAACGGTCACCGCAGAGGAGTCGATGTCCAATTCCAATTTGTATGCTGTTCTGATTCGAGACGAGGTCTCTTACACCTCTCCCCCCGGCTCAAATGGAGAAACGTACTTTCCTGACATCTTTTGTGATGCTGCTCCAAATTTCAGCGCTGGTACGCCGATAACTCCTTCTCCCGGAAGCCCCTACGATTTTAGCATCACCTTAGGTCGCGATGCTTCGTGGGATGTCGCGAATCTTTCCGTCGTTGTTTTCGTTCAAAACAACAGCACAAGAGAAATCTTGCAGGGTGCATGGAGCCATGTTTCTCAGGACTATGCGTTTTCGACCACGAATGACAATCCGGCACAGTTGATGGTCAGCCCTGCCGGCGGCGAGCAAGGTTATATTATCCAGTTGTCAAACGAGGGTTTGCAGGACGACATTTACACCGTATCGCTGACTGGCGACTGGCCGACCGGCTGGGCGCACAGCGTCGAAGAAAGCGGCGGCACCTCGAATCCGGATCAAATTTCCGTTTCGTTGGCTTCGGGCGAATCGACGTTCTTGATTATCCGCGCGAATCCGAACGGCAATCCCGGACACGCCCGCTTTGGTCTGAATGTCCAATCCACGGGCAACGAGCTTATTGAAGTGGGCTACAACTGGCGTTTGATGGCCGGTTTGGATGTTTTGGTGATTGACGCCGACGGCGGTAATACCTACGAGACCTACTACGAGCAAGCGTTCGACGCGATAGATACGCAGATGAACATCGTATGGGGCTGGTGGGATACGAGCCTCGACGACGTCGACTATTCGCTGTTTGACGGCGTAGATATTCTCGTGTGGTTCACGGGCGACCTGTTCCAAGAAACGCTGACGCCGATTGACCAAATCAACATTCAAGACTACTTGGATGCGGGCGGCAAACTGCTGCTGACCGGACAAGGTATCGGCTTTGACATGCGCAACGACCAGCTCTTCACGGACTATCTGCACGCGCGTTACATTCGTCCTTTCCCGATCGGAACCTCGGTTTCCGGTATCAGCGGCACGTGGGCTGACGGCGCGGCGGTCTCCATCGTCGGAGGCGAAGGCGCCAACAACCAAAACCGCCAGTCTTCGATCGAGCTGCGCAGCAGTGAAGCGACGATGATCATGAATTATGATCAGCTTTATAACGACAGCACACAGGGCGCCGGATTGTCCGTGAACAGCGGAACCTACAAGGCCATTTAT
Source organism: Calditrichota bacterium (assembly GCA_020637445.1). Classification (NCBI taxonomy): domain Bacteria; kingdom Pseudomonadati; phylum Calditrichota; species Calditrichota bacterium. The sequence goes on along the minus strand of JACJVZ010000002.1, from coordinate 546,937 downwards.
CTTGCTTTCGGTTTGGAAGCGGTATCTTCGACTGCGACCCGCGCGTCGTTCTTGGAATCTTGCTTGAACTGGCTCTATGGAATCACCGCGACTCCCGAAGCTCCGGCAGTGATGCCCACGGAATTCAGCCTGATGCAAAATTATCCGAATCCGTTCAACCCCGAGACGACGATTCCGTTCGCCTTGCCGGTACGTTCGAATGTCAAGCTGTCCGTATACGATCTGCTGGGCCGCGAAGTCGCGACTTTGGCTGAAGGCTCGTTTGAAGCGGGTACGCATACTGTCAGTTGGGACGCGAGCAATTTGTCCAGCGGCGTTTACTTCTACCGTTTGGATGCTCAGGGCGCGCAGCAAAACTTCAACAGCACGCGCAAGATTGTGTTGATGAAGTAAGTCCTTCCCGCGAGGAATTTCCGCGGTGGATGTGTTGCCCGCGGAAAGTCTGAGCTTGTTAGCACCACTTCTTTGATCACGCAACCTCAACTTTAGGAACGCCGCCAGCCGTAGTGACGGCTGGCGGCGTTCTGCCTTTTCTTTGGAGGGGAAAGGACCCATGAAACTACTAACATCTTTATTCAGACTCGAGATTATCGCCGTTCTTGCGGTGACGGCGCTTTTGTCGCTGCCGTTCGGCAGGGCGACGAAAAGCACGACGGCGGAAGCCTGCTGGAACCACTTGCGCATCGAGTGCTTTGACTCGACGAGAATGGCTTGGCCGTGGTGCCTTCCCACAGGAACGGGCCGCTGCTGGCGAGTCAATCCGCCTGTGAATCAACCCACTTGGGGAATTCAAAACCGTATTTATAGCGTCCGTATTCAAACTCTTTGCGGCAACGACGACGATCAGGCCTTGTGGGTGATTGGCGGACCGGGAACCTTCGACCCGGATTTTGACAATTATCCGGCCGGTCGCAGCATCTATACGACTTATGGTCCGCTGAATCTGACCAACGTGCAGTATGGGCGCGTGCAATTCAGCATGTACTTCTTAAACAATATGGATCTTGGCGACACGATTTGCTGGGGCGCGGACTCTGTGTCGGCTTTGGCAACCACTCACATTTGGGTGGACACGGTCTTGAATAACCCGACTCAAGGTTGGCATACGTTCACGATGGACCTGGCGGATCTGTACCGCAACGTCGCAACTCGCGACAGTGTTTCGGCCATTGGTCGTCCCGCCGTTTATGTGTACTGGTGGTTCCGGTCGGACAATGATCAAATCGCCGACAAGGGCGGATTCCTCGACGACGTAATCATTTCGGTCGACGAAGGAACGGTGGACATGATTGCGGGCGGATTGGAGATTCGCGGAGCCGACGGAAACACGGTCCCAACGCGCATCGAAACCGGAGATTCGATTCGAGCGCGCGTGTCGTGGGCGACGTGTCCCGGTGCAATTGCCGTTTATCCGGAGTTCATTGCCCGCCTGTACATGGACGGAGAATTGGTTTATGATTCAGTCATGACCAACACTCCGCAAGATACCATTTACACGTGGCTGACTGCGCCGATTGAAATGACCACGGCCGGTCCGCATGAATTCAATTTCCAAGTTGATCCGCAGTTTGCCGTCAACGAATCCAACGAAAACAACAACACGCTGAACACGACCTTCACGGTCGAAACTCCCAACGCGCATCCGACGTTCCAATGGATCGCTCCCGGAGCGGATACGCTGCATTCCACGGACGGCAGCGTCGTGCTGAGTTGGCTTTTATCCGATCCAGATGACGAAGCGACGTGCATCATCCATATTGACACGGACACGATGGGCTGCATCGGGCCGATTGTACCGCGCGCCAACAACCGCGGCGAAACCGAAATTCCGGACACCGTGCATTGGTCAACGGTGGGAATTACTCCGGGATCGGTGCGGTGGCCGTTCGCTGAATATTCAGATCCGCATTTCTATGCGTGCTCCTATGCCCCGTTCCCCGTGGTTATCGATTTCCTCGATACCGGAGAACCGGTGTTGATTCCGGTGACCTTCAGCATGAGTCAGAACTATCCGAATCCGTTTAATCCGGAAACGCAAATTGATTTTTCGATCACGAAAGGCGGCCCCACAAAATTGCGAGTGTTCGACATCAATGGCCGCGAAGTCGCGCTGTTGATCGACAACGAATTATCTCCGGGACCGTATCAAGCCAACTTCAATGCGGGCATCAACCGACCGTCCGGTGTTTACTTCTATCGTTTGGATGCGCCTGAAGGCAGCATCACCAAGAAAATGATTCTGCTCAAGTAGTCTGACTGAGTTAGAATGCAAAAACGCCGCGAACACTCGCGGCGTTTTTCTTTTTCTGTCTTTGCAACCGGCTATTCGACGCGCACCATAAACACGGGTATCGACACTTGGTGCCGGACTCGAGTTGCCGTCGCACCCAAGAAGATATCTTTGATCATGCGGTGTCCGTGGGTACCGATGATCAGCATATCTGCTTTCTCTTCGTTTACCAATCGCACAATTTCTTCCGGCGGGCTTCCGAATCCGAGCACGGGTTTCGTTCTGATACCGCGCGCGTTGATGTCGATGGCAAGTCTGTCGAGATAGGCTTCGTCGGCCAAGACTTCGTGGTCTTCAGCTTCATGGCTCCAAACCCGCGGCGCCATACCGTCGGCGACGTGCAGCAAAAGCAAGTCGGCAGAGTGGTCGACGGCCATGCTCATCGCCTTCTCGACCAATATCCGATCACTTTCGGAGGCTTCCAGCGCGACGGCGATGCGTTCGTATTTAACTCCGTTCACGTCGGGAACCTTAAATTCGGGCAAATGCAATTCGATCTCGCGTTTGCGGCGGAAGATGGGCTGCACAATCAAATAGACAAGCAGCACTCCCAGCCCGAGCGCGACGGCAACGACCAGCATGTGATACCAGTGAACGTAGGCCGCGGAACCAATCCACTCACCCAATGTGTCGACCACGAGTTTGACATTGAGCAGAATAATGATCGCGGCCGTGATCCACGCGAGAATCTTCACCCATGTTTTGTTGGCAAAATCTCCCATGACTTTGCGGTCACTGGTAAACTGAATCAGTGGAACGACTGCAAACGGAAGCTGCATCGAAAGAACTACCTGTGACAAGATAAGCAGTTTGTAGCTCCCCGCGTCGCCCATGACCCAAATCGTCAGCGCGGCGGGTACAATCGCCAGCATTCGCGTGATCATTCTCCTGAGCCACGGACGAATCTTGAGATTGACAAACCCTTCCATGACAACTTGACCGGCCAGAGTCCCGGTAAGAGTCGAACTTTGACCGCTGGCCAAGAGTGCGATTGCGAACGCCGTGCTCGCGACCTTAGCTCCGAGCAGCGGTTCGAGCAGTTGGTGCGCCTGTTGAATTTCGTTGACTTCAACACCGTTCTTGAAAAACACCGCCGCCGCCAAAACGAGAATTGCGGCATTGACAAAGAACGCGGCATTCAGCGCGACCGCCGAATCGATAAGGTTATATTTGCACGCCTGCCGGATGCTCGAACGGTTGTTTCCCACGGCCCGAGTTTGCACAAGCGCCGAATGCAAATACAAGTTGTGCGGCATTACGGTCGCACCGAGAATTCCGATCGCGACATACAGACTTTCATTGGACATACTCGGCACGAATCCCGACATGATGCCGCCGATATCCGGTTTAGCCAAAATCATCTCAAACAAAAAGCAGAGTCCGATCGTGGCGACCAACGTGAGAATGAACGCTTCGACTTTGCGAATGCCGAGGTGCTGGAAATAGAGCAAGAGAAAAACGTCGACTGCCGTGATGACGACACCCCACAAAAGCGGGATTCCGAAGAGCAGTTCAAGCCCGATTGCGGAGCCGATCACTTCGGCAAGGTCACATGCGATAATCGCGAATTCGCATACGACCCAAAGCACTCTGCCGACGGGTTTGGAGTAGGCTTCTCTGCATGCACGCGCCAAATCACGACCCGACACGATTCCCAAACGGGCACTCAAGGCTTGCAGCAAAACGGCCATTAGGTTACTCATCAAGAGCACCCAAATCAACGCGTAACCGAATCTCGATCCGCCTTCGAGGTCCGTGGCCCAATTTCCCGGGTCCATATATCCGACACTGACCAGATAGGCCGGGCCCGCGAACGCGAACAACCGGCGTATCATGCTGGTCTTCTGGGGCACGGCGACGGAATGATGAACTTCCGACAGCGAAACTTGTTCACCGCGTGCCTGTCTGTGAATGAGGTTGCGAAATGTCATTCTACCAGAATGTTTGAGGCGACCGTTGCGCCTAAGGTTCTCTGCACGCCTTCGACGGAGACGTGCACAATTTCGTCTTGATCCGGCGCGAAGATGACTTCAAGGTCGGTGCCGAGTTCGATGCCAAGTTTCGAAAGGTAGATCAAGGCATCCGGCTTTCCGTCCATGATGCGCGCGACTTTGCCGTGATCGCCAACTCCCATGTCGGAGAGTTTCCGCAATCTGCGGGTGGCGCTGACTCCCTCGCTGTCGGGGATTGGGTCGCCGTGCGGATCGAATTTGGGAAAATCGAGTTCACGGTCAATTGCTTCCACGAACCGGTCTGAAACGGCATGTTCGATCCGCTCGGCTTCATCATGCACTTCATCCCACGAGTAGCCCAGCTTATTATGAAGATAGGTCTCAATCAGCCGATGCCTCCGGATCAGTTTCCGCGCCAGCTTTTCCCCGCTTTCGCTTAGGCTGACTTCTCGCCGGGGAACGTGGATCATCAACTTCTGCTTTGCCAGTTTCTGGATCATGGCCGTAACCGTCGAGTCACCAACTCGGAGACCTCTTGCCAAAGCCGAGACGGACAGCTCTTCGCCTCTCTCGAAGAGTCTATAAGCATATAATAAACAATCTTCTGCCGCAGATGTAAGCATTTCGACACTTCGCTTTCCTTATTTCGATGCATCGAAATATACAACTCAACAGTCCGAAAAGCAAGTCTCCCAACACCAATTTTAAATATTATCATGGTCAAGTTTGCCAAGGCTTGAACCGACGAGAAAGTACATAAGTACAACCCTCCAATTGCTTTCCACCAGATTTTCCCGTAGCTTTTCCAGCGTATTGTTCATGGAGGGACAAACGACATGCTGCAGAAGCACTTCACCAAACTCCTTGCGCTGCTGACCGGAGTGTTTGCCGCCGTCCGCCATTTTTCCTACCGAAGTATAGCGGACTCAATTGTCACGCGAGTGCCAGTACTCGACAGTGACACATATTTCAGATGGGGCTACGAGCTCTCCACGACGGGACAGCACCCGTCCGGACCGTTTTGGCTGGGACCGGGCTATCCTCAGTTTATCGGCTGGCTGTTTTCGTTGACCGGAGATGTTTCGCCTCAGGTTATTCTCGTCGCGCAGATGCTTCTATCGTGCGCGACGTTTTTGTTGCTGCTGCTCGTCACACGCAAACTCTTTGGCGAGCGCGCGTCACTCTTCGCGGGCATTCTCGGAATTCTGTATGCGCCGTGGCTCTATTTTGACGGCATGATTTTGTCCGCATCGTGGATTCTCTTTTTGAACAGCGCGATGTTCTTCTTCTTGATTGAGTACGGGGGAGCCACCGAAGACGAACCGCGCAACTGGTGGGCGTGGGCCATCGCGGGAGGGCTATGCGCGCTTTCGGCTCTCGCCCGGCCGAGCATCCTTCCCTTCGCAGCGATGCTCACCGTGTTTCTTGCTTGGCGCGTGTGGCAATCAAAGCTCAAGCCGTCCTATTTGGTGGCCTTTGTATTGGCCTTGATCCTCGTTCACCTTCCGACGTCGCTGCGCAACTCGCGGGAAGGCGGAAGCCCTGTCTTTGTCACGGCCTCCGGCGGCGTTAATTTTTTTATCGGCAACCGCGAAGGTGCGTCCGGAGTCTACGACGAACTTGACTTCATCCAAACTTTTGACGCACCCGCCGAAGCCGAGGGCTATCGACTCGAAGCCTCGAAACGCGTGGGCAGAAATCTGACTCTGCCTGAGGCCGCTAACGTTTGGAAAGAGTACGCGCTGCGTGACGTCTTTGCCGACAAATTCGGCTGGCTCGGTGTTGAACTGAAAAAACTCTGGTGGACGTTGCGCAATGAAGAAGTGGCCAACAACTTCTCATTTCGCGCCACGCAGATGATCAATCCGGTCGTGGATCATTTGCCCATCCGCTGGGGTGTGCTGCTTCCGTTAGCCGTGGCCGGACTCGTCATGTTTTGGGACCGACGCAAGAAGTTGCTGCTTTATCTTTTTTATTCACTGAGCTACGTCGCGACGATACTGATCTTCTTCTCGTCGTCGGAATACCGCTTTCCGTTGGTTCTGGTTTTCTTACCTCTGGCAGGCTATGCCATTCACGCGATCATCGAAGGCTTCAGAAACAAACAAACGACTCGCGTAGCCGTCGCGCTTGTGGTGTATGTCGTACTCTTGCTCCCAGCCAACGCACCATCGAAAACTGCCTACGATCAAGTGTATCCGCGTTCCGATTTTGCCAATGTCGGGACCACTGCCATGAGGTACGACATGTTCTCCGAGGCAATGGGGATGTTCGCGCGTGCGCTGGCCATTGATCCCGACTACCGGCCCGCGCGGCTCGGGTTGGCGGATGCGCTGTGGAGAACGAGAAACTTCGATCAAGCTCGTGAAGAGTACGAACGTCTCGGAGTCAGTCCGCCGGATTCGCTTTCGGGCGCGCCGCTCGAAACTTTGAAGAGCGTCATCGACAGCATTCGCGCCACGGAAGGTGATTCCGCAGCCCTCGCCGAGCTTGATCGCGCGATCCCGCATCCGGAAAGTTTGGCCGTGCGCGATCTATGGGTCGAGCGCGCGAAACTGCAAGCGGCAGACAACCGCTATGGCGCGGCATACTGGTCTATGCTGAATGCGCACGATCTTGATCCGACGTCGCCGGATTGGCTGTTTTGGGCGGCGGAATATGTCCTGCAAATGGATTTCGCGAAGCAGGCCGATTCGCTTTATCAAGCGGCGATAGATCTCTATCCCGCCTATGCTCCCGCTCGGATCGAGAAAGGTTTTCTTGCGCTCGAAGTCGGCGACTTGGAAGAAGCCGTCCGTCAATCTCGTGAACTCGACAAGATTCACATCCCTAACGACTCTATCAGAGCGCAGGCGGAAAAACTCGACAGTTTGCTGCAGCATCTGTACGAATAGGCACTAAGAAAATAGACCGCAAAAGAAAAGCCCCGCCAATCGGCGGGGCTTAGTCTTGGGCGCAACAGAGAGGGAGATGCTCTTTACGCCACGGGCTTGCTCAGGGCCCGGTCTACTTGGTCAGAAGCATCCGGTGCACGACCGATCCGCTGGGCGCTTCCAAGCGCGCCATGTACAAACCGGAAGGCAAGGCGCTCGCATCGAAAACCAGGGAGTGCTGCCCGGCTTCGTATTGACCGCTGGCCAGATTTGCGACCTCTTGACCGAGTAGGTTGTAGATCGATAAGGAAATGTATGCAGACTCGCTCAAGTTGAACGAGATGTTCGTCGTCGGGTTGAACGGATTCGGATAGTTTGCGACTTCCGGCAATTCCATCGGAGTCACAACCATGTTGTTGTCCGCCGAGGGAGTTTCCGGCATATGCACGGTCATCACGCCGTTTAGAGGAATGTCCATTTCATCGAGCGTAGTGACCAAACCGTTCGACCACAGAATGTGCACCGTCCACTCTTCACTGTGATAGTAGGACGGATTGTAAAGAATTTGCGTCATGTCGTCGCCGCCGTTGGAGGCCGTGTACATGGACGTCGCCGCCCACTGCTTGCCATAGGGGAAAACCACTTGCACAAGACAGTTCAACGCCGGAGTCATCGACTCGCCGCTTCCACAGAGATCCAAGCTGATAAACTCGTGGTTCATAGCACGGTCATTGCGGAACAACCTAACGCCGTTACGTCCTTGCGCCATGGCCACGTCCAAATCACCGTCGCCGTCAAAATCCGCCCACGCCACGGAACGAGTTCCGCGATTCGTTTGTTGCAGATGCGTGATACGTTCGGACTGAATCCAAGCGCGGCCGTGGTCGTTCATCAGAACGATATTGCCAAGCCTGCTGGCAAGGAACAGGTCTGTCCATCCGTCACCATTGATGTCAACTGCGCTTGCGCTTGTGGCACTCGGCGTCAACGGACGGAAATCAAAATAGTCGGTCATATCCTGAAACGAGAACGGCAATTCTCCCGTTGCGCCGCGCTGATAGTACAAGCAGCTGTTGTTGGGAGAACCGCAGGCGTAGAAATCCAGCTTGCCGTCGCGGTTAAAATCACCCCACGTCACGCCGTCTTGTCCCATTTTGACTTCGAAACCAAGATGGCTTCCCAAATCCGCAAATCTGCCGTCTTGGTTCGTCCACAGAGTCGTGGTACCTTCGTCTTTGCTGATAAAGTAGTCAAGATCGCCGTCTTGATCAAAATCGATGCAGCTCAAGGCCTTTACGCCGGATTCCGCAAACGGGCCGTCGGCGCCGCGCTCTTCGATGAATTCGTCGGAAGTCGGCACAAGCAAAACGCTCTCGCTGTTGCTCCTTGAGCGGTTGCTCAGCATTAGGTCAAATACTCCGTCGTCGTTCGCGTCACACCACATTGCAGCGTGAATTCCTGCGCTCGATTCTTCTTCGAAGTTGAGTTCCACCGGCTGGTAGCGGTGATTGGCCGTTTGACGGTACAGCTCGATACCCGAACCGTCGTCCGTAAGGCACAACAAGTCCAGCATACCGTCCTGATCATAGTCGGCAAACCGCGCGCTCGTAACATGGTTGATGTTCGACACTCCGTATGTGTCCGTAACATTCGTCCAGCTTGAACCCATATTCAGGAACAGTCGGCTGTGTCCGTTGTCCGCGCACCCCAAAAAGAGATCAGGTGTGCCGTTGCCGTCCACGTCGCCCCACGCGACTACACTATAACTGTTACCCTGAAATGCCTGCGGCGTCACGTCAGAAAAGGCCAACGCGCTCGTCGTCCCCACCAGCGTGATACACAGGGTCAGGATCATCATTGCGTTCTTCATATCTATTTCTCCTCCGCACCTTGTCGTGCTTACATGTGTTTCCATCAGTCGGTTTCCCTTTTGGCAAGCCGTGCGCCATAATGAAAGAACGTGACGGACACAGCGAAATCCTGCAAGAATGAAAAGTTAGGATACCGACCCATTTTGACGATGTGGAACGATTTCCACCGTTGGTTCGAGGAGGTTGTGGGAAATCAACCACACGGGCAATTTGCGTTGATTGGGTTTCCGTGTTGCAGCGGAGCAACAAAACAAAACGAGGTGGTCCGTTTGGACCACCTCGTTCAAAATGCGTTGATACTAACCGGTCAGGGTTTACGGCCAACAAATATCCAGCCGCCGCCTTTCGGGTTATTTGTGTTCATGTCCATCCACATAGCGAACGCGGCAAGCGGATACAGAATCGCGATCCACGGCACCACGACAATGAAAAACAGTTTGGTTACCGACAACATTTGCATCGGAATTCGCTGGAGAATTTTCCAAGCTAACGGACCCCAAAACGGACCGTACGTATAATCAAGCCGCTCAATTTCGAATCCGGCGCGAGTCGCTTTGTCGATGAACTCTTGCTTGCTATAGCCTTCGCGGACATGTTCTCCAATTACGGAAATATCGCCTTCGGCATATTCGCGCTCGCCTTCGCTCGAAGATGGCGTGGTTACGACCAGATAGCCGTCTTTCTTGAGCGACGCGAAGAAATTCGCCCATACTTTTTCATCTTCAAGAATGTGTTCGAGCACGTCCGTGTTCAAAATCAAATCGTAGCTGTCAGGCTTACGATAAACCGTGAGATCACCCAGCTCGAATTTGACATTGGTTTGACCCACGGCTTTTGAGAACCAATTGCAGTCTTCAATCTGCTCCGGTTTCACGTCGATGGAGTAGACATTCGCGTTGGGAAATGTCTTGGCCATTTTGTACGAAAACTGTCCGAAACCGGACCCGGCGTCGAAGATGTCCCATTTCTGCTTGCGGTTGCGAACGCGTTTGAGTTCGCGACGGATGTACCAGTTGCGCAGGAACAGCGCGCCCAGCATCGTATAAAAAAGACGTCGCAGCAGCGGTTGTCTCGCGACAACCCGTCCCAGCGATGCCTTTACAGGATCGTAATCAATTGCGTGATCAGCCAAATGTAGTCAGTTTCTTATTTCGATTTTGCAAATTCTTCCAGTATCTCGCACGGCCTGTCCCACGAGAATTTCTCGGACATCGCGCGCACGTTCGGTTCGAACATCGCACGTCCGCCGCTCTCAAAAAACTTTTTCACCCCATCCGCAATCGCAGCGGGTTCTTCCGGCGCGACGACGTAACCTGTCTTCCCCTCCTCCACGACTTCTGAAAGTCCGCCCACGTTTGTGGTAATCACCGGACAGCCGTGCGCGTAAGCCAGTACGAGAATCGCCGATTGCGTCGCGCTCCTGTATGGCAGCACATTGACATCCGCGGCGGCGAGATAAGTTCCGATTTCATCCGCAGGCACATAGCCGGGCCGCACGATTACATGATCGCGCAACCCCAGTTCGTCAATCAACGTGTCATACTTGCTCTGTTCTTCGTAAAATTCGCCCGCGACAACCAGCTTCACCTCAGGGTCCTGCGCGACAATCTCTTTCATCGCGCGCAGGAGAATATCGAGCCCTTTGTACTGGCGTATCAGCCCCATGAACAGAAGCAGTTTCTTCGCGTCAAGTCCGAGTTTCGCGCGCGCGGCTTGCTGTCCATCTTTGAACTCGTCGTATCGGTCGAACAGCGGGAGCGGTGTAAACCGGATATTCTCCTGCGGACAATTCGGATACAACTCTCGCAACTCTTGCGCTTCGTTGCGGCTGAAGGTCAGGAAGTACTTAGCGCGTCCCAGTGCCATCTTCGACAAGATCGTGTCGCCGAAGCGTTTCTCATGCGGAATCACGTTGTGGCAGATAAACGCGACCTTCGCGCGGCTCTTCGCATTCAGAAACTTCGCCACCCAATAGTACGCCTTGCCGAAAAACGGCATCCACCATTTGAAACAAATCAGATCGGGATTTTGCGACTTGATGAACTGCGCCGTCCGCCAATACGAAAGCGGGTTCCACGGCACAAGCATATTTTCAGGAGGGAGGTCGCGGGCGGATTTGTTTTCGACAAACTGAGTCTTGCCGGGAAACAATATTTTGGGAAACTGCTTCCTGAAACCGGCAATCACCACGTCGTGTCCGCGCGCGGTCAGCGCACTGGAGAGTGAGTTAGTGGTTTCCGCGATTCCGCCCCGATACGGAAACGCGGGACCGACGATAACGATCTTCACCGGTTGGTGTTTTTCCTCACGGGCGCGTAAAGCGCGTCATAATAGTTCGCCAAATAAACTCCGAGCGTCAGATAGCCCAGTATGTTCCGCGTGCGGTACGCGGCGCGGTAGTCGTTGTAACGCTCGTCAATCAGCGGAGTCCCGTATTCGTGAATGTCGAGATATTCGTTCTTGCGTTTGTTTGTTTCTAACGCATAGGCGACAAACGCCGCCAGCGTCGCGGCCTGCACAACTCCGAACACCGTCGCTTTCACCCGCTGCTGTTTATAGTATTGCCCCCATCCGGGCAGCAATGCACTTCGCCAAGAGGCGGAAAGTTTTGCGTCGGCTTCAGGTAATCGGTACGATTCCGGCTGCGACATAACATGTTCGACATATTCGCGTTTCGCCTGACCGAACACCCCAAGAACCTTCGGCGACGTCAACACCGGGTCCATTTCAAACGCGGGATTGATCGCAACGATTCTCCGGAACTCGGCCAAAGCAAAACCCGTCTGATCGCGCGCGACATAAATCGTCGCCAGCACCACACGGAACGGAATCTCCGCCAAATCGTCAATCGCTTCAGCCGTGCGCAGACCACGCAGCGCCGTCAACTCCGCTTCATCGAACCGTCCTTCATCCACGGCCGTCTGCGCCGCGATTCGAAGCGAATCGAGCGACTGCGCGAAAGCCGTCGAGCAGAGGATGATCCCCAACATGAGAATGATGAATGTGAACCGGAGTGTCAAGGGTTCCTATTTGCCAGTAATGGATTGCAAATTCTAAGACAATACCGACGACTTTTTCAATCGGGTGGAATCTTATTCCGCTTTCGCCTTCTTCACCGCTTCGGTCAAGGGCGGAAGAACTTCGAGCGCGTCACCGACAATACCGTATGTGGCGAGTTTGAAAATCGGCGCATCGGCGTCTTTGTTGATGGCGACGATGGTGCGGCTGGTGCTCATACCCGCGACGTGCTGAATTGCGCCGCTGATGCCGACCGCGACGTATAGACTTGGTGCGACCACCTTGCCCGTCTGACCAACCTGCTCGTGATGTGGACGCCATCCGGCATCCACGACTGCGCGTGACGCACCCATCGAGCCGCCCAGCGCAACGGCCAAGTCTTCGATCAGATTCCAATTTTCCGGTCCCTTCATGCCGCGACCACCGCTAACCACAACATCGGCTTCCGTCACGTCCAACATGCCGCCTTCTTGAATCTTCTCTTCAACCACCTTCGCGCGAATCTTCGACGCGTCGAGCGAAACAGTTTGCGAACTGACATCCGCGGTACCGCCGACTTCTGCGGGCAAGAATGCTTTCGGACGCAAAGTCAGCACACCAAACGGCCCCGTGATCTTCGCCCACAGCATTACCTTCCCCGCATAGATCGGACGGAGCGCACAGACGGCATTGTTGTCTACTTTCAGATCAGTGCAGTCGGTCAACAAAGGTGCATTCAACCGCGCAGCCAAACGTGGAGCAAAATCTTTGCCCTGCGCTGATGCGGAGAGCACCACGGCCTTGGGTGAATTCGCCTTGCATACTTCGGCAGCAGCCTGCGAGTAACCTTCGGCCGAGTATTGTGCAAGTTCAGAATTGGTGAGTTGAATAACCTTCTTCGCGCCGAATGCGCCAAGCGACGCTGCATCCGAGCATTCACCAAACGTCACGGCCACAACCTCTGCGCCGAGTGCTTGTGCCAATTTATGCGCGCCACTAACCGCTTCACGCGCAGAGGCTTTTAACTTATTGTTCTTGGAATCGCAAAAAACGAGAATCATAGAGAAAATAGGAAATATGAAATGGAAATATGAAATCGAAAGAGGAATCCGCAGCGGATGCCGCCGCGTGAATCTGATCTCCCCTCGCGCTGCGCGGGGGGACTAAGAGCCTATCTTGAAATAAACGAAACGCTAAAGAGTCGCGGCGGCAGGTGTCTTCACCTGCCCCGCAGAGCGAGATTTTTCAGATTCCGGCGGGGAACCGCTACGCTAAATCCCCGCTCGGCGAGTATCTTTGTTATTTCGGGATAGGCTCTAAGGGGGATCTTTTAAGCAAGCCGAAAATCAAAAGCGCAACCGCGCCAGCGACACCGAGTCCAACATCTACGCTGGTTTGGGATAGTCGGTTGCGCCGTTCTTCAGATCTTCCAGATCGGCGGCAACCATCATCTTCACCAATCCGGCAAAGTCTACTTGCGGCTCCCAGCCCAGAAGTTTTTTGGCTTTTGAAGCGTCGCCCACCAGCAAATCCACTTCGGCAGGCCGCACGAACTTCGGATTGATGCGCACAAATTTTTGGTAGTCCAGATCAAGTCCGCCAAAAGCGAGCTCGCAAAACTCGCGCACGGTGTGCGTGTGTCCCGTGGCGATCACAAAATCTTCCGGTTCGTCGTGTTGCAGCATCCGCCACATCATCTCGACGTAATCTCCGGCAAATCCCCAGTCGCGCCGCGCATCAAGATTTCCCAGTTCAAGCACGTCGGTCAATCCCAGCTTGATCGCCGCCGCCGCGCGCGTGATCTTGCGCGTCACAAATTCTTTTCCGCGCCGTGGAGATTCGTGGTTGAACAAAATTCCCGAAACGGCAAACAGTCCGTAACTTTCGCGCGCGTTGATCGTGATGTAATGGCCGTAAACTTTTGCGACGCCGTAGGGACTGCGCGGATGAAACGGCGTCGATTCTTTCTGAGGCGTTTCGCGCACCTTGCCGAACATCTCCGATGACGACGCTTGATAGAACCGAATCTTCGGATCAATCTGGCGAATCACTTCGAGCAGCCGTGTCACACCGAGTGCCGTAAACTCGCTGGTCAGAATCGGCTGTTCCCACGACGTCGGCACAAAACTCTGCGCCGCCAGATTGTAAACTTCCGTCGGCTTCGAATCTTTAATAACTTTCTCGAGCGAATGCGTGTCGAGCAAATCACCTTGGAGAATATTCACTTTCGTGCGCAGATGTTCGATTCGTCCCAAGTAGTCCGACGAACTTCTCCGCACCATGCCGAACACTTCATATCCTTTCGAGAGCAGCAGTTCGGCCAAATAGCTTCCGTCTTGTCCGGTAATTCCGGTAATTAATGCACGCATGTATGTGGTGTGTCGTTCAAATTGTTGCTTAGGCTTTTGCCTTGTTCTTTTCCGCGGCCTCGCTCTTGCCGCTGCCGCCGAGCGGAATGCGCACGAGCACGACGGCCATGTCGTCGCCGAGCGCGGTGTTGTCTTGCGTCACGCGTGTGAAGAGCGCCTGCGCGATGTCCGGCAACGGGCGGTCGCGGTGTTCGGAAAGAAAATATTGTAAACGGTCGTAGCCAAACATATCTTCGAATCCAATTTCAGCTTCGGGAATACCGTCGGTGTAAAAGGCCAACAAATCTCCCGGTTCGAGCGAATATTCCATGTGAATGAACGGGAACATCTCCATCACGCCGAGCATAATTCCGCCTGCGTCGAGCTCGACAATCGCGCCATGCTTGCGGACAAGATAGCCGGGATTATGTCCCGCGTTGCAAACGGTCAGCATCGAGCGGTCAGAAGAAATCTCAGCAAGCATCAAAGTCACAAAACGGTCCGGCGACGTGCGGCGCACCATTTCGTTGTTCAGCAGCGCGACCATTTCGTTGATAGGCCGGCGTTGGTTCGCGATGGCATGCAGCGTCGCTTGCAGATTCGACATCAGAAGCGCCGCCGGCAGACCGTGACCCGCGACGTCGGCCACGCAAATCAGCACGCGTCCGTCTTCAAGCGGGAAAAAGTCGTAGTAGTCGCCGCCGACCGATTGCATACTCTGGTGCAGGCCCAACACCTGCATTCCGCGCACTTCCATCGGTCCTTTGGGCAACAGTTTCTGCTGCACCTGCCGCGCGTTTTCCAATTCGCTTGCATACTCTTCGGCTTGCTTCCGGCGACGCTTGTCTCGTTGGCGGAGCTCCCAAATCGCAAATCCGCCCAGCAGCGCACTCACCAACGCAATTCCAATCGCCCAGCGCGCGGCTTTCGGCCATTTCTTGAAAGAACTAATGGCAGTCCGCTCAATCGGCAGCGCGACACGATATGCAAGATAGACGGTTTCCTGCGAAGGATTGAAAAAGTACAATCCCAAATTCCGTCTGCTGTCATCGCGAACGACGCGGCTGTTATAAAGGCCTTCCACCGGTCGCAGAGTCGCGGCAGGCGGCAGTGAAATCGTATTGGGGTAGTCGCGTCCGGTCGGAGAGAACGTTCTCAAACTCTTTGACAGCGGCAAAATCTCGCGCGACCAGAAGTGATCGGTTGGAGCTTGCGGATACGAAAGCACCGCTTCGTCATATTGCCAGGCGTAGAGCGTTCCTTCAACGTCTTTGCCCGTCGCGGATTCAACGTACCAGCTCACGGCTTTCGTCGCGGCCTTGGCTTCCGCTTCGCCGGACAACGGTGTCGACAACGTGACGTGCAACTTCGGCGGATCAAAAGCGTGAGTCAGCTCCAAAAACGTCGAATCATAATCTGTAATCGTAGCCAAGCGATGACGCCGCCACAAATAGAGTGAGTCCCGCTGCTCATAGACTTTTGTGAGTGCGGCCACCGTGGCCGAGTCCACACCGGATACGCGTAATCCCTGCGCGGCATACTTCGCCTTGGGCGGCAGAACTTCCTTGCCCATTTCTGTGCTGCGCCAAGCCGAAAACGGCGGCACGGGAATGCAAAGCCACGGCGAGTGTTCAATCTGCTGCGATACGCGTGCTTCTTTCGGCAGCCAGCTCGGAGGTGTACGTCCCGGCGCGCGGTTGAAAATGATTTCGCCGCCTTCCGGTACGTCACATTCAAGTCTCAGCGTAAAACTTCCGCCGCGTTTGGCTTTGTCGCGAAATGAAATCGTTCCCGCTTCTCCCAGCCACCGCTTTACCGTGACGTTGCCGGGAATCGAATCTCCGGCGGGCGTCATGGCCCAGAAGCGAACCAAATCACTTGGCAATTCCAAATCGAGAATCGTCGCGAAACTCGTCGTATCCGGCATTGCAAATTCATAATCAACGCTGAAGCGGTCGCCCGCGGTCATCGTCACCGCGTCTTTCTCGATCGATTGCACGGGAAACGGTGTGCGGCCGCTTTTGCCATACTGTGGCCATGCCGCAAGCACGATGGGACGGGAAAGATTGCCGCTTTTCTTCACGTTAATCCGATAAAGCGCTTCCTTCTCAATCTTAAGGTCTTCCTGCAGGTCCTGCTTTTCGGAAGCATAAACTTTGGACCATATTTCGCCGTCGAGATTCGAGTGAATGCTCACGCGTGTCTCACCGTCGTCCATTTGTCCCGGTTCGAGCAGCAGCGACCAGTGCAGCTTGTCTCCCTTGAGCAAGGACAATTCAATCGAAACCGAATCACCGGGAATCAGAAGCTGACGGCGAATATCCGGCAGCGGCGTCTGCGCAAACGCCGAAACTGCGAAGAAGATTGCGCCAAGCAGTAAGAATGTAAATTTGCGCAGCATGGACGTGCTCAGGCTCCCGCCTCGCTGTCCTGCTTGCGCGTGTACCACGCACGCTCGTCGTTGTCAAACTTCACGGGTTTGAAGTTATCCAGAATCTGGGCGTGGGATATGGACGTAAACTCAGTGTCGACGACTTCGAAAAGCCCTTGACCGGAACATTCGATGGCGTGCGGCGTCGTGTCGTTGATGGTGCAGTGCGTGACGCGTACCTCTTGGCACCCTTCGGCGATCAATCCGCTGCCGCCGCTGCGTTCGATCAATGAGTTGTCCATGCGCACGTCGAGTGCGTTCTTCGCGCAAACCGCTCCCCGTTCGGAATCCGCTACATAGCAGCTCGTCACGGAAATTCTCGTGCCGATGTCGGACGCGATGCTGTACTTGCCGCCCTCGACCGAAGAGTACTTGATATCCAAGTTTCCGGACGCGATATGAATCACGGGCTGCGTTCTCACCTTACCCTTTAGTGTCAAGTTCGTCAGGATCAAATTCCTCGCGGTCGAGTGGATCAACGAATCCCTGTCCGTCGTCAGCTCCACGTCTTCATGGGAACCGATACCGACGATCTCGACGTCTTTGGTGATTCTCAAGGAACCGGAGTACTTTCCCGGTTGAACTTGGATGAGATCACCGTCTTTGGCTGCCGCGAGTGCGGACTCGAGAGACGGGTGTGCTCCGGCGCGGTTTGGTGCGACCACGTGAACAGTACGGGCGTCGGACATAAGCTGATTCCCAAGGGTTAGGTGATATGAAGAAAAGACAGAATGAGGAGACGTTTCAAAAGTCCCACTGCACGACGCCCGAAGCCACGTCGAAATAGGCGCGCGAGATTGCGACGGAGCCGCTTTCCAGTGCTTCCAAAATGGCGGGGGATTGCTGCGGAAGCTGTGCGGCGAGGTTGCGCGTGTTTTGCCGGGATACTTCGCTGGCGAGTGTATCGCCCGAAAATCCCTGCTTGCGTTTTTCAATAACGATGGTCCCCAGCCGCGCGATAACGGCGGAGATCGCGCCGCGCAACGGAAGATCAGAAACCGCGGCTTCAATCGCGCCGCAGCTCGAGTGCGCCATCACAACGACAAGTTTAGTATTGAGCGCTTCGACGGCGAATTCGACGGAGCCTACGACTTCCGGCGTCAAAATCGTTCCGGCCACGCGAATGACGAACAGATCGCCCTGCGATTGATCGAACAAAATTTCCGGGGCCACGCGCGAATCGGAACACGTAATCACACAAGCAAACGGCGCCTGCCCGCGAGCAAGCTCCGCCCGCAACTCAGCCGTAGCCTTCCACGGCTGCGGAGTCCCGTCCACGTACCGGGCATTCCCGTCACGCAAAGCGGTCAGTGCATCAGCAGGAGATAGGATCAAATCAGAATTGAACTACTTGAGTAGGAGTAAGTTTCGTGTGGAGACCTGTTCGCCGGAAACGACTCGCGCAAAATAAACTCCGGATGCCGTCTGAGCATTCCAGTGCAGCGTGTGCGTCCCCGCGCTTATCCATTCGTCAGCCAGCGTTTCCACCAAACGGCCCGTGACGTCATAAATTCGCAGCGACACAACCGCTCCGCGCGTAAGATCGAATCGTAAACTCACCGTCGAATTGAAAGGATTGGGGTAAGCCGACAGTGAGAACTCGGTCGCAACCGGAGCGTTGCGCGGCTCAATCGCCGAAACCGTTTGATCGTTGTATAAAATCCCGCCGTACGGTCCAACCATCCAACCCTTCGTCCCCACAAAACTCATTCCCGTCATGTAGGTTCCGGTCAACCACGTCAAATCGTTATCGACAAACCAACCCGTTTCGGGAGAGCTCTTCCAGAACTTCGGTCCCGCACCTGCGACCCAGCGGTTTCCCACGGAGTCAATTCCTATCGCGGTCGTGGGTTGATCCGTCGTAGATCCGCCAAGTCCTCCGGAGTTCCACGTTTCCCCACCGTCGTGCGTAGCATAACACAAGGCATGCGGATTGGGAGGATCAATTTGCCAGCTTCCGCCTATAATCCAACCGTCGGTTTCATTTTCAAACTGGATTCTATACATCGACTGGAAGTAGGTATTGCCGTCTCCTCCCTCCTGAATCTCCCACGTCTCCCCTCCGTTCGTCGTGCGCACAATCACTCCGCGATCAGGATTCGTGTATTGTCCCCCCACAGCCCAACCATAGGACTCATTGATGAAGGCAATGTCTCCCAACGGCCACGTCGTTCCGCTTTGTTGCGGAGTCCAAGTTTCACCGCCGTCTTCAGTATGCAGAATCGTCCCATCCCAACCGGAACACCAGCCGACCATACTTGAGACAAACGAGAGTCCGCCCAGCGGCACACTCACACCGCTCGTTTGAACATCCCAATGCTCTCCCCCGTCGTGTGTGCCGACAATAACTCCGTTCTGCCCGCAGGCCCAGCCCTGCAGCTCATCGAACATGAAAAGATCTCGAAAGGACTCCGTCGTACCCGTCGGCTGAACCGTCCAGTTGAGACCGCCGTCTTCGGTCTTCATGATCAGCCCGTTGGCACCCGAAACCCAACCGACTTGCGGCGAAACAAAGACGACGCTTCCCAGATGGTCGGTGATCGTTCTATCCAAACGAACGGGTTCAATCTCGTCGGCGCCGCTCTTCAATAGCAACCCAATACTGCCGACGCCCACAAACTCTCCCGACGGCGCGGATGTAACAGCTTGGACGGGAAACGCAGCGCTCCACGTAGTCTCAGTAAAGCTCTCGCCGCCGTCAACAGTCAGCCAGAGTCCGGCATCGCTGGAATTTTCCGTTGTTATCCAACCACGCAGAGAATCCGCAAAAACGATCTTGCGAGTCCACACGTCTGCAATCGCCGTATCCAATACACTCCACGTATTTCCACCGTCGCGCGTGCGATAAACTCCGCTGTGTCCGCTGTCAAAGCGGTTCAGATACCAGCCGTTGTCGCTGTCTAAAAAGAACAAATTCTTGGTTTGGCGTCCGTGTGGCAAAGCCAGCGAATCCCACGACGCGCCGCCGTCTTCGGTCCGCATCAACGTGCTGTCACGCAGTAACGCCCAACCTAATTGCGAGTTCAAGAATTGAAGTCGCGTAATGGCTTGCGAAAAAGCAACAGACTCGCTCCATTCCACTCCACCGTCCACGGATTTTCGTACTTCACTTGCGTCATAACTGCTGACCGCGACAAAGCCCGTATCACTGGAGACAAACTGAAAGTCCACGACTTCTTGACGTCCAAGAGTGTTCAGGTATTGCCAACTCGCTCCACCATTGGCCGTCTGACTAACGTAAGTCGAGTCCCGCGTCTTCGCGACAACCCAACCGGTGTCCGCATTCGCAAACGAGACGTGTACAAAATCCTCGGCCTTCTGAGTCTGCACAATCTGCCACGTTTCACCGTCATCCATGGAACGTAAAACCGTTCCGTGCTGACCGACGGCTATGGCTTCATGTTCGCTGACAAAAGTAACATCATAGAGCGTGTTGCTGGTCGTGCGCGGATTCAGCCATTGCCATTCCGCGTACGAAACCTGCAAAGCGGTCACCACGAGACCGCAAACGAACGGGATAAGCCAGCGCATTGTTCCTCGAGAGTTCGTGGAATCCGGCCAAAGAGGAGATTACAGCACCTTCGCTTCTTCGCGGAGCTTCTGTATCAAGGTGGGAATAGCCTCGACGCCTGTGCCGAGAATCTGTCCCGGCTGACGTTCCGGCTTCGGCAAAACTTCCATCGCTTCAACCTGCACGTCGCCGAAATCCGCGGACACTTCGTCGATCGGCTTTTTCTTTGCGGCCATGATCCCCTTGAGCGACGCATAGCGAGGCTCGTTCAAGCCTTTTTGTGCGGCCACCACACACGGCGTTGGCAATTCGACGACCACCAACCCGCCTTCGACTTCGCGTTCGGCGGTAACTTTGCCGTCTTTGACATCGAGTTTCACCACGACACTCACCGACGGGAGATCAAGCAGCTCCGCCACCATCATTCCCACCGCATGGTTGTCTTGGTCAATCGCGGACTTGCCGCACAAAATCAAATCGTAAGTTTGGCCCTTGATGGCATTGGCCAATGCACGCGCGGTGGCGAGCGCATCAAATCCGGCGTCACCCTTGACGTGAATTGCACGGTCCACACCCATCGCGAGTGCGGTGCGCAGCACCTTCGGCACATTGTCTCCGCCCATGCTGACGCCCACAACTTCGCCGGAGCCAGCGGCTTCGCGAAGTTTCAAGGCTTCTTCAACGGCGAATTCATCAAAGGGATTTAGAACGAAGGTCACACCATCGAGGTGAACGGATTTTCCGTCCATTGACGGCTTGATGCTGGCCTCACTGTCGGCCACGGCTTTAAGAAGCAAAAGGATATTCACGATCGGTCTGTAAGTTCAGTAAAATGAGAGGTTTTCACGGTCTTAGACAATTCATCAACTTAGCTAATTTTGCTCAGAATTTCAAGTATTTTCAGCACTTCGGGAAACAACGACCTCGGCCTGAATAGCCACGGCCGCAAGCGAACCCACGATCAAGGTGATTAGGAAGACTCCGGCGGGCATGGCAAACCCGATCCACACGAGTGCCAAGGCCAGGAAACCACCGAGCACGAGCGCATGGAACATCAAGGCTCCCAAAATCCCCACCCGCATAAACAGCCATGCGGCCATGATCGACCAAGCAAACCAATGTGCCGCTCCGGCAGTCAGCCATTGCGAGGTATCAAAGCCGACAAAATAGGCCGCGATTCCCGCCATCAAGAGCATCGCGGTGAATGCACCGCGCACCCAGAAAACCAGCAGCGGAAAAAGCCACAGCCGGAAGACCAATTCTTCCCACAAGATAGACTTTGCCACAAACACAGGAGCGGCCAGCGCCGGCAGCGGCGACCCGACGATATCCGCAACCAATCTCAGACTCTCCCCCGCCAGTCCGCCCGGCTCGTCCCAATATCCCAGCCACGCTTCAAGCAACAAAAACAGCGCCGCGGCCGGCAGCGCCCATCTCGCCGATTGAATCCACGCTCCCGTCCAGCCTCGGTGCGACGGAGCGATGCGAGTCAGCGTCGTGATATTCGGCATGATGTCGCGCGCAATGGATTCACCCGACGCGACGATTAGAGTCACGACAATGCCGCTTTGTATCGCTTCCACGGCGGCAGCAAGCGCGACGCGAAAAACAAAATCTTCCGCTTCGCTCCCACCCGGCACCAAAAGCGTCGCCTGCGAAATCGTCAACGCGCGCGCGATCAGGACAATGATCATCGCCACCGAGCCCCACCACATGCCGCGCCGCCACGAAATCGGATGCCTGTGGTGCAGGATGATTTGAAAAACACCGAACACCATCAATGCAAACGCGAGCAGTCGAAGTCGTGCGCCCGGAGGACGCGTCGACAGCGGAACCGCATCCGGAGAACTGCGCACGGCAAATGACGTGAGCGTATTCCCCGTCAAACGAACATCGTACAGTTTCGAATAAGGTCCGCCCGAAGAATCGAAAAACGTATAGTAGTAGTCATTGCGTTGCGGCATTTGTGCCAGCGAATCACTCCGCACAACCAAGTGATCAACGGCAATTCCCAACCGCGCGCCGAGTTGTTCGTGGACCGTGCTCAGAGCTTCTTCCTTGGAAAGTTTGAAACCCGGTTCGAGATCGTCTACGTTGTGGCGCAGATTGTAAATTCTGCCCGCGGGAGAAACATGGATGTTCCAGCTATTGTCGCGTTCTTCGACATGAAAATAGCGGTTGACATAGCCAACCGCCGGATCAAACCCGAAACCATGTGGATTCCGGTCCGCGTTCCAGACGCCGTTGTATTTGTATTCCGCCGCCTGAATCAACGTGTATTCGTCGAGCTTCACCCCTTGATTGTAGAGAAACTGTTCGGCTATCGAAGACGCTTCATCTGGCCTGAGCCACTCCCATTTCCACGGCTTGCAAGTCATTCCCACCGCAAGCAGCACAAGCACGTACAGCAAGGTCCGCATCGACATCGAGCGAATGAGCACGGGAAACCACTGGCGCGCGCGCTTTTTGATTTCGCGTCGGGTAAACTGCGGAGTCTCGGAAGGAACAGACACGGTGGAGTGTGCTTATTCCTTGACCAACAAGACGTGAATGGCTTTCACGACGACTTTCACCTTGTCGCCTTTTTGAATACCAAGTTCTTTCAGTGAATCTACGGTCATCACCGAGCTCATCGCAGCCTTTGCGTCGACTTCCAAATTGACTTGGCACATGACGTCGCCGGTTTTTACTTCCGTTACGTGTGCAGAGAGTTGGTTCTTGGCTCCGTATTTCATCTTGTGCTCCTTTTCGTTGGTTTGTATCTAAAGTCAGGCTCAATAAATTAAGCTGATATCCCCTTTGCCTTCACGCAGAATCACGGGGTCGTTCGCGTCCGTGCAATCTACAATCGTTGACGTTTGGCTGTCCAAAACTCCGCTGTCCAAAATCACGGAGATGACGTCGCCCCAGTGGTGCAAAATCTCACTCGGATCGAGCATCGGATCGCCTTCGCGGTCCGTCATCGACGTAGAAAGTATCGGTCTGCCGAACGCCTTCAGCAAATCCCGGCATACCGGATGATCCGGCACGCGCAGCCCCACTGTTTTTTGTTTGGTCAAGAGCAATTTCGGCACGTCGCGCGTCGCAGGCAGAATAAACGTGAACGGTCCGGGCAAACACCGTTTCATTAGTTTATAAACGGGAGTCTCGACTTTGGCGAAGTTGCTGATGTCCGACAAATCCGCGCACAAGAACGACAGCGCATGATACTTGGAATACCCCTTCACCGAAAGCGCACGCTCCATCGCGGCTTTGCTGTGAATGTCGCAGCCCAAGCCGTACACCGTGTCGGTAGCGTACGCGATTAGTTCGCCCCGTTCGAGCGCCTCGATTGCTTTTTGAATCGCGCGCGGATTCGGATTGTCGGGATGTGTTTCGTAAATCAAGGAGTCGGGCTTCCTGTTACAACAAAATATCGTGTGGAATGCTGTTCAACTTCGCCTGTCAACAACCATGTTCTGTTTGACGTGGAGCCGAGAAACTCGCCGTACGGCCCGCCACTCTGATTGCTTGCGTAAAGTTTGTAGAACGGGTTTGCGTCGTCCGGCCACCGCAACTCGACGTCACTGCCAATCACCGCAACCGTCAGCTTAGCGGGAGCAAGCCCCGGGAAAATACTGAAAACGGTCAGCGCATTTCCGTCGCAATCGAAGAACGCCAAGTTTTCCCATGCGCTTCCGAAATCGTTTGTCGGAATCCAAGCAGGCTCCCACGGACACAACAGCGGCCCGCCGTCATGCGGAGCCGCAAGTAATCTCTGTGCCAGCTCGGAAAAGTACGAAGCCTGTCCCGCTTCCGTCGCAGGATAGGCCGGCAGCAGTGAAGTTTGATCGCCGACGATGTTCCCCGTATCGTCGCACCATCCCGTCATCCACGGATAGGCCGTCTCTACGATGTAGACTTCTTTGCCGAACTCTGTATAAAGATTCTCAAGGTTGTTGCTGAGATCGTCAAGCGAGCCGTGCCACCACGGGTAGTACGAAAGACCGATGATATCATAGTCGACTTGTTCGGCATCAAGATGCTCGAAAAACCACTGGCACGCACCAAAGTTCCCGCCTTCTTGGTGATGCAGAATGATTTTCGGCCACGCCGCTTCGGGCAAGCTATCCCGCACACCCGCCGCCGCAGTATCAAGCAACGATGCAAGTTGAGTCCATTGCTGCGGTGTATCCCACGCTCCCCCGACTCTCCCGGTATCCCACAAAAACCCGGCGCCGATTTCATTTCCTATTTGTACGAATTCCGGCACGACGTCCGCATCGCGAAATCTGCGCACGACGTTGTTCGTGTAGAAGTACATCGAATCCAACAATTGCACATAGGAAAGACTCTGCCACGCAAGTGGTTTCGTCTGATGCGCGGGATCCGCCCACGTGTCGCTGTAGTGAATATCGAGCAGAATCTTGTAGCCCAAAATATCGGCTCGTTGCGCAAAAGCCAACACGGAATCAATGCCTTGCCATGACTCGGTCGGAGTATGCCAAAGCCTGACGCGCAACACGTCAAACCCCGCCGCTCGAAAAACTTCTAATCCAGTCCGCTGAATTCCGTCACGGCTGTAGATTGCACCATTGTATTCCAGTTTCGGCACAAAAGAGAGGTCGCACGCCCACCGCAGCGGTTGGGCCAATGATGTTACGCAAAAGAGAAGCAGTGCCGCCAATCGCATATCGCCTAATGTAACCCTCAAATCCCGTCTTTGCAAGTTCTTAAAGAAAAAAAAAGCCCGAAGCAGTTCGCCTCGGGCTCAAAATCAAAGTAGGCTGGTCTATTGGTTACTGTCCGAAGCAGTCTGCGCCGCGAAGCCCGGGAACGTGTCCGTGTTTTCGAACACATAATCCATTGGGTTGACCGCCACGCCGTTGACACGAACTTCGTAATGTACATGCGGCGCGGTTGAACGGCCCGTCGAACCGACCTGCCCGATCACCATACCCTTTGTAACTTTCTGACCCTTGCGCACCATAATTTTGTGCAAGTGTCCGTAAGCTGTTTGGTAACCGCCGCCATGATCCACGACAATGAACTGGCCATAATTATAGTAGCGGCCCGCGTACACTACCGTTCCGGCAGCCGTGCTCATGACCGGAGTTCCGCGCGGCGCGGAAATATCGAGCCCGTCATGATGCGTCGGCTTCTTGGTAAACGGATCTCTGCGAACACCGAAACCCGACGAGAAGTAACCCGTTTCGCACGGACGCAGCGTCGGCAGATGCTCAAGCAGTTTGGCGTTTTGCTCGAGTTTCGAATGAATCTCGCGGAAGCTGGTTTTCTGCAATTCGAGCTCGCGGTCGAGCTTGTTGAGCACTTCGCCGATCTCTTGTGCTTCAGGAACAATCGGGCCGGGAGGAAGAATCTCAGCCGTACCGCCGACGCCCACTTCACGCACATCTTCCGACAGCAACGGCAAGTCCGCCATCAAGCGGAGCATATTGTCAGTCTCTGCCAAAGTCGAGAGCTTCTGCTCAACCGATTCGATTTTTGTATCAAACTTGGCCAACTGATCGCGCAACGCCTGATTCTCGGCTTCCAACTTCGCCTTGTCCGCATCGCTGACAACCCGTGTCGCCAGAAAACCGGTCACTCCATTGAACAACAAAAAGCTCGCGACCAAGCCAGCGATCAGTGCCTTAGCTTTGGCTCGCGAGAACGTAAACTCGACCTTTTTGCTAAGGTCGTGCGAGAGGAGAATCAGTGAAAACTTACGATTGGCCATTCAAAAAATCTTTGCACTACTACATTTTGGGGTTAAATTGCATGCGGGACCCCAGTTGTTGCAGCACCTTGGAGGACTCTATAACATCCGGCACCGCAATCAAGTGCTTTAATTATCTGTTTCTAAACACGTTACTAACTTTGCAACTCTTCTCACAAAGTTGCGTGAAAGTAACAAAAAAATAGTTACTTGTCAAGCATATTATTGCAAAAGTGAGACCAAGTTTCTCAACATTCATGTTGACCCGACACAACTTGCTTGGGTCAATGCTAATGTGTATCTTGGACTTAGTTGGAAAATCCGAAAAACTTACTCTCATGGCTAAGAGACTCTCAGCACGCATTCGCCCAAAGAATCAGATCACCCTCCCGCAGCGGTTAGTGGAACACACTGGGCTGAAAGAGGGTGATTTTCTTGACTTTGAGATTGTAACAACGGAGCAACAGGTCAAACCCGGGATGATCTTGATTCGGTCAAAGAAACTCGTAGAAGCCGACTTGCCGACCAGTCCCGTCCCGCCCGTGAGGGACGATCAGGAGTTTCCGGGGGTTCGAACTGCTATTGAGGAATTGAAGAAGCGGATGAAGTAGTTTGTTGGGGCGAAGGATCAACCTGATCCTTAATCAGCCCGCTCAAGAGAAGCCGCCGCCGCCGCATCCACATCCGCCGCCACCTGAAGACGAGCTTGCAAAGCTATCAGAACCAGATCCTTGCGGAGCAGCTGTTAACGAGAATATTTTGGTTAGATTGCGGACCGCATTGCAATGCGGACAAAACCCCTCAGATTGAGTTTTCGTGCTCGACTGCAGGATTTCCAGAACATTTCCGCACGCTTCGCATTTGTATTCATATATGGGCATCGTTTTGCCTCTGTTAATAAAGGAATTGTAAAAGTAATGACAAATCGGGAAGTCGTGGCCGCACTGTGCGCCAAAACCGCCCTGCCGGAACAAACCGTGCGAGAAGTTCTAAACACGGTAATTGACACAATCAAAGATGCCGTTTGGGACGGTGACCGAGTGTCACTGACCAATTTCGGGTCGTTCTATCTTGCAGAACGCAAGGAACGTACCTATGCTAACCCCAAACCGGGCAAACCCAAGGTTCGTCCGGCACACAAATTTCCGAAATTCGTTCCCGCTCCCAGCTTTGAAGAGATGGTTCGCTGAACAGCGATGCCCCGGAGGCTGAATGAAAACCTTAGTATTGATTGCAACTCTGATTTTGCTCGCCGGTTCCAGCCAAGCAGAAAATACGAAATTCTCTCTTGAGGCAACAGGGGGCAAGCAGCTTGTGCAGTTCGTCTCCAACGCAGCGTTGGAGAAGATCGTCGGCAAAGCATCGGAGATGAGCGGAACCCTCTCTGTGGATTTGCAGAAGTTGACATCAAATGCGAGCGGGTCCGTATCCGTTGACATGCGTTCGCTCGATACCGGCTTGTCCCTGCGCAACCAGCACATGCGGGTGAACCACTTGAATACGGACGAATATCCATATTCTACCTTCACACTCAAGTCCATTGTCACGGCTGAGCCCCCGGACATCTCGGCCGGCGGGACGTCAAACACTCTGATTCGCGGAACTCTTGAGCTGCGCGGAGTTAAGAAAGACTATGAGATGTTGGGCACATTGAGCTATGATCCAGCCCTAAATGTCCTGACGGCGTACTATAAATGGAACCTGTTCTTGATGGATCATGGAATGGTCAGGCCGGATTTCTTGTTCATGAAATTGGCTGAAAAGCAGGAGATCACCGTAGAACTGCAATTTACCAAATAGGAGGGAGAGGTATGGCCAAAGGACACGGCGAGATTTTGATCTTGACGACGATTGATCATGAGGTGAAAGCCGTCGAGTTTTCGCGAGGGTTGCTGGAGAAAAAGCTCGCGGCTTGTGTGACAAGATTGCCGGGTGGGCACGCGATGTATCGTTGGGAGTCCACAGAAGTCACGGACAATCCTGAAATCGTGCTATTGATTAAGACCCATCACTCGCGATTGAATGACATTGAACGATATTTCGAGGACGAGCATCCCTATTCGGTCCCGGAATTGCTTGTATTTCAAGTGAATGAAATCGGCGAAGCCTATAGAGCTTGGCTGATGAAAGAAGTCGGGCTCTGATTTCAAGCCGAATCCTGCTCTCTGTGCTTACTACCTCCCTGCCTCCGGCAGGGGTTGCCCACGAGAACCGTGAAGCCTTCGCGCCAGTCCAGCGTTCACACTGGCGGAACGCTCTCGGTATTTGACTCGTGTAATAGAGGAACAAGGACAAACCTGAAAGAAGGTGAATGAAATGCCACCGACTGTCACAAATCCGCAAGGGAAGAACTTGTGGGAGGACGTGCGCGAAACGGTGATTGGGGGACTGAAGGACTGGAAAGACAAAGGCGACGAGCTGGCCCGCCACGGCAGGATTCGTATGGACGAATTCCAGACCGAACGTCGCTTGAGGTCGGCGCAGGAAGCTCTGGGCGAGAAGTGCTTCGAGATGCTTGCGCACGGCGAAACAGTCCAGCCTGACCATCCGGTCGTCAACCAGTTAACTCAGCGCGTCCGCTACTATCAAGATGAAATGGCCCGCCTCCAAAATGAGCGCGCGCCGCACGCCACATCATAATTGATTTTAAGTTTGCCCGTAAACAAGAGGCGAGCCGTTTGGCTCGCCTCTTTTGATTTTCCTCTACTGGCGGGGGTCGGACCCAATGCTATTTCATGAAAACTACTTTGCGAGTTTCTGCAGTAGTCGCGTCCGAAGCACGCAAAAAGTAGATACCGCTGGCCAGCGCAACGGGAGCTTCAAAAGTCAACGTGCCGCCGAACAGCCGGCCTGAGTGTAACTCAGTTTGTTTTCGTCCCAAAATATCATACAACGAAAGGTTGAAATCCATGCCAGTGAAACCAGCCAATTCGATCCGCAAAGTTGAATTAAATGGATTCGGATAAACGGAAAGCAGTTTCCACGTTGAACCCAATTGCGGAAGTGAACGAGGATCAACACCGGACAACGTTGTATCGGGCGGTTCCGTCAACCAAGGCTCAATCTCCACTCCGGTAATCAGGATTGTGTCGCCTTGCCCGTCAGGATTCAAAACCGGATGGTACGGGCCGCTTGCGTCTCCCCACCAATTGTTGCGAGCATTGAGAGTCGGGGGATTGGGAATCGAGTTGTCCCGGTAGAAGACTGTACCGATGTTTCCCTCAAACATGTTTGAATCGATTCTCCCCGGTGTCAAGCCTTGATTGTTGAAACAGAATACGGAACCCCCATCGTTCCCATCCTGCCCATTTCCCCAAAATGCGTTGTGATGGAAAAACACAGATCCGGATGGAACAATACTGGCTCCCCTCTGCGCATAACAACCATTCATGACATTATATGAAAACTCACCTTGACAATTCCACAAGTATACCGCACCAATTCGGTCTGTCATAGTGTGAAATTCGATAACATTTCCGAAGAAGAATGGTATTCCAAAACGGGGAAAATCGTGAATTACCACGGCAGCGTCATTTGTAGTGTTGTTGCGAAAAATACAATGTCGAGTGATGACATTCCCTGCGACAAGAAGGTTGCACGATCCAAAAAACTGAGATGACTGCGGGTTGCCGTTTTCTTCGAACAGGCAATTCTCGACAATAGAGTTGTGGCTTTCCAGCATTGCTCCTCCCCAAATACCTCCGCACTGCCTCAGAGTGCAGGAGTTCATTGTGGCAAATCCACCCGTGTGAACTCCACCTGCGGACTGTTGAGAAGTACATGCCGCCATTGTGCAAAACTGCAAGTCAGCAGAAGACTGAAATGTGAAAACTCCCCCACCATAGAGTTCCGCATAACAATTCTGCACTTTGCAACTTTGCAGACGCAACGAACCTTCTGCAGAATCGGGATCAAGCGACAGATTGGCGATCCCGCCGCCGCGTTGCGCGCGGCAATCCACTACTCGTGAATACTCAATGCACACGCGACTGGCATCGGCGAAGATCCCTCCGCCCGCGACCCAATCATCCGAAGGACCATGCCAAGTCGTTCCCCGCCCACCCCTAATCACGAGCCCGATTACTGTCAGACTGTCGGTCGTGGGCAACGAAACAATTATACAGCTTGAGCTGTCAAGGTCAGTGGTTTCTGCCTCGATGATTGTGCTCGTGATATGGCTTGTGTCTCCGTCGAACAAATACCCGCTTGCGAGCACAACTGAGTGGTTTAGCACTCTAACATTCTCTCGGTAGACTCCATCACGCAGCCAAAGCGTATCGCCTGGATTTGTCGTCCTGATCGCACTTGATAACGAGTGATTTGTGTCAACCTCGATGACTGTGCAAAATCCCTTTCCGAAGACACCCAATAGCAGAATCAAGCAACAAAAAATGGCTTTGCAGGTTCGTATTGGCACTCTGCCTACTGTGCGGGATTTTGCGGGCAAAGGGCCCGATATGTGTAGTACGTACTATTGTGATCGTAGCCGATGCATGTAGCTTCGCCTCCTGCTGCAACGACCGCGCTCGACTCATATTTTGTTGCACCACCGCCAATTTGAACAGAGTTCGAATCGCACTTTGCCCTTTCGCCAGTGCTTGTATAGATATGTGCCTGAGCCCTCAGTTGTCCATTTTGTACTATTTGAGACGTAGCTTGTGTTCCTAGAGTCGCGTATGCGTAAACATAGTGATTGCCACTGTACGCAGGCGTGAAGTACACGACGTTGCCCCCGTCTTCCGAATAATAGTCCTTTTGGTCCCAAGCATTCAACTTAGGCAACAAAACAACGATCAGAGCAACCGTCACAATGATTCCGATTGTCCGCTTCATGATTCCACTCCCTAATCTGGTTACCTCGGGCGAAGTGCACCGAGGGCACCTTCAATATACTACCCCCCCCCCGTATATTGTCAAGTCTTCTGTCACAAGATCACAAAGTTTTCCAGACCCGCTAAGTCTTATGATAACAGGCCTCCATTTCGCCGCGCAAAAGTCTGGTTAAGTTTGGATAACTTACAAAAGAGGCGAGCCGCAAGGCTCGCCTCTTTATGACCATTTTGCCACTGCGGGTTTGGAAACCCACAACGGCGAAGATTACAATTACTTCTGCATCGGGCCGAAATCAATGAGTTCGACGTCGAAAATCAACGTCGCATTCGGCGGGATCACACCGGGATATCCGCGCTCGCCATAGGCCAGCTTGCCGGGAATAATGAACTGCGTCTTTCCGCCCTTTTTCATCAGAGCCACACCTTCATCCCAACCCGCGATGACCTTGCGCTGTCCCAGCGGGAACTCAAACGGCGTTCCACGGTCAACGGAGCTGTCAAACTTCTTGCCGTCGGTAAACCAGCCGGAATAATGAACCTTCACAAGGTCGCCGGTCTTGGGCGCATCGCCGGAACCTTCCTGCATCACAAGATACTGGAGGCCTGAAGCGGTAGTAACGGTATCACCGGAGACCTTCCACATAGCCGGTCCGGCAGGGTTTTCTTGAGCGGGGGGAGCTTCTTTCTTCACGGTTTCGGTCTTCTTCTCGGTTTCAGTGGATTTCGCGGCATCGGCGGGTTTGTTGCCTCCACATCCGAGGACAATAGCCAGAGCCAAAATGGTGCAAGCACGTAAGATCAACATTCAAAACAACTTTCGTGAAATTGTGAACAAAACATGGCCTTGTTTTTCAGCCTCTAATGCCGTAATATAAGAAATGCACCAAGCGGGTGCAACTCATTGTTACTATTATTTGTGAAAGGCGCGCGGGAGATGAAATCGTGCCGGACGATACTTGAAATAAATACCCGGCTCTGGCTGCAACGGTTGGGGAAAGGCAAAACCGTCTCTCTTGGAGACGTTGGTGCCGAGCACTTTGACCGCTGGCAGTCGCGCTGCGTTGAAGCAATTTGGCTCATGGGTATCTGGAAACCCAGCCCGGCATCTCGCGAAATTGCCCGGACTCACGAAGGTCTAAAAGGTGACTATTCCGCGGTTTTGCCGGATTGGACGCCGGATGACGTCGTGGCCTCACCCTATGCCTTGATTGGATACGAAGTCAATCCGGAGCTCGGCGGCGAAGAGGGCCTGAAAAAATTCCGAGAGAATTTGCATGCGCGCGGCATCAAACTCATCTTGGATTTCGTTCCCAGCCACACCGCTTGTGACCATCCATGGATTAAGTCACATCCTGAGTACTACGTGCAAGGAACGGAAGAAGACTTGCGTCGCGATCCGGTGACGTGGTTTGGAGTCGAAACAGAGCAAGGTCCCAAAGTGATCGCGCACGGCCGCGATCCCTATTTCCCCGCGTGGTCGGATACGGCACAGCCCGACATGCGCAAACTCGACACGCAGCTTGCCGTCGCCAATGAATTGCTGTCGGTGGCGTCGCGTTGCGACGGAGTTCGCTGTGACATGGCGATGCTGGTCTTGTCGCACATCTTCACGAAGACGTGGGGCGGTGACATGCGCGAGTTTTGGCCCAACGCGATTCGCCAAGTCCGTGAGAAATATCCCGAGTTCATCCTGATCGCCGAAGTGTATTGGGGACTCGATCTCGAACTCAACGAGATGGGATTTGATTACACGTACGACAAAGACCCGGTGGACTGGGCGACCGGCCCGACCGGATTTTCGCGCGTGCAGTTCGATTACGACGAAGCCAAGCACCGCCGTCGTGTGAGATTCCTTGAGAATCACGATGAAGAACGCATCGCCTCGCGACTGTCGTTTCTGCCGCACCGTGCCGCGGCGACGTGGGTTTTCACGTTGCCGTCCGCGAATTTGTTCTATCAAGGGCAGTTTTCGGGAGCGAAGTTAAAAGCTCCGGTGCAGCTCAATCGCATGCCGCACGAAAAGCACGACCCGCAGATTGCGGAATTCTACGATGTGCTGATGCCGATTGTTGCTCATGAAGCAAGAAAGAACGGCTCATGGAAATTTTTGCATCCGCGTCAAGCATGGCAAGGCAACGAATCGCATTGGCAAATTTTGTCGCACGCGTGGGACCACGACGACCGCCACTTGCGTGTCTTTGTCAATTGGGCCGATTACCGCAGCCAGTGTTGGGTGGATTTGTCGTTCGGAAATCTTCAAGGCAAAGAGGTCATCCTGCGCGATATGCTGTCGGACAAAGTCTATATTCGCGACGGCGTGGAATTGATGATGCGGGGAATATATTTGGATTTGGAACCGTGGGAAGCGCACGCCTTCGATTGCGAAGTGCGCGACGCCGCTGCGGTGACTGACGAAAGTGAACATGAACATGAGTCGGCGATGCTTCGCGATGCGCGGATGGTTGCCGAACGCAAGCCGGGAGAAGAACACGTCCGATGATTCTGATCACAGGAGCAGCGGGATTCATCGGCAGCGCGGTCGTCTGGTCATTGAACCAGCGCGGCTTGACGGATTTGATTCTCGCCGACAGCTTCGGCAAAACCGATAAATGGAAGAATCTCCGCGGTCTCAAATTCAAAGAGTTTGTCGATCGCGGAGATTTGTTTGATGCGTTGGACGTCGCCGATTGGGCCAAAGAGATCACCGCCGTCGTCCACATGGGCGCATGCGCGGACACCACTCAAACGGACGTCGATTTTCTGGCCACGTGGAATTACGAATACTCGCGGATTCTCTGTCAATGGTCGCTCGCCAATAACGCACGCTTCATCTACGCATCTTCCGCCGCAGTCTATGGTGACGGCTCGTTAGGCTTTTCCGACAGCGACGATCTGACTCCCAAACTTCGTCCGTTGAATGCATACGGATTTTCCAAGTGGATGTTCGACATGTGGGTGCTCGAGCACAAATTACAGGATCAAGTCGCAGGCTTGCGCTTCTTCAATGTGTTCGGTCCCAACGAATACCACAAAGCGCGCATGGCCAGCGTCATCCTGCATGCCTACCCGCAAGTACGCGACACCGGCAAAGTCAGACTGTTCGAGTCGCACCGCTCCGATTTCAAACACGGCGAGCAGCGCCGCGATTTCATTCACGTCGCCGAAGTCTTAGCGGGCATCAAATTCCTGTTGGACAAACCCCAAGTCAACGGTATTTTCAATTTAGGCACGGGTACTCCGCACACGTACAATCAGCTCGCGGAAAACGTCTTCAAAGCATTGAACAAACCCGCGAACATCGAGTACTTCCCGATGCCCGAAGACTTACGCAACCGCTATCAGTATGAAACCTGCGCGGACATGAGCAAATTCTACGCAGCGGGTCTGCCCAAGTTCACGGATAGATTCGGTGAGTTTGTACAAAGCTACGTGCGCGACTACATGGACAAAGACTCGCGGTATTTGGCGGACGTGTAGCTCGCAAATACTTTTCTCTCAACAAGAAAACGGGGCGGCCCTCTCAGGAGCCGCCCCGTTTCTTTTTTCAAGGCAGATGACGAAATCTGATTCCGGCGGGGAACCGCGCTGACGCGCTTAATCCCCGCTCGGCGAAACAATGTACTTACTTCAAGAGAATGACCTTCTGCAGGCTCGTGCGGCCCAACGCTTCGAGACGGAGGAAATACACGCCCGTCGTCAACGCAGACTTGGACGATTCCGCGTTCCAGATCATCGTATGTTCACCTGCATTCAGATGGCCGTTGACAATCGTGGCCACTTCTTGACCGATCACGTTGAACACACGCAGCGAAACATCCGCGGCTTCCGGCAGCACGAACGAGAGCGTCGTGCTCGGATTAAACGGATTCGGATACGCCGGACGCAAACCGAATTCCATCGGCACCGCCGAGTTGACTTCACTGGTCTGGCCCAATCCGGCGAGGTTGTTTTCGCTGTCGCGCAATTCGTAGCGCACGCGTACGACGGGCTGTTCACCGTTCGCCAGATTCAATTCGACGATGGCCAAAGTTCCGCGACCGGAAACTCCCGGCTGCGTACGGCTCAAGCGGCCGATATTGATATCGGCATTCGCACCGTCACGATGCGACAGGAAAATCGTCTGTGCACCACGGCGCAGCAGATCGCCTTCTTCGATATTCGTAATCACCGCGTTCGGATTGAGCACGTCCACCACAAGATGCGCGGTCGTCAGTTGCTCGGCGTTGTTGACGTTGATGGCAACAACCGTCGAATTCTCAGTCGAAACGTAGGTCACGTCAAGCGCACCCGTGTCGTCCAACGCATTGTCACCGCTTTCACGCGAAGCCGACGCAGCACCTTGACTGTTGTACCAAGCGTACATCGTCGACAGCGAAAGCAAGTCGTAGGCGTCCAAACCACCGTCGGGATTGGCAATCAAATCCGGCACAGTCGAACCCAAGTACGGTCCAATATCCGAAATCGGATCAAAATCGATGCCGTCGCCGTTCCAACCCTGCGTAAACACATTCACGTCGGCGAAGTTGATCTGGCCGTCAGGCTCCGGAATCATGTTCGGTGCACTGCCCGGCGAGCCGCTCGTCGTCGCGATATCCGCAAGATAGCCTGCACGCAGGGTAATACCCGAACGCACGCCGTTGGTCACCGGCACATTGCCGACGCTGCGCAAATCCGTGTCGTTCGCAAAGCTGATCGCTCCCGAACCCGGAACGGCCATCGCCGCCAAAGCCTGCACCGTGATCGTCGCCACGACGCGTTCTCCGTTGAGTGAAAGACCGTCGTCGTCGCCAACCATCGCGGCGTTAATGTCTATCGTTCCGGCGGAGTTGTCGACGTCCGTCAGGAACACGGTGTTCGTGAAACGTTCGCCGCTCCACAAATTACCTTCACTGATATTCAATACCTGAATCATGTTCGCCGGGAACGTGCAGGACGCGCGCACCGACATCAACGAATCGGGATTGTTCATCACGATACGCAGCGTACGAATCGCGCCCGGCTGCAAGAGCAGGTAACTGTCATTGTCGAGACCGTCGAGAATGGCAAGCTCCGGAGTCACGTTCGTGCTGTCGGAGCCGTCGGTGCTGTCGCTGCCGATTTCCGTAAGCCAATCGCGGCGCACGGTTTTGATTACTTGATCACGGTCCGCGTCGGCGGTCATGATCACC
This sequence comes from Calditrichota bacterium, assembly GCA_020637445.1. NCBI lineage: Bacteria > Pseudomonadati > Calditrichota > Calditrichota bacterium. The sequence goes on along the minus strand of JACJVZ010000002.1, from coordinate 510,966 downwards.
AAGCCGCTGTCTTCAGCCATGACGCCAAGTCCCATCGGATTGACGAAACCGTTCAGCATGTTTGACATCGTTCCGGCTTGTGCGACAAACGACGGAGCCGCGTTGCCGCCTGCGCCGTTGGCTTCAGTGTCCTTATAGATCACGACACGGTCGTTACCGTTGTCGCTGACCACGAGATAAGTTTCGCTATTCAGCATCACGACTTCAATGTCTTGAGGCGCACTGAGCATGTCCGTAGCACCGCTGACTTCCATCCACGATACCATCGGGCTCGTCCAAGAATCCGGATTCACACTCGAATTCGGATTGTACGAGAACTTCTGCAAACGGTCGTTGCCCGTGTCGCAAACGTAGACGTCGTAGACACCAAGATTCTCGTTGTACGTCGCCGCGATACCGCGAGGATACGAGAGCTGACCGCTCGCGCTTCCTAAGGTACCGAACTCGGCTTCGTCGACGGATTCTTCGTACATCACGCGAATGAACACGCCGCTTTCGGGAATTGCACCGTGCGCGCCGTCGCCGAAGCGCAGCTCGCGAGTGTAACGGTCCACTTCGCAATATCGATCCGACGGACCTGCAATCAGCAGGTTGTCCACAATCGTCCACGGAGTGTTGTCCGTGCTCGCCCACACGGTGTACGTGTCTTCGCCGCCGATCGTGGCAAGTTTGAAGGTCTGACCCGGCGTGCCGTCGGATTGACCCGGTACGTCCCAACGCACGTCACCGCCAAAGCAGTTGTCGATATTTTCGTAGGCACGAATCACCTTGATACGATGATTGTCCGTGTCCGAAACAAACAGAATATCGTTCTTTTCGGCAGGCGTCCCGTCGAGTTCGTAGTAGTCACCGAGGTTAAAGTTCGTAGCGTCAACGTTATCAGTCGAAGACACGAACGCCGCCGTGTTCGAGATGGTGAATGACAGGCCGGGAATACCGGAAGCATCCGCCACGCCGTGAGTCCACACGCGCCATGCCTGAATTTCCGAGAGCGTCGTTTGGTCGGTGATGGAGACGATACCGTCGATCACTTTGAACAAACCGCGCGGCGAGCCGGCACCGAGAGACGTATAGGCTTTTGCGCAGGCCATGAAAGGAGCGATCTGCCCGGCGATTTCCGGACACACGAGATGCGGTTCAAGCGCATAAACAGTAGCGGCTGCACCTTCTTCGAGAATCTCGCGGCCCGTGCTTGCCGTAGCCGGAGACCACGTCGTCGTGGCCGTCGTGTATTTCTTGTAGCGCAGACCTTCTTGGTCCACGTTTGTTCCGTAAGGATACAATACATGCAAATCGTCGTTGGCGTCGACAGCCACGCTAAATGCGAGCGGCGCAACGTCATCACCCGTAGTGATTGCCGTACCTGCGCCTGCGGTAAAGTTGCCGTCGAGTGACGAGATCATGTTGTAACGGAGCTGAGCCTGATCGACGCCGTATGTTTCTGTACCTGTTCCAGCCCAGAAAACCCATACGCTTTCATCAACGAGTGCGACTTGCGGGAACGGGAAGGCTTCACCGCGACCGCCGCCGTCCGCGGCAAATCCCGCCGCAGTCGTCACGGGATCAGGAGTCGAGGCCGTGAAACCACCCGTTTCATAGCTTCCCCAGATTGCACCGTTGAAAACCAGATAGCTGATGTCCGCAGGCGGAGTAACGTCACTGACGTAGGCCATGTAGATACGGCCGATGTTGTCGATCACTGCATTCGGTGCGGAAAACCCTGCGCCGCCGCCGGAGGCGATCAACGTTGCTGCTCCCCACGAACCGTTGTAGACCTTGTAATAGACGTCGTCATCACCTGACCAAATAAGGTGCAGATTGTCCGACGGGTCGACTAACAAATTGCAATAGCGGTTTTCGGTGACGGTTCCCGGAGTAATCGCGGACGTCAGCGAAACGCTCGTCGACCACGTGATACCGTCGGACGAAACCGTGTAATAGATATGACGGTCGCCGCCGCCGTCGACAGCTTCATAAACCACGTGAAGATTCCCGCCGCTTTCCATCGCGATGCGCGGACGGTCGTGCACGCCCGTCAAGGTCGCGGGAGAAATCGTCACGGGAGTCGACCACGTTTGACCGTAGTCGTCGCTGTAAGAGTATGCGGTACCCGGCGAAGCATTGTCGGATGTCATCACCATGTGCAAACGGCCACGTTCCACATCCCACATCAAATCGGTTTCTTGGACGTTCGGAGCGGCGATGCTGTTCATGGACGTCGTGGTGTCAAACGCGAACGTGATGCGATAGTCGTGACCGAGATACGTATTTTGGTTTGTAATGCTTTCCGCGAGCGTCGAGTTGGCGGCGCCAGATGGCGTGCCTTCCGCGACGGCGCCGTCCACATTCACGTCGCGGTCGACGATTTCAACGTCGTAGGGACGACCCAGCATACCGGGATACGTATCCACATGCGAGAATACTCCGCCCGCGCCGATGTTTGTGAGGTCATAGCTGGTAAGAGTGCCGTTTCCTCCGGTTAGCGCATTCACCAAATAGAGGTCAACCACCGCACCCGCGCGAACGGACGCGTTGATAGCCAACGACGAAAGATCCGTCATCGCGGGATCGGTCGTAGAGGTCGCTTCATTCAATTGCAGCGGCACGTCGGTCGGAGTTGACTGATAGAGAACGTAATCGATGTCACCCAATCCGGCGGTTCCCGGAGGAGTGGCATACGCATACTCGACGCGCACGCTGTCGTCGGATTGCAATTCCCAACCGAGCGGAAGTGTCGCCACGCCGCCGGTGTTCGGCACGCCTGAGTACACGATGGTGTACACCGAGTCCGCCGCGCCGTAACCCGTAAGCGAATTCACGCGCGTGAAGAATTTTCCGTTGACCCAAATACGTTCGCTGCCTTGCACGGTTTCACCGTACGAGAACTTGATCGAACGTCCGCCGTAGTTGCCTTGCACCGGAGTCGAACTGAAGAACAGCGCTTCGACGTTCCAGTTCGCGGGCGTGGCGAAAACTTGCACGCGGCGATGGTCGTGATCCACGACAAAAGTGCGCATCGCCGACACCGTACCGAACAGTTCGACTGCGGTCGGTGAAGAAAACGGCGTGGAGAAAAGCGGCAGCGGACTATTTACTTGATAGTCCAAATAACTGCTCGAGTCCGCGGTCAGGCCGTGTCGAACGTGATAGTACGGTCCGTTCCACTCGATGAACGAGCGATAAGAAGCCGCGCCGAAGGCCGCCGGAATGCTCATCAAGCTGATGAGCAGAGTTAGCAACAGGATGTGCCAATTTCGCATGGTCATACTCCCGATTTTCCGGGTTTTATTTACCGGATATGTTGAAGTGTAAAGGTTCTTCAAGTTTGTCATGGCAGCACCGTGATGTTTCCGGTGCGCAAGGAACAGCTGCGCGCTTGCGCAAACATGTCCAATCCAAAAGTCGAATCCGCATCAAACGCGGCCCCCGCCGAGCCCGGTGCAAGACCTCTGAGTTCTAAGTATGCGACGACGCCGTCACCGTCCGCGTTCGTCCCAACGCGAGTGTCGCCGCTGTATTCGATAATCCACGTCAAAGTGTTCGTGACGCGAAAATCTCCATTTTGAATTCCACGGAAGAAATTGAAACCGTCGTTGTCGTCGAAGAACGGGCCTTCGGTGATTCCGATGATCTCGACGTTGCCTTCCGCGAACGTGATCGAATATTGCAAAGCCGCAAGATCATTTGCCGCTTCGATATTTACCGGCACCAGCACGGTGTCGCCGATGTTTATTTGCGTGGACGGCAGCCACAGTGTGAGCAATGCGGCCGTCGCGAACATGCTGTCCGGTCCGATGCCGCGCAATCCGTCGGCGTCGACGGCTTCAGGGCGAACCGCATAAATAGTCGAAGGTTCGAGATCGGTCAGCACGACTTCATGGTCCATCACCTGCGAGGCCATCGTGATCGAATCTTCCGCGACGCCTATACCGTAGTGCAAAACCGTCGAAGCGGGTTCGTCCGTTTGCCACGTCACGCGCGCGGACGATTCCGTGATCTCTTGAAATCTGAGTTGTGTAATAATCGGTTCAGGCGTGGCCTTTTCCGGAGTCAGGAACTCTCCAGTGCAATCCAGTCTGTTGCCTTCGGCATCCACCGCCGTCAACCTATAAATGTAGGTTGTTGCAAACGAATAGCCGGACAGTCCGACGCTGTGCGAATCGGCGAGCGTGTTGACATTCAAAAGCTGCGTGTAAACCGATTGGCCGTAGCGAAATTCGCCGGTGGTCGGCCGGTTCGCGGCCCATTCGAGGCGCATCCTTCCGTCCACTTCCACGACGCGGCAATAGTCGATCGAGAATTCTTCCGGACCGACGGGAGTCGTCGGACCTGAAGATCCACCGCTGCCGCATGCTGAAAGCAGCATCGCAAACGCGAGAATCGTAAGTAGCTTGATGTTCATTAAGGTGTATTTTCCGTAAACATGATTTCAGTTGAATCGCGCAAACCGTCCGCATAGACAATCAACCATCCAAGTCCCGCCGCTGAATCCGCCGTGAGCGTATCCAATGCGACGCCGTTGGTCGTAAACACTGTTCCTGCCGCCAGCACGCCCATGGGATTGAGCAAAATCACGCGCGTGGAGTCCTCGACGGGCAATCCGTCAATCCGGTATTCGACGAAGATGGTCATATGCGAGATCCCGTCCGCCGGAATTGCGCTGGGCCGAGCTTCGACCGTCAACACACGCGTCGTTTCCGAATTGGTCGTTTCCGGCTCGGTGCTCGCGGGATTCGTGCAGGACACGATCCAGAGCAGAGGTATCAGCATAAAGAAATATTTCATTCATCGGCTCCGCGCGGAGGCAGTGTCAGAGCAACTTCGCGGCCCGCGTTGCGATAGACTTTTTTCGTCACTTCGCGCGCCTGAGTCACGGTTACTTTTTCACTTTCAATCGTGGAAAGAAACGGGCTGCGCAGGCCGTCGTTCAGAATTGCCGTGGCCATCACGGTGCGCTCGACGTAGGCTTTTTGTTCGACCAAATCGACGAGTTGCACGCGCAGTTTGCAGGCTGCTTCGATTTTCGGTTTCGATACGATCAGCGGAATCGACAAACTTGTTCCGCGCACGACCGTTTCGTCATCTACGTAGGTGACCAACATCCAGCGCATCGTCGGATAAGCCGCATGAATCGCCGACATGCTGTTCCAAAATGCTTCGCGGTTCATAGCGTCGAACGGAAGCCCCGGTCTATCCAGCGACGGGAGCGGCATGACTAAGTCAAAAGACTGCTTCATCGACTCGCGCAGTTGGTACCAAAGTTCATCGTTGTCGGCCATCGGCATCGAAGTAATCGGCGGCGCGACGAGCAGTGAACCTGTACGGTAAGGAGCGGCAGCCGGCTGTGCCTTTGGAGGGAAGACCGAGCGCGGCAAACGTCCTTCAAAACTCAATCCGATTGAACCGCCGATCAGCGGATCATCTTCCAGTTCAGCATAGACTCCCGGATGCAAACCAAATCCCCACGGCAATTTCAGATCGAGTCCGCCGTGCAGCACTTCAGTATCGGGAAGATTGCCGACGCGAGTGATCGATTGACCGTACGCGACACTTGCTCCGATACGTTCTCCGAACGGAGTCAATGACAAACCCATACCCCAGCGCAGTGCTTGTTCGGTGTTGTCGGAAGTTCCGAAGTAACCAAAGAACGCGGAGAGCTCGGCGGCTTTGCCCGGCGCCCATGCTCCGCCGAGGGACAGTTGTCCGCCGGTTTGCTTGAGCGAGTAAGCAGGCAATTCGATGACAGAATTTGTGGTGGAGTCGTAGTAGCTCTCGTTTTCGCGGAAACCGGTCGGCAAAATCAGGTTGCCGTTGACTCCGAAGGCGAGTCTATCCTTATAAGAGAGCGGCCAGACCGCGAGTCCGAGTTTGGCATCTTCGGCTCCGTTTTGGAAGGCTCCGTGTCCGGCCAAATCGCGGTTGGAGGTGCTTGCGGAGAGGGCCAATCCCTTCGCGACGCCGATCTCAAATGAGCCGCCGGCGCGGTTGTCTTCCCAGGTGTCGTTGGCCAATTGTGAGCCAAATCCTGCCAGTCGGAAGTGTCCGGCGGGGACAGGTTTTGCCCCCAAGGAGGGGTCTGAAATGGCTCCAGACGGCCAGGTTTGCGCCTGCGCCAGCCCGGCCAAGACAAGGATAATTAAAGTTTTAGCTTTCATATGACTCTATATAACAGATGCCCAAGCACCTTGTTGTCACACTTCAACTAAGCAACCGATGTGCCAGCCAGCGTGCCGCTGGACCCAATGCGCTGGCGCTCGCGCTTGAAAGTCACGCCCCATTAGGTCGAGCCTCTGGCTCGACATCCTCGTATGTCGTCATCCTGAACACAGTGAAGGATCCCTCCGGTCGCCCTCCGCAAGCGGGGGGCTTAGGGGGGTGCCTTCGGTCTCCCCCCTCGCTTTAGCGGGGGGGTTAGGGGGGGTCAGCGAGCAATCCTACTACCGTCGGCCTCTGGCCGTCCCTTCTTGAGGGTTTCGTAATGAACCCCTGCCGGAGGCAGGGAGGTAGTAGGGTTACGAAACGAAAAACCCCCTCGGGGGGGGGTAGTAGTGAGCCTAATCGATACGGCCGTTGCGCGGCCCTGAGCTAGTCGTACACAGGCACGATGCGGAAACATCCGGCATCGCCGAGTGCTCCTACATCAATTTGAACGGTCGTATCATTAACCGCTGTGTACTCCGTAAGTTCAACTGAATTCTCATTGCATTGTTCAGAAAATACAATCCGGTATGACGTGGCGCCGATATCATTGTACCATCGCAACTCGACGAGGTTTCCGTCAAACGGCATACAGCATATTGTCACGTATTGTTCGTTTGGAATCGGGACATAGGCTCGAACAATCGTCGGCGAATATGTAAACGAAATGAAACTGCAAAGCCCGGATTCCGTGGTGATCACATCGTGAATGAACCCGGCGGGAAGAGTTAGTTCATCCAAGTAACCGCCGTCTATTAGTCTGAAAAACTCAAACCGAGTGTTACTTACTTGCTTGGCAATCGCCAAGTTAGGATCGAGAGGAATCCGTGCCATATAATGCGGCACGGCATCCGGGTTTTCCCACAATGTGTCGAGCGTCGCGAAATCCAAGCCGAAGCCAGTGCGCGCGAGAACAATATCTCCATTCTCCAAACTTCCAAATCCCACGTAGATCGGTGGACAGAAAACATAATTGGGGTGTCCCGGAGGATAAGTCGTTGACTCTGAACAGGGAGTTGACAAAACTACAGGACAATTCGTTCCACATTCTGATTTCCAAAACCTGGTGTTTTTAATATAGAAATACTCTTCGTCCCAGTGGTAGCCATATTCCTCGAGTGAATATGTTCCTCCTGCAAAGCAGGGAGACTCCGAATCTAATAAAACTGCAAGGCTCGAAGTATACGCTGGTGATGTGAATTGCGGAAGAGTGTCGTTAGTGCGAAACACAAGCGCTTGAGACGAATAAGTCAAAGAGTTATCTCCTGCGGGGTCACAAAACACTGTTGTGTTATAAATAGTGCTTAGGTACTGCGCGCTGGCAGGAGGTTCTGGCCACGGTCGATATTCCCCCAATGTAGCGCCATAAGTGTTGCCGTTCGAGCAACTACAGAACAGTCCATCTGTCATAAATCTGGTGACATAGTCAGCACGCTCGATTGAGTTTGATAAGGCATCAATCTCAACTAGCACGTAAGCATCAGAAGTGTTGTCTCCAATGTCACATGACAAAAAGTAAACTTCTCCGGTTAGAAGGAATCCAAAACGATTCTGATTCTGTGGCTTGAAAAAGAACACATGAGTTCTTTCCCCAACCGGGGTCACCCAACCCGGCGGAATAAACCACTCGTCATCCGTCACAACATACTGCAAATCCGAGTCGAGCGTCTCCTTGTAGAAAAGCGTATCGCCGATACAATACGCCAATCCATAAGTTGAGTCATCCACCCAGTGCCGCATGTCCCAGCAGGAAGCAGCCGTAGGGATTTCTACTTCGGCATCCAGCATGACGGGAAGCTGAGCGTTGGCAGAGGATGCTAGCCAAATCAGTCCTGCAACGGCCCATAGGCCGACAAGGAATTGTTGAAAATTTCGCATGTCTTCATTTTAGTGCAGAAATTGGAACGAATCAAGCATATTCGTCACATAAAAGAGGCGGCCCTCCGGAGCCGCCTCTCATAATAACAATTGCTTCCTGTTTGAGCTTGAATTATTAGTCTCTACTCAACCCAGTCCGCAATAAAGATATTGGTTTCGCCCATGGACTTGCCTTCGCCACGAGATTCCAACTAATTGATTCTGATCAACTTGATCGTAGCAAAATTTGATCATATGATCAACTCGATGGGGTGGTTTTTCTTGCCGGAAGGCCGGATTTTCGATGATATGGAGATTGGTCATGGGGTAAACTCTTGTTTTGATTAGGTGGGAGCGAGGTGCCTGCAACAGGTGCCGCCGCGAGGGGAAAGGCGCCATTGCGAGTGTGGACACCCACAACGGCGAAATGGGTGCCGCAACGAGAAATAAAGAAAGGCCGTCCACATGGACGGCCTTTCGCCTTAATCAGGTTCCGGCAGGAATCGCGCTGATGCGCTTAATCCGTGCTCGGCGAGAAGTAATTTATTGCAGCACTTTGTCCGCCGGGCCTCCAGTGGCACCGACTTGCGATATCATAAACTGATAACTGCCCGAGCCGCTGTAGGCATAGACCACAACACGAATCGGCAAGGAACCTCCGGTAACCGTGCAAGTGAAGTCCTCGTCACCAACCTCTTCTCCCTGACACTCGGTGTACTGCGTCGCGCAATCATCGGCAAATGTATAAAGGTCGAAGTCATTACCTCCCGCGGCAAGTTGGAATCGCCAACTACCAACTCCGAGCGTCGTGCTGAACCAGTTTTCTCCGCCTTGAGCGGCAATCGAACAAGAGCTTACGACATTCCCCGGAGTGTAGGCCATCGCAGTGGCGCACGTCGTGGCACACTGTCCTCCGCCGCCGCAACCGTCGTTGCACGTTGCGCCCTGTGTCCACACGCCGGATACCGTAGCGCATTGCGCCTGTGTTACGTCCGCGCAATCGTTGTTGTTGTTGTAGCAGCATCGTCCTACCGGATCGCCGCCGCCCAAACTGCGGACAAACGTGGAAACAAACGCGTGCCAATTTGTCTGTCTCCATTGCAAAGATGAGTAGCTCACGGAGTCCGGAGCAAACTGCGCGAGTTGCCACGGAATGTAAACATTCAATCCACCGCGCGGAACAGGCGTCGTCGGCGATTGAAAATACGTATCCGTAAACGGCACCGCGGCGTTGATGGCGTTGCGCACGTTGACGGCGTTTTGATTGATCAAATTGATCGTCGAGAGTGTCGGTTGGGCCTGAACCTGATTCGTAAATTCTCGAATATCCACATAGCGCGGATCATCGAGATTCGTCGCGTGTGTACTGTTCCACGCATTAAGCACTTCGCCCCAGTATTGTCCGCCTTCCTGCACCAAAATGTTGCCGAAGTTTCCGAGTGCCGCACCCAACGCCTGCATCTCCGACATCTTGATCATGGCATAGTGCGTCGTCTTCTGTTTGAACTGCGCGCGCGCCACGACCGACTGCACAATCTGACGGGCGTAGTTTTCGTTCGAAGCATCCTGGTTGTTGCGCAGCCAACCCAGCCACAAATCGGATCCGAGGATATTTTCCATCGGCATCACAAATTGACAGCAAGTCATGTACTCGCAAACGTCACGCAGTTCATAAGCAACTTCCGCCATACCCATCAGGCACGCGTGCCACGTCAAAATATCCACGTGCCCGAGATTTGAAGATGTGATTGCTTCGCGCGTTTCCGGCAGAGTCAAAAGTCCGCCCGCACCGGCGAGATCGTCAGAACAGCTTCCCGGCCAGCCTGCTCCGTGGTCATCGATAATAAGTTGGTAGCGGTCGGCAGGGTAATGTTCTTTGCAATAGTTAATAAAGTTTCGGAGCGTCTGTGGGTCCGACATGTCGCGCGTACCGAGGTTCTCGATTTCCGGCGAGCTAATCTGGTTCGGATTCTCGCTCGGGTGGTATTCCACCTTGTAGTATCGCGCATTGCCTCCGCCGCCATAGCGCGACACCATCGCAATGATATTCACATTGCCGTCGCTCTCAACTTTTTCCATGTCCTGTACGTCCTGAACGATATATGACGTACCGTTGTTGGCCATATCAAGATCATTGTTGCCCGCGCCATAGAGCATAATGGTCCATTTTGCGCCGCTGTTATTGTTGTCGCCGCCGCTGTCGCTCTTACAACCGACGACCAGCGCAACGGCCATCAGAACGATTAGTCCCGCGGTTGCAAACCAAATCGATTTACGAGCCTTCATGGTTGTCCTGCCTTCAAAAGGAGTATTTTGGGTATCTTCCAACTTTCCAAATGTAATCAAGCCAAATCAGACAAGCAAGGTCATGCCGCCATCTCGCCAAACTCGTGGCAAGTTGTACTAACACGTCACTTGGCTTTTGCTCCGCAATTGCACACCCGAACTAACCTGTCAAACGGAGCCAAACTTCAAAGCACTCGCGTCAGAGCCTCGTTGGTGACTTTTCAAGTCACTCCACCCAGTCCGCGATGAAGATGTTCGTTTCGCCGCGTTCTTTGCTTTCGCCGCGGTTGCTTGCCCAAACCAATTTTTTGCCGTCGTAGGACCACATCGGAAATCCGTCGAAGCTCGGCCCGTAGGTCAGCCGTTCAAGATCGGAACCGTCTGCGCGCACGCGGAACAAATCGAAGTTCGGCATCCGGTGATTGCCCAAGCTGTCAGCCCAATTAGTCGTGAAGATCACCCATTCGCCCGACGGAGAAACGTACGGACAAAAACTCGCCGCGTTCAGATTCGTGATTTGCCGCTGGTTGTTGCCGTCGGTGTCCATGATCCACAAATCAAGCGTCACCGGAGACACAGCTTGGTTTTCCCACAAGTGATTCCACTTGCTTAATTCGTCGGGAGTCTTCGGATGAAACGCGCGGTAAATAATATGCTTGCCGTCCGGCGAGAAGAACGGTCCGCCGTCGTAACCGATCGTGTGCGTCAAGCGGGTCTGCTTCGAACCGTCGATGTTCATTTTATAAAGTTCGAGATCGCCGTCGCGACCCGACGTGAACACGACTTCTTTGCCGTCCGGCGACACCGCGGCTTCCGCATCATATCCTTTGGCGTCCGTCAGTCGCACAAGATCGCTGCCGTCGCGCTTGCATTTGTAAACGTCGAACTCAAACAGTCCCCAAACATAACCCAAGCTGCGATCCGGCTTCGTCGGACATTCCGGCGCATTCTCGTGAGTCGAACAGTATACGAGTTCGTCGGTGCCCGGCACGAAGAACGAGCACGTCGTCGCGCCGAGTCCCGTGCTGACGAGTTTCGTTTCGCCCGTCTCCAGATTCATTGTGAAGATTTGATCGCACTGAAAGCTGTCGCGCGTCGATTGAAACACCAACCATTTTCCGTCGGGAGAGAAGTACGCTTCCGCGTTCTCGCCACCGAACGAAAGTTGTTTGATGTTGTTCAAATGCGTTTCGCCTTCAAACCAGGTAGGCTCCGAAGCAAACAAACTTGCGGCCGCCAAAATCGCCGTGATAAATAAAAACTTCTTCATTTTTCTATTTTCCATTTTCAATTTGCAATTTTCTCTCAGTGTTTCTGCGCCGGAGCCTGCAGCACCGCGTGCGTGACTTCATGTTTGTCTTCGCGGATATACTCCACTTCAACGGTATCTCCCGGAGCGTACGTCCTGAGCGCGAACACGAAGTCGTAAATATTGTTGAGTGTTACCTTGCCCATGCGGACGAGCAAGTCGCCGCCTTGGATGCCTGCCGTCGCTGCGGGTCCGCCTTCGCGAGCGCCGGAAAGCAGGACTCCAAGCAGTGTATCCGGCTGCGAATAATCCGGAATCGATCCGAAGTAAACCCGGAAGGCTCCTCCGCCCTGTTCCGGCGGTTCAGCGGATTTGACAAAAGTTAACGGATGGTCGAACGCGTCGATTTCGCGCAGTGTGTTGATGGCAAGGTTTGTCACTTTAACTTCGCCTTCATAGTTGATCTTATCCGCGTCGTCCGTCGACTTGTGATAATCTTCGTGGGCTCCCGTGAAAAAGAACAACACCGGTTTGTCCGCCAGATAGAAGTTCATGTGATCGGAGGGACCATAGCCGTCACCTTTGCACGTAATCGTGAGCCCGGTTCCTTGCGCCGCGCGATCGACGATATCTTTGAATTCTTCGGCGGATTTGCATCCCAGCACAGTGAATTCATCATTCGCAGGAAGTCTGCCGACCATGTCCAGATTCAGCATCATGCGCACTTTATCTAAATCAAGCGGAAAGTTCTTGACTAAGAAACTCGATCCTCCCAGACCTGTTTCTTCCGCGGTGAACGCCACGGCGAGCACCGTCGACGCGACCGGAGATTGTTTCAAGACGCGCGCGGTTTCCAACATTCCAGCGACGCCACTCGCATTGTCGTCCGCGCCGTTGTGAATGACATGAGCCTGTTCATCCAAACTGCCGCTCTGTCCGTAACCGAGATGGTCATAGTGCGCGCCGACGACGAGAATATTTTCGCCACCGGGAATGATTCCCGCGACGTTTTTAACTGTTACCGTTTCGCGGGACAAGTCTGTCGACATTGTGACGTCGTCTTCGGTGACATTCAGGCTGCGCGGCTGAGTGTTGGAATCGATGGAACGCTGAAGTTTGTCCAACTCGAACTCCGGGAACATCTTCTTGACGGCTTTGCGCGTCATGCGCAAGACCGGAATTCCGCAGTCAATATAGGCTTCATTCGCGGACGGCACAACCAACTCTTCAGTTTGCGACGTATCGGCATAGATCGGACCGTCCACAAGAATCATAGCCTTCGCGCCCTTGAGTTTCGCGTTGCCGGCTTTTGCGCGCAGCGCCGAATGCGCGGTAACATTCAGTCCATCAAATTTTGACGTGGAGTCAAATTCTCCCGGCTCCTTTCGCATGCACAATACGATCGCGTCTTTTACGTCGACGTCCGCGAAATCATCGTACTCGAATTCCGGCGCGATGATTCCGTACCCCGCAAAGATCACGGGACCCGTCACCTCGCCCGGAGCCGAAAATCCGGTCGGCATCACGCCGTGCTCCGTGTCGATTGTGTCGCCCTTATAGACGATGAAGTTGTTTTCACCGAGTGTGAAGCCCCAGCCCATTTCGAACTCTTGAAAATAGGAGCCGTCAAAAGCTGGCTGAAGTCCGGCATCTTTCATTTGGTTTTCGATGTAGTTTGCCGCGTCGTCGAGACCCTTGGTGCCGATACCCCGGCCTTCGCGGGCGTCGTCCGCAAGATACTCGATGTCCGCGCGAATATGGTCAATCATCGGTTGTGCGGCGGCAATAACCGACCACGCGAATAGCAAGCAAAGAAAAGACAAGCGTTTCATGTTTCAGTCTATGTGTAGTGGAAAATGGTTGTAAGAAGTCGTATCTTCAGGCATGGACAAAGTGGTCAAACAATTTTTGGAAAGCGCCGTGGCGTACGCCGCGGGCGAAGCAGCTCCCTCGCGCGAACTTATCGCCGAGGTTTCTGAACTTTCATTGCCGCGAATCATCAGGCCTTCTGACGCACGAGACGCGCTGTGGCGGATTCTTTCATTTCCTGAGCGCGGTCGCGCGCTGGCGGTCCTAAACGCGGTTGACTTGATCCTCGAGATTATTCCCTCGTGGTCTACATACATGGCCGTACAAGAATTTCGCTTGGCCGCCGTCGAAGAGATTCATAAGGAACGGTGGGCCGACGGTCTGAGCGAAACCGCCTTTAGCAAGATCTGTTCGTTTCACGATGCCGCGGTGGATAACCGCTTGAACGGCTGGGCGCTGACGTCGCTTGCGACGCTGCTTGTTCACGAAGCGGAAAACATTGCGGGCTATTTGTCGTCGCTGCGCATGGATTTCTCCGCGCTCGAGGCGACGGACGGCGAAGTCGAGCGCGTCGTGGCAATCCTAACGGAATTCCCGCTCGTGCTCACCGCGCTGGCTAAAGGCGAAGAAAAATCCTTCAAAGTATTGCCCGCCACGCTTGTATCTGTGCTGGCCACGATGTTTGCCGACGAGCGCTTCACCGATGAACAAACTGCCGCCGCAATTCAGGCAGCCGACCGCTGGCTCACCAAGAAATGAAACTTCGTATCGATATTTGGCTGCATCGCGCGCGCATTTTCAAGTCCCGCACGCAAGCGACGAGCGCCTGTAAAGACGGCAAAATCATGGTCGGCGACAAGTTTGCCGATCCGCACGACACCGTGGACGAAGGCGTCACGATCAAGATTCGCATGAAGGGACTTTACCGCACGTTCAGAATTCTCGAAGCGGCGGACATCAATCTCTCCAAGAAAGACGCCCCGCGCATGTACGAAGAAATCACAGACGATGCGACGATCGAGAAGTTTCGTCAGATCGAAGAGTCTAACAAACTCTGGCGCGAGTCCGGCAAGAAAGAAAAAGGTCGTCCGACCAAGAAAGACCGCCGCGACATCGAAAAGATGCGCGGACACTGACAGCTTATCCTATTCCAGCAGCAATTTCAACGCCGCGCCGAGAACTTCGCGCGGCGTTATTGTTGCGATATGTCCGAGCCGCGCGCATTCAAGTTCGTCGCATTTCGGACGGAAGCTGCAAGGAGCGGCAATCACGAGGTTTCTTGAATTCTCTTTGTCATTCCAGTTGTCGGGATTTCCCGGGCCGAAAATCGTCACAGTGGGAATGCCGCACGCAACGGCAACGTGCTTCGGTCCCGAGTCCGGCCCGATATACAACGAGCAATGTCGATATAGCGCCGCAAGTTCAGGCACGCGCGCGTCAGAAAGATGCGGCACAGGCTTTGACAGTTTGGTGAGAATTCTCTTAGCAAACTCCTCTTCTCCCGGACCGCTCGTCAAGATCACTTCCATGTGCGACGCTCGCAAAAGCTCAATCGTTTGCGCCGTCAAATCCGCCGGATAGCGCTTGGCCGCGTTCGCGCTTCCCGTCGCCACCGCAACCACGATTCCCGTCAAACTATCGAGTAGATGATTTGCTTTCGCTTTCGCTTCGCGGTCATTCTCGTCGCTGTAAATATCAAGCCGCCGCGATCCCGGTTGGATTCCCAACAGCTTCAGCATATCCAGCCTAAGGTCTACGGCATACGAGTTGTGGTCAGGCTCTTCTTCAATGAAGTGATGCGTGTATGCCCAACTTCTGCCACGACGTTTGAGCCCCGCGCGCACTTTCGCACCCGTGAGAAACACGGCCTGAGCGCTGCGTGGATTAGAGTAAAAATCAATGACGAGATCGTAGCGCTCGCGCCTTAGCCCGCGAACAAGTTCTACAAATCCAGCAATCCCTCCAACCGGTGCGACCCAAAGTTTGCGGATTACCGGATGGTTTCTCAGAGTTTCTTCGGCGGGATATTCCGCCAAGAAATCAACCTTCGCGTCAGGAAATTGCTCTTTTACCGCGCGAATTGCTGGAGTGCAAAGTACGCAATCTCCGATGCGGCGCAATTGCACAAGCAATACTTTTTTCGGATTGAGTTTCTGCGCGGGTTTAGAAAGTTTCATGCGCGTGCCGGAATCTTCAATTCAAGTAGAGTCTCACCTGTGTCAATCGCAACGGCATTCACGAGCAAACCTGCGGACGTTCCTTCACACTGCAAGTAGTGGTGAGCGTCGTTCGCGGTTTTCAATTTCGATCCGCCGCCGCCGGAAATGATATAGTTGACTCCGTCTTTCTCCGTGTTAAGCAAGCTGTGAATGTGGCCGGAAAAAACGGCTGAGACATGATGCTGAACAAAAAGTTCGTGCAGCCGCTCGGCATGCGGACGGTGCTCCATGCCGTAATAAGTGTCTTCGCGGGGATCGAAAACCGGTTTGTGGCAAAACACTATCGTCACGACACCAGACGACTCTTTGGCGAGCGTTTCTTCGACCCACGTAAGTTGTTCGTCGGACAAACTTCCCCACGCGTTGTTGATCAAGATCATTCTGACCGGCCCGACCGTCACGTCGCCGTGGTCGCTGCCGAAGAGCGCGTGAAAAAACTGCGCGTGAACTTTCCTCTGAAAAACGATATCGTGGTTTCCCGGCGTCGCAATCAGCGGCACAGTTATCCGCTTCAGTAACTTTCGCAATCGTCGATATGCGAAGTGCGTTGCCCTGGGAGCAAGATCTCCGGTCGAGACAGCGAACTCAGCGCCGTTCGCTTCGATATCTTTTGCGAGTTTTTGAAACGCAAAGTAGCCGGAATTGCGGCCGGCGAAAGGTGATTCGGCACCAGCGACGTCCCCGAATATCGCAAACTTCACGCATTCAGGGCTCTTTGGCGAAACTTCAACCGGCGTGCCCTCCCATGTTTTGCGGCGCACATCGGAGAATACGCGAAAGACAACGGGATCGAATCGATGCGGAGGCCCCGGCGCACGCAAACGCCTCGGCATCCGCCTTCCATAAATAAACGTGCTTCCTGCTCGCGCAAGAAGCGCGATCACGAGCAGCCACGGAGCAAGATCAATTGAAATCTCCGAGGTCTCGGCCGCATTTTCTTGCCAGTAGTACCACCATAACCCGCCAGCATAAAGTCCAGCGGCCGCGTGCAGCGCAAACACCCAGCGCCGCGCGTCACGAATCATCGAAACTGTCAACAGCGCGGCGATAAGCAGTCCTACTGTCGCGTAGTTGCGGCTGAGCACAATGCCTTCAGCATTTGCAATTCGCGCAATCACAAATGCAACCAACACAACTATCAGCGGAAGCGCCGTCCATCTTGTTCCACGCTCCCGTCCTTCTGTTTCCGCTTCAAACCAACCAAGCAGCGCGGAGGTCACCGCTAACGCAAGCAAAGGCGCGCCGGCACCGACCAAACCGATCCACTCACCACCGACATAGACGTGCAGAGCCGTTAGAACAATGACTCCCACAACGACGTTGCGTGTCCATGTTTTTGCGCGGAAGATAGAAAGAACACCAAATGCAAACCACGGCGCGATCAGCAAGATTGATTCGACGACGCTCAATGCAATGTCCGGCTCCCGCTCCGCGACGCTTGGAAGCTCGAAACGAAACGTCTGTTTTGCGACCAATCCCAATAACGAAATTCCAGCAGCCAGCAGCAACGTCCGTGGTGCGGTGCCGGTGCGTTCTCGCAATACGAAAAGTGTCGCCAACGAAAGAATCGCGGGGGGCCACGGCCCGAAGGATGCAAACGCGACGCCGCTCAAGAGTACAATAAAGAACAGAGATTCCCGCAGTGACGCCTTGGTCGCCCGTGCCGCAAACCACATCGATGCGGACACGACAAACATCATCGACGTATACGACAACATCGGCGGTTCGCTGAACACAATTCCCGCCGGAGGAAAAGTCAAGAGCACTGCTGCCGCGTAGATTCCTTTTCCTTCTCCGAACAGTCGTTCCGCAGCATCGTAGGTAAAACCCGCCGCAAGGATTGCAAAGAATCCACCCAACAACACGGCAGTCGACAAATACACTCCCGAAGTTGCGGTCGCGACGAAGTACGGCCCCCATCCCGCGAGTGCGAACAACATGAAGAGCGCGGCGCCAATCGCCTGTCCGCGACGGTCGCTCATTTTACTATAGCCGCTTGCAGCACGTCGAGATATTGCCTCATGGAACGATCGAAACTAAACTTTTCCTGAACTCGTTGCCGAAAGCGACTGCGCCATTTGTCCAACTTCTCTCGAGTTGTTGCAAACTCACTCAACTTCCGCATAAACTGCGACTCGTCGTCCGGAGCGACTATGAATTCGGACAATTCACCTTCCAAGATACTTTCCATCGCACCGACCTTGAATCCCAGCACCGGAACTCCACTTGACATTGCTTCCAGCACGACGTTTGGCGTGCCTTCGTCTTCAGACGTCAAAAGAAACAAATCCGCGTCGCCGACAATGCTTGCGAAGTCCGGCACGAAACCCAGAAACGTCGCAGTGTCGTCAAGACCCAGTTGCGAAGCCTTGACGCGCAAGTCGTTCTCGTGCGGACCCGTTCCGAAAATCGCCAGCTTGAATGAGACGTGTTTCCCAAGTTCCGAAGCGATTCGCAGCAAACGGTCAAATCGTTTTTGACTTTCCAAACGTCCACCCGCCGCCAAGAGCAGAGTATCGTCGGAAATTTGCAATCGTTTCCGAAGGTCGCCCGGCTTTTGTTGAACGGGACTCACTCCGTTTGTGATTACGGTGATGTCTTGGTGCTTAATTCCCAGCGATTCATAGTGTGCGCGAATACTCTCCGCGTTCACGACGAGCTTGCTTAAAATGTTGTGTGCAAGGAGCCGGTGATGGACTTTCTTTGACCACAAAGTAAATCCGTGCCGTGCGACGGCGGGTATCTTAAGCGTCTTGGCCGCGACTCCGAACTGCCAGCTCTCTTTGTTGAAATTCGTCAGCACCACGTCTGAGCGGCTCGTTCGAATAACTTCCCGCGCCCGCAGCATCGCCAGCGGATCGAAGTCGCCTCCAAATTTGCTCGCGATACATTCGATATCTTCTTGTATCGCCCGAGTCATCAAGTGCGATCCCGGACGGGAAACAATTGCGGCATCGTGTCCGTTAGCGTCAAACCACTTCGCCGCTTCAACAAACCACTTTTCGCCGCCGCCCCAAAGCTCGGGTGCCGCAGAATTGACCAGTAAGAGCCTCACTCAGCTTGACTCTCACGTTCGTAAAGCTGTGTTAACGTGCGGTAGAGATCGCTGTCTGTCATCAGGGAGTCGTGCGAGCCTTGCGCGGCGACTTCGCCTTCGTCGAGCACGACGACGCGGTCGGCGAAGCGAATTGAACTGAGTCTGTGGGCAATGATTATGACCGTTCGTTCGCGGAAGAGTTCTTCCAGCGCACGTTGAATCAACCGTTCCGATTCATTGTCGAGCGCGGACGTTGCTTCGTCAAACACAAGCAGCGGTGCGTCTTTGAGAAGCGCCCTTGCAATGGCGATGCGTTGTTTTTGTCCGCCGGAGAGCTGCGCGCCACGCTCACCCACGAACGTTTCAAGTCCGTTCGGCAGCCTCTTCACGAAATCCGTGCACTGCGCGCGGTCCATCACCGCTTGCAGCTTTTCTTCGGGCACGTCGTTCAGACCGTACGTCAAATTGTAGCGCACGCTCTCGTTGAACAAAAACACGTCTTGACTGACCAAGCTGATATGTCTGCGCAAAGACGCACGGGACAGGGTGTCAACGTTTTCTCCGTCCCACAGCACGCGGCCGCGCTCCGGTGAATAGAAACGCGGCAAGAGGTTCGCCGTGGTTGTTTTCCCGCTTCCCGACCTGCCGACGAGCGCGACTTTTTCTCCGCGTTTCACCGTCAGGTTCACGTCTCGCAAAACCCATTGCTCGGAAGTCGGATAGCGAAACCAGACGTGATCAAATTGAATACCGTCATGCAGCGCTGTGACGTCTTTCTCAGGTTGTTCCGTTTCCGCCGTCTCGACAGGCTCTTCAAGCAGCGTGTTGATTCGCGCACCGGCGGCGGCGCCAATCTGCAAATAGTTGTGCAAGCCGCCCACCGCGCGGGCCGGAGCCAGCATCGAAAAGAGCACGACGATGAAGCGAATAAAGTCTTCCGCGTCGAGCATTGACCCCGACAGGACTTGTTGACCGCCGAGCAGGAGGACGGACGCGATAATGACCACGCCGATAGTTTCGGAGAGGGGCGAGGCAAGCCGTTCAAGTCTTGCGAGCCTAAGCGAGTGCCTAAACAGCCTGAACGAACGGTTTTCGAACCGCTCAGATTCCTTTTCTTCCGATGCCGAAGATTTGATCAGCCTCGCACCGCTGATCGTTTCTTGCAGCGCGCCGGTGATTTCCGCGAGACCTTCTTGAATTCGGCCGGATTTTCGCTTGAGGCTGCCGCCGGTTTTCTTAAACAGCAGTCCGAATGCCGGAACGATCACGAGTGCCGCAAGGGTAAGCTGCCACGAAATACCGAAAAGAATGACCAAGAATGTGACTACCGTGATCGGGTCGCGCACGGCTTGAGTGAAGACTCTCTGAAAGGTCACGGACAACGTGTTCACGTCGTTCATCACGGCGCTCATCAGTTCGCCCGTTGAACTGCGGTCGAAGAACTTATACGGTTGTCGAATTACATGTGCGTACACTCGATCACGCAAGTCTTTGATCATTCTCTGTTCGAC
Organism: Calditrichota bacterium; assembly: GCA_020637445.1. Taxonomy (NCBI): domain Bacteria; kingdom Pseudomonadati; phylum Calditrichota; species Calditrichota bacterium. The sequence goes on along the minus strand of JACJVZ010000002.1, from coordinate 490,800 downwards.
ATACGACACGAAATGCAGCTGTAAGTATGCGAACAAATTTTTAAGCATAAACACGATCACGAGCGCGATGCACAGTCGCGGCAGCACGTCCAGCGGATCGCCGCCGCCGAGCATTTCCCACGACCATTGCTTCAGTCCGTCATAGACGCCGCGCAAGCCGCCCGTAAGAACTTCCGTTTGTGGTTCGGTCGCCTTGTTCGGCAAAAAGATAATATTCAGCACCGGCGCGACCAGCCAAATTGACAGCGTGTTAAACACTACATAGAAGAGTGTAGACACGGCCGTCATGATCAGATGGCGCGGATAGCGCTTGAACGGGTTTATGAAGCTAAGGTAAGTAATCAAGTGAAAAGGGGAAAGTGGAAAGAGGAAAGAGGAAAATCAGACTCTCTTGCCCGTTTTGGTTTTCTTGGCTATCGTTGTTAGAATCGCCATCAGCTCGTCGGCTTCCTTCCGAAGCAATTCCGGCCGTGTTGCTTTAACCAGCCTTGCTTCAACCATTAGGTCGAGCCAGTACAGAGTTTCTTCAAGCTCTTGAGTTGCTCCGACTATTTTGTTCAAGAAGTCGGCTCTTGATTTTGCGCGTGAAGCTTCCGCGCAGTGAGCTCCAACAGATGTTCCTGACTTAAGAACTTGGTGTGCGATGACATTCGCGGAATTCTTCTCGCGCAGGCTGTTGTGCAAACCTATGATGCGCACCGCGAATGCTTTGGTTCGATTCTTTAGATCATCAATCATAAGGGCTGGGATTGGATTTCCTCTTTCCTATTTCCTCTTTCCAATTTCTTTGAAGAAGATCTCCATGTTCTCTGCCATTTTTTCCCAATTGTGAATGTTTTCTATCGCGTCTTTGCCGCCGGAAATACAAGTATCGCGTAAATTATCATCTCGCGCGATTTCTAAAATCGCGGCACTCATCGCCTGCGCGTCACCAGGCGGAACCAGCACCCCGCGTTTGCGGTCGTGCACAATTTCCGCCGATCCTTCTATTGCCGTTGCGACCAGTGGCACTCCGACCGACCAAGATTCCAAAATGAAATTCGAAATCCCTTCCCGGTAAGACGAAGACACGGCTATGTTTGCTTTGGCGAGTTCTTGAGTAATATCCTGCGTGAATCCGCGCAGCCTCACGTGTTCGTCCAAGTCCAAGCGTTCAATCTGCGCATTCAGGTTATCCACTTGGTCTCCGTTGCCCCAGATTTCGCAAATCAATCGCGGCTCTGCTTTGACTGCGATGGCCATGGCATCAATCAAGACGTCAAAGCCTTTTTCGCTCTCCACTCGACCTGCTGCAACCACTAAGATTACGTTGGATTCATGCGCAGCGCTCTGGGTCCAGCGTCCACGCTGGTCGACGCCGTTGTAGATGACGCGGATTCCCTCGCCCTTGATCCACGGATGTGCGACGAGAGATTGCTTGACTGCCTCGGCATTCACGATGATTCCATCCGGCCAGACGCTGTAACGAAGTCGTTCCTTGAGCGTATTCGGCAATGTGCGCGTGATACCCATACGCATCACGTATTTCGCGTCCGTCTTCATCGCCGCCCATCCCCCCAGCCAATAGTCGCGGCTGCGGGTCGGCAAGAAGATCTCTATCCGCTCTTTCTGAATGAGCTTTCGCAGCTTCCAAACAGTCTTGACATCTGCGTCATTCAGAAACGGCAACTCGAGCCACTTCACCAAACCGGTTTTCTGGCGGGTCAGCCACAGCTCTTTTTCGCGCACGGCAACCCAGACATCATGCCCCCGTTTTGCTAATGTTTCAGCGGCATTGAGAGTCCATTTTTCATTGCCGCCCCACATCAGAGAGGCGTTGCTAAAAAGTATGCGCACGAGATGAGGCTTAACGGGTCATTGGTAATCACGGAATATCGCCAAAATTACGGGGATAAGCAAAGATGAGTGACGAGTCGACGAAGAGAATTCTTGACTCGTTGGTTCAAATTATGCATATTTATAGCTCAAAGCTCGAATCGGATAGTAAAGTACAATTTTTTGTTAGATAGTTCTAACTTATTGAATGCAAGATAAGTGCTTACAATGTCTTAGTTGCGGACATACAGGAGACAAAAGTGTTCTGTGCCCGCTGGACTGTCTCCCCGTCGGCAGCCGCTGCAAGCTGGTTGAGATAGAGGAGCCCTCCGAGAACATTCTCAGACTCATGGAAATGGGTCTGATCCCCGGTACAAATGTCGTTATCGAGCGCACCGCACCACTAAATAGCCCGTTCAGCGTTCGCTTGCCGGGCTGCACCTTGGCCGTCCGCCGCGAGGACGCCCGTCACCTGTTGGTTGCGCCCTTGACCGAAATCGAGTAATGTCCATATTTCCTCGTCCAATTACTAATACGCCGACGCAAACACGTCGGCTTATTGCTATTGCGGGGAATCCCAATTCGGGCAAGACGACGCTATTTAATCGCCTGACCGGTGCGCGCCATAAAGTCGGCAACTACCCGGGTGTAACGGTCGAAAGAAAGATCGGGCAGTTCGCTCTGCCGTCCGGCGAAGTCGTCGATTTGGTCGATCTTCCCGGCACGTACAGCTTTGCCGCGCGCTCACCGGAAGAGCAAATTTCACATGACGTCTTGGTCGGCGACAGCGTTGGCCTAAAGCGTCCCGATTCCGTGATCGTCGTACTCGACGCGTCGAATGTGCGGCGGAATTTATATTTCGCGACCCAGTTGCGCGACATGGGCGTCAAGCTGATCGTCGCGCTCAACATGATGGATATTGCGCGCGAGCGTGGTTTTCATATCGATCCTGATAAACTCTCGGCAGCGATTGGTTGTCCCGTGATTCCGGTAGTCGCCCGCACGGGTGAAGGCATCTCCGAGCTGCTTGCTCAGGTTGAACAGGGTGTTCGCACGGATGGCCCGGCAGCACAGGTTCCGCGATTCATCGACGCGCTTCCCGAGCCGCTTGAAAGCACGGTCAAAGAACTCGCCGAAGGTCTCGAGCAAAGCGGACTTTCGTCGAAAGAAAATGCTCGCGGTGAAGCCTTATGGCTCTTGGTCTCGACTTTGGACGGCGACGAAGCCATCAAAGTCTCCCCGACGCAGACTGCGATGGCCAAACGTGTACTAAATAAGCGCAAGCTGACGACCAACCAAGTTCGCGCCATCGAGACTAGCGCACGCTATCAGTACTTGCGTAACTTGATGGTACTCTCCTCTGCTGTTGAGCAGGACCTACCCCACCGCGTTACCGAAGCTCTCGACCGCGTTCTCTTGCATCGTCTGCTCGGTCCGGTCATTTTTTTGTCTGTGATGGCCTTTGTTTTCCAATCTATTTTCTCGTGGGCGGAGCCGGCAATGGCCGCATCCGAGAGTTTGATCGATTGGATTGCCGGCAGCGTCGGCGCGGTCATGCCGGACGGACTCTTTCGCAATCTCGTCGTCGAAGGCGCGATCGCGGGCATGGGAAATGTTCTTATTTTCCTTCCGCAGATTTTGCTTTTGTTTTTCTTTATCGGAATCCTGGAAGACACGGGTTACATGGCCCGCGCGGCATTTCTGATGGATCGCGTGATGGCCAAAGTCGGACTTGACGGTCGCGCCTTTGTGCCGCTGCTCTCGAGTTTCGCCTGTGCCGTTCCCGGAATTATGGCCACGCGCACAATTGCCGGAAAGAAGGACCGACTGGTTACGATATTGGTTGCACCGTTGATGTCATGCAGCGCTCGCTTGCCCGTGTATACACTGGTAATCGGCACCGTTTTTGTCGCCAATCAACGCGTGCTGGGCGTTTTCACCGTCGGCGGACTCGTGTTAATGAGCATGTATTTGATTTCAGTATTCGCCGGAATCAGCGTTGCCGCACTGTTCAAAAAAACGATTCTCAAAAGTCCGCCGCCGCCGCTCTATCTCGAGCTTCCGACCTACAAGCTGCCCTCTGCACGCTCGATCGTGATGAATCTTTACGACCGCGCCAAACTCTTTATCGCGCGCGTCGGCACCGTGATTCTCGCGGCAACGGTGATCTTGTGGGCCTTGATGAACATCGAGTGGGTCAAGACGGACACCGCTCCTTTCGAGCAAGCCCGCCAAACCGTGCTCAGTAATCCGGCGATGGACCACGATGCGCAGAGTTTGGCGCTTCAGCACATTGCCACGCAAGAAGCGGCATTGCGCACCGAACATTCCATCGGCGGGCAAATGGGTAAATTCATCGAACCCGTCATTAAGCCGTTGGGCTTCGATTGGCACATGGGAATCGGCATCATCGCCAGTTTTGCCGCGCGCGAAGTTTTCGTCAGTTCGCTGGCCGTCGTTCACGGAGTCTCTATTGGAGATGACGACTCCATAACCTTGCGCGAGACGCTGCAACGGGCGCAAAACGAAGACGGACGTCCTATTTACACACCGTTGGTCGGATTCGCTCTGATGGTGTTTTTCGTGTTGGCATGTCAATGCATGTCGACCGTCGCCATCGTCCGCCGCGAAACGAATTCGTGGAAGTGGCCAATTTTCATGGTCAGCTATATGACTGTGCTCGCGTGGGTCGGGGCCTTCGCCATCTATCAAGGTGGCAAATTGCTCGGACTAAGCTAAGAAACTCGGAGCTCGCACGTATGTCCGAAACTCTGGATTTAGTTCTCGTCATTCTCGCCGTTGCGGCATCGGTGGCTTATCTGGCATGGCGCAAGCTCCGCCTCGCTCGCCGTGCTCCCCGTGATTGGACCAGCGGACATGCGGAGGCTTGCGATAGCTGTCCAATTGTCGAAATCCAAAAGGCTCGCCAGCGACTTCAGCTTTCCAAGTAACACAAACGGGCGCCCGACGAAGGCGCCCGTTTCGTTTGCTATCAGTGTGTATTATCCGGGGAGTTTCGGGTTCTTTGCGCGAATCAATTCTTCCAATTTATCGACATTCGCTTGCAAGTCAAACTCTTTCTTGGCAAATTCTTGTGCTCGTTGGCCTATCTGCTTTCGCAGTTCGGGGTTGGCGAGCAAGTTTCTGAGCTTTTGTTCAAGTCCATCCATATCCGTCGCGTGTGCACCCAAACCGCCATTGGTTAAGAGCCCGTCCGGATTGACGTCCAGTGACAACACGGGAATTCCGCGCAGCCACGCTTGCGTGAACGTGTTTGGAAATCCCTCCGCGCGGCTGGTTGAGACCAGCACATGCGCCTTGTCATACAGTTTGCAAATTTGGTCAGGGGACACAAACCCTGCGTAGTGAAAGTTGCTTAGCTCTCGCTCCGCTTGTGCCAGAGGCTCTTTGCTGAGTTCATCCTGAAGCTCGCCGGCCATGACAAATTGACATTCCAAGTCTTGGCATCGGCGCGCCAGTTCCCACAGGAGTTCCGGTCTTTTCCATTTCTTGATGGATCCGACCCATAACACAGAGCATGGTCCGTCGTGATCGTGCAGCTTAGCAAACGTGTCTTCAAGACTGTTCCGAAGCAATACCGGCGAAAAGCCCCATGATTTCAGATTAATTAGCTGTTCGTTGGACTGCGCCAGTTGAATTTTTGCTTTCAGCGCTCCCCTTCTGGCCTTGCTTCGGGCGTAGATCACGCGCGGAATCAAGGCAAGACGTTGCGGCAGCGTTTTTGTTTGCCAAATTTCGGGCAGCGTCGTCGTGACCTGTCCGTCATGCGCGGCCGCGGACGCCCAAATCGTGACGGCGTTTTTAGGAGCGAGCGTCATGGCGTGTGACACATAAAGGCTGAACACTCTGGTGTAGACAACATCAGGGTTCAATTTCTGCAGTAGCTCCCCGACGGCCTTGCGGTTAATGTCGTACCACGGCGTCCCTTCCGGGAGATTGTGCAATGTGATCCCGTCCAGTTCTTGGGCGGCATTCGGTTTGCTGTTCTCGCTGATGTAGTGGACATCCCAACCGCGCCGCTTAAACTCTTTGGCCAGCATCCAGCATTGCATTTCCGCGCCGCCCGTGTAGCGCAAAAGTTGATAGCGTGTTACGAATACGATCCGTTTCATGCTTCTGATCCGTAATATTCGTCCCACTGTGCCAAGGTAATCAAACCTTTCAGCAAACTCGGGTCGACAGCTTTTCCGGCGGCAATTCTGGTGCGCAGCTTTTCAATTGCCGAAGCATTCAAAGTTGCAAACCGGGTCAAGCGGTCAAAGCACTCCAGCACGAACTTGCGGTGCGGTTTCGCCAACCATTCACGTGGGTGCGAATAGTTCAGACGCGGATGGCGGTACAGGATAGTGCCCAAACTCGCCCCCACCGTTTGATCAATATCCGCGAGCATCTTACGCCACGTGCGCACCAAGACGGTTCGCCGCGCATAGCGAAGCTCGGCAGGATAACCGAAGCTGGATTTTAGCGGAAGTTTCCAAAGCTCGGGATAGTGTTCGCGGATCATTCTAAAGAATGCCCGCTCACCGCGACGCTCTTCGGGAAAAAGCGAATACGCAACTCTAAGCACGTCTGCATGTACGTAGGGAGCACAAAAAACAGCTTTGTCGCGGTGTACGAACAGCCCGAAATTCGTACGGTTCATCTGGTGTGACCCATAGATGAAGGCTTCATAGTGCCGCAGCGGGGAACTATCTTCGCCGATCGACGTTTCATCAAAATTCATGGGAGTCGAGTCGGCCAATAGCTGGCGCATGGTTTTGTCCGAAACGGAGACAACTGTTTCCTCCAAATAGCGGCGGGCGGCACCGCTATCCGCGAACTCTTCATCGGGTTCAAATGATCCAAATACGACGTCGCCGATATAGCCGCTTAGCACGACGGAATCTTGCGGCAAAGCGTCACGCAGCGGCTGCACTGGATACTCGGGTACGCCCCAGAACATCCCTTCGCCGACTTTGAAATTCTCTCCGGCGAGCGCAGGCAGGGGCCGTGAATCCATCGGGAGCGCGCTATTTGTGACTCCCAGCGCTTGCGCGACGTGTTGTCCGATGCGAAAATCAAGCGAACCGGGATGCCCGAACGTAATCGTGTGAATAGCTTCACGCGGCAGAATGTCGAGCGCCATGCGTAAGAGAACCCGCGAGTCCATGCCACCCGATATCGGCACAATGACGCGCTGCGCCGCTCCGATTTCGCGGCGTACTGCTTCAAACAATACGTCGCGGAGCTCTTCAGTAGATACATGCCGTGCCGTTCTGACCGGGGGCACAACATCCGTTTGCGCAATTTCAATTTGCGCGTTCCGAAAATGCAGTGTTTGGCCGCTCCGCAAACTGACAACATTCTCAAGGGGCGTCAGAGTATTCGGCAAGTATCCGTATCGAAGCAGTTTTGGTGCAAGCTCACGGTCAAGTCTTAGCGATTTTCCAAACTTCTTCCAAATACTCTGTAAGGAGTTTGAGATCACCAGTGCCGGGCCAATCATGCTCCAATACCAGCGGGATTGGAGAAACGGATCACTGCGAACAGAAAGCTCGTCCGAGCGTCGGTCGAAAGTCAGCGCGAGCCAGCAGCCGTCCGGAAAGTGTCCGGGCTTCGCGGCATTCGGCTGTTCGCTCCACCGGCCTGCTGCAAATGCGAAATTTTCCGGTGACTCGCTGGTTTCATTCTGCGGAAACCATGCGCCGTCCGTGTCATTCCTGAACTCCGCAAGCGTCAGCGCGTGTCCGCGGAGCAGCCGTGTCGCCCCTTCAAACAGCGGCGACTCATTTCGATCCAATATGAAAAGGATATTCAATTACTACCTTGAATGATCAGGCTGGTGTAACGAACGACCAACGCAAGGCAAAGCCACCGCGTCGCCGCACGTTGCGCAATACGGTGTTTTCGCTATTGGGAAAATTCCAAGCCGCGGTGTTTTCGTACATTGTCATTCGGCTTTTGTTGGATGTGCTGACCGTCGAAGAGTACGGACTGTATTCCTTACTTTTCATCGGCGTTATGATAAACTTCTCGATGATTTCGCAGTTCGGGATCCCTCACTTGATTACGAGGTTCGTTCCCGAACTTTTTTCGTCAAATAACTGGCGGGGAATTCGGGAAATCTTCGGCAAGGTCTTCCGCACGCAGGTTGCGGTCGGAATCGTGCTGCTGGTGATTGTCTATTTTCTCGCTCCCAAAATCTGCGAGTGGATCAACTTCCCCGGTGAAGCCGAAGTGCTCAGGATATTCAGCGTCGCCGCTCTGCTCTATTTGCTGTCGGAAGTGTACCATTTTCTCTTCAGCGCGACGTTCCGCCAGTCCACGATCTTCACGGTCACGATCGTTTACAACACGGTCAGGCTGTTGCTGCTCGGCGGAGTCTACTTGGCCTATCGCAGTTTTGTCGCCGTAGTGGTCGCAGAGAGCGCCAGCCTCGCGATCTGCGTGACACTGTATGCCGTTGCTCGAGCGAAAGACAAAGTTCACGAACAAGCCGCGACGTCGGACGAACCTGTTTCCTGGCCGCGCATGAAGAAGTATGCGTCGCTGGCCTATGCCAATGAAATCGGCGTCGCGCTGCTGTCTGTCGCCACCGATTTCTTTCTCGTGTCGAGTATCCTTGGAGGCGTCGCGACGGGATTTTACGGCTTGGCCAACCGCATCAATGATCTTGCGCAAAAGGCCTTGCCGATGAAGATGCTGGGTCCGGTGATTCAGCCCTTGTTCTTCAGCGAGTACGGTGCCAGCAAAGAAAAAGCGGAGTTCGGATTTCGCTTACTTATGAAAGCTACGCTTTTCCCGACGGTGGCCGTCGCCATATGGATGGTCGTAATGTCGAAAGAAGTGATTGTCTATCTTTTCGATCCGCGCTACGCCGAAGCCTGGCCGCTGGTCGCGACGATGGCTCTCTTTCTTCCGTCCGCTTCGCTGCGCATGCCGTTGGGATTGATGCTGCAAAATCACGAACGGATCGACATCCTAATCTGGGCGAAGGCCACGGGCCTGCTTAAGATCGTCGCCGGCGTGCTGCTGCTTCCCAGATACGGCTATGTCGTCATGCCGTGGATCACAGGCTTTGCCGTGCTCGCGCAAAACAATTTCGTCTATTTCTTCGTCAAGAAAGTCGCCAATGCACGCGCGGATTTCTGGGGCAACGTGCGCATCTGGTTGAACGGCGCGGCGGCGGGCGTCGTGATCTATTTCCTGAGACCCTATCTGAACAGCCTGCTCGGCGTCATTGCCAGCATTGCGATTTACAGCGTCCTGTTCCTGATCTTCTCAATGATCAATCGCGGCTTCTCAAAGGAAGAACGCGACTTCATCAACAGCAAACTCCCCAAACCCCTCTGGAAATTCTAAACAAAATTTCCACCGAGCGATACCCCCCAAATTTTGTTCGCCGAGCGGTGCGTCCCCGCGCCGCCGGAATCCGCCTCTGGTCTCCCTCCAAATCCGTCTGCGGAAATGGGGGGATTAAGGGGGGCTTCTGAATTTCCGTCATCCGGCGCCTGTCCTTGCAGGATAAGGACCTACCGAAGCGCCGTGAGAATTGAAAGCGCAACCAACACTCCCAAACCACCTGTCATCCCGTAGGGATCTTGCAAAAAGAGGTTACCACCCCAAATCTCAACAACAATTCAAAACCCCGCGCAGCTCAGGTTTCCTCTTTCCTCTTTCCTCTTTCCTCCATCCCCCATCCCCCATCCCCCATCCTTCATCCTTCATCCTTCATCCTTGGGCCGCACCGCCGTCGCCATCAACCGGTGCTTCAACCCGCAAAAGAGCGGCGTCTCCCCAAGAAGTTCCATACACAACAACAAAAACAAAACCCACTTCGGCTTATACATCGCGGGCACACCCCAGCGATAAATTTGAATATCCACAAAACCTGCCTCGCGCAGGTATTTTTTTAGCCGTCGCGCGGTATTGATCTTGTACGGCGCTCGAAACGTCCCTTCGCTCTGAATCTTCGCCGAACGTTTCAATCGTTCGCGCCACTTGATGGACAAAAACTTATTCGGAAACATGAACGGATTGAACACGGAGTTCGTGTTGATGATAATTCGTCCGCCCGGTTTCAGCACACGAAACGCTTCACCCGCGCATTTCGCCGGATCGTCGATGTGTTCATACACCGAGTCGCTGTAATAGCCCGCGAAATACTGGTCCCGAAACGGCAGATCTTCCAACACACCGATGGTTTTGAATTTCAGTCCTTGATTCTTCAAAATATCGTCCGGCAGCGGATCAATGCCGACCAAGTGGTGCATCTTCTTCTCGCGCTTGGTCAGATCGCTGCTTTCGCCGCAACCCGCTTCCAGCACAGGCTCATTTTCCAAACCATCGGCCCAAGCCTGCATAAACGTGTGGTTAAAATAGCCGTTCTTCGCGGCCAGTTTTTTCCAATAGCCCTTAAACGGCCACGGCACAAGGCGCAACTGCTCCTCGTACTTCATCCGAAACGCGCCCTTAGGCAGCGGATTCTCGAGAATTTCCCCTCCGCGAGCGGGGGGGGTAGGGGGGGGTTGAGTTGTCATCAATGAAGAGTTAGTCAACGATTTTCGCAGCCACACGGTCAAGCGCAATAATAACAATTATTAGCCAGACCCGCAACAGCCACACCTGTCAAAGATAATAGACCATACTTCTTGTGCAACAAAAGTACCATTGCCTCTTGGAAAACGGAAACCTATATTGAAAGGTAGTCCTTACTTATGTCTGAAAAAATAGGCCCCGCACCATGCGCACCATCCTCCTTATCCTAATTCTCGCCACGGCCTCCTTCGCCCGCGTCACGCCGCTCGACCCGTTCACGGGACCACTCGCGACGATGCAATTTCAGCCGGCTCAGTCACGCGGCTTTGTCTCGTCGCTCGACGAACATCTGAATACGCGCGTCAACAGCGACCACTCCGGCGAAATTCAAAATGAAGAACAAGCCTGCATCAATCCGCTCGATCCCGACAACATGGTCGCGGTCTGGCGCGATTTCCGCGAAGGCTATCGCAGAATCGGTGTCGGCTATACGTTGGACGGCGGCGCAACGTGGCACGATACGCTTTTTCCGCAAATGTATTATGAGTGGCAAAGCGATCCCGTGTTGGTTGTAGACAACGATGGCATCTTCACCGCCAACATGATCACCTTCAATCCGGATGGCGATGAAGAGGTTGCGCTGCTCTCCGTGTCTTCGTATGACGGCGGCGTAACGTGGCAGGATTCCGTGATCGCCGTCGAGACTACGGACTTGACGGCCTTCGAAGACAAACAAATGATGGCCATCGACAATTCGCCCGACTCGCCGTATCAAGGCACGTTCTACATTCCGTGGGCGCGCTTCTTCCTCGATTCTGACGGCAACTACGATTCAACTCATATCGAACTCGTGTACAAACGTCCCGATTCCGCTTATACTGCGCCGATTCAAATCTCGTCGCGCCGCACCGTGCAGTGGGCCAATGTGGCAACAGGACCAAACGGCGAGGTCTATGTGACGTGGATCAGCTATTCGCGCGACGGCATCATGTTCTCGCGTTCGCTCGACGGCGGCCAAACTTGGACGGAAGAAGAACGGGTCTTCCAAACAGAGTTCGCAAGTGCGGAAATTGAACCCAACTTGCTCGTGTTTTCGTACATGGTGATGGCCGTCGACAATTCCAACGGACCGTTTCGCGGCCGCATCCACGCACTCTTCACCGACGCGGACAATAGTCTTTCGAATACGGACGTGTTTTACACATACAGCGACGATCAAGGTGACAACTGGTCGACTCCCGTTGTGATTGATGACGAGAACGAGTCCTTTGACGTCGATCAGTTTCATCCGTGGATAACCGTGGACGAACAGGGCCGCGTATGGTGCGCGTGGTACGACCGTCGCAATGATCCAAATGGTTTGTTAATGGATGTTTATTTCACGGTTTCGGAACTCGGCGGCATCACGTGGCGCCCCAACGAGCGCATCACCACGGTCTCGTGCAATCCCGGCGCAGGTTCGCTCGACGCAGGCCTAATCGGCGAATACATCGGTTGGCACGCCTCCAATGACAAAGCCATCTGCGTCTGGACCGACACAAGACAAGGCGATCAAGACGCCTTCGCTTCCGTCATAGACTCCCTATTCATCGAAGACGCAGTCGAGAATCCAAACATCCTTCATCCTTCATCCTTCATCCTTGAAGCGTTCCCCAACCCCTTTAATGGGACGACGACACTTTCATACACGCTGACAAAATCATCGCCGGTTGAGCTAACTGTATTCAACACGCTCGGTCAAGAAGTCTTCACAGAATCTCTTGGCCAACAATCTACCGGAGCGCATACGCAATCAATTGAACTCACGCAGCCCAGCGGAGTCTATTTCGCAAAACTAAGTTCACGAGATCAATCCGCCATAGCAAAATTATTGTTGATGCGCTAAGTTCCGGTCTCCCCCCATTTCTGCTCGGAGAAATGGGGGGATTAAGGGGGGCTTCTAATTTTCTGTCATCCTATGTAAGGACCTGTTCCAACGACCCAACAACCCCAAGCGCAAATCAACACACCCAAACCGCCTGTCATCCCGTAGGGACCTATTCAAGCAGGCACAGACTTGCAAACAACTCCCGAGGTCAGAATGAAAACACTGGTTTGTCTCCTTCTACTCTGTGCTGTGTCGCAAGCATCTCCTCTGCCCGATCTTTCAGAATACAGCGAGAATGCGGATATTATTTTGTATGTTGCAAAACCACCACCCCATATCTTTCACACGTTCATCTATGCAAACGGTCATATTGTTACGTTGTCGTATACACTGGGAAACGAACCGAAAAAAGTACGAGAAGGTTGGACGGCACCTGCTTTCGTGGAAGATCTAATAGCGCGCGCAAAAGATATTAGATTCCATTCTCAAAGCTGGACATCTGGATCGATGGTGCCAATCGTGCCCCACTGGGTTATTCTGACCTTCCCAAAACTCGCAAACATCAAATATGATCGGCCACTTGACGAACCAATTCCAAGCGCAATGCGGTTGCGCGAATCCGTCGAAGCACTAATCAAAAACGCCGACTGGAGTAACAAGTAATTGACCTCCACGCGGCGGCACCCGCCGCGGGTGCCCCAATCTACATATGTATAAATACATTCTCTTTCTCCTCCCCCTATTCCTCTTCCTCTCCTGCGCCGAGCAGTTCCACACTCCGCCCCCGCTCGACCCTGCACTCGGCCCCGAACTGAAGAGCTATATTGAAACTCACAAGCAGACTCCCGCAGATTACGTCGTCAGTAAATTCGCAGACCACGACGTCGTCATCATGGGCGAATACCACCGTGTCAAAGAGAATGTCGAACTGATCCAAGAACTGATCCCGCGCGTTTATGGCAGAGGTGTGCGCGTGCTCGCCACCGAGTTTGCCCGCCGTGAAGATCAACCGTTAATTGACAGCTTGTTAAACGGCGCCTCTTACAATGAGTCATTAGCCCGCGAAATCACTTTCAACCAATTCGCCTACTGGGGCTTTCAAGAGTACGTTGACATCTTCAAAGCCGCGTGGCAATTTAATCAGCAATTGCCCGACACCATGCCCCGCTTCAGAATTCTTGGCATGAACGATTCACCCGATTGGAGCTATTTGGAATCGTCTGACGACCGCAACAATCCCGACGTCATGAAAAAAGTCTGGCAAGGCGGCGGCGAAGACAAATGGGCCAAGGTCGTCACCGACGCCGTTGCGGACAGTCAAAAAGTTTTGGTCTATTGCGGTATTCATCACGGCTTTACAAGTTACGAACAACCCATTGTCAACAACGGAAAATTTGTTCGTTTTGAAACCGAGCGTATGGGCAACTACGTTAAAGATGCGCTCGGCGACCGTGTGATGACTGTGTACCTGCACGCGATCTGGCCGCCGCGCGACGGCTACGGCGGAATCTATGTCTATGCCGCCGAAGGACAGATCGACGCGCTCTTCAAAGAACTCGGCCCGAATTTCTATCCGGTTGGTTTCGATCTGCACGGCACGCCGTTCGGAAAGCTCGGCGGAAAGAACTCCGTTTACAGTCAAGGCTACGATAGCTTCACAATTTCACAATTCGCCGACGGCTGGATCTTTCAATGTCCGATCTCACAATACCACGGTGTCACGCCCATCGAGAATTTCATCAACGGCCGCAATTTCGAAACGGCCAAGCGTCAATCCCCCAATCCCAGTTTGCGCAAACTTTCGATGAATGAAATGAACAATGTCATCGCCAACGACGCCAAGCAAGCCTGGTGGCTGGGGCGGTACGAATAACGACAGGTCCGCATTGCAAATTGAAAAGCCGAGACGATTTGTCTCGGCTTTTCTTGTTGTGGCCTGAAGGTTGCTTCGCATTGTGGCCTATTGCACAAATTTACGTACAATGAACATTGTTCATATGTTGACAACGCGTGTCGTATTCGCTATCTTTTTGGTAGACAATGCAGAAACTTAGCGAATCCGGAAGGAGCTAACTGATGAAATTGTTTTACGGGCTACTTGTTACGAGTTGCCTTTTGTTTGCAAACGCGCACGCGATTCAAGTGGATACGGTTTGGACAAAGAGTTACTCGCTTGGTGGTAACTCCGCCCTGACGGATATCGCCATTACTTCTGATGGCGGTTTTGTCGGCGCGGGCTCTTTCGCGTTGCAAGGACTGGTCATGCGGTTTGACAGCTTGGGTGACACGCTTTGGACACGAACTCTTACGATTGGTACTAGCGAAACCATAATTAGGGGCTTCTCGCAGACGGCGGACGGCTCGATTCTTGTCACGGGAAACGCGAGAACGGATTCACCGACGTATTCATCGCTGCCTTTTGTCACGAAATTCAGCAGTCTCGGAGATTCCCTGTGGACGAGAACCTATCTCGATTCCATAGATAACTCATACGGATCCTCCGTTTATGAATTGAGCAACGGTGACCTTCTGTTAGGCGGATTCATATGGTATCCCTATAACCGCTTCTTTGCCATGAGAATGGATTCCGTGGGTCAGGTTCTTTGGACGCAGACGTACTATGTTCTGTGGTCCGACATATACAACCCGGATTTCCTGGTTCACAAAATGATTCCCGTTCCCAGCGGAGGTTTTGTGCTGCTTGGTCAAGCCGGGAACGGCGGTGAACCTGTCGGCTATACCGCAGTGCAAAAGATTTCGGAAAACGGCGACTCGCTGTGGCAACAGGCCTATTGGAATTCGTATACTTTCACTCCTTGGGACCTGGCTTTCAAACCGGACGGAGGGTTCTATGTTGCGGTCACGGAATATTTGTCGGAATTTAGCGCGGTGCCCGTAATCATGGAAGCGGACTCTCTCGGCAATTATGTTAGTGAACACAGTTTGCCGTCCGGGTGGCCCGACTTTGACATTCAAGTCTTGATCAACGCGCCGGACAGCACCTTCTTCTACACCAGCGCGGGACGAGTTGCACGGCTCGATGCTGGTGCCGATACCCTTTGGAGCAAGGACTATTCATCGCTTACCTACTCGTTCATTGCGGCCGCGACAATTTCCGCCGGTGACTACCTGCTGGCAGGATTATCGAACAACAACGCCTACCTTGCCAAAATCCGCGCCGCCGAATGTGTACCCGACAGTCCGCTGCCGCCGCAAAATGTCAACATCACTCCGCAAGGTGGCAACGCGGTCGTGTCGTGGTCGCCGGTCGACTATGCCGAGAACGGTTGTATCATTGATGTCACGCACTATCTTGTTTTCTACGCCGAGAACTCCGAGGGCCCCTATCTTTATCACGGATACACGTCCGCAACCAGCTACACGCACGTCGGAGCAGTTGCCTACGCCCCGTCGATGTTCTATCAAGTCATCGCGAGCGCCGATCCAATTCCGACAGCACTGCGGGACACGCATCCGGGCAGCCTGACCATGCGGCAAGCCTTGTCCCTTTTCAAGACAGACGCACGCTGAGTCGCGCCGCATCAGAAACTCAAGAGAAAAGCCGAGGCTCATCACCTCGGCTTTTTAAGTTCCCGCCGTTGTGGGTTTCCAAACCCGCAATGGCAATAAGTCTGTCTATTTCATCAGAACCATCTTCTTCGCGAGCTTCAACCCGTTGTGCTCAAGCTGATAGAAGTAGATACCACTCGCCAGCGACGCCGCATTCAATTTCACGGAATACACGCCGTCATTCTGGATTTCGTTTACGAGAGTCATCACTTCGCGTCCGGTCAAGTCGAATACCGACAGGTTCACCTGTCCCGCTTCCTGAATAGAGTACTCAATCGTCGTCTCGGGATTAAACGGATTCGGATAGTTTTGCGCCAGCGCAAAGCCTCCGATAACTCCTGCATTTGAACCGGGCGTCGCTTCCGCGTCCGCAAGGTGTTCCCACTCGCCGTTCAGACTCACTGCATACAGCGAATAGTGGTACGTCGTGCCGTTTTCCAAATCCTGATCAACAAACGTGTAAGCGCTGCCGGATGCCGAGTTCATTGCATGCACTGAGGCAACTTCGATTCCATCGCGCTTCAATACAAATCTGTCGAGGCCGTCTTCCGAAGCCGTCGTCCAACGCAAACGCACTTCTTGCTCATTCGCAATTGCTGAAAAGTCCAGCAAATTGACAGGCAGGAAACCTTCTAAGTGGATACAAACGTATCCTTGTCCTTCTCCTATAATGACATTTTCCCAATAGGGATTCTCTTGTCCCGTGACATTCGGGCTTCCCGGATGCAGCACCCAACCGTTCGGATCGTAGATCGCATTTGCCGGAGAATAGGGTTCGCCGTCGCAGTCTTCGCAGCCGGGCGAGAGAGTCAGAATCGGCGGACGGTTGGGATCCGGACTTGGGTCAAAGACGCGAATGACTCGATACCCGCCGCCGACCACCAGTTCACATACATATGTAATATCAACCGGATCGAGATCGATGGGATTGGGAATGTTGTTGCCGCCGCAATCATTAATCATAAATTCAAACGGATCGCCGAGACCGTCGTCGTAGTTTGTTTGAATCGTGACGTGATAGTAGCCCGCATCCAAAGGCATACAGTCGCACACCGATCCACCGACGCACGGCGGGTCCAAGTTGTTCGCAGTCTCTTCACAGATGTCGTTGCCGCAATACTCCGAGCCGATCCGCTGCGCGGGTTGATTTGCCGAGCAGACAAAGAATCTCCACGTACTCGGATACGGCAAGTAGACAAGGTAATGCACGTCGGCGGCATCATACCAGCAGCAGTCGTCACGAAAATGCGTAGTGCCGAAGATGTGCGCAGGAGCGAATACCACTTCGGGAACGCAATTGCCTCCAACGTACTCGCAAGCGCCCAACGAACTCATGTGATACGTGCCAGAGTAGCCAATGTCCGCCGCGGTTCTTCCTCCCAACAAGATATAGTATTGAACGCCCGGCTCAGAGCACCATCTTGCTTCAGCACTCGCGAAAGCGGAAAAGCAATAGGTTTCATTGTTTCCACCCACGCATTCCAACGCACCGCAACCGCCTCTAAACACTTGCACGGATTGTGCGCCGACCGTAGCTGCGTTACACGTGTTAAACTAGAGCGTCGTTCCGTCACCCACGACGCTAAACCAAATTCCGTTAAACGGAGTTGCCTGACCGCACGGAATCAGCGCGTCCGGTGAAGCACCGCTGCCGTTGAACACGCCGGAACTGGGAATCGAAAGGGGAAGCGCGGAGCTGCAGTCATCGTTCGGATGAAATGCGAAGAGCTGTCCGGCGCCAATCATGACCGTCAAAATCAAAGCATAGTACATAGAATCTCCTTTGAGGGGCTTGTCGTCTATCCAATATTTACCATATGATTCTGTAATTCGCAATACTTCTCAATTATCCACAATTAATTCTTTGGTGATATGGGGCACAATGATGCATAATGATGTCAAATGCCTCTAACTTATGACACATAGAGAAAAAGCATACCGCCGTTGTAGAAAACGCCGTAGACCAACAAAAAGCCGAGGCTCGTCACCTCGGCTTTTCTGTTATCACTGTTGTGGGTGCATCTGATTTCGCCGTTGTGGGTTTCCAAACCCGCAATGGCAGAAGGCCCCTTACTTCATCAACATCATTTTTCTGGTGAGTGATACACCATTTTGTTCGAGTGAGTAGAAATAGATTCCGCTTGAAAGTCCGCGCGCATCAAATGCGGCGGTGTGGAAACCGGCTTCGACGACTCCGTCCACGAGCACGGCGACTTCCCTTCCTGTCAAGTCAAAAACCTTAAGCGAAGCGACACCTGACTGGACAATCGAAAACTCTATTCTTGTTTCGGGATTAAATGGATTGGGGTAGTTTTGGCCAAGCGAAAAACCACTGACGACACCCGGCGTGCTGCTTGGTACGGCGGAGGAAACGGCCAGCAGATTTTGCTCTCCTGTGAGTTCTACCGAATACAAAGAGTAGGTATAGGAAACGCCGTTGTCCAGCCCCTCGTCCGTGAATGAATACATGTTGCCTTGCGAACTGTTTGTCGCATCGAACGACGCGATTAATGTTTCGCCGCGCAGCAATCTGAATTCATCGAGATTTGTTTCGGAGGCCGTGTTCCAGCGAACGGCCACTTCTTGGTCGCCGGCAATTGTTGTGAACGACAGCAACTCAACCGGCAAGAAGCCATCCAGAGTTACACAAACATAGCCCGTGCTTGTGCCGCGAATTGAATTTCTCCAATACGGCGTCTCCTGGCCCTGCACATTCGGACTTCCCGGATGAAGCTCCCAACCTTCCGCATCGAATTCCCAGCCCGCAGGAGTTAATCCGGATTGACCGCAATCGTCGCATCCTCCCACGATCGTTAATAGTGGCGGGCGGCCCGGAATCAATGTCGCTCCGTGCACCACGATCTGTCTGTATTGGTTCGCTTCAAGTGTTTCACAAACACTCGTGAGATCGGTAGGATCAAGCCCGATAGGCGGAACATCATTTAACTCGTCGCAATCCGTGATTCGAAGTTCATAGTCTCCGCCATCCCCGTCGTCGTATCCTTTCTGTATCGTCACAAAATAAGTTCCCTCGGCCATCGCGAGGCATCCGCATGTACCGGCTGGATAACATCCCGGCAGCGGATCAATCAGGTTATCCATAGCAGAACATATGTCGTGCGCACAAAAGCTCGTGCCCACGGAAATGTGCGTCGGATTTCCGCACGCCAGAAAGTGCCACGACCCCGTCCACGGTACATGCACGACGAAGTGTTCGTCTGCCGCGTCATTTTCACAGCAGTCGTCACGATTGAGTGTGCTTGCCGAAAAAGTGTGCGGCGCAAACACCGTTTGGGATACGCAATTTCCGCCGACATAGTTGCAGACTCCGCGATCCGTCAAATTGTAGTCCGCGGTAATCACCCCTCCGTCTTCGCTTCCGAGATGAATGTAGTACATGACTCCATTCTCCGAGCACCATGTCGCCATCGCAGTGTAAGTATCGATGATACAAAATGTCTCGTTGTTTCCACCGACACACACCAAGTTCGCGCAATCGCCCGTGAAGATCTGCACGGATTGGTCGCCTGAGCTGGAGAAATTGCAATCCGAGAATCGCAGCAGGTGCCCGTTTCCGACGACCGAGAACCAAATTCCGTTTTGAGGCACGGCAGGGCTACACACCGGAACTGCATCGGTGGTCGCATCCGTCGAAGTAACTACACCAGACGCCGGAATCGTCAACATTAGCGCACCACTACAGTTGTCCTGCGGGTGAGTTGCCCATACTTGTCCAGACATGAACAACAATAATAAAACAAGCATAAAACGCATCATTATTCGTCTCCAAACCTTTGATAATACTGTGGTTTGAAGATAGGCTCTCCGCAAACGAGAAACAACAGTGTGTCTTGGCAATTCTCAGTTTGTGTGAAAACTGCACATTATTCTATACATTTCTGACCCACAGTCAAATAGACTTCTTTCCTCGCGGTAGCACCCGCCACATCTTTTATAAGGGTGCGGGTGCCTGCATCCGGTCTGCAACTATTCCCGCTGATGCAGGTTCTTTAGAATGAAGCCTGACATTGGAGAATCCATGAACCCTGTCCCGTTCGAACAAGTTTACGACAGCCACTATGATGACATTTGGCGTTATCTCCTTCATATTTCGGGAGATGCAGAAGTTGCACTGGAGCTAACCTCACAGACCTTCTACCGTGCCTACCGGGCTTGGCCCAAGTTCAATCATCAGGCTCCGGCCAAAGTCTGGCTCTTGCGAATCGCGGTCAATGAATGGCGGCGCGAACTCCGCAGACGGCAAATTCAAAGAGTCGTCCCTTTTCCGAAAACATGGTGGCGGGAGGGCGGCGAAATCGAGTGTGATCACGGCGAAGTGGAAACCATCAATGCCGAAATTGAACGCAACGAAAACTTTCTTGCGTTGCAGCGCGCGCTGATGCGGCTTCCCGAGAAATACCGCACGCCAATTGTCCTAAAGTATTTTGAATATCTTTCGTTAGATGAGATCGCCGCCATCCTCGGGCGGCCGGTCGGCACGGTGAAATCCCTGGTTCACCGTGGCATCGCAAAACTTCGTGAAGATCAGGGCCTGCGCGAAGTCCAGAGCGAATTCGTCCTCGAGGCAACTCGATAATCAGTGGAGAACTAATCATGGAAAACTGGGAACAGAAATTCAACCACGTGCAAACTCCCGACGGTTCGGTGAATTCGCATCGTCAAGCCCTGCGCGACAATCTGAAAAACGTCAAGCCTCGCTCCAACATGCGGTCGTCCGCAATGATTGCGACACTTGTGCTGGTGCTTGGCCTGTCCGGACTTACAGTCGCGAATCCCAACTGGGTCCGGGACGTGTACATGAAAATCACGTCCAAGGAGATTCGCTTCACCGACGAAGCTGGCCGTGAGGTTCATATCAAAACCGTGCAAGTCGATGCTCCTGAAGGTGCGGTGCCGGAAGATGTGCTCAAGGGAGACATTCCCGCCGATATGACGTGGACGCTTGATCCGAACGATCCGCGTGCACAGGAAATCATGAGGTCCGGCGAAGGCTTGCAGAGAATGATGTTTGTCGAAGGCGAAGTGACTGGCGAACCGCTGGAAGGCGAGCAGCGCATGGAACTCAGAATCGAAGACACCGGCGACGGAGAGTTCTACATTCTGAACGGCGACACCCTCAGATCACAAGAAGCAGTCGACGCCGTCATGAAACAGCACGGCGTTGTGCAAAAGACGTTCAAGAGTCTGGAAGGCGAACCCACGGATGACCCGACGATTGAGACGATGAGCTCGGAAGAGTCACAGCCGTTGGTTGCCTCAAACTTCGAACTCAAGCAGAACTATCCGAATCCTTTCAACCCGACGACGCAGATTCCCTTCGAGCTGAAAGAAGCCGCGAACGTCACATTGAAAGTCTACGACCTGACAGGCCGCGAAGTTGCGACACTCGTGAACGGTCCGCAATCCGCAGGTTCGCACACCGTTCAGTTTGACGGAAGCGGTTTGGCCAGCGGCACCTATCTCTACAAACTCGACGCCGACGGCGCACAACTCAGCCGCACGATGATCTTGATGAAGTAGGGGCGGAAGGCGTTCCGCCCGCTCCAATTTTCATCGCCGTTGTGGGCCTCCAGCCTGTCCTTGCAAGGAACCCGCAATGGCCACACACTAGGTCGAGCCTCCCGGCTCGACAAAAAAGCCGAGGCGCTCGCCTCGGCTTTTTCTGTTTGTTGCAAGAGAGTACTTATTCAGAATCCTCGATATCGAGATGAAAAACCGCGTTGCCAGTTCCTGCAAACCAACCGCTGCCGTCAGTCTCCATCAGCAGCGTGTTGAAGTAATGTCCTTCATCGACTGAATAATAAACCCACGTATCTCCGCCGTCGACGCTGTGCAGCAATCTCGAATCTGCCGTCGTGACAAGTATTTCCAAAGGTGCCATCGAACGAATACTGCTGAGCACCGGCGCGTGCAGGAGGTTCAAGGGATGCCACGTTTCGCCGCCGTCGTCTGACTTTGCAATTTGACCTTCGGACGCAACCGCATAATATGTCAGACCATCCGGCGAATGGATATCTTTATAGGTCGCAGCTTCAAACGGAGACGTTTTTATTTCCCACGTCAACCCTCCGTCGACAGACTTCGCGATCAAACCGTCTTCTCCGACCGCAAACGCGTGCATGCTGTCATAGAAGTACAGCCGGTTTATCGTTTCTCCGACAAACTCTACAACTTGATCCCACGATTCTCCCGCGTCCGACGTGCGGCGCAATCCTGCCACGGCGGCGATTGCGGTGAGGCTGTCGTAACAATGAATCGCGCGAATTTCAAAACTGATTTGACTCGACGTCGTCAGCCACGTTTGTCCTCCATCGACCGTTCGGCGCAGTACTCCGCTGCCGCCGCACACCCATCCCACCAGACTGTCGGCAAAATGAATGTCATTGAGCGGGCGGGTCGTGGCGCAGTTTTGAATCACCCACTCGCCGGTCTGCGAGCTTCTTTGATTAATGGTTCCACCCGAGCCGACCGCGAACAGATCCACGCCGTTTGAAGCAAGCACGTTCACCGTAAAATCCCGGGACGGTACTTCAGGCGCCCACACGTACGTCTGTATCACGAACGATGACGGACTCTCGCCGACAGCCGGAGGCTCGCCCGCGCTTTGCACGCGAATGCGGCCGCTGCGGGTCAAGGGTGCGTCGACGGTCCAGAAATATTCACCTTCGTTGTAGGCATTTTCCGTAATCGTAAACGGCCACGTGTCGCCGTCGTTCCGGCTGTAATAAATCTTGACGCTGCCCAAAACATTTTCCGAAGTCCAAGCAAACCGCAGCGGATGCCCGAGCCACGCGACCACTGTGGAATCGGGACTGGTCACTTCGATAACGGCTTCGTTGGTTGGTTCCGTCGGCGTGTAATTGCATTCACAAGTCTTGTCGCATCCAAAGAGGAAAAGCCCGCTGCAAATAAAAAGCACCGCGAGAATCAGTCCCTGCTGTTTCGCCTGTGTAGGTGTTTCACACCCTTCGTTCTTCAATTTTGACAACATAGTGCTGGAGTGATGATATGAGTAAATTACAGAGTGTTTATTTGAGTAACACAACTTTCTGAGTAGTTCCAATCTTTCCCGCCGAAGCCCGCACAAAGTAAACCCCACTGGCAAGCTCCGCAGGCGCAGCATAAGAAATCGTATTTGACGAGAGCCTCCCCCGATAAATCACATCCACCTCTCGGCCCAACAAATCATACAACGTCACCGAAACATCCGAATGCAGCGGCGCGTCGAGGGAAATACGAAGTGTTGAGTTGAAGGGATTGGGGAAAACGGAAAGAGATAAATCACGCGGCAAGGGAGTTCGCTCTCGAGCAACCAACCCAAAGTTCCGGTCGCCCGCAACGACGATGATTCTGCCGCGCTCTTCGAGACCATGATACGCCGAGAAAAACCAGTCGTCGATCCCGTCGCCGTTAAAATCTCCCGCTTCACCGATCCGATACGGATAGTTCATCCCGTCCAACGGGCCATCCAACACCCACGCCGGCGACTCCGGCAACGGATCACCACCTAACCAAACCTCGATGTGGTCGTTGGGGGGAGTTAAGTAGTGTTCGTAATGCGCGACATCGTCATACCCATCCCCATTGATATCCCCTAACGGCGTCACGTACTTGGGCACATTATTGTTCGGCCAATGTAACTCGACGTCATCAACAAGATCCATGTCCGGTCCACCCCAGTAGATGTATTTCCGTGCGCCCTCGGCAAATGAGGTCGCACGAGATATGATGTCATCGTATCCGTCCCCGTTTATGTCGCCCACTATCCGGTGGTAATATTCAAACGTATTCCCTGCTGCCGATGGGCGAACACGGATCAATGCCGGCAGCGAATCTGCCAACGGAGAGCCCAAATAGAGTTCCGCGCGAACGTATCCACTATCTCCGAGCAGGATGACTCGTCCAAAGTCCGAGTAACCGTCGCCATTCACGTCGCCAAATCCCATGTGACTGGAATTGAAATCAAAGTGTGACCACAGCGCATCATCAGATCCCGGAATTTCACCCAAGTAAAAGTTGAACATTCCTTCGTTCAACGGTCGTTTCGTGAAATCATCCCGACCATCCCCATTGTAATCCCCTACGTTAGTAAGATAGCGAAGATCCGATAAGGCGCCAATCCAGTCCGGAATCGTATCAAAGACCCCCGGGCCACCCAGATACAAAAAAGGAAAATAGTAAACATCATGACCATTCTGTACCAGAAGGTCGCGCATGATATCGGCATATCCGTCGCCGTTCATGTCTCCGGCAGGGACTGTAAATCCCGCATCAAATGCTGCATCAACCCAATAGAAAACACGATCCGTAGAATCAAACCTACCGAACGCTGTATAGTTGGATTCGCCAAGATTATTTCCATAGTACAGTCTGAGTTCACGCGAAATATCCGTGCTTCTTGCTGACGTCACGAAGTCGTCAAACCCATCGCCGTTCTGATCGCCTACACCTTGCAAATTCCCGCTCCCCAGCGCATCGCCGATATCCCCCGTCACATCCAACAAATACGTCGGTTCGTACGGCTGGGCATGAGCAACTCCCAACAACAAAACCGCGAACCCCACCCGCTTCAAAAGATTGAATGCAGATAAAATTCGCGGTTTCATAACGGCCTCGAGTGCGTGATTGACTGTTACCTGCAATCTACACTCGCGAGGTCAAAGAGTCAACTTGGTCAGACTTTTTCGAGGGGATGAGGGCTGGAGCCTCCGGGCGCCTACCTCTTACCTCTTACCTCATGCCTATTCTGACTTAATCAAAACACAAAAGGCCTAAGCGAGGTCAAACAACAGCCACTCCCCTCCCCCGTTTCCACCAACAAACTGTATCACACTTTCTTCCGACACCGCCACCCCATCTCCCGCCGCAAGGTCATGTCCATTGAGCGCAAGCGTCCCCTTAGTCACCTGCACCCAAACATGCCGTCCGGATTGAATAGGAAACTCAAGCGCTTTCCCCGCATCAAGTTTGCCCAAATACAAACTCGCATCCTGATAAATCTGCATCGTCCCCTCGCGGCCGTCCGGCGACACAATCAGATTGAGTTTGTTCGCTGAGTCGCCGTTCAACGCGGGCCGCTGGTCATACCCTGGAGTGCGCCCCTTCTGATCCGGAAAAATCCAAATCTGATATAGGTGCGTCGTCTGGTCGGAGTCATTCTTCTCCGAGTGCATAATCCCCGTTCCCGCATGCATCATCTGGAACTCCCCAGCCCGGATCGCTCCGTGGTTGCCCATGCTGTCCTGATGCGTCAGCTCCCCCTCCATGACATAGGTGATAATCTCCATATTGTCATGCGGATGCATCCCGAATCCCCGCTTGGCAGCCACCTTGTCATCGTTGATGACCCGCAAATTCCGAAAATGTACATGCGCCGCATCCCGGTAGTCCGCAAAGCTGAATGTATGGTAAGTCTCAAGCCAGCCGTGATTTGCATATCCCCGGTCGGCAGCTTTTCTGGTTTTGATCATGATTTCTCCCCGGCTTTCGCCATTAGTTCGATATAAAATCGTTTCACATCAAACTAACGTATCTAATGGTCAGAAGTTCCCGCATCTCCGAGCTGACCGGCGACAACCTGCGTAGCCAGATCCACTCCGCGGGGATTCCAATGAGTGTCCGTCGAGTAGTAGATCCGCCCTTCGGCTTGACGGAACGGCGTATACAAATCGACAGTCGGAACCCCTTGCCTGCGCAATTCCGCAATCAGCCGGGGCAAATAATCGTCATAGGAAACGTCCGTGGCCAGTTTATGGTAAATCGTAATCTTGTTAGGAATAGGAAGTACCACCAAATCAAGATTCCAGTCGAGGCTCAGCCACTCGGACAGTTCTTTCAAATGCACGGCAATCGCTTCAATATCCTCTTGCGTGTGCGGATAGAAGTAACTCGTCGGAGAGTTCGGATTCGTTTCAAAATACGAAAACACCATCGGCGGATGCAGCGAGTAAACCGGAAAACGCTTCGGCATCATCCCAAACTCGCGAAACTTCATCGTGCTGACCGCTTCGATGAATCCGGAAGTTAACACCGACGTATTCAGCAAGTACTGGTACCGGCGCTCGGAATCCGTAAACCACGTATGACTGATCTCGCGCGCGAGATTCACGACGCTCGATGCGGTGGACGCGCTCGAGCCTCCCGTCGAGGGGCTGGGCGCGCCGTGCCGGTACAGATACATGAAATTTCGCTCGACACATTCCAATATTAGTTTGCGCCGCTTCGAATCGCGCGGTATCTTCTCCCGCTCGAGTGCCGCCGCGACGTATCGCTGCGGGTCGCCGCCGTGAATGACATAAATGGACTGACCGAGAGCTTTGGAGAACTCGTCCGCACAAGTGTACGTCTCTCCGTCATAGTCTAAGAAGCTGTCTCCAATCAACAGAATGTCTGCATCGGCAGCCCGTGTATCCTCATTTGCCGGAAATCTTCTGTGCACATTGTGGACGCGTTCGACCTTGAAGTACCGCACCGTCAATTCAGGATAGAGGTCGCCGTAGTTTACCACATCCGACACAAACAACGAGCTGATCCAATCGATCTTTGAACCCACAAATATCAACGCGCACAAAACAGCCAGCATATACAGGCCGGTTTTGAAGTTGGTATCTTTGCGCGAAGCAGTCATGGAGTATGATTAAAATTGGAAGTAAATAAAATCTTGACCGGAGTACGCGCCGAACACGACGATTGAAAAAACCAGCGAAGCATAGGCCGCCCAGCGAATCGCCGGATGCCAATTCAAAAGTCGAACCTTAAAGGACTGCCGTTCCTGATAGTAGTCCGCAATCAACAAGACCAGCACGGCCGGGAATGCGATGAGATAGGACGGGTCGACGGCCGCCATCGCCGCGGTTGCCGACGCTCCCGTGAAAATTCGTCCGAGAACCGTCATCGCGTCTGCGAGATTTGCTGCCCGGAAGAATACCCACGTCAGAATCGCCAGATGAAAAACAACAAAGACCTGAAACAACGTGCGCGCGGTGTTGTGCCCGTTACCCCAAACTTTATATGAGACATTCGTCCGCAAGTCGTGCGTCGCGCGCGAAAGCACCAACAATAGTCCGTGCAGCGCTCCCCACACCATAAAGGTCCAGTTTGCACCGTGCCAGAATCCGCTCAGCACAAACACGGTCATTGTGTTGAAAACGGTCCGCCCTTCGCTCTTGCGGTTTCCTCCGAGCGGAATGTACAAATAGTCTCTGAACCACGTCGAGAGTGAAATATGCCAACGCCGCCAAAATTCTCCGATGGATCTCGAGAAATACGGGCGTTTGAAGTTGGTCATGATGTCGTAACCCATGATCCGGGCCGAACCGATGGCAATATCCGAGTACGCGGAGAAGTCGCAGTAGATTTGAAATGCGAAACAATAGGTCGCCCAAAGCAACTGCCATCCGCTCGCGTCGCCCGGATGAGCATACACGGAATTTACGAACGGGGCGACGCGGTCGGCGATCACGAGTTTTTTGAAGAACCCCCACGTCATCAGCTTGACTCCGTCAGCCATTCTTCGGTAATCGATCTCGTGCCGTTCGCGAAACTGCGGGAGTAAATGCGACGATCTTTCGATGGGTCCGGCCACGAGCTGCGGAAAGAACGACACGTAAAGCGCAAACCGCCCGAAATTCCTTTCGGGCGGCGTGACACCTTTGTATACGTCTATCGTGTAGCTCATGGACTGAAACGTGTAAAACGAAATTCCCACCGGCAGCAGCAGATGAAACAACGGAACGTTGCTCATCAAGTTCAGCGGAACGAGCACGTCACCGAGTGCCGACATAAAGAAATCGAGATACTTGAATGTAAACAGCAGCCCGAGGTTTGTCGTCAAACTCGCAACCAGCCACGCGACGCGAGTGGCCTTCCGCTGCGACTTCGCAATTGCCAATCCCGCCGCATAGTCGATCGCGGTCGAAAACAGCATCAGCACCGCATACTGAACCTTCCAGCACATGTAGAAGTAGTACGAGGCACCCAGCAACAAAACCCAACGCCAACGGTACGGCAGCGCAAAGTACGCCCCGACGACCATCGGCAGGAAGATCAGGAATTGAAGCGAGTTAAACAGCAATGAAGATCGTCAGGCGGGAAATACTTTCGGACGGAAAGAGAAAGGGGCAAGATACGCTTGCCCACTTTGAAAAACGAATAGCTCGGCTATCGCGGATTATCCCAGATAGCTTCTCAGTGAATTGCTCCGCGACGCATGCCGCAGCCTGCGCAGAGCTTTTTCCTTAATTTGGCGCACACGTTCGCGCGTCAGTTTGAACAGCTCGCCGATTTCTTCGAGGGTCAGCGGGTGCTCGCGGTCCAAGCCAAAATAAAGTCTGATCACTTCGGCTTCGCGCGGCGTCAGCGACGACAGCGAGCGCTCGATATCCTGCCGCAGAGACTCTTTCATCAAACTCGAATCGGGCGGCGGCTGCGTATCGTTGTGAACGATATCCAAAAGGCGGTTATCTTCGCCCTGCGCGAACGGCGCGTCAATTGACAGATGCCGACCCGACATGCGCAGCGTATCCGTCACTTCGTAAGCCGATATATCCAGCGCTTCCGCGATTTCATTCGCTGTCGGCTCGCGCTCATATTCCTGCTCCAAGGACGAAAACGTCTTGCCAATCTTATTCAGCGCACCGACGCGGTTCAAGGGCAGACGCACGACGCGCGATTGCTCGGCCAGCGCCTGCAAAATACTCTGGCGAATCCACCACACCGCGTACGAGATGAACTTATAGCCTCTCGTCTCATCAAAACGCTTGGCAGCCTTGATCAAACCAAGGTTGCCCTCGTTGATCAAATCACCGAGCGAAAGTCCTTGATTTTGATACTGTTTAGCGACTGAGACGACAAATCTGAGGTTCGCCTTGGTCAGTTTTTCCAGCGCAATCTGATCGCCTTTCCGAATTCGCTTGGCAAGCTTTATCTCCTCATCGGGAGTCAAAAGTGCGACTTCACCGATTTCTTGGAGGTATCGTTCAAGGCTTTGATTGGCACGAATATTCATGTAAGTCTTTTTGGGGGAGTGGTTTAGGGGGGTAGTTGGACCTGCGAGGGTACATTAACCTATTACTCAAAGAACGCTCCCTGTCAAGGAAAGGTTCCCGAGGCGAATCCGAGTTTAGTGAATTCCTCTCAGACAGGCAACTCGGCTTGAATGCCTATTGAACAAATAGGGTTCATCTCCTATATTACACCTCATAGTCTCTTTTCTCACAAACCATCCCCAACGACTGATGTTCACCTCTAAAAAGTTTCGATTCTTCGCGATTGCACTTTCAATTCTGATTGCGGCGGTCATATTCGTAAGCTGCGACAACAATAACGACAACAACAATCCTCCCGTCACCGGCACCTTGACTGGCATCGCGATTTTCCACGGCGATTGGCCAGATTCCGGCGCCGTCCAGCTCTCCGTTTTTGAAAACTGGAATATCTCCGCAGGCAACTGCTCGTGGTGTGTAAATGCCGCTGGTGGTCCTCCCGCTTACTACACGGCGCAGGGCTATTTCACCGATCCCGATCCGGCCAATGACAACGACGCCGACACGCTTACTTTCGAAATCACAGGAATCTCTCTCGGCACGTACAATTCCATCGTCACGGGTTGGCGCGCACCCGAAGTCAACGATATCGCCTGCGACGAACCTGTTGTCGGCATGTACGGCGGCAACCCGATGACTGACGACTCGCTTCCCGAACCCGTGACCTTTTCCGAGGACGCGCCGAATCAGAGTATTACGATTCACACCTATTTTGACTACTTCCTGCCGGTCCCCGGCTGCGGCGATCGCGGACGTATCGAAGGTTCAATGCACCTGAACGGCGACTACCCCGACGGCGGAATGCTGGTGATGATTTCGACGTTCCCCTTCAATCCGTGGCAGCCGGCGATGGGCGCACCGAGTGCGTACTACGTGATGTCATCTGCCTCGGATACGAATTTCCGCTTCACTCCGCCCTACGGCAACTACTATCTTTCCGTTTGGAGCGCTGCTCCGCCGCCCGCGCCGACGTTCTGGTACGGCTGCTACGGCATCAACACTCAGCTTGGTGGATCTCCGTTGGTCGGCGACGCTCGCCCCGATGCCGTCACGATTGATGAGACTACTCCGCTCGTGCGCGACTTCACAGTCAACGCCTTCGCTCCGCGTCCGCATTGGCTTAGCGGCAACGTGACCTACACCGGCACCCGTCCTGCCGAAGGCTTGCTTGTGATGCTTTCGACGTTCCCCGTTTCACCTGAGCAGCCGCCGATGGGTGCTCCGACGGGCTATTTCGCAATCACCGACGACGCCGAAACCCTCTATGCCTTTACCGGCATGCCCGAAGGCACATACTATATTTCGCTTTGGAACAACGTGCAGGGTCCCGGCGCAACCTGCTACGGTGCCCACGGCTGGACGACCGGAGGGTCACCAACGCCAATCACGATCGACGGTGACGCGAACTTTGGACAAATCAACATAAACGTGTCCAACTAAGTTTCGGCTTTCACCTGAATTTTGTATCTTCACGGGGCCGTCGCAAGACGGCCTCTGTATTTCAGGCAACGCTCCGCTCTGCGCGGGGGACTGATTACTCGCGGCGGCAGGTGTCTTCACCTGCCCCGCAGACCGAAATTTTTCAGATGCAATAATTCGCGGCGGCACCCGCTGCGGGTGCCCCGAACGCTGAAAATTTCCAGATTCCGGCGGGGAACCGCTACGCTAAATCCCCGCTCGGCGAACACTTTTCCTAATTTAAGATTGGTTCTTTGGTTCTGAGGGGGGTCTGTCTATACTTGCAATAATGACAACACTATGATCCGCTACCTAACATATCTTGTTCTCGCAATGATCGCGGCGGTACCCGCTGCGGGTGCCACATTGCTGCGCGGAACGATTTCGGACTTGCAGACCGGTGAAGGCTTGCTTGGTGTGAATATTCAGTTGGTCGGCACACTGCGCGGCACGTCCACAAGCGAAGATGGCAAGTTCACGCTTCATTTACCGAACGGCGGCGAGTGGACGCTGCGTGTTTCCAGCATCGGCTATCGCACGACGGAACACAAGTTCACCATCGGCGAAAACGACACTCTCACGCAGAACATTCAGCTCGATCCCGATTTGCTGCAAGCAGATGAAGTGGTTATCACCGCACAAGCTCGTGAAACAACGGCGCGGCTATCAACCACCAAAGTAGAAGTCGTGCGCTCCACGGAAGTGCAAAACCGTGCGCCAAGTTCCTTAGACCGCGTGCTCGATGCCGTTCCCGGCGTAGACGTGCACCGCACTGGCGGAGCGATTGTCTCGAATGTCTCGATTCGCGGATCGTCAGATAAACTCGGCGGCGGCGTCGGCAACCGAACACTGCTCTTAGTCGATGGCCGGCCCGCAGTCATTTCCGACACCGACGGAGCAAGCTGGCAGCTCTATCCAGAAGACGTGATTGAACGTGTGGAAGTCGTCAAAGGAGCCTACAGCGCGCTCTATGGCTCCAATGCGATGGGCGGCGTCGTGAACATGATTACGCATTCACCGACGCACAGAGAGTATACGCGCATTCGTGCGGGTTACGGAATATATCAGAAACCTCCGGCATGGGCTCGCTACACGGAACGCATGACTACGCGCAGCGATCTCTCTTTCAGTCACTCCAATTCCGTCGGTCGGCTTGGCTACTTCACGAACTTCACTCGCCGCAATTCCGAAGGCTGGAGACAATCTTCGGCATCAGAAAATCTCACGGCGTTCACCAAGCTCGTGTATGATTACACTCCCGAACGCAGCTTGACTCTGTCCAACATCTTTTTGGACGGTGAAAACGAATATCCGCATCCGTGGGAAAGCGTCGCTGAACCTCTGCGCGTGCGCGACATCTACACCAATGACCTGCAGCGCAAGCAAACTTTCTCGTCCGATTTGGTCTATCGCCGCATCGAGTCGCCGCGCTCGAACTACACCCTGCGTTTCTTCTACAACCGTGATCTCACGCGTTCGCTGTTTAATCCGTCGAGCGAACCGCGAGAAGGTGACACGCCGATTGATTTTCAGACTCGTTCGCTCTCGCAAAAACTCGGCATCCTCGAAAAATCCACGAAGATCGCTCCCGGCGGGCATACGCTGGTGTTCGGTTTCGATGCGACGTGGGATTTCGTCAAAGGAGTTCCCGAAGATTATCTCTACGGTCGGCAACAGGCCGTCTCGCTTGCAGGATTTGGTCAAGACGATTGGACCGTTCACAAAAGTGTTCACCTGACCGCGGGCGCGCGCTACGACTATCGTCATCTTGTCAGCGGAAAATCGACGCAGCAAGTTTCGCCGAAAGCCGGAATTTCCTACGAAGCCCGGAAGAACGTCGTCCTGCGCGGCTCGGTCGGTCACGCGTTTCGCAATCCGTCCATCGCCGAGATGTTCTTGAAGAAAGTCGGCACGCAGGATTACGAATTCGTTCCCAATCCCGATCTTGATCCGGAAACTGTGGATTTCGGCGAAGTCGGCGTGAATTGCCGCATCAACGATCACGTAGTCATGGACGCCGCGGGTTTTCACTACGACTACAACGATATTATTCGGTGGCAGGTTCTCGCGGGCGGAAGGTTCAAGACGGAAAACCTCGCCGAAGCGCAAATCGACGGCGGTGAGTTCAGTATTCGCTCAGCTTGGCCGCGCAACGTCAACACGGTTTTCGCCGCGA
Organism: Calditrichota bacterium; assembly: GCA_020637445.1. Classification (NCBI taxonomy): domain Bacteria; kingdom Pseudomonadati; phylum Calditrichota; species Calditrichota bacterium. The sequence goes on along the minus strand of JACJVZ010000002.1, from coordinate 458,312 downwards.
CTTATCTGCACACCGACATCAACAACGAAGGACCGCTGACCTATGTCCCCGAGTGGCGCTTCTTCGTCGGCGCGGAATACACGTACCGCCGCACAACTTATGGCTTCGAAATGCGGCACGTCGCCAAAACAGACACGGTTGTTTTCTATCAAAACGACGCACCGGATGCTTTTACCGTTATGAATGCGCGTATCGCATTTCAATTCCGCCAAAGCACACGTTTGAGTCTGCACGTCGAAAACTTAACCAATGTGCAATACGAAGAGATGGAGCGTTACAGAATGCCCCCCCGCACCTACCGTGTAGAGCTCCTCTACGACTTCGATTTCCGGAAGCAGGATTGATGCTTTCGTCTCAACAAAGAAAAAAGCGGGCAGCCTTAGGCTGCCCGCTTTTATTAGTCAAATTCAGAATGAGCGGGTCTACCGCTCCACTTTCACAAGATACATATCCGTGTCGCCGTCACCGTACGAAGTCGTTGTTCCTGAGAGTATGTATCCGCCATCCGTGTGTTGGACTTCGTAGCAAATGTCGTCACCCGGTCCGCCAATCGCGGTGCTCCACAACACGCTGCCGCGGCCGTCGACTTTGAACAGCAGCATGTCCGCGCCGCCTTGTCCCCACGAGCGCGTGCTGCCTGCGATCACAAACCCGCCGTCGTCTTCGGCGAGTATCGAGTAGGCCTGATCTTCCTGCACGCCGCCGAAAGTTTTCGCCCACAACGTGTCGCCCAAGCTATCCGTCTGCACAATCCAGCAATCGTATCCAGACGGAGCGTCAGGACATCCGCCGACGGATCCTGCCAGTACAAACCCACCTTCTGGAGTTGCCACAAGCGAGTTGCCGACGTCGTACTTGCCGTACCAATACACATGCTCTTTTAGGACGACGCCTTTCCAATCGATCTCGGTAAACAGAAAAGCCGATGCGTCTCCGCACGGGCCAGTGTTTTTCTTCTTTGACTCAACCCACGGAAATTGCGGATTCTCTTCGGCAATCACCGGAATCGTTCCTTCCGGTATGTCTTTCGTATAGCCTACGGCAGCCACGCGGCCATTGCTGATTTCAACAATTGCGTTCGCTTGCTCGCCCGAGAAGTTGCGAGTCCACACAACGGTCCCCGGTTTGTTCAGCTTGACGATGTTGTACGCGCCTTTTAGGTCGAGCGCATTTTTGCCCGCGCTGACAAATCCGCCGCCGCGCGCGTGCAGAATATCTTCTGAGAAATCGCCGCCGCGGTCTTGCGAAATCCGCGACCATTCGACGTCACCGTCGTAGTCAGTCTTCACGACGTATAAGTCGGTTCCATAACCGCCGGGACCGCGTGTCGATCCGGCCAAGATGAATCCGCCGTCGTTGGTTGTACGTACCGCGCGCGCCGAAGAAACGCCGGACCCTGTGTAAATTTTCTTGAAGATCAGGTCGCCATATCGTCCCAATTTCATCAAGCACATTTGACGATTGCCGTTGTCCGCGAAAATATCTCCCGCCAGAACGTATCCGCCGTCATCAAGCGAGAGCACGGCGTATGCTCCGTCGTCTTCGGAGCCGCCGAAATGGCGCGCCCAAACGGGAGTCGGCGCACGGTCAAAGCCGTACATGGACGACGCCGGCGCCTGTGCGAATGCACTGGATGCCGCGAGCCACATGATGGCCGTGAACGCAATTAACCGAATTAGTAAGCTCTTCATTAAGGGATTTATGCCGCTCCAAATTCCAATCCGTAGTCCGGCAGCACGTCGCTAATCGCAAGCCGCTCCCGGTTTGTCCATGTCGTCTGGGCAAGTTCTATCAACGTGTCCGCCTGTGGTCTATGTAATCGTTCGTCCGCCGGAATGCGGTCTTCAAGTTTGGCTTGAAGTTCTTCCGGCAGGCTCTTGCATCCGGGACCACAGAGTACCCCACCTAAGGGCAACCATTGCGCCAATTCTGACGCATCGAGCACGACACGCGCCTTCGCGTCCTCGCCATAGCTCTGCGCGAACCATCTTTCCTTGCGCGCCTGCACAAGCACGGTCACCGTGTCGGAAATTGGCAACACTTTGTGCGCCAAAACGTCGAAAGAGGGCACAGGCCATAACGGCACATCCAAACCTCGTGCCAAGCCGTGCGCGAAAGCAAATCCGACACGTAATCCCGTAAACGAGCCGGGGCCTTGCCCTATAGCAATTGCGGCAATCTCTGCCGGAGCAGCTCCCATGCTGTCCAGCAATTCAAGGAACGAGCTTTTCAGGCTGTCGCGGTCTTTCAACATGATTTCACGAACCTGTTGGTCTTTCGCAAGTCCCAAAAGAGTTTCGCGGCCGGATGAATCGAGGCAGAAGATCATGCTTTGGGTTCGGAGATGAGGAGGGAACGTTCAGTCATGGAGGGAAGAATGTCCAGATGGACGTGGTAGCAGTTTGCAGGCAGAAGATCAGAAATACGTTCGGGCCATTCGATCAGGAAGATGCCGTCGCGCTCGAAGTATTCTTCAAGTCCTAACGCAACAAAGTCATTCGCATCTTGAAGTCTGTACAGGTCCGCGTGGAAGAGCGGCACACGGCCTTCGTATTCGAGCACGTAATTGAACGTCGGCGAGAGGATGTCTTCTTGAACTCCGAGACCTTTGCCGATGCCGCGCGCGACCACGGATTTTCCCGCACCGAGTTCACCGGACAGACAGACTACGTCGCCCGGACGGAGCCGTTGCGCAAACGACTCCGCCCAAGCGAGAGTTTCTTCGGGCGAACGAGTAATCAATGCTGGTAGTCGTAGATCATCACCGGCGTAATTCCGTTCATGCGCAGGTAAATCGTCAGCGCACCGCGGTGGTGCCAGTGTTCATCGACTGCGAAAAACGGGAAGAGGTACGAATCCATCGTCTCGCCCCACGCTTCGACCTTCTTGTTCAAGTCTTCGTCCTTGATTTCGTCCCACACCTTCATCGCTGCAGCAAATTTCTCATCGACGAACGCCGCGAGTTCCGCCTTCGACAGATTTTTCGCGCTGGCTTCTTCGACGAACTTCCCGTCGCGCGTCATCTTCATCAGAGCTTCGTGCGAACCATACATGTGCTGAACAGTTTCCGACCACGAGCGCACCTCGGGCGTCGGCTTGAAGTCCATTTTGTCTGCCGGCATCTGGTCCAAAATTCGTTTCGTCACACCGTGGATCATCTTGAAATAGTCAATCCTCGGCTGAATCATCATCTTCATCATCTGCATGGGTGGGTCCTTCTAAAATCTGGTTAAACAATATTTTGCAACAACATCCCGAAACCAATAATCCCATCAATCCCGGTCCACAAACATATGAACATTTGTACAAGAAGTCAAGGGGGTTCTGGGGTGTTCCATCGCGGCGGCACCCGTTGCGGGTGCCCCGCACGTCTGATGCTACTTTAATCAAAGCGGGCGGATTGCCATCCGCCCCTACATCGTTTGTGGCGCGCGCTTGGACATCGGTCGGTTTCGCAACAAGATCCTTCAGCCGCGGCGGCTTCAGGATGACAAAACAAAAGTACATTGTCATCCTGAACGAAGGCTTGGCGAAGTGAAGGATCTACCCAAGCCCCCCTTAAAACAACGCCACACTCGCCAGCACCTGCACGCCATACGTCTTCGCAGTCGTTTTCCCTGCGCCCGGCGCATCTTCCCCCCATCCTCCCATATCCGTCAACCCAAGATTGTATTTCAATTCCAGCGCGATAGCCTTTCCACCGAGCCCAAACTCCACACCACCCCCGACATTCAGCGAAAAATTCGCATCCTTCCAATTCCCATTTGAATTGAATGAATCGCCGTCTACTTTGGTTCCGTCACTCACAGTCAACCCAAGCTCCGGCCCGATCTCCAGAAACGGTCGTACGACTTTGACCGGAAGATAGTACACTAAGAACGGCGCAATCGTCATCTCATCGGCGATCACGGTTATGTCACCGCCAAAAATTTCGTATGTCGCGCCTTTCTGAGTGTAGAGCAAATCCCCGCGCACCGCAAAATTCTCCTGCACAACCAGCGGAATTTCTCCCCATGCTCCCAACACGAGTCCCGTCCGGTTTTTCGTCGTGAAGTGAATCACCTGATCGGGAATTTCTTCATCGACATTCCCGAACATCAAACCGCCTTTGACTCCCAATCTCGGCGCGGCGGCGTAGAGCGTCGTCACAGAAATGAACAACAAGCATAGGATCATGAATAGTCTTTTCATACTATAACCTTTTATTTTTGCGCGGTTACTTCTTACCGTTCCGCTTATTTAGTTGTATTGATCCGGTACAATAGAAGAGAGTCCCGATCTTCAACTCGAGTTCCGATGTCGTCAAGTTTGTTGAACAGACCGGGTGCATATGAATCCACTCGTTTGAGGTCCACGAGTACGTGGCTCACGTGGTATTTGCGTGCAGCCTCGAGCATTTCATCTTCGCTGTCGACGTTAGAAAGAAACCGCGTCGTCGCGTTCAAACGAGTTTCGAGTTCGTCGGCCAACAGCGGGTTTCCATGCTGATGATAAACCAGCCGCGCACCGGTCATACCGGGAACCGGCCAACCGGTTTCTCCCTCGGCCAACACAATATCCCCCGCTCCCAGATCATTTTCGAGAAACGCGTATCTGTCTTTCACAGAAACTTCTTCAGGCAGCGCGCCAATCAAACGAAGAGCTATCTCGCCCGAGTGCTTAATCTCCCATCCCCGCATTTTGACGCCGACGAGCACGACGGCGAGAATCAGCACGACGCGTGAAACAAGCCGAACTGGGATCGGGCGCGGCGACTGCCTTAGTTTGTCAAAAGTCTCGAGTGCATACAGCGCAAGCAGCAAATGCATGGTTAACATCGCAAAGAACAGAAATCTCGCCCCGATGGAAATGTCCAAAGCCCACGACAAAAAGTAGCCGCACGAGAACAACCCAAGCAGCAAGACCACCGGCAAATGCTGGCGGCGTATTCCGTACCAAACAGCCAGCGGAACCCCGACCAGCGCAACTCCAATAGCGCTGATTTGGTTTGCGAACATGATCTCTTTGTACCAATGTCCCGCCGCGCCGGACGTCAGAGTCTTCAAGTAGTCAAAGTACGGCCAAAAAATGATTGCCGCGACAGCGGCAAACGGGACAGCTTGAAGCAGGAGCGTTCGTTTCGCTGATGATTCAAAAAACGCCATGACGGCGGCAACCATGAAAACGAAAACTCCCGTTATGGGATGGCTGAGAAACACGACCAGACTCAAGATCGCGTAGCTCCAAAGGTGGCGGCTTCGTTTGCTCTTAAGAAAGTGTGCAAGTTCAGCCAGCGCGTGAAATCCCACACCGTAAGCGAAAACCGCAACGTAGGTCAGACTCATGAAAAAGAGCAGCCAATAATAGCCGTTCGCCATCGCGAAGCCGCTTCCCCAGCACACCAACATGATCGGCACAAGCATGGTGACCAGTCGTTTGTCCCGGTATTCCACGCGCAGAAGTCTGGATAATCCGGTCGCGAACAGAATCAGATTTATGATCGCGGAAAACTGGATTGTCGAAACGGCACTTACGCCGAGCAGCCGTACGATAACCGCCCACGTCATTGCATACGGCGTGAACCGCGGCGACGTATCGCCCGGAAGATCCAGCATCGGATTTTGCGGATGCACGAGGTTTTCGGACGCCGCGCGCACCGTGGCAATCATTTCAAACGTGTCGTCTCCGGCCCACGGAAAGGACACGATGTAAACAACCGCAACAAGAAACACGAACAGCCACATAATCCACGGCCGTTCGAGGAGACCTTCAATCCAAGAAAAAGTGATCGACCAAACGTCTCTGGTCGTGTCACGCGGCGGTTGCACTATTTTCGTCCTACGAAATGCACACTGCTTCCGTAAATCATTTCCGCGGCTTCCATGATAGTTTCGGAGAGCGTCGGATGCGCATGAATCGAAAGCGCGACGTCTTCGGCTGTGGCGCCCATTTCTATTGCGAGCACGGCTTCGCCGATCAAGTCTCCGGCATGCACGCCCGCGATGCCTGTTCCGAGCACCTGCCCCGTCGCGGGATCGCAAATGAGTTTTGTGACGCCGTCTGTGCGACCCATCGCCAACGCGCGGCCTGATGCGGGCCACGGGAATTTCAAAATCTTCACGTCGCGGTTTGCAGCCTTCGCATCATTCTCAGTCAACCCTGCCCACGCGATTTCCGGGTCGGTGAAGACGACCGCAGGAATTGCTCTGGGCGCAAACACACTCTTCTTTCCTGAAATCGATTCGACCGCGACGCGTCCTTCCGCGCTGGCTTTGTGCGCAAGCATCGGCTGCCCTGCGCAATCGCCAATCGCCCAGATATTCGCATCATGAGTTCGGCGCGACGCATCTATTATAATGAAACCATCTTGACCGACTTTGACCTTAGTGTTTTCCAGACCAAGATTCTCGACGTTCGGTCGGCGTCCAATCGACACAAGAACCTTATCGAACTTCTCTTCGCCCGTGTGCTTGCCGTCAAACTTTACGGTCACGCCGCTCTTATTCGCTTGCACATCAACAACTCGCGTCCCCGTGTGAATCGCTTCGAATTCTTTCGAAAGTTTTTGCACAAGGTAGCGCGCCAAGTCGGCGTCCGCTCCGGCAAGCAAACTGTCGAGCATTTCCACCACAACCACTTTCGATCCGAGCGCGCTATAGACCGACCCCAGTTCGAGCCCGATGTAGCCGCCGCCTACGACTAAGAGCCGTTTGGGAATTTCCGGCAGGTCGAGCGCCGTGCGCGAATTCCACACGTGCGGAGAGTCATTTGGAAAACTCGGAATCTGCGCGGCGCGTGATCCGCTGGCAAGGATGCACTTTTGAAATTCAACGCGCTCCGTGCCGCCAGCAACAAGTTCAACCTCAATCGCATTCGACGAAACAAACTTGCCGCGACCTTGCACGTATTTGATCTTGCGCTGCTTGGTCAGAAGCCCAAGTCCACCGGTGAGCTTAGTCACAACCGACGATTTGAATTCGCGCAATTTGTCAAGGTCTATTTTCGGCGGATCAAACTTCACACCATGCGCTTCGGCGTCGCGCGCATCCGTGATCAATTTCCCCGTATGCAAGAGTGCCTTGGACGGAATACACCCGCGGTAAAGACAGACGCCGCCGGGATTTTTCTCGAGATCGATCAGCGTGACGTCGTGACCGTGATCCGCCGCATGAAAAGCAGCGGCGTAACCTCCCGGCCCACCGCCCAAAACTGTGACTTTGAATTTATCGGACATGATTCAGAAAAAGAGGAAAGAGGAAAAGAAGAAAGAGGAAAACAAATGCGGCGTCGATTTCTGATCTCCCTCCGCGCCGCGCGGGGGGATTAAGGGGGGTTATTCAGACAAGTCGAGAATGTAAAACGCATTGTCATCCTGAACAAAGGCTCGGCGTAGCGAAAAACCCCTCTGAAAAACTTGCCGAGCGCTGTTCTGAATTTCCGTCATCCTCTGTAAGGACCTACTTAAGAGAACCGAACAGGCCAAACGCAAATCGAAATCGAAGTTCACTTGCGCCAGCGCCACGTTGGGCACTTTTCAAGTGCCTAACCTTCCACGCTCAGCACAAACGGTTCTTCGACGGCTTGGCAGATCCATCTTAGGAATCTTGCGGCGTCGGCGCCGTCGATCAGACGGTGATCATAGGACAACGAAAGCGGCATAATTCTGCGCGGCTCGAATTCTTTGCCGTTCCAAACGGGTTTTGTTTGTGCGCGCGAGACGCCGAGGATCGCGGCGTCGGGTTGATTGACGATCGGTGTGAAGTTCGTACCGCCGATGCCGCCCAAATTTGAAATCGTGAACACGCTGCCCTGCATTTCTTCGAGCGCGAGTTTGCGGTCGCGCGCGCGTCCGGCAGCTTCGGTGAGTTCGACGGAAAGTTGAATCAGGTTTTTTGAATCCACGTCACGAATCACGGGCACCAACAAGCCGCGCTCGGTATCCACCGCGACGCCGACGTGGTAGTAATCCTTGAACACGACTTCCTCGGATTGAAAATCGAGACTGCCGCGAAACTGCGGGAAAACTTTCAACGCCGCTGCGGAGATTTTCAGAAGAATCGCGGTCATCGTCAGCGCGCCGCCGGCTTTTTCGGCCAAGGGAGAAAACTGCTTGCGGAGTTTTTCGATGTTGGTTACGTCGGCTTCGTCGAACTGCGTGACTTGCGGGCCGGTGCTCCAATCGCGCGAGAGTTTTTGCGCCGTTGCACGGCGGACATTCGACATCGGTTCACGATGCGTTGCGCCCCACTTGCCAAAATCCGGCAGGGGTTGCGGACCAATCGCGCTGACGGTTGCTCCGCCCGCGCTCGGAACTTTCGCGGACGTGCGCACGAACAGCTTTACGTCCTCAATCAGAATCCGACCGCGCGGGCCGCTGCCCGCGACTTGCGAAAGATCAACTCCCAGTTCGCGAGCGAAGCGACGCACCGCAGGACCGGCAGGAAGCATGCGGTCGTCTTTGATGTGACCGTTGGTCGCAGGTGCAACAGGTTTTGGCGCAGGAACGGTTTCGACTTTTGCCGCAACTGGTTCGGGCTTTGGTGCAGGTTTCGGCGCTTCGGCTTTGGGAGCTGCGGGTTTTTCAGCGACAGCCACCGCCCCACCTTCCATCTGCATCACGACCTGTTCCGGCACAACTTTATCGCCCGGCTTAATCAGGATGTTCGTAATTTTTCCCTCGACATCCGACGGCACTTCCATCACGGCCTTGTCGGTTTCGAGTTCAAACAGCGCTTGATCAACCTTGACCGTATCGCCAACTTTGACCAGCAATTTAACAACATCACCCTTAGTGATGCCGTCTCCAAGAAATGGTATTTTGAAATCAGGCATTCGCTATGCTTCCTGCAGTACGTTTAATTGTGTGGGCATATCATCCCACGTCCGATTGTCCAATGTGCGGCCCGTACGGCTCTTCACCACACCGCCCCACTGCTTGAAAAAGAACGCGACGCCAGCTCTTTGGCATTGATCACGAATGTCGCGTACCCAGTCAGGTGAAATGTAACGAGCGCCAGGACCAGACTCACCTCCGACAATCACCCAGTCTATTCCTTCAAGGTTCATGTTTCGCAGTGGGCCAATAAGCGGCTCACATGACAGGAATTTCACCTTCGCATCACTTGCTCGCAGATCATCAATTCGGAATAGCACATCCTCATTCTCGACACTAACACCCATCCAAACATTTTCCGGCCATTCCAGGAACTTACTCAATCCTGCAAGACGCGCTGAACGCTTAGTCAATACTTGGTATGTATGCCAATCAGCTACAGCCATCGTAATGAATATGTCAAGAATGTAGTCTCGCGGTACTTTCTCGTGAAACAAATCGCTCATCGAGTTCACGAATATGGTCTGAGGCTCCGGCCAGTAGATTGGCAACTCAACCACTTCGGGATGAAGCGTTACCTCAAATCCATTACGATACTTCTCAAGCCCCATTCCGTGAAGTCGCTTCGCCATCCGCTCGGCGTAACAGAATTTGCATCCCTGACTAATCTTGTTACAACCAGTAACAGGGTTCCATGTGGAGTGCGTCCACTCGATTGAGGATTTAGGCATGCCCAACCTGTCTCTTTCGAAGTCTTGTAACAATGTCTTTCATTATCTTTAACGCGACAGAGGCATGGCTCATGAAATAGAGATAGTAGACTGTCCCTTTACGAGAGTTCAACATTTCAACTGGATCAGAAACATATTCAAACCCCGCAACCTCTTTCAGCCTACGTCCATACTCTTTCGCAAAGTGCAGACTGCCCGTCTTTACTCGATCGCTCCCACCAAACATGTTAAGTTGTTCGTCGTGAACCTCATAGGCCGCTTTTCGCCATGTTTCATCTCCCCAAGAACGTGTGAGCCTTTTTGCCTGAGTTTCCTTTATTGTATTGGGGTCTTTCAACAAAACATTCATTTGTACATCCATCATCATAAACGTCAAGATCAAATCGACCTTTTTCGTTTGTGCAGCCGCGCATATCAGGTTCCAATCATAATTGAGGGCATATGGATCGAGGATACACAATGCTCTCTGTTTTCCAGATCTTGCGAGAAGGGGGAATATTTCGCGAGGCAAGACGTTGTTGCAATCGCCGAAATATACTTTGAGATTGCTGTGTTCTTGTTCAAGAACTCGGAGTCCTTCTGCTCTTTTCTCGTTCCACTCCACAAAATGGTACTCTCTGAAAGGCGGCGAAGTTGCAAGCGCAATCCGCGGAGAACCGAGCACTTCCTTTTCTGATCGTCGCGATATGTGCCGACCAGATCCTGCAAATGCGTCAATGTAAATGTGATAGAAACCCTTGCTCGTCATGATTTGCGAGTAAGGCCTGGCGTACTTCTCGATAATTTCTAGCTTGTTTTCTGACCAATCGCCTATAACGTCGTCTTTCATGGTCTTCTCCTAGTGCTGTTCTAGCAAGTACGACAATTTCCCCTCCGCGTTACGCCACCCAAGGATCCAATTTCCCCGCCAAAATCCCAAACTCCTTCATATGCCCCGCCACAACATCGGGCTTGATCTTCCCCTGCTGCGTGAGCTTCGTCAGCGCGGCCTGCACGATATACGGCGCGCTCACTTCAAAGAAATCTCTGAGCGCTTCACGGCTTTCGCTGCGTCCAAATCCGTCCGTTCCCAAAGAGTGAAAATCGCCCGGTACGTAGCTGCGAATCAAATCACTCTGCGCCTTCATATAATCCGAAGCAGCAATCGTAATCTCGGCCGCGCCCTTCATCGCCTGCGTCACATACGGAACCTTCGCAGTCTCAGTCGGATTGAGCATATTCCAGCGTTCGCACGCCAGCGCTTCCGTGTAAAGAGTCTTATAGCTCGTCACACTATACACATCCGCCGCGATGCCGTATTTTTCCGAGAGCATCTTCTGCGCTTCCAACACACCGAGCATAATCGAACCCGATCCGAACAAATTCACCCGCAGCTTCGCCTTTTTGTCGTCGGATTTCTTGTAGAGATAAAGTCCCTTCAATACGCCCTCTTCAACACCCTTCGGCATCTCCGGATGCGAATAATTTTCGTTCTGAATCGTCAGATAGTAGAAAATATCTTCCTGATCCTGATACATCCGCTTCATACCGTCGCGGATAATCAGCGCGAGTTCGTAGCCGAACGCGATATCATACACCATCAGGTTCGGCGTCGGCAGAGTCAAAATCGGACTGTGTCCGTCTTCGTGCTGAAGTCCTTCGCCGTTCAATGTCGTGCGTCCGGCCGTCGCGCCCATCATAAAACCCTTGCAGCGCGCGTCACCCGCGGCCCAAATCAAATCGCCGATGCGTTGCGGCCCGAACATCGAATAGAACGTGAAAAACGGAATCATGTTCAGCCCGTGATTGGCATAGGCCGTCCCCGCCGCGATGAAGCTCGACATCGAACCCGCTTCGGTGATTCCCTCTTCCAAAATCTGCCCGTCCGTCGCCTCTTTATAATATAGAAGAGACGCGCGGTCGACCGGCTCATAGTTCTGGCCGATGCTCGAATAGATTCCGACTTGGCGGAACAGCGCTTCCATACCAAACGTGCGCGCTTCATCCGGCACGATCGGCACGACAAACTTGCCCCACGCTTCGTCTTTCAGAAGTTTGGCCAGAATTCTGACGAACACCATCGTCGTCGAAACTTCGCGCTCGCCGCTGCTCTCGAAGAACTCTTTCCAGAAATCTTTCGCGGGAGGTGCGATCGGCTCCACCGTGACATTGCGCTGCGGCATCGAGCCGCCCAGCGCTTCGCGGCGCTCCCTAATGTATTTCATCTCGGGGCTGTCGTGCGGCGGCTTGTAGAGCGGCGTGGCGGCGATGGCTTCATCCGAAATGGGAATCCCGAAGCGCGTGCGGAAGTGCCGCAGCTCTTCGTCGTTGAGCTTCTTCTGCTGGTGCGTGATGTTGCGGCCTTCGCCTGCTTCGCCCAGGCCGTAACCTTTGATGGTCTGCGCCAAAACGACGGTCGGTTGACCTTTGTGCTCGACTGCGGCCTTGTAAGCGGCGTAAACTTTTTCCGGATCGTGTCCGCCGCGGCGCATCTTAAGCAATTGCTCATCGGAAAGATGATCCACCATTGCCAGCAGATCGGGATCGATCCCAAAGAAGTGCTGGCGAATGTACGCGCCCGATTCCACCGAATACTTTTGGTAATCTCCGTCGAGCGCTTCACCCATCCGCTTGACCAGCTTGCCGCTTTTGTCTTCGGCGAGCAGATAATCCCAGTCATTGCCCCAGATGAGCTTGACGACATTCCAACCCGCGCCCCGGAAAATCGTCTCAAGTTCCTGAATGATCTTCCCATTGCCGCGCACCGGCCCGTCGAGTCTTTGCAGGTTACAGTTGACAACGAAGATCAGATTGTCGAGCTTTTCGCGTCCGGCGAGTCCGATGGCGCCGAGCGCTTCCGGCTCGTCCGTTTCACCGTCACCCAAAAACGCCCATACGTGCGAATCGGTACTTGGCTTCAGGCTGCGGTTTTCCAGATAGCGGTTGAACCGTGCCTGATAAATGGCTGTGATCGGCCCGAGTCCCATCGACACCGTCGGGAATTGCCAGAAATTCGGCATCAACCACGGGTGCGGGTAGGACGAGAGTCCGCCTTCGGGCCGCAGTTCGTGACGGAAGTTACGCAACTGCTCGATGGAGATCCGTCCTTCCAAGAATGCGCGCGCGTAGATTCCCGGCGACGCATGACCTTGGAAGTAGATTTGATCGGCGCCGTCGGCGTGCTGGGGGCCTTTAAAGAAATGGTTGAAGCCGATTTCGAACAGCGTCGCGACGGACGCGTAGGTGGAGATATGTCCACCGATGCCGTCTTCGGCACGGTTCGCACGCACGACCATCGCCATCGCATTCCAGCGGATGATGCTCTTGATGCGGCGCTCGATTTCACGACTGCCCGGAAATGCGGGCTGCTTGTCGGCGGGAATCGTGTTCACATACGGAGTGGTTAGCGGAAACGGCACCGACACGCCCTGCTTCTGGGCGTGAATCTGCAACCAGTGCAATAGGGCTTGCACACGTTCCGGTCCGCCTTGTTCAAACTCGTAGTCCAGCGACTCTGTCCACTCCTGAATCTCGATATCTTCAGGAAGTGATTGGCCGCGATATGGGTTAAAGGCCGAGCTTTCGTGGATATTCTCCAGTGTCAGCTTGTCGTCAGCCTGTGTAGAATTACTCATTTAGAGGTCCTTTCCTATGGCTATCCGGCGCCGCACCGGTCCTGGCCGGGAGCGCCTGTCTCTCTTGAATGCAACCTTTAATATACCCATTTCCCCTTCGAAACTCAATTCACCTAAATTCTCATCACTCCCCCTAATACCGGACGACACGCTCCAAAAATCACACTCTGCGCACTCAAGAATTTTCTCGCGGCGGCATCTGCTGCGGATGCCCTGTTTTGACTTCGGACTTCTGACTTCAAGCTCTCGCCCCTTCCCGGTTCATACCTCCCACCTCTGACCTCATACCTTCTCCGATGTCTGTTTCCGCCTTCATAATTCATACTTCATATTTCATATTTCAATCCAAAACGGAGGCGTTCTCCGCAAATTTTTTTCATTCAAGGTCGTTCCGTCACAGACGGAGAAAGCTGTTTTCATAGGGGAAAAGCGCCCGTGCAAGACGGGAGCGGCATTCCTTTGTGTCTACTCGCATGGACGATATGCACCAGCGAGCGAGCACGATAGAAGCTGCTTCCCCGACTGATAACTCCTGCTTCGCCGAACTTCGCAACTTACTCACTTTCAAATACTTCTCAGACTGAAAACTCCCCCTTCCCCTATGACAGAAGCCTGTCGCAAGGCGCCGTTCGGTCTTGTTCGCGACTGGCAGCAAGGCTTTCGCGGAGAACTTTCGAAGCCATCCGTGACTGACACGGACGCGCGTTGCAACTCTTGTGGACTGTCCTGCGTTCTTATGACTGTAGCAGGGCATACCCTCTTGACAAAATTCTTTTTGTGAGTATATTTGCGATTAGCGCTGTGTGTGTGCGCTGCTACTCCTTTGATTGCATGCTCGAAAACGTTGTCTTCGGGCTTATAGATAGACGGTACGGGCTGCCGCACAGCCCGATCATCGCGTAGGGACGCCGCAGTCCCCGCCCCCGTTTTTGGGTAACAACTGACTGCAAGATACTCCCTCAGAACTAATAACCATCGAGCAAAGGAGCTCCACATGGCGACCAAGAAGGCAACCAAGAAGAAAGCCACCAAGAAGAAAGCCACGGCTAAGAAGGCGACCAAGAAGAAAGCCACCAAGAAGAAAGCTACGGCTAAGAAGGCGACCAAGAAGAAAGTAGCCAAGAAGGCCGCGCCGAAGAAGGCGACCAAGAAGAAAGCCACCAAGAAGAAAGCTACGGCCAAGAAGGCGACCAAGAAGAAAGCCACGGCCAAGAAGGCGACCAAGAAGAAGGCCGCCAAGCGTAAACCGAATGCCGCTTTCATGGCTCCCATGATGCCGTCGGCGACCTTGGGCGATGTCATTGGCAACAAGCCGATGCCGCGCACGGACGTCACCAAGAAGATTTGGGACTACATCAAGAAGAACGGTCTGCAGGACAAGGCGAACCGCCGCATGATCAATGCCGACGACAAGCTGATGAAGCTGTTCGGCAAGAAGCAGGTCTCCATGTTCGAAATGACCAAGCTCGTCAGCAAGCACCTCTCCGCCGCCAAGTAACCAGCGCCGGCGCTGGACCCAGTGTGCTGGCGCGAAAGCCGGCAATTGGGTGGTTGGCGTTCTCGCCGAGCGGGGCCTGCGCTCGAACGTAGTGAAGCGATTAAGCGCGTCAGCGCGGTTCCCCGCCGGAATCCGAGAAACACTCGCCGAGCCGGGTTAAGCCTGCCCTTGAACGAAGTGAAGGGCGACGCGCAACCCGGCCGGAACAGGAGAAGTACAGATAAAGAAAGCCCCCGCAGGAATGCGGGGGCTTTTTGCGTTTGGTACGAACGGACAACCTCCCTGTTTGGTCGCACCAACGTGTTGCGCATTTCTTGACTTTTGCGAAGCGTAGGTGTTACCTTTGTCTTGAACTGTCGGACCATTCCACCAGACATCTCAATTGACGGAGTAGTAAAATGTATCGCGAAGAGCTTGACTCGTTCCTACGTGCATTGCCGGGTATCAATGCAAAAGAGTTGAAGAGTAGAATCAGCTATTGGCGAGCCAATGGAACCAGATTCTGCAAACTGGAGGGAAAGGCATCAAACTCCACAATCGTTTTTACGGATCTTCATTACACCACAGCACACCATCTCTTAGCCGAGTCCGAATCTGATCACGAGGGTCGACTGAAACTTAGGTTGATCAACGCTCGTAGAGTTGAATCGGCAAAAGCCTTAATTCTGAAACGGTATCGGTAGTGGTGCAAGGTCGAACGCAAAGGTCATTTCCTAAATACGGTCAAGAAGGCACCATGAGTGGGGAGTAGACCAGCGCCGGGATGCGCTTTGAACCGTTGCCAGCTATAAGTAGGTACTTTCGGGATGGCTGAAGTAGGGAGAATGTCAAAAGAGGCCCCCAACCGTACCACAAAAGGGACAGTCAATTCAAATTGCTATTCCTTTTACATTTGTAAGTTCTTCTTCATATTTCATACTTCATTTTTCGTGCTTTCCCGGAACGGTAGTTCCAAAATATTCGTTAAATTGTAAGCTATCGGTTCGCGCCGCAATTGTGACGAATAAGGAAAGATCATGCACCATCGCACTCGCTTAGTTTATCTCCTCGCGCTCATCCCCGTGCTGGCACTTGCGCAGTTCCAGTGGCAGGATGACGGCCTGCCGATTCGCCAAGGTGCTCACCTCGGCTGGAACGGTGCGGCTGTTTGTGCCGGAAACGACGTGGCGTTGTTTTACTACGATTGCCTCCGCGACGGCACACGCGATGTCTGGGGCACACGCATCGCTCCCGACGGCGAACACATCTGGGGACAAAACGGCAGGCTGGTCGCGGGCGATATCAGCGAACAGCGCGCGCCAATCGTTGCAGCCTATGCGGACGGCAGCATTCTCGCGGTGTGGGAAGATTATTCGGTCGGACGATTTCGCGATCTGAAAGCGCAGCGCTACGATCACAACGGCAATGCCATGTGGTCCCCGTCGGAAGGCGTTTCGGTTGTGCAGACCTTCCGCGATCAATTCGACGCCAAGCTCGCCATCGACGAGAGCGGCTATGCCTACGTCATCTTTAACGACGACCGCTTGACCGAAGGTGCGGACACACGGCTGAACGTCTACGGACAAGTCCTCTCACCCTCAGGCGAGCGCATCGGTCCCATCGACGGAATTCAGCTTCTGTTCAGCGCGGATTACAACAACCAGCCCGTGGATATCGTCTGTGTCGGCAACAGCGCCTACGCGCTTTGCACCGAACCCAGCGCCGAGAGTGATTTGGTTATCCAGAAAATTTCTGAGAGCGGACAACTGGGCTTCGCCGACGAAAATTCGGTTGCGGAATATTCCGATTTCGGCACGCACAAGATGGTCGCCATTGAAAACGGCCTCGCGGTGGCGTGGACCGCCCGCGGCGCAGGCCAGCAATACGGCGACGCGAGAGTTGTTTTGCTCGACACGACGCGCGCGCCGCTTTCCGGCTGGACAGCGGACGGCATACTGATCGCTTCCGGTCCGGACGCACAAACAATCGCCAATCTAACCGCGGCTCCGGACGGCGGAGTGATCGTAGCGGTCGCCGATTTTGAATTTGATCCTGAAGAATCCTCCGTGCTGCTCTATCACTATAGCCGTACCGGTGAACTCACGTGGGGTCCCGTAGATCTCGGGATCGCCGCATTGCGCACGTCGCCCCTGGATTGGGCTTGGGACGGTACCGATTTGATCGTCACGTGGGCCGAGTTTGACGAATCCTACAACAACAACCTTCGCACGCAGAAAATTTCCAGCACAGGAACGAAACTGTGGGGCAACGACGGCAACCTCGTCTGGACTCGTTTGGACAAGAAGCTGCGCGCTGAAATCGAACAGCCTCCCACGGGTGCCGCGCGACTCGTGGTTGTGTCGGGACGCGCCATTGCCCAGCCGGAAAGTCTGTTTGTCGCGGAACTAAACGACAGCGGACAGCTCGCTGGCGCCGCCGAATTTGTCAGCGGTGGATGGACCTACGACAGCTACGATCAGGAAACAGCTAAACTTGACAACTGGAAATTCGGCGTAATTTGGACGGACAACCGCGCGTCGCTGAACCGTGATGTGTACTTTCAGATCGTCGACGGCAACGGTGAAACGTATTTGGAACCGAACGGCCGAAAGCTAAATAGCGATCACAGTTTCTTGATTCATCTTCCGCCTGAAATTGCGGCCGACGGAAACGGCGGAGCGTTTCTCGTTTGGGCGGGTGATTCGATTGGATTTAATAGTGTGATGCACATTCACCGGATCGACAACAGCGGCGCGGAAGTTTGGGCAAATCCCGTTCGCATTCGATCCGTCCTCGGTTTTCTCGGTCAACCGCACGTCGTGGCCGACGGCAGCGGAGGCGCGTTCGTGGCCTTTTCGCGTTTCAACGACAGTTTCGTGGCACGCATCAGCATCGCTCACATCGATGCCGCAGGCAATCTCAGTTGGCCGGAAGTCTACCACGAATTTCCCGGACTGCCGGGCGCGGATTTGATTTTGACGGATGCCGAAAGCGACGGTCACGGCGGCTGCTATTTGTCGGGAGTCACCGGCCAGTGGCAGGACACGCAGGCGATTGTCTATCACATCAATGCCGACGGTTCTTTTGGTGATGGGTGGTCGGATGCGGGACGCGAGTATGGCGCCGTTGGACGACGCGACCGCAATTCGAAGCTCATGCGCTTGGGCGAAAATATTTTGCTGACATACGAACAGCCGCAAAGCGACGACGCTGCGACCTACGACGTGCGCGGTGTTTTAGTTACTCTGAGCGGTCAGGATTTGTGGGGCACTCAAGGTCACAGAATTTCGGGTCCTGAGGCCGCCGCCGTTCGCCACGATATTTCGCCCGACGGTCAGGGTGGATTTTTGGTCTCGTATGAAGATTTCCGGGACGGCGTTCACTCCTACGGTTACGTCGCGCGCTATGACGCCGACGGCATCGCGGAGTGGAGCGGTGTTGACCGCCGGGTTTGCACTCACGAAGGAGATCAGAGTTTCATGACGGTGACTCACGACGGCAACGGCGGTGCGTGGGTTATGTGGGAAGACTATCGCAACACGGACATTTACTCAGAGATTGATCTTTACGGCACGCACATTGACGGCGACGGAAATTTTGCGAGCATCGGCGGCTTCGAGTGGCCTTCGGAAGGCTATCCGATTTGCGACGTGCCGACGTATCAGCAAGCGCCGGTTTTGATTCCGTGGAACGAAGGCAGTGCATTGGCGGTTTGGAAGGATTTGCGTTCGAGCAATCCCGGCCGCTGCTGCGGCGCGGGTGCGGTCGGCGATATTTTCAACAACATCTATGCGCAGATTTTGACTGAAGTCACGTTGGCTGCGGATGAAAACGTTGCCGACATCCTTCATCCTTCATCTTTCATCCTTTCTGCATACCCCAATCCGTTCAATCCGAACACGACGCTGAATTTCACTTTGTCGCAGAATGCGAACGTGAAGCTCACGATCTACAACGTTCTCGGTCAGGCCACGGAGTCAATCCTTGACGCGCCGCTGCTGGCCGGCGACTATGCCTTCGACTGGAACGCAGGACATCTTCCCAGCGGAATTTACTTTGCGAAACTCGAAACTTCCACGGGGCTTTCGACGGTCACCAAACTAACCCTGCTGAAATAAGTTCAATCTACTACTTTCCAGCCTCCGGCTGGGGATGCATTCGAGAATGTATTAAGAAAACGGGGCGGCCAGATGGTCGCCCCGCTCTTTGTTCAACTTGATTTCCTAAGCGCACCGCGCCAGCGACAATCTGTCCGGCGGCACGCTGGTTATTTCACGTCCCACTCACAATCTCTCGCCGAGAACACCGTGAGCTTATTCGCATCATAACGTATCCCCGTCACATCTCCCGTTGAACGGCACGTTTCACCGATTTGTTGTCCGCTGATGATGTCGTACGGCGTGAAGGCCGATCCGCTCTGCGCAATCGCGAGGGTATTGTCGGGCGAAAGCCACACGCGTTCCGCCGAGCGAATTTGCATAAACGAATCGCCGCGCGGAATCGTGCGCTCGAAGAATCCGACGTTCACGAAGGTCAATGTGCCCGTGTTTTCCCAAACTCCGGCAATCGCGCAGGTTCTGCCGAATCCGTAGCCCTTTGACGACACGGCATATTGCTTCAAGCCGATCCGCTGGTCTTCGGGGAGTTTCGATTTCTCGTCGCATTTCTGACCTTTTTCCTTCAAGAGATCATAAAATGCGATGCGGCCGTTTGTGACTTTGCCGCAAATATTCCGGCACTCGATGGATGATTCGAGAGTTTGCAAAACTTCAAACTGTCCCGATTGCCGCACGACTTCGATTTCCAATTCGACTTCTACGGGATCTTTGATGTTGTAGGCCGTGGCTTGCAGTTTGATTTTGTGTTTGCCGCGCTTGGCCCAACCTAATTCGGGTTCGACATACACGGTTGCGACTCCGGGCGGGTTCAGAATCGCGGGGCTGACGGAGACGTTCAGCCACTCGGGAGTGTCTTTCGCGGGAGTAAGCTGAATGGCATAGTTCTGTCCGCTCTTCCACGACACGTTGACCTGAAATTCCTCTGAGGTTCCCCACTCGACTTGCATCTCGGAAAGTTGCGGTTCGACGATCAAGTCACTCTTTTGCGCGGTTCCGAAACCTTCGGGTGCGTTCTTGGGTCCCGTGCTTTCCGGTCCTTGGCATGCCCGAGATAACACGGACACCGCCAACAAAAATAGCGCGATAGTTTTCATGATGATGTGCTCTTTTTATGTGATGCGTTAGATTTCTGTATTAGATTGTGTTCCTATTGGGGCCCCAGAATGTCACGAGTGCTTCGATCTGGCGCCTTTCCGTTTAGGAGGTTTTCCGTTTGCTTGCGATACAGCTCGTAGTTTGCGTGTGCTTGAAAAGAAAACGGAACCGGAACATACCCATTGCCTTCAAAATAGCCATTGTACTCCCACGCACAATCAATAAATCTCAGTGCGGACTTGTGGTCCTTGATTGCCTCCGCCGACATCCAGCCGTAGACCATTGCGTCGGGAAAATAGTAATCTTGATTCGCGAGCGAATCTACAAGCGCAACTGCGCGCTCAAACTCTCCTTTATTTCGCAGGTCATGCAATTCATGCGAGAACCACTTCTCATAGTCGTCTCGTGTTTCGGGATGAACAACCTGAATAAACAGACTGTCGCTGACCGACCATCCGTCTGGGTCAGTGTATGAGGCAACAAGTCTCACATACCGGTCAACCATATCCTCGACTGCGGAAAACGTCCGATTTCTAACATACGCATAGGGTCGGATCAAACATGAGCGGTTGCTGTCCTCCATGCCCCTCTTTTGCCACCCTTGCAACTCTACAGCTTGCAAGATTGAATCCGTGGCCTCAAAGTTTTCATATGTTCCATTCAGATCAAAGGATGTCGCTGCAGTGACAGAGAGATTTCCCTTGGGGCTGTAAGCCTCAAAGCCGGTAGCGAATTCGTACACGTAGGCCATCGGGCGAAATTGCCACCAGAGTTCGGCCTGATGCACAAACCCCGGATAGGTTCGATAGACGGCGCGGTCTTCGACCATCTCAAAATTGTCGTCCAGAACCAGTCTCATGCACGGCAGTTCTTGCGGCAGCAGAGCATGGTGCAGCAGTTTCGCTCTTTCTATTAAGTAGTATCCTCGCTGTTCGGCCGGGTCCTCTGGATAAGGATTGGAGTTCCCTATACCCGGAAAACCACATCTCTCAATCTGTTCGCGAATAAACCCTGCTTGACGCCATCTTCGATCAAATTGAAGCAGTCCAAGCTCGGCGATCTCGGCAGATTCACCCGGCGAATAAGAAATCAGTGATTTATCAATGAGCCATCCTCGGTTTTCGGCTTCCCAGCCCAAGGTAACAATTCTCTTTTTGTCGCTATTGAGCTTTGCGGCGCTGATTTGCGAAACCAATACCGAAGTAGAATCTTCTCGAGTGCGCGGATTGCGAATCCAATATGCTTGCTCCGCAGCAGATGAGGTCGTCCAATCGGCGGAATGTTCGATCTTCAGTACCAACTTGTCTTCATCGCACTCTTCCGGCAGTTGGAAATGAACGTTGTAAGCGATTCCGGACTGTGAAAGCGGTCGGCTGCTGTCGTGCGTCTCCTTGAAACTTTCGCACAGGCAGTTCAAGTACCCATTCTTGTTCTTAGAAACTTCAGTCCACGAACTTCCGAGAACTTCCTGAGATTCATTTCGATTTGACAGCCCGATGCTCACAATTTCGAGATCGGTGGAATCAACATTGTTAGCGGCCTCGCAATAGCGCTCCACAGTCTCGCGGCTTTTGTTTTCCGGCGTGTCATGCAATGTCCAGAGGATTTCAATTGTGACAAATGACCCCGCAACCAACGTATCCGATTCCGAGGGTTTTACAATCGAGATTTTCCCGTCCAGCGGTTGTGCCTTTGCTGTCCCGCCGATTATTGCTGTGACAATCAGAATGAGAACGAAATGAGATGTCCGATCCGCTTTCATGATCGTATCCTTTCAGCCAGCGCTCTGATGTGTTCCGGCCCGATTCCGCAGCAGCCGCCGATGATGTCGGCGATGGCTTGAATGTTCGTCCCCCATTCGGCGAATTCTTCGGGTGTCATTTGTTCGTCGAGCGCGTTGGGATAGACGCCTATCTTGATTTCACCGTGCACGTGCATCGACAGATTCATGACGGCTTTTGCGGCGATTTGCGGCGAGGTGCAATTGATCAACACCGCAGCGGCGCCGTGCTTGACGACGTCGCGCGCGGCATCGCGTAATGAATCACCGTTCAGAAGTTCCGTAGGAGATTTCACGATGAACGACGTCCATACGGGAATGCGCGTTTGCCGAGCGAAGTGCGTCGCGATTTTCGCTTCACGCAAAGAGTTCTGCGTCTCGACGAGAATGATGTCGACTCCGGCATCGGCGAGTGACTGCGCGTTGTGGCGATGCTCGGCGTTCAGCACCAGATCTCCCGGCGCAAGTTCCGGGTGATAGCAATCTACCAAAGGCGCAATGGATCCCGCGACCAGCGCCAGCGTGGACGCTGGACCCAGTGACGCTGGCGCGTGTGCTTCAACTTTCCCCCTCGCTTTAGCGGGGGGGTTAGGGGAGGTAGTTGCATCCCGCGCCAACTCAACGGCTTTTCGAGTTAGCTCCTCGGCGCGATCCGCCATGCCTTTTTTCGACAGCGCCCATCTGGTCGTGCGAAACGTGCCGGCGGTCAGGACATGCGCACCTGCATCTATATATTCTCGATGCACCGCGCGGACGAGCTCGGGCGACTCCAAAATCGTTTCAGCCGTCCAAAGCGGCAACGAACAGGCAGCCCCGCGGCGCTCAAGCTCTGTCCCTAAGGCACCGTCGAGCAAAATCGGTCGCATCGTAAGACTCTGCACGGCTTGCGGAGTGGCCGCAGGGATTGCGCGTTTCAAAGCTGCTTAAGGTGTTGTTTTTATTGACAGGAATAGGGTTTGCAGGCCGGTTTTTCGGGGAAATGTGGCCTGTGAGTTACGCACATAACAAAAAGTGGCACATTGCTCCCCGCAGGTGAAATCCGTATCTTTAAGTACTTATCCTGCTCGAATTTGCCGAAAACAACTCAGAAAGGCAAGGTGGGGCATGCGACGGAATATTCTTGGGATTATTGTTGGGTTGGTGTTGGTGCTCTCTGTGGGTGCGTGGGGGCAGTTGCCTATTTATGAGCAGTGGAGACAAGAGTATCATATTGAAGCCAACTCCATCTCTGTTGTGATTCCTGCGAGGACACCGATAAACATGGAAGGTTTCTTTGCTTCAGTTCAATACTACGACAGATGGTACATGGGGCATGGCTACTACTCCTATAATGTCCGCGAGTACATATGCCATCTGGATTCATCTGGAATTGTGTGGCTACGACAAATCGAGAACTACCCACGGGACGGCGGCATTCCGGGGATGCCCTCCAATCCACTGCTACTTTCTGACGAAACTATTGTTGTACGCAACGCACAATCAGAAGTGATGCACTATACGCTCGAGGGTGATTCAATCGGATCTTTTGAAATCCTGCCCGACCCATGGGACCACCTAAGTCGTGGAATACTGCTTTCCACTTCGCGGGGGTTTATAACTGCCTCCGTTCTAGGGGTATATTCATACACAGATAGCGGAGTATTATTGGATTCTCTCGTGGTTCCCGATCTATATTCTTCGTTCAAAGATATTGAAAAAATCAGTGATAACTTGTTCTTTGTACTTTGTACCCCTGATAGCTACACGGTAACATATGTTGTTGATATCAATCTCACGGTGACTCAAACGGATACCGTGGCCACTGGTCTTTTCCCTGTAGCGGTCTGCAATGGCTCGTCGGGTGCTTTGTTTGTGACTGCGAGAAACATGCTGAACGATTCACTCGTTCTTCTTAGATTCTCTGAATCTGGTGAGTTTGAGTATCTACGAATGTTCTATGACAACCAACTTTTGTACATCGGTTCAGACTTCTTTTCAACTACGGCTGGTGTACTGTGCGTGCAAGTGAATCGAACCAACGGGCTCAAGCACTACCAGTTCTATAGTGAGGATTTGGAGAGTCTTGGGACATTAACCTTGCATGATGATGGCCATAGCTCAATAGCCGATGATGATGGGGGCATGTTGGTGTCGTCATGGGTTGGAACACATTTCTTTGTTACAAAATTTGGCACAACTCCTACACCTACAAACTCCACCCCCGCCCTCCCCAACAACATCGCTGTCTCCGTCTACCCCAACCCCTTCAACGCAACGACAACATTCAGCTTCGACTTACCCGGCGGAACGCCCGTCTCCCTCCGCATCTACGACACAACGGGCCGTCAAGTGGCCACAGTCATCGATGAGTTTCGTGATGCCGGGTCTTATACGACTTCGTTCGACGCGTCCGCTCTCGCGAGCGGAGTCTATTTTTACCGTTTTGACGCTTGGCAGTTTTCTCATTCGGGAAAACTCTTGCTTTTGAAATAGTCACACCGCATATATCTCTCATGTACCTGATTCCCGCACTACTACTCTTCTTAGCAACATCTCTGTTCGCGCAGCAGCCGACCATCAACGTCGACGAGCAGCTCGCGCCGTTCAGACAATACTACGAAACTCGCGAAGACTGGCCGCGTTCGCACGGTTGGAAACCCTTCAAGCGCTACGAATACGACGTGATTCAGCGCGCGTTTCCGGGCAATACGATTCCGGCGGGCGCGCGCTGGGAAGGCTGGCTCCAGATGCAGCGTATGCCGCGCGCGTCTCTCGACGAAAATTGGGTGAACCTCGGCCCCTTCAACCACGGCGGACGCACACGCGTGTTGAGATTTTATCCAAATGCGCCCGACACGATGTTCGCAGGTTCGGTGGGCGGCGGACTCTTTCGCAGCGACGACGCGGGAAGCAACTGGTATCCGTTCACAGACGCGCTGCCTAATCTCGCCATTGGCAGTTTTGAAATCTCTCCCTCCAATCCGAATATCATGTATCTCGGCACGGGCGAAGGTTATTTCAACGGCGACGGAATCTCCGGCGTCGGTCTTCTGAAATCCATCGACGGCGGACAAACGTGGCAAACGACGGGACTGAGCTATGAGTACTCGAGCGGCACAGCGATTCTGCGCATCAGCGTCGACCCGCGCAATGCCGACATCGTGCTCGCCAGCACGAACGACGGACTGTACCGCTCGACGGACGGCGGAGCGAATTTCACCCGCGTGCGCACGGGAAACATCAACGAACTGAAACGCGACCCGCAGCATCCCGACACATTGCTCTGTGCCGCGGGTTATCCTTATGGCTCGGCATTGAACGGAGTTTATCGTTCGACGGACAACGGCGCAACGTGGTTCAGCTCCAGCACGGGATTGCCCAATCCCACGGTGATCGGTCGTATTGTGCTTAGCTACTATCCCAACAACTCACTGATTGTTTATGCGGGAGTCAGCGGCGATTTCGATTTCAACGGTTCGCAGATGATCGGCGTCTATCAGTCGATTGACAACGGCGTGACGTGGACCCGCATGTCGCAAGACGGCGAGGATAGCCACTATGCAAGTCAGGGTTGGTACGACATGGCCATCGCCGTCGATCCCGACGATCCGTCCGTAGTTTTTAACGCGGGCTTGGACGTCTACCGCTCGGTAAACAACGGCGAAACATGGTCGCAGAAAACATGGTGGTACCATGGATTCGGAGACAGCGATTTTTCGCATGCGGACCACCACGAGCTTGTTTTTCATCCGACTCACACCAACGAACTTTGGGACGTCAACGACGGCGGTATTTTTGTTTCCTACGACAATGGCAACACGTGGAACGAAAAGAACACCGGCTACTGTACCTATCAATATTATGCGATGGGCAACGCCACGCTTGACACGGCCTTCGCGCTCGGCGGTTCGCAAGACAACGGCACCAGCGAATTTGACGGTGACGGCGAGTTCGACATGGTCTTCGGCGGCGACGGCGGATTTTGCGTGATTGATTATTCGGATGACGACACTTACTACGTCGAATATCAAAACGGCAACCGCTACCGCACAGACAATCACGGCGGGAGTTTTCATGAAATCAATCCGGGAATTACCGGCAGTGGCCCGTGGGTTACGCCGATCGTGCAAGACCCGTTTGAGCCAAATACCATTTACACGACCACCAGCAGCGGAGGATCGGGCGTTTGGATGTCGCCTAATCAAGGACGCAACAGCAGTTGGTTGAACCTCGGTTCGGTCGGCAGCGCCAATCAAGCGCTTTCCGCGTCGCCTGCGATGCCGGGACGACTGTACCTCGGCACAAACAGTAACGTGATGCGCTTTGACGTCGCCGATCAACAATGGGTAAACGTAACCGGAAATCTTTCGGGATCATATACGACTCGCGTGACTCCGGATCCCTTCGATCCGAACACCGTCTACGTCGCGAAGTCCGGCTACTCGAACGGTCACGTTTGGAAATCAGTGCAAGGCGGCACAGTGTGGACGGACATTACGGGCAATTTGCCGAATGTGCCTTTCCAAGACGTTGTCGTCGATCAAAGCGATCCATTGATCTTGTACGCCGGCGGAGATTTGGGAGTCTACCGCACCGTCAACGGCGGAGCGACCTGGGAAATTTTCGGCGAAGGTCTGCCTGTCGTGCGCGTGGACGATATGGAATTGCAAGCGCAAACCGGCATGTTGCGCATCGCCACTCATGGCCGCGGCATGTGGGAAGTCCCGACGGGAACACCGGGATTTACGCAGCTCTTTCCGAACGGTACGGAAGTTTTGGGAGTCGGCTCGACGATTACGATTCGCTGGTCAGGCGTCAGCGTCGGCGGAAACGTCCGGCTCGAATTGAGTCGCGAGTATCCGGACGGAACATGGGAAACGATCGCCTCCGATATTCCCAATAGCGGCACGCACTCGTGGACTGTTACGGGACCTGCCACAGATCACGCGCGCTTTAGAGTGACGCACATGACGCAGCCGGAGCTTTCCGACACCTCGAATGCCGACACGCGTATCGTCAATCCCGCTTTGAATCTATTGTCGCACCAAGACGGCAGCACGGTCTTAACGGGAACGAATGACACGATTCGATTCGAGCGAGTGCTCGCCGAGGGCTTGTTAACCATCGAACTGAATCTCGATTATCCAAGCGGCCCGTGGGAAGTGCTTACAAACAACCTTTCGACGCAGGAAATTTACGTTTGGCGAGTCCGGCAGCCCGGCGGAGATCGTTGCCGCTTACGCATCACAAGCAATGACGATCCGTCGTTGACCGATATGTCGGAAACGGACTTCGTCGTGCGCGCGCCGGTGATGACTTTACTGACTCCTGACGGCGGCGAAGTTCTGCGCGTCGGCGAACCGTATGAGGTCACGTGGAGCGCGGCCGAATATCCCGGAGGATTTCGCGTGCTGCTAAATCGCAGCTATCCTGACGGCAGTTGGGAACTCGTGTCACCGGGAACGGAGAACGACGGCAGCTTTGAGTGGACGCCAAACGGACAGTCGACGATGAACGCCCGTCTTCGACTCGCCACGACACTCGATCCGGTTGGCACATACATGGAAAGCTCTGCCGACTTTACGATCGACGCGAACACCGCTGCCGGTGAAGATTTCTTACCGACGGTATTCTACGTCAGCGACGCCTATCCAAATCCGTTTAATCCGACCACACGATTCACGATGGAAGTTCCGGCACGCACTTACGTTCTTGCGCGGGTTATGAATCAACTCGGTCAAACGGTGAGCACGCTTGTGGACGGTCCCCGAGACGCCGGACGGCACACGCTGACGTTCGACGGCGGCGCACTCGCATCCGGTCTGTATTTTCTGCGTGTTGAAGCGGACAACGTCGTCATCACCCGCAAGCTGACATTGTTGAAGTGATGATGCCACTCTCCACACGCGCGAAGAAGATCACCGCCGAACTGTTCAAGCTCTATCCGCAGCCCGAGTGCGCGCTGACGCACCGCAATGCGTTTCAATTGGCCGTGGCCACGATTCTCTCGGCGCAGTGCACCGACGAGCGCGTGAACATGGTCACCCCGGTGTTGTTCAAGCAATATCCAACGCCGAAAAAACTCGCCGCCGCCGCGCAGGAAGACGTCGAAGAAATTATTCGCAGCACGGGTTTCTTTCGCAATAAGGCCAAGAACATTTTGGGATTCGCGAACGCCATCGTGAAGGATTTCGGCGGTGAAGTTCCGCAAGAACTTGATCTACTTGTCAAGCTGCCCGGCATTGGCCGAAAAACCGCAAATGTGGTTTTGGGCACGGCCTTCGGCATCGCATCAGGAGTTGTAGTTGACACACACGTTACCAGACTTTCAAACCGCTTAGGACTAACCGAAAGTCAGGATGCCGTAAAGATCGAGCGCGATCTGATGAGCCTTCTGCCGCAAGCAGATTGGATCAACTTCTCCCACGCTGTCATCTGGCACGGCAGAAGAATTTGCAATGCCCGCAAACCTAACTGCGCCGACTGCACGCTGGCCAAGTTGTGCCCCAAGATCGGCGTGGAATAGATTTCTCGCCTTCGACAAAAGGAAAACCCCGGCTCATCACCGGGGTTTTTTCTTTTCCGATTCCTGCAGGGAACCGCGCTGACGCGCTTACTCCCTGCTCGGCGAGGCTTCTTATTGTTCCAAAATCTGCTTCGGTTTTTGCCCTTTGCTTGAGAGCGCGTACGACAATGCTTCGATTTCAATCGCCATGTTCTCGTTGCGCACGGCCACTCCTTTCGGCACGAAAATCGACACGGGAGCAAAGTTTAGAATTGCGCGAATGCCGGCCTCCACAAGCTGGTCGACGACTTTTTGCGCGGCATGAGCGGGCACGGCGACCACGGCAATCTTGATGCTCTCGGCTTCAATCACTTCCTTGGCCTTTGCGAAGTCCTGCACTTCCATGTCACCGACCGTCTGTCCGATCTTTTGCGAATCGCTGTCGAATACGACGCGGATGATGAACCCTTGCTCGGCGAATTGTTTGAAGTGCACGAGCGCGGTTCCGATGTTTCCGACGCCGACCAAGCAGACGTTCCACGTCCGGTGCAATCCTAAGATTTTGCTGATGGCGCGGTGCAAATCCACGACGTTGTAACCGAGTCCACGACGGCCAAACGCACCGAAAAACGAAAGATCTTTTCGCACCTGCGCTGCCGTTAGTCCGTTGTATTTTCCGATTTCGTCGGAAGAAATCGTCGTCTTCTCGGCGCTCAGCGCATTCTGGAGCGTACGGTAATATTTCGAAAGCCGTTTGACCGTCGCGTCAGACACGCGGTTCGACGGTTTAGGCTTACCGGTTTTCGCCTTCTTTTTGCGGTTCGCTTTGCTCTTTTTGATCTCTTGCTTAACGGCCTTTACGACAGCCATGTTCGTTCCTTACATTGCTCCCTTACCGGAAATCACCGCGGCGAGCGTCCGCAGCAGAATACGAATATCCAGCCACAGACTCCAGTTCTCTACATAGTAGAGGTCATATGCGGTGCGTTCTTCAATAGTCGTGTCACTTCCGCGAAAACCGTTGACGACCGCCCAGCCCGTCAATCCAGATTTCACACGGTGACGATCCAAATAGTTCGGAATATTTTCCGCGAACTTATATACAAACTCCGGTCGTTCCGGTCTCGGTCCGACCAGCGACATATCTCCTCTCAGCACACTCCAAAACTGCGGAATTTCGTCGAGCGACCAGCGGCGGAGAAACCGGCCGACTCTCGTAACGCGCGTATCGCCGCGCACAGCCCACACCGCACCGGTTTTGGCTTCGGCATCCGTCCGCATCGAACGGAACTTTATCATATCGAATTCGTTTCCGTCCATTCCCACGCGGCGCTGCTTGTAAAACAACGGTTTTCCGCTGTCAAGCAGCACTGCCACGGCAATAATGCCATACAGCCATGAGAAAGCAATGAGAAATAGCGCGGAGAAAACGAAATCCATAAGCCGTTTCACGACGTAGCCCGGACCGGCCATGGTCAGCGCGCGCAGTTTCAAGACCGGACGCCCGCCGATTTCCGTCACCATCACCCGCGATTGCATCATTTCGGCACCCAGCGGCACGAACAACAATTCGACCGGTGTGCCTTCCGCCGCACGCGCAACATCACTGATGAGTGATTCTTCATCAGGTGACGGGGCCAGCATTACGGCGTCCAATTCATGTTCTTGCCACAGATTTCTGAGCATATGCACGTCACCCAAACTCGGCCCCGCCGCAACGGGTGACGGTCCCAACGCTCCGACAAGTTCAAACCCGCGGCTTTGTTGATGCTGCAAGTTTTCCCACAGCCTCGCCGCTTCCGTTCCTGTTCCCCACACGGCGATGCGCTGCACACCGACTCCGCGTTTAAACAACGATCTCCTCATCCGCTGATAGATCGCCCGCGCAAAAATCAGCAGCGGCACCATCAAGGCAACGGTTAAGAGAAAGACCAATCTGGAGTAGCTGAACTCGCGGTAAAAGAAAATTCCCGCCATCACGAGTCCCATGCTCAAAATAGAACCGCGAATAATGCGGGCAATTTCGCGGTCAAGCGGCACTGCCGATTCGGTGACGTAGTGCCGCGAGGACCATCCGACCACCACATAGGTCAGACCAAGCAGTCCGCCGAACGACAAGTACTCGAACGCGCTTGGGACCCAGTACGAATGAAAGACTTCGTAAACGGGTCCGAAGAATCGAATGTAGAACGCGAGTATGGACGCGACCAACACGGCGAAGAAATCCATCGCACTGCCGGCCATCGGAAGCCAGAAACTCGTCAGAAGCGAGCGCTTCCGCGTCGAGCTTGCTGCGCCGTGTCCCTTTTTATCTTGCTGCACCGCGTTCATACTGTTCATTTCGGTGAAAGTCAAACTTTATGCCGACGTGTCGAGCTCAATCTCACTGTCGTCGTCTTCATTCACGATCTTTGCGACATCGCCGACTTTGTCTCCGTCATCCAAACGAATCAACCGCACGCCCTGCGTCGCGCGGCCCATCGTGCGAATATCTTTGACACTCTGACGAATCGCCACACCCTGTTCGGTGATGATAATCAAGTCGTCGCTGTCGCCGACTTCCTTCATGGCCACCAACGGACCCGTCTTATCCGTCGTCTTCAAAGCGAGCACGCCACCCGCGCCGCGTTTTGTCAAACGATATCCCGACACGTCGCCGCGTTTGCCGTAACCTTTTTCCGTAACCGTAAGAATCGTCGAGTCGCCGCGTACCACAATCATGCCGACGGCTTCAGCGTTGGGCTTCAGCAAAACCCCGCGCACACCCGTCGCCGTACGGCCCATCGCGCGCACATCGCTCTCATTAAAGCGCACAGCCTTTCCTTCCGACGTACCGATAATCACTTCGTTGTTGCCGTCGGTCAAGGCGGCGTCGAGCAGCTCGTCTCCGTCGGCGATGTTAATGGCGATAATTCCAGTCGAACGCGGATTCGAGAAGTCGGACAATGCCGTCTTTTTCACGGTTCCGCGCTTCGTGCACATTAGCACGTACTTGTCTTCCGCAAATTCCTTCACGGTGACGTAGGCGCGTACCTTTTCTTCGGCACTGCGTTCAATCAAGTTCACGAGCGCTTTGCCGCGTGTGCCGCGTCCCATCTGCGGAATCTGGTAAACTTTCAGCCAATAGCATTTGCCGCGGTCCGTGAAGAACAGAATATAGTCGTGCGTCGACGCAATAAACAACGTTTCGACGAAATCTTCTTCCTTCGTGGTCGCACCCTGCGATCCGCGTCCGCCGCGGCCCTGTTTGCGGAAACCCGAAACCGGGAAACGCTTAACATAACCCGAGTGCGAAATCGTGACAACCATCTCTTCCGGAGCAATCAAGTCTTCAATCGTCACCTCGGCTTCGTCTTCCACGACTTCCGTGCGTCGCTTGTCGCCGTATTTCTCTTTGATCTCTTCGAGTTCCTTTTGTACGACGGCCAAACGCAGCGCGCGGTTCTCGTCTTTCGCCAGCGGTTCCAGTTCGGCGATCTTTGCCTTGACTTCACGGATCTCGTCGGCCAATTTCTGGCGTTCAAGTCCCGTCAAACGCGCCAAACGCATATCGAGAATCGCTTTGGACTGTTTCTCTGACAACCCAAAGCGGTCGCGCAATTCCATCGCCGCAACTTCCGGCGACGACGACCCACGAATGATACTGATGACTTCGTCGATATGATCGACGGCGATCTGCAAACCTTCAAGGATGTGCAGTCTGTCCAGCGCTTGCTGCAGCTCAAAGCGAACGCGGCGCAACGTCACTTCATTGCGGTGTTCGAGAAACTCCGAGATCATATCGCGCAGTGTCAGCACGCGCGGCACACCATGCACCAGCGCAAGCATGATGACGCCGAAGGACTCCTGCATCGGCGTGTGTTTGAACAGCGACGCCATCACCACTTCCGGCACGGCTTCGCGCTTGAGTTCAATCACCAGCCGCATTCCGTCGCGGTCCGATTCGTCGCGAATATCCGCAATACCTTCGATTTTCTTGTCGTTCACCAAATCCACAATGCGCTCGATCAAGCGCGTCTTGTTGACTTGGTACGGAATTTCATTGACGACAATGCGCGTGCGTTGATTCGCCTTTTCCGGCTGCTCAATACTAGCCTTTGCGCGCACCACGATTTTTCCGCGGCCCGTCAAATACGCGTCGCGAATTCCCTGCTTGCCAAAAATGATTCCGCCTGTCGGAAAATCCGGCGCGGTCACGTATTGCATCAAGTCCGCCGCGGTCAATGATTCGTTTCCGATCATCGCAATCGCAGCGTCGCACACTTCCGTCAGATTGTGCGGCGGAATGCGCGTCGCCATACCGACCGCGATGCCATCCGATCCGTTGACGAGAAGATTCGGAAATTTCGCGGGCATCACCGACGGAATCTGAATCGACTCGTCGTAGTTCGGTACGAAATCCACGGTGTTCTTGTCGATTTCGGCGAGCATCTCTTCGGCGATGCGGTTCATGCGCGCTTCGGTGTAACGCATGGCCGCGGCGCCATCCCCGTCGACTGAACCGAAGTTGCCTTGTCCGTCGACCAGCGGATAGCGCAAGCTGAAATCCTGCACCATGCGCACCAGCGTATCGTAGATCGCTTGATCGCCGTGCGGATGGTATTTACCCATCACATCACCGACAATACGCGCGCATTTCTTATACGACCGTCCCGCGCCGAGTCCGAGTTCGAGCATACCGTAAAGAATCCGGCGGTGCACGGGCTTCAAGCCGTCGCGCACGTCCGGCAAGGCACGCGACACGATCACGGACATGGAGTAGTTGATGTACGAAGACTTCATTTCGTCTTCGACATTCACCGGGATGATTCGCGAGTCGCCGTTCCCGTTACCGGCCAATTGCAATTCAAGATTATCTTTGTCGGACATGTGCTGCTCTATTGTAACTCAATTACTCTCTTCAAAGGATTTACAATCATCTGAGAAACGCTGGACAACGTCTTAGCCATTCTCTACCGTTCTCGCCCAAACAATAAAGTCCGTGACGATCGGTTCAAGCCCTGCAGAGCGGAACATTACGGCAATCTGTCCGCGATGGTGACACGAGTGGTTATGAAACTGCGTGAGAATATCCGTCGCGCGGAAAGTAATCGGTTCACCCTTAATGGAAATCACTTCAACCATGTGCTCCGTGACCGGGTCTGGCAGCGCGTTCAGATATTTGCTCCATTCGCGCGCACCCTTCTCGATTATTTCAGGCAGTTTTTCCGCGTCATAAATCGGCCACCACGCTTCGAGGGGAATCGTTTCGCCGTTGATCCGCCGCATCCAAAGTTCCGGCGCGGCGCAGATATGCGCAAATGCGTTGCGTGCCCTTTGTGCGACACTGGTTTCTTTTTCGAGAGCCTTCAGAAGCGTGTGATTCGCCCACGCTTCATGTGCCAAGAGTCTCAAAAGATACTCGCGCAACTTCTACGTCCCTTCCAGATAGTCATACCACGAGAAACCCTTCGCGGTCACGTCCTTCACACGCATCACAATCTGTCCCGTGTGGTATGCGAAGTGCGCGATAGAATGGTGCGTATTCAGAAAGACCACTACTTCCTTATTTTGAATCACGCGCGTCTCCAGCAGCTCGGACGGATTAAGCGTCGCCAAAACGCCGCACGCTTCCTTCACCGTCTGCTCAAGATCGGCCAGCAGCACACCCTTCGTGGGCGTGAGCATTTCATCAAAATTCACATGAAACTCTTGCGACCGTTTCCGCACGTCCGGCACACCGCCGCAGCCGGAAATGATGTGCTGCCGGATATTCCCCGCCAAATGCAAGAGCAAATTCCCGATCGAATTCGAAGCTGGATTGGGCCGCGCCCAAACCTGCTTTTCATCCAATCGATTCACCGCCTCTTCAATTTGTCGGAAATATTCTTTGAGCAAGAATTGGCTGTCGCTCAAAAACAGCTCTAAAGGATTTTCTTTCATCCCTTATCCTTCCCTCGCGGCGGCACCCGCTGCGGGTGCCCCACCCTTAATAGTCGAACGCGTCCTTCTCCTGTTTTCCTCCGGCAGGCTCGAAGCGGAAGTTGCAGTAGATTTCCTTACCATCCACGTACGTGTGTACGCCGATGGACGACTTGTTGCCCGGCAGTACTTCAACGAGTTTGTTGTAAGCGACTTCCGCCGCGCGAATCATATTCGCGTAACCCTTTTGTTCAAAAAGATTCCGCAGATGCGCGAGAATTTGCTGTTTGTTTTTCGATTCGGCAATGGCGCGTTCGAAACCTTCCCAGTTCACGTCTTCGACCGGCTGCCAGCCTTTTTTCACTTTGATATCGGACATAGTCAATCAATCCCGCTGCTTACTTGTTCTTCTTCGCTTCTTTTTCAGCGCGCTTGGTTTGCTTCTTTTCCATGTTGTGTTGTTTCTTGTCGATCTTAAACTCCTTCATGCGCTTTGCAAGGTCCTTCTGCTCGACCGCATTGCGCTTGAGTTCAAGTTTCGCGGCCTTCAGTCGCGCTTCAAGCTGCGTGATTTCTTGCTTGAGTTCGATGCTCTTGGTATCCAGCGCGGTCTGCTCTTCTCGCATCGCGCGGCGGCGGGCTTCGAGCGAATCCGCTTCATTGGCGAGCATTTCTTTTTTCGCTTCGATTGCGCCGGTGTCCTGCGCATAATTTTGCGTCACACCCACGACCAACATCGCGGCGAACGCTAAGACAAGTAGTTTTTTCATCCTTTGCTCCATAGTTTATTTCAAGACCCGCTCGGGGTCCGGAAAGTCTCGCGTCAAACCTGATTTGAAATCCGTGGTCATCGCAAACACCTTGCGGTGCAGCTCTTCGACTTCGCCCACGCGCGTCGCCACGTCCCCGAACGCGCGCTCAAGCTCCGCAAGCGTTTTGAACTCCATCGTAATATGAAACTCCCCCAGTTCAGCAGGCCCAAACCCCAACTTCCTCCGCGTCACTCGCCAAGCCGCCATCTCCCCCGACTTCATCAGGTACTCCATGTACGCGCGCAGGTTCTCGACAAACTCAAGATCCCGCCGCGTTTCTTTCAGGTTGCACCAGACGTGGTAGATGTTCATGGGCGGTCCAATTCGCGGCTGACAACGACAAGCAACTCGGGAATATCTCTCGTCGCCGCAATCCAAATCTCTCTGCTGTCCGTCGCTTTGTAGTCATGTGCGATGCGATTTCGCATTCCAATGACTTTATGCCACGGGATTTCTGATAGCTTTTCCTTAGTTTCGTCACTAAGTTTACGCGCCGATTCGCCGATTATGGCAATGTGCAGCGCGACAATGTCGTGAAGATCTTCCGAGTTTGCGAAATCCTCAAAGGTCCTTCCAAGGGTCTTTCCAACTATTCGCTCGCAAGATTGCGCGATGCTTTCCAAATGCGCTCTATCCCGCCACATAAACAGTGCGCGCCGTGCCTAAAATATGTTCTCTGCTGTATCGATTTTTGCTTCGCTGAATTGAGCGCCGCAACACTAAATCAACATCGCGGTCGAAAAGCACCTTGAGTTCGTCTTCCATATCCACAAGCTCGTACAATCCCCACTCTGAATCCGGCGCAAAATCCACCAGCACGTCAATGTCGCTGTCCGGCCCGAAGTCATCGCGCAGCACCGAACCGAAGAGCGCGAACTCGACGATCTTCCATTTCGCGCAAAACTCCGCGAGCTTCGCAGGATTAACCAATTCCGAGAGTACAATGTCTTTCATCACTTCCCCACCTTCGCGAGCACCATCCCGCCCACAGCCCACCGCACCGCACCATCAACAATATTCACGAGCACATAACCACTTGAAAAACTCCACCAGATCCATTGCTCCATTTGCACGAGCGCCATGCCTAGTGTGCCCACAATCACAACGAACAACACCTTACCCATCCACGTCAGTTGCGGTACGGCCTGAAGCAGAAACAGCATGACAAACGCCATTACGATCAGCGTCAAGAGATCCAAAATCATGGGCGTCGCCATGCCGCTCATGCCTTCGCGGCGGAAAGAGACGAACACGTTCGGGCCGCGCAGAGATTTCTGCCACATCTCGTCCCGCGCCGTGTGCTTGGCCTCGCCCGTAAGGTTCGGATTCAACACGTCGCCCATCGGCGCGATGTAGATGCCCGACTCGCCGGCTTCTTTCATCATCACTTCGGTCACGAGGTCTTCATCGCGGAACGTGTTGTAGGTCGCGTCGTGCCACGGCAAGAACATGTGCGAAATCGCACCCCACATAAACATCGCGAGTCCACCAAAAACTCCAGCCAAAATAAATCGCGCGCTCATGTCGTCCTCCTTGTTGGGAAGTTCAACTACCAACCCATCCGCTTGCGCAGTGACGTGATGTGTGCCGTATGATGCTTGCAGTGCCACGCGGCATATACGATCTGCTGATCCAGCACCGTTTCGCCGTTGTCCGAATGCATGAACGTCCGCGCGTAATCTTCGTGCTTCATCGAAGTCAGTAATGCATCCCACCGCGCGTGAATGCCGTCGAGCATCGCCAGTGTCGCTTCGACTGAAATCGCGTGATCCGGCATCTTGATCCAATCGTTTTCTTCGAATCCGATAACGTGCGGATCAGCTTCGGTCATCGTCGTCATCGTGCGGCAAAAGAAATGCAGGCTTCCGTCACCAAGATGATGCACGACTTGCCGCGCCGTCCACCCACCCTCGCGGTAGGGCGTATCAAGCTGCGCGTCACTCAAACCCGCAACCGCTTCCCGCAATTCCCACGGGAAATCGCGCAACGCTCGCGCCCGCTCTGCACATTCCGCCGCGCTCGCCAAACCGGCGTAAACAAACTTGCCAATCGGATAGCGCAGCGCTTCGTCCATCACCAGCCCATCCGTTCGCGCAATTTCGTGATGTGCGCGATGTGATGCGTGCCGTGCCACGAATAAAGTCCCAACAGCCAGCGAATATCCAAATCCGCATTCGGTCGATCCGGATGTGCAAACCCGCGGTGATATTGTTCCGGCAAAATTCCTTCAAACAACCGCGCCCATTTTTCGTGCAGCGCGTCCAGCACATTCAGCGAAAACTCGACCGGCAGCGATCCGTCCGGCGCGTTCACCCAATTCGTCTGATTGTATGCTTTGATCATATAGTCATCTTCCGTCAGCGCATGTTTTAAGCGAATGTACGCGTACATGTGCGAGTCGCAGATGTGGTGCACGAGCTGTCTGACTGTCCACGCACCCTCGCGGTACGGCGTGTCGAGCTGCTCGTCAGAAAGTCCCGCCACCGCGTCGCGCAACCTCTTCGGATGTCCGCGCAAAACAGCGATCATCTCCGCGCGTTCTTCGGCCGTGTCGGGCCGCTTGCCGTCGAATTTTCCAATCGGGTATTTTTGATGATCAAAATCCACGTTACGCGCTCTTTTTTTTCGTTTTCTTTCGTTCTGCGATTG
This sequence comes from Calditrichota bacterium, assembly GCA_020637445.1. Classification (NCBI taxonomy): domain Bacteria; kingdom Pseudomonadati; phylum Calditrichota; species Calditrichota bacterium. The sequence goes on along the minus strand of JACJVZ010000002.1, from coordinate 420,839 downwards.
CCTTGGCAATAGACTCCGGCATTTTCCGGCACGAGCAGTGTCTCGCATGCTCGATATGCCACTCGATCCGTTGTTCAAGCGTCGGGTTCTTCGGCATCTTATGCGCCAGATGCCACTCCTGTGCAATCCTATCCATTAAACTAAAGAGTTTTGATATCCAATAAACAACAAACTCTACTGTTCATCCTTCAAATGCCGCCCCCACCAGCCGAGACTTTCGTCGTACCGCCACTGCAACCCAAAATGCCCGCCTTCAAACTCGATGTGCGTGTGCGGAACTTCAGCGTCCGTAAGTCTTGTCGACAAAATGCGCGCACCCCACTGCAAATGAAATTCGTCGGAGAGTCCGCATTCGATGTATAGGCCCGAGAGCTTCTTCAAGTTCTCGATGATCCGTTCATCCGTCGCCATCCGCACAGGGTCATGCGACAGCCACCGCGACCACACGTCATCACGCAGCTCGCCCGTTTCCAAATCAAAGGGATAGTCAAACCCGTACGGCGATTCTGGATTCGGCGAATAACATGCCGACATTCCCGTCGTATTGATCGCGTCATGCGAAACATGTTTCTGCGGATTGCCATAAAGCGCGATCATGTCGAGCGGCGAAGCGTGTTTCCGCAGCTCCTTCAACGTCTGTGGAAATCCCGGCAAGTAGCCGTATTCAAAATAGCTGTCCGCCGAATGCACCAAAGACCAACCGAACAAATCGGGATGCCGCGCCGCGAGCACAAACGCACCATAGCCGCCCGACGATTTCCCGACGATTACAGTTTGGTCAGGAGTCAACCCTGCGCGAAACTCTTTCTGCGCCCACGGCAATAAATCGCCGCAAACGTAATCTTCGTAATCCCCCGTCGCCGAAGAATTGATATATTGCGATCCGCCCAATCGCGTGAAACAATCCGGCATCATCACGACGCTCGGCGGAATCACTTTCTCGATGATGAGCCGCTCGATTCTCTCGGGAAGCGTTTCGCCCCACGCACTCCAATTCAAATGCGTCAGCGCGCCGCCCGTGAATCCCGACAAAACGATAATCAACGGATACTCATTGGCCGTCGTAAATCCTTCGGGCAGATACACGGGAGTTTCACGCACGGCATCATCCCGCAGTGGATTTCCAACCAAGCACCGCGAACGAAATTCTTCAATAACTAATCTACCACGAAGTCTCATTTCAGGTCTCCCCCGCGCTGCGCGGGGGGAATAAGGGGGAGTCTTTCAAGCGCAATTCAAAAATTATGTAGGGGCGGATGGCAATCCGCCCGCTTAACAAGCGGGTCCAGCGGCACGCTGGTTACTTCATGAGCACGAGTTTCGCGACAGCATTCGCTCCGTCGGCTCGCAGCGCCGCGAAGTAAACTCCACTTGGCAGCGCGGACGCGTTCCATTGCAAAACATGTTCGCCCCCTGCGCGGTCCGCGTCCACGAGCGTTGTGACTTCGCGGCCCGTTGTGTCAAAAATTCTCAGCGCAACGTCGCTGCTCTTTGAGAGTGTATAGCTCAGCCGGAACTCCGCATTCCCCGGATTGGGAGATACTTTCAGCGACAGCTCTGACGGCAAAGTCGTGCGCGGAGAAGCATCCGTCAGCGTACTGCCGAGCACATTAAGCTCGAGAAATTCGTTGCGGTCATTCAGTACTCTAATCGAATTTTGGTACTCGCCGTCTATTCCCGGAGCAAACGTCACCGACACAATCATCGAATCGCCCGGCTGCAATAGCACGTCTTGCGAACAGCAATCGATGACAAACGGTCCGGCGTCGAGCCAATCCGTTACCGTGATATCAACACTTCCGACGTTCTTCAGCGAGACTTGCTGCGGCTCCGAGTGTCCGACCGCAGCGTAGAAACGCAAAGTGTCTTGCGAAAGCAGCATCGCCGCGCCGATGGTGTCGGGATAGGGCACGTGCGACCTCCACACGCCGCACCGGAAATCCGCGTAATATCCCGCCGCAATCACGTTGATGTAGCCGCCGCTTTCGCGCGCATAACCAAGTTCTGTGATCTCCGCGTCAGCTTCGAGCTGAAGCTGCCACGTTTCTCCTCCGTCCGTCGTGCGCCAAACGCGCCCAATTGCGTCGTTTGCCAAACCACCGGCGGCATATCCCAGGGAATCCGAGATCATAAGCACCGTGCGAATGGGAATGTCCGTTTGCAGCGTGCGCGCCGACCACGTTTGTCCGAAGTCCGTCGTGTAGCGAACCCAACCTGAAGCCGGATTATCTTGTCCGCCGCCGACAATTCCGCGCGCGCCGCCGGGTCCGAAATCAATGTCGGAATCGCCTAACGGATCTGCGGGCGGCAGCGTTTGCCACGAATAGCCGCGATCAAGCGACAGCCATTGCGTCGAACCAACCGCATAAACGAAGTTTCCGGAGACGGTGATCTCTTTCACCCACGTCCCGTTGAAATGTTCTGGCAGAGCATCCCACGTACGCGACGTTTGCATGGAATCATTGCGAAAAATTCTTGCATCCAACCCGGCAATCGCCACGCCGGTATTTGAATCCGGAGCCGCAATGGTCGTCAGCCAGCGCTGAGCAAGCAGCAGCGTTTCCGCCCAAACGACATATGAATTCCCCGCGCCGCGAAGCAGACGAACGATTCCCGTGTCTTGCTGCGCGTTGAAAGCCGAAAGGTACAGACTGTCGGAGCTCACCTCTTGTCGTTGGACGGGCCGCCACGCGATATCGGTGATGTAGATGGGGTCGCGGAGAGAATTAAAGGAAGGCGAGTTTGACGGCGCGGGTGATGGATCCAAGTTGCTCCATGTGCGGCCGCCGTCCAAAGTACGGAAGACGGTGTGCAGCGATGCAATGAAAGCTCGTCCTTGGTTCGCTTTCGCAAACCCGACGGGCACAGCGTTCCAGTAAGCGGGGGATGAGGTTGCGCCGTCGTAGAGAGTTTGCACATACACCCACGATTCGTCGAGTGCGCGCGAGCCGTCGCGCGGCACGCGGAACTCCGGCATGACGTCGGGTTTCCTGGGAATCTGTGTCAAACCAGCGAACGCGCTTTGAAGTCCAAACAGCAGAACAATCAGGGCGCAAACGAAGGATCGCATTCGCGAACTCCTAAAGTCTGTACTTCGGTTTGGGGGGACAGGCCCGCAGATAGACAAAAATTGCGGCGGCGAGATAGCCGAGGTTCTCGAGAATTTTGGTCCAGCCGACTTTTGTAGCGAGGGCGGCGGAGATGGCGGAGCTTCCAAAACATCCGCAGTCAATATTGAGACCGCGCAAGACCGCTTGCAAGATCAAGACGGTGAAGACGGACAACAAGACCACAAGCGTGAGCGCTGCGCCGCGCCGGAGTTTCGGCCAAAACAAGCATACAGCGGCCACGGCTTCGAGTGCGGGCAGGAACATCGCGGACAAGTATACGTAGTTTTGCCCCACGACAGGGAGTGTGACTTTGTAGTTTGTGATAGATCGCGCGAAGCCCTCGGGGTCCAACATTTTGGGCCACGCGGCATACAAGAAAAGCCCCGCCAAAAGCAGGCGAAACGTCCAATCCAGTCCGGTAAAAACCTGTTCGCGAAGACTTTTATTCATAACCTTTCAGTATATGGAGCTTTTTTCACAAAGTCAAGCCAAACCTCCGATATTTTCAAGAACTTACGAGGCGAAATTGCGCCGTTCTAAGTTACTTTTCCTCTTCCTTCCATCCCCCATCCCCCATCCCCCATCAATTCGTTATTTCTGCCTCGCCCCTTGACTTCCCAGCCCCCCCAAGTTACCTTATTCACATGCGCTTCTTGGCCATATTGTTCCTGCTTTTTGCGCCCCTCGCTGTCGCTGCAGGGCAGACTGTATTTCCCGGTCCTCCGGAGCGGGTGTCAAATGCTCGCGGCATTTGATCTTTTCGAACGCGACAACCGCGATTACCGATACATTTAGCCCTCAAACACATTTCTTGTAAAAGGAACAGAGAATGGCAAGAAAACAGAAACCCGCATTGCATGAGCTTGACGAAAACCTTACTTTTCGGCCGGAAACAAGAGCCATTGACAACCTCGTGTCTCTCTATGAGCGCAAGAGGCTCAATCTCTCGCCCGGGTTTCAGCGCAAATCCGTTTGGAGCAAGAAAGACAGGGAAAACTTGATTGACTCAATCCTTCGCAACTACCCCCTTCCCAGCATTTTTCTCTACAAACGAATTGATGAGCGGACCGGCGACATGATTTTTGACGTCGTCGACGGAAAACAACGTATCGAAACCGTGCTCATGTATATGGGGAAAATGGGAAAACGCTACTTGTTTGACACTCCCTTCGATACCGACGACGGCAAACGAATGAGGCTCAGCTGGCGAGAATTGCAAAAGTCCCGTCAACAATCAAAACTTGAATACTACAAGGTTAACACAATAGAAGTCGAAGGAGATATTCACGAAATAATCTCTCTGTTCGTGCGTATCAATTCTACAGGAAAAGCACTGACAGGAGCAGAAAAGCGCAACGCACGGTACAGCACTAGCATTTTTCTCAAAACAGCGAGCCGAATGGCGCGCAAGTTCGAACCGTATTTTAGGTCACAACGCATTGTAAACGAAAACCAAGCAAGCAGAATGAAGCACGTCGAACTGATGTGCGAATTGCTCTTAGCCTCAGTACAAGGAGAAGTGACAGATCGGAAGGCCGCTTTGGACAAAGTGATGAGCGCGGACATAATTCGCGGCACTGTTTTGAAAAGGGCGGAACAGTCCGTAACGCGAGCACTAAACAGGATCAAAAGGATGTTTCCTAAACTTCGGGAGACGCGGCTGCGGCAGGCCTCAGACTTTTATTCACTGGCGGTTTTGATAGAACAGTATGAACGCGAGGGATTGATCTTGACGAATAGTGCGCGGAATCAAAACGCATGGAACGCAATGCGACATTTTGCGGACAGCGTTGACGCTGTAGCCCTAAACATCAAGAAAGGAAAGCGAGTGTCCGCCACAATGGAGCAGTTCCGCAACTACCACGCAACGGTCACACGCAGCACGGATAAGAAAGAGCAGCGAGAGCTTCGCCAAAGCATTCTCGACGCCCTGATTCGGCCAATCTTCGATGCAAAGGATCCGCGGCGCGGATTCACGGCAGAACAACGTCGGCGTATTTGGAATAAGACAAAGAAGAAGCAGTGCGCGGTTTGCGGAGAGCGGCTCGACTGGGACACCTTCACAATCGACCATGTTGTTCCTCATAGCAAGGGTGGTCGAACATCGCTTGCCAACGCCGTATTGCTTTGCGCAAAGCACAACTCTATGAAAGGCAACAGAAAGTCATTGCAAGAAACTCGCAAATCTGTCGTGCAAAGGTGAGCGTTCAGTTTCAAGAACATTTCGAATCTGAAGGCTTTTCTACTCCTAAAACAAATAAAGGCTCCGCAAGGAGCCTTCTTCTTTTCTATTTGCTATTTTCTATTTGCTATTTTCCGCCCGCACCCGTCTCCACCATATCCGACTCCGCACTCCAGTCTGCCCAGCCGCCGGTGAAAACTGCCAGCCTGCCGTAACCCATCTGCAACGCCCACTCGGCCAAATCATGCGACAAATGGCAATCTCCGCCGTCGCAATAGAGCACCATCAGATCTTCTTTAGGTAATGCAAGAAACTTGTCGGCCTCTTTGTCAAGATGATCGAACGACACGTTGATCGCACCGGGAATGTGCCCTTCGGCAAAAACTTCCGGCTCGCGCGCGTCGATAAAGTGAATGCTGTTCTTCGAGCGCTTCATATAGAGAACCATCGCCGTGGCGAGATCGATTTCATACGCGCTCTCGGCTTTGGCAAATGTGCTGTCCGGCTTCGCAGCGGCGTCATCAGCAATGCTCGTCGGCGGTTGAATCAACTTCAACGGTTCCCAATGACCCCAAAACGGCATCTCATTGTGTGTGGCCACGCGTGTTCCCAACCCCAACAGAAGCGCGGCGACAAAGAGAGTCGAAATTTGTTTACCTAAACTCATGGTTCCTCGGTGGTTTCTAATGCGCGCGAGACGTCGATGCGGTCAACCAAATATTCGTAGGCTTCATCCACGTCGTCGGTAATCTTGATCAGGTCCATATCGTCAGCCGAGATCACACCCCATTCGATCAGCATGTCGAAGTTGATGACCTTCAGCCAAAACTCGGTGCCGAACAACACGATCGGCAAATTGCGGCGAATCTTCTGCGTCTGCACGAGCGTCAGCGACTCGAAAAGTTCGTCGAGTGTTCCGAATCCTCCCGGAAACGCGACGAGTGCGCGCGACAAATATACGAACCAGTATTTCCGCATGAAGAAGTAGTGAAACTCGAACGTGTACGGCGGTTCGAGATAACGGTTCACTCCCTGTTCGTGCGGTAGGCTGATAGACAAGCCGACCGTCTTCGCGCCGATCTTTTGCGCGCCGCGGTTGGCCGCTTCCATCATTCCCGGTCCGGCGCCGGAACAAATCACGTGGCGGTCGCGCGGATCGGGCATCTGCTGATAGTGCGCCGCGAGTTTTGCCGCGAGTCTTTCCGCTTCGTGGTAGTAGTGTGTCAGACGGTGAAACGATTCCGTGCGCTTTTGCACAATCGCCGGAGTCATGCCGTCTTCATTGTTCCACTGCTCGCGGAGTTTGGTAAGCTGATCTTCGAGTTCTTCTTCCGGCACCGAACGCGCGGAGCCGAAGAATACAATCGTGCTGCGAATCTTTTGCAGACGAAGCCGCGATTGCGGCTCGAGGTACTCGGCCAATATCCGCAAGGAGCGCGCGTGCGCGCTATGGAGAAACCTCAGGTTCTCGTAGGCCTTGGGATAAAAGTCCTTATCGCTTTCAATCAAAAATCGAAATCCTTTCTCATCCGCGCTCAAAAGGCGGATATTTCATAAACCCCTGAAAATACAGGGAGGTTCCCCATTCTTCCGGCAACTCCCCGTCGGAAGTTTTTGTTTTTATTAAACCATCAAGCAATCAAGCGAAAATTGGGAGGTGCGGCAGCCTACTTCCTAACTGGGTTTGCGCTTTGTGGTGGATTCTTTTTTGGGCAAACTCTTTGCCAGTTTCTTGGATTCTTCGATGAATTTATCAAAATCTGAGATTGTCTTCACCTTCTCTTTGTACAGCTTGAACTGCGCGTTGGCATGATCAAGGGCGAGCTCGTGGGAAATCGTCCCGGGGTTTAGCAGTATCTCGCGCTCGTTGAATTTCAAAAAGGCGTCCAGTTTCTCAATCCACTCTGCCATGTGCATCGTCTTGTGGCGTTTGGCCTGATCTTCGGCATAGTCCAGGTACATCGTGACAATTCGGTTGAGCGCGTCGATCTCTTCGTGAGTTAAGTAGTTCTTGGCAACGCCGACGTCGGTTTTGCGAATCGCGCCGTGCGGTGCGTTCTTCCACGTCGTCAAACCCATGTTCGGAAGCTCCGCGTTGGCTCGCTTCTGAACGATTTCGGGAGCAGTGTGTCCGTGTATCGCCCAGTGCAATTTGTTCTGCACCGTGGCGAAAAACGACTGCGTCACTTCCGCCCTGGAATCATAGTCAACACTCGTCGCGTAAATATCTGTGATCTTCTGATAAAAGAGCCGCTCGGACGCTCGAATCTCGCGAATCCGTTCGAGCAGCTCATTAAAGTAGTCGTGACCGAGCGTCTGTCCAGCTTTGATCCGCTCATCGTCCATCGTGAAGCCTTTGATGAGCAGCTCTGACAATCGCGTCGTGGCCCATTGGCGGAATTGTGTTCCGCGTTGGGACCGCACACGATACCCCACGGCGAGAATCGCGTCCAAATTGTAGTGGTCAACCTTCCGCGAAACCTCGCGGTCACCTTCAATTTGAACTATCTGGAAATTCCGGATAGTTGCCGCAGCGTTGACCTCGTTCTCGGCGTAAATGTTTGTAAGATGCTCGCTTACGGTCTTAACCGAAACTTGATACAGCTCTGCGATCTGGCGCTGTGGCAACCAAACTGTCTCTCCGTCGAGCCGCACTTGCAACTCCAGCGAGCCGTCTTGATAGATCAGCACTTGACCTGATGGCGCCATAATTTCATTCCGCTGATTCTCTGTCACTTTTCTCCTACTTCAGAAGCACCATCTTCCGCGTCCGCGAAAACTCTCCCGCATCCAACCGATAGAAATAGACTCCCGATGCAAGCTCTTTGCCATTGAACTCGACTCGGTGCGCGCCGGCGCTCATGTCTCCATTCACCAACACCGCAACTTCGCGGCCCAACAGATCGAATACGCGCAATGATACGTTAGTCGCGCGCGGCAACTCGAACGAAATCTCTGTTGTCGGGTTGAAGGGGTTGGGGTAGTTGGGATGAAGGGTGATAGAGGACGGCAACTCGGTGACAGGCGTTTCACCGATACCGGTCACCTGACACGATACACAGTCCCAAGCTTCTTGAAGGAGATCAATGTTGAAATTAGCCCCGCCCGGCAAGTACAGAGAATCCGCTCTAAACCGAGTATCCGCGTCGCAGTTGTCCGCAAAGATGTAGGTCCAGAACCCACTCGGAAACGAATGTACAAGCTCGAAACAGAACAGACCTTCAAGACCGTTTATCTCATGGTGATTGACAATTGCCGTCTGCAAAAGAGTGTCCGTCGGATCAACACCCCGCGGACCAAGATCGTGCCACAGCGAAACAACTGATCCATTCGGAATCCAACCATTTCCACCGCAAGAATCCGGCAAGGGGGAAGGAGTGTTGCAGACAACAATTGTATAGGGCTGTGCACTTGTTATCTTGCACAAAAACAAAATAAGCACCGCCAACAATGTCCATTGCCTCACGACTCCTTCTCCTTCGCAATCACAATTACATGTCCGTCAAAGTCCCGAAAATAGGCTGCGTCATCTCCCCACGCGCGCGCCTGCCATGGAGAAAGCTCGACTGCGCCCGCCTGAATTAGTTTCGCGCACTGTTCTTCGGGATCCTCACAATGAAAATACAACTCCGCGCCGGAAAGTTGGCCCGCTTCGATCTTCAGCGGCACAACACCGGTGTTCGCGCCAAAACTCTTGCGGTCGTAGATTCCGATCTTGCGCCCGTCTTCCATTTCGAATTCGGCATAAACCGGCACGTCCACCGTTTGCTTGAATCCGAATGCCGCACGGTAAAACTCAAGCGATCTCTGAAAATCGTCCACGGCAAGAATCGTCAATATCTGTTTCATCACTTCATCAATACCATTTTGCGGGTATCAACCAGCGCGCCCGCTTCGAGCCTGTAGAAATAAACTCCGCTCGGCAGGGCTCTGCCGTCAAACACAACCGTGTGCAATCCCGCTCCGCTTTCTCCATCCAACAGCCGCGCAACTTCCTTTCCAATGACGTCATACACGACAAGTTTCACGCGCACCGCTTCCGGTAAATTGAATGCAATCGTCGTGCTTGGATTAAACGGGTTTGGATAGTTTTCATGAAGCGCGAACCCGGTCGCAATTCCAAACGTTTCCTGCGGCGTATCACCCACAGGCTTCGCAACCGCACTGTTAAACTGGCCGTCCGTCAGCGCAGATAGATACAACCGGATTTCGTTGCCGCCCGCGGCGAGAATATCCACGTCGCCGTCATCGTCCGCGTCAAATCCGCGCACAACCCTCGCCTGCGGCAGATCGTCCGCAATCACATTCCGGTAGAATCTATTCGGAGTATTCCGCCACCAAGAGATTTCCGAATTCGCGGCAAGCAGTAAGTCATCTCGCCTGTCACCGTCCATATCCGCCGCTGAAACACCGCGCGGAGATTCGATCAGATGGGATACGTCATGTTGTTCGCCGGTCGTCCAATCAACCCAGCCCAAGTAGTGAATATCCGCAGCACAAAGGAACACGTCGTGCAGGCTGTCGACCTCAACATTCATCTGTGCCGATCCGCATGAGCTGATTCCGGGGAAAAAGCCCAGTGTTTGCTTGGTATGCGAGCCCGGAGTCCACTGCGCCAATTCGCCGGTTTCCCGCGCGGCTCCAAAGAACCACAAGTTGTTCGGAACCGTAATCCACAGACTTGACAACGAGCGAATCCCCGGCATATTCGTCGCAAATGACTCGCGTTCAAAACTTGAACCGCCCTGATAGTGCCACAGCGATATTTCTCCGCCGTCAGCCGCCGCCGTCATAATCTCCAGCGTGTCATTGTGATTTGTGTTCACTGCAATCACGTCACTCGCGCCCATCACCTCTCCCGAAATGGCGTGAAGAGCAAAGTGACCGAACGGTTCCTGTTCAAACCACACCAGCGCATTTTCAAACCTCGCCACCGCCGCGATATCCAAATCCCCGTCGCCGTCGAAATCGCCCGCAGCTACAGCGCGCGCACCGTGCCAACCGGAAATCAACACGTGCTCGGTGAATCCCCAGTCGCCGTTGTTCTCGTACCAGCAGACCCTGTTTGCAAACATCCCCGCTGCGGCAACGTCCACGTCTCCGTCGTTGTCGAAATCCCCACTCACTGCCGACATCACTCCGCTGAGATTGTCCGTGACGAGAATTTCTCCGAATCGAATTGGTTCCACGGCAATTCTTTCGCCGCGCTGTTCGAGACTGAATCCGCCTTGGCACCCTTGCGAAAATCCGCGCACTTTGTAATAGTACCCCTGTCCCGGCTCCGTTGAATAGTCGTCGTAGCTGGCAAAATCCGGAGCAACGGTCGTCAGCAACTCATATTGCCGCACAGCATTTTCCGGATTTCGCCAGATTTCGTATCCGTGAATGTTGGCTACTTCGTGCCATTCGAGGTGAACGTGGCTCGTGAATTCGCTGCTTGCCGACGTCAGGTTGACCGCGGGAATCGGCGGAAGCGCGCGCCCCTCCGTTTCCATCCAACCGCTTGTGCCGCACACATTGAATGACGCAACATAGTAGTAGTGCGTCTGATTGTACCAACTTGGTCCAACCACATGGTCATAAGAAATCGCATTGCCGCTCAACGTACCCACAAGCAGTTCTTCCCAATACACGAGAATAGAATCCGCATTCGACACCGGATCCCATGTCAACCGCACGATGCCGCACAGATCCCTCGTTCCGGTCACGCCGCTTACGTCCGGAAGTTCTTCAAGATAACATCCCTCTACTTCCGCGCTCATCGGCCCTAACCCGAAATCATTGTAACCTCGCACAGAGTAGTTGTTGCATGGTCCCGCAGTCGGTTCTGTCCAGTACTCATGGAAGTTGCCCACGGCTTGACCGATTGAATCTCCGTTTTCGTAAATGTAGTAACCGTCGGCGTCAGGGTCGGCGTCCCACACCAATTCAACTTGCCGACACCGGCCTTGTGATGCGGTCAAGCCCGTAATGTTCCCGGGGCGGTTGAAAATTTCGCACGGCCCGCACGTCCAGTCGCTGATATGAATTTCTTGAAATCCGTCTTCAACTATGAAAACCGCGGACGTCCACATGACGTTTTGAGTCTGCGCGCAAACACGTAAGTAATAGCGGCTGGGCTGCGGCGTGCTGGCCGCGATCGAGAACGGAAGATCTGTTCCAAATGTGCCCGGCTCACCAAGCAATTCTTCACCGTTCATCAAGAACGTGTTGAAATTGCAGCAAGCAAAACAATCTCCTACCGGCGGTTGAGGATCGCAACAATCCGGACCGTCGCCATCCTGATCCCAAAGAATATAAACCGGCGGTCCGTCCGGCAGCGGATTTCCTCCTCCGCATGAATCGGTGAGGACTGAATCCAAGCCAATGAGAATCACACTGAATTGTGCATGCGCCACACCTATTCCAAAGATCAAAACTAAACTCAAAAATCCAACAGCCGTCGCCTTCATATCATTCTCCCTTCGAATGAATCTTCCGACCAAAACGCTGCTGCGCATATATAATGTAACGAGCGCAAATCAGCCGGTGGTACCGGCTGATTTTGAACTACTTTCTAAATCCGATCCACCTCAATTCCAATTCGCTTTTCATAGTCTCGAAACTCATTACTGTTTCTTGTGGATGAGCGCCGGCAGGTATTTGCCCCATGTAAATCGCTCTGGTTATCGCAGCCGACGGGAACGACGTCATCTGCCCCATCGCGGAAATGCCGTTTACGTCGTCGCGCAGCACGTTCAGCTCCAGCGATTCTTCGCGACCGCCGTCGCCTGTTGCCCATACGCGTACCAGCACCCGGTCCGGCACGTTCTTTTGCAGCGATTCGTCCAGCGCGTGAGTCAGCACTTCGCGCGGCGAAACAGTATTGCCGCCGAACAAGAATTCTCGCTTTGACGTCAAGCCGATCTCGCGCAGAAACTGTAAGTAATTAGCGTGTCCGGGATAGCGAATAGTCTTATAGTCGAGCCGCTGCACTTTTCCCAGCAGCGTGCGCGTCAAAGTCGACGTGCCGCCCGACGTAATGAATGCTTCAAGTTCACCGACGCCTTCGAAATCCAGCCGCTCGACTTCATCCAGCGACTTCACCAAGACTTCTTTGCCGTCGCGAATTTCGCGGGCGTCTTCCAAATATTCGTTCAGCAGTCCATGGATCGAAAAGAACTGCGCATACTTCAGACGGCCAATTGGTTCCAGCGGCAACCCGCCCACGCGCACGTGCACGTCGTCACATTTTTCGAATCGCCGCACGAGTTCCATCGCCAAAATATTTGTCAAGCCCGGCGCAAGCCCCGTATCGGGAATCAAACTGACACCTTTGGCTTTCGCCTCAGCGTCCTGCGACAGAATTTTGTCCGTCACTTCCGGATTGCCGCCCAAGTCCACGAACGAAACACCGTTTGCCAAACACGCGCGCGCAATCATCGGATTCAGAAAATACGGAACGCACGACTGGCAAACTTTGATACCCGTCAGCACTTTTTCAAGCGAGTCGTCGCGTCGCACGTCTACGGTCGTCGATTCCACCAAATCGGAGTTCAGCCATTCCACGGCTTCGTCCACTGCGCCTCGCGAAAGGTCGGCGAGCCGGATTTTGTAAGGTCCGTCTGGATGATGGACAAAAAAGTGCGCGGCAACACGGCCCATCAGGCCCGCGCCCAAAATCAAAATTTCAGGGTGCATGGAAATATTCTCCCGCGACGAGCGGGATATTAAGCTGGCTGCAAAGAACTATCGCGCTCGTGACTAATGGAAGTCATCAGCACGTTGTCAGTGTCAACCAGCACATTTATTCTGAAGGTGAGATAGTCTTTTTTGATCGGGGGATAGTCGCGGGCAATCCGCTCCGCGTCTCCCATGGTTCGAACTTTCAAGAGCCACATGCCGCCCACGGACGAGAGATACCGTCCGGCGATCAGTAGCTGTCCGCTGCTTCGCAGCGCGTCGAGGTAGGCTTGTATGTCACGCCGCAGCGTGTTCATCAATCGTTTCGTTGTTGCGGGCCGTCCTGCAAAGTGCACTTGCACGACATAGCCATCTTTGGATTCAGGAATTGTGCCGCGGGAATTCTTTCGTCCACGGGAATTCCTACCGTGTCTAACAAAGCTCATAGCAATTCTCGATCTGCGGGTTTCGTATTCTTAGGTAATCGACATCATGATCCTCTCCCCTTAAGACTTTTCTCTTCAGCTTCCCTCAGACTTACTTCTCAGCGCAGGCACACGCCGTCTACTAAACACGTGAAATTCCCGGTTTCACGTTTTCTGAGTCAGCAGATCGTTTCAAACGAATCTCGCTGACGTACCGGTCTCCTCGCCGGCTATTTTCTTAGCAGCCGTCCCGCGACTACTATCTTCACGAATTTCGTCGAAGTATTCGTTCGACGACAATCTGTTCCAAAGTCTTCCCGGTCTCGTTCTTCATCTCGGTCAGTTTCTCGCGCGACCAGTCCGCCTCAAGCTGTCCATCCTGCATCATCAGCACTCGCGTGGCGGTGTATTCTACGGACTCGATGGCGTGCGTCGAAAGCAAAACGCTCCATCGCCCGTCAGACACTCCTTCGAGCAGACACTGCTTCAAGCGAAACGCTGCCACAGGATCAAAAGTCGCCAACGCTTCGTCAAAAATCAAGAGCTTTGGTTTTCCGATCAACGCCGCCAGCGCGCCTGTCTTTGCGCGCATGCCTTGCGAATAGGACTCGACGGGATCATCAAGCCGCCGCTCCATTTCGAGCATCTCCGCAAGCGGCGCAATTTCTTCGCTCCAGCTCGATCTCTCTTTTGTCCCCGCGACAAACTCGAGTATTTGGTTTCCGGTCAATCTTCGCGGCAAAACTTCCGCGTCAATCGCATATCCAATCCGCGCTTTCGCCTCGACCGGATCGCGCAGCATATCCACTCCGTTGATTTCAACAGAGCCTGACGTGGGCCGCAACTGTCCGCTCAAACACTTCAGAAACGTCGTCTTTCCCGAACCGTTCGCCCCCACAAGGCCGATGAATTCTCCGACCGTCGCGCTCACCGTGAAATTGCGAACGGCTTCGCGCGTGCCGTAATTCTTGCAAAGATCGTGTGCGGCAAAAACGGTCTCGCTCATCGCGCGCGCTCACCATATCCAAATTCCCAAATACCCCAACCGCGCTCGAGCAGCCACGCAATGCCCAACAACAACCCGATGAACGGCGCAATCAGCGGCGCCTGCGTAGAAAATACACCGATCGCCACCGCCGCTGCAAACGAAAACAGCACACGTGAAACTTTCGATTGCGGATACGCCTGCTCAATCGCGATCCTCAAGAACAGAAATACGGCGACTCCCGGTATGGATATCAGCAGTATCAAAGACCAACGCATGCCCTCGGGAACAAACGGCGCGCAAATCAAAAACGGAATTTCAAACAGCAGTGCCGGAAGCAGCGTGATCCTCACGTTTGCCAACGTCAGCTTGCGAAAACTCAGCGGCAAGGATCTGCCCAGCGTGTACACCTGCCCGATCGGCAACTCCAAACTTGAGTTGATCATCAACGGCGCAAGCACCGCTCCTAACACCAAAAGCTGCGGTTGCGCTTCGGTCATTGCTAACACCATCAGCATCACCGATGCGGTCAGCGTCAAAACAAGTTTCGTCTTCATCAGCGCGGAACTTGTATGCGCCGACACAAAACCTGCCAATCCGCGCAACAGCGGCTTTTCAAAGTTCAGCAGCACAGCGCGTCTTTTCACCGTCGTACGATGTCGCGTCATGTCACACTCCATCGTTTCCCGAGGATGAAGCAGTTCCGTCCGTTGAAACGCCGCTCGCACGAGCACCGCCGCGACCGGAACGCAGATCATCAGGACCACGTTCGCGGCCGACACTTTGGCAGCGTTCTGCTCGATGCGCGTTACGTCAAAGAGCACCAACGCGCCCAATGTCGATATAAAAAGCGCAAAATATCCCGCGCGTCGTACGGCCCATTGCGCGTGCGTTGCCGCATCAAGCGGTAGAGTCTCGAGCCAATTACCTTTTGCTGCTCGCCGAACATTCGCGGCATTCGCGGGCGCTGCATTCAGCGCGATCATCCCCGCAACGATCGGCAGCCAGTTTACAAAGATCTGCGCAAATTCTCCCAGTGCGATAATCGTCTCCGCGACAATCTGCGACAACAACCCCAGCAGCATTAACCCGACAAATGCCAGCAGCACAAAATCAGTCGCCGCCTGTCGCGGAAAGCGCCGCGCGTCATCCAGAATGTTGCGCGCGTACGCCCACCCAAGACGTTCCGGCGTCGGCAAAACTGCCATCGGCTTACTTCCGGTTGAAGGACTCAGCGCAGGATCGTCGCCAATTCCGTGTGCCGCACGTCGCCCGGAAAGTCATTTCCGAGTGCGATAGGCCGCGAGAACTGCGCGACGTCTTTTTCGCTGACGGATTCGGCGACTTTGCCGATCTTTTCGAGATAAAATCCGCCCCAAGTATTACGCATCATCGTCGCCGAAGATTCGTCCGGAAATCCCGTGAACTTCACATGCAATGTCGTTTTCCCTTGCTGCGGTTCGAGCGTGAATTCCTGTCGAATGGTGTAAGTCCCTTCTTCGGGCTCTTCCGGATTCACCGGCACCTGCGCGAGCACGGCCAGCCGTTCGCACACGTCATAGATAAGGATCTCAGCGGTGAACAAAGTCCCCTCTTCCGTCCGCGCGCGCAACTGCCCCCCCACGCAAGCGTCATTCTGCCCCCAGCGGTTTCCATCCCACTGCCGGCTATACTTAGGATCAGTAAGCGCCAGCCAAAGTTTTTCCGGCGACGCAGTAGTTGTGTGTTTCAGTTCAATGGAATGCATGGATGGAGTCAGAGAACAAGTTAAGTGCGAGGTTTAACAAATGCTGTCTTGGCAAATATGTCTACATGCGTTCCAAATAGTTCTTCAAACTGCATGTCTTTATCTAGGTGTTTCAATAGAGTGTATTTCTCGATAAGAGGCTTGAACTTCGCTTCTCCTCTTTCGGCTCCATTGAGAAAAATAAGCACTAGTTCATCCATACTAAGAGAAGCACGCAAAATGTTTGTATAGAAGCGCTTATTGTCAACATCAGAGTTATCAACAAACTTCATGATGTTGTATAGTAAGCGGAAATACGGCCCAAGTATACTTTCTTCATCTCCTAGATGTTCGGAATACGCAGAAAGAACGGTGCTTCTATCAACGTTCTTTGTTTCTAAAAAAACGCCAAACAGACGTGCATATACCAGCTCTTTATACTTCCTAAAAACTGTCGAACGAACGTCTTCGTCAGGACCAATCTCATCTATGTAATCAAAGAAAAGCTGCAACATCTGAAAAAACGTTGCCTCAAACTGTTGCTTCGAAAGCGTTCTGCTTTGATCTTCAAAGACCTTTCGGGTGGCCTCAAGTTCTATTTTTTGGAGTTCTAGTTGCTCTGCTTGAAGCTCGTTCGTTCTATTTGATACCTTGAGTTCTTCGAGTTGGGCACTTAGCACATCTCTGGAATCTTTAAGCTCCTGCTGTTGTTGTCTTAAGGCAACAAGAAAAGCTGCAAACGCCAACCCCGAAAAGAGCGCATTCACTACTCCAAACATATCTCCAAACTGTCCGCGCGTTTGCCACGTCTCTGTCGGATTCCAAAGAACAAGAGCAATCCACGACAAAACCAACGCGGCGACAACAGCTCCGCCAATTTTGAAAAAGAGCCACAACCACTTCTTATCGTCGCGATTGCTCATTGCTTTGGCGCAAAATCTCTAACCCACCAAACTGGCGCGCGGCCAGCAGACAAGACAAGCAGTTGAAGCTCGCGCACGATTTCAAGTTTGCGGTCTATCGGAAGCGCGGCCAGCTCGTGGCGACGCCGACGCTTTTGTTCAAGCGTTTGCTCTAACCTCTGTTGGTAAGATAAGTCCGCCATTTGTCCATTAAGCCTTGTTCAGCAAGAATCTTTTCGAAGACCTCGCGGTCATAGGACTCTTCTTCCAGAAACATCTCAAGTCGCAATTTGTCTTTTGCGCGGCCAACCTTCAAACATATCGCCATCAGATATTCAGCCGAAACTACTCTTACTTCCTTGCCTGCGCTTTGCTTGTTGACGGCGTGTGACAGCGCATCCGCTTCAACTCCCGGCGGCGGCACAATGACTTGCACTGCTATGCCATCAATGTCAACATGTTCTCCTTTCACATCGTGTCCAAGCTCTCGCAGACGCTTGTGAAAAAGGTCAAGGTTGACCAGCGGTCCACGTTGTTCGATAGCGACAAAGAGGTCGACATCAAAAGTGACAAATGGTTCCACATAGAAAAGCGCGGCCGATCCTCCCGCAATCGCCCAGTTACCAATGATCCCTTCGCTTTGAAGCTGATCAAAAATCGTGGCTATGCGCGCTAAGTCCATACCTACACATCAATCTCAGTGGCATACTTCGCGTTCTTCTCAATAAATTCGCGGCGCGGTTCGACGGCGTCGCCCATGAGCATTGAAAACACGTGGTCGGCAGCGGCGGCGTCTTCCAAGGTGACATTCAAAAGCGTACGGTTTTCCGGATCCATCGTGGTTTCCCACAATTGATCGGGATTCATTTCGCCGAGACCCTTATAGCGTTGCACACTCACGCCTTGCGGTCCGTTGAAATCTTCGCGGATAACTTTGTCGCGCTCGACTTCATCCATCGCGTAGCGTTTCTTCTTGCCCTTCGACACACCGTAGAGCGGCGGCTGCGCGATAAACATCTTACCCTGCTCGATCAACGGACGTTGATAGCGGAAGAAGAATGTCAAGAGCAGCGTGCGAATGTGCTGTCCGTCCACGTCCGCGTCGGTCATGATGATAATTTTTCCGTAGCGGCATTTCGTCACTTCAAAATCTTCTTCCGTCGCGATGCCCGCACCGATAGCGGTGATCAGCGTGCGCAGTTCTTCGTTGCCCAAGATTTTGTCGAGTCGTGCCTTTTCGACGTTGATGACCTTTCCGCGCAGCGGCAAAATCGCCTGAAACTCGCGGTTGCGTCCCTGCTTCGCCGATCCGCCCGCCGAGTCGCCCTCGACAATAAACAGCTCAGAAATATCTACGTTTTTCGTCGTGCAGTCCGCGAGTTTGCCGGGCAGACTTCCCGACTCGAGCGCGCTCTTTCTGCGCGTCAAGTCGCGCGCTTTTCTCGCGGCGTCGCGCGCACGAGCAGCGAGCACGGATTTCTCGACAATCTTCTTCGCGTCGTGCGGATGCTCTTCGAAATATTCGCCGAGCTTTTCACCCACGATTTGCTCGACGATGCCCTTCACTTCGCCGTTGCCGAGTTTGGTTTTCGTTTGACCTTCAAACTGCGGCTCTTGCACACGCACCGAAATCACCGCCGTCAATCCTTCGCGCACGTCGTCGCCGGAAAGCGACATCTTGTCGTTCTTGAAGAGCTTGCTCTTCGTCGCGTAATTATTCAGCGTGCGCGTCAACGCCGTTTTGAAACCGACGAGGTGCGTGCCGCCTTCGATCGTGTGAATGTTGTTGACGTACGTGACGATGTTGTCCGTGTACCCGTCGTTGTATTGCAGGGCGATTTCCACCGGCACACCTTCGCGGTCGGCGGAAAAATAGATCGGCTTCGATTGCAGCGGTGTGCGGTTCTCGTCGAGATATTTCACGAACTCCGCGATGCCGCCTTTGAACTCGAATGTTTCCTTCGCGCCGGTGCGTTTGTCTTCGGCGACGATGATCAACCCGCGGTTCAAGTAGGCCAATTCGCGCACGCGGTCAATCAATGTGTCGAAATTGAATTCGGTGTGCTTGAAGATTTGCGCGTCGGGCAAGAATGTCGTGGTCGTACCGCGTCCGCGCGCTTTGCCGACTTCCTGCACAGGACCGTCGGGGATTCCGCGTTTGTAAGTCTGCTGATATCGGATGCCGTCGCGCACTACTTCGACTTTCAGCCATTCGGAGAGCGCGTTCACGACTGAAACGCCTACGCCGTGCAGACCGCCGGAGACTTTGTACGAATCCTTGTCGAATTTGCCGCCCGCGTGCAGAATCGTCATCACAACTTCGAGCGACGATTTCTTTTCGACGGGATGCATTTCGACGGGAATGCCGCGTCCATTGTCTTTCACGGTCACAGAGCCGTCGGTGTTGACGGTCATCTCGATTTCGGTGCAATGTCCGGCCATCGCTTCGTCCACGGAATTGTCCACCACTTCATAAACAAGGTGGTGCAACCCGCGCACTCCAATATCGCCGATATACATTGCCGGCCGTTTACGAACAGCCTCAAGCCCCTTAAGCACCGTAATAGACGATGCGCCGTAATCTTTACTCACTTTTCCGTCAACTGTTGTTTCAGACATATTGATTTGAGTTTATCTCAATGAACCAAAGTTCTATTTTTCGTTACACATGCAGGTGCTTTGTTATCGTAGTAACAAACTCCCGCGCATGATCAATGTGTACTTGCACTTCTTTTATCGACACATCCATTTCCGACATGTAGTCGCCCGACAATCGCGCGTTCTGCGCGTCAATAAAGAACCGATGAAGCTCTTCCGGCAAAATTCCTTTGCGTGTGAAATGCTCCGCAAACGCCGCAATTACCGCAGAGTGCTTTTTGTAGACAAGGTCGTGCGCAAGCAGCAAAGCTTCGGCGGCATAGAACATTGCGTAATAAGCCCGCGATGCCGCAAAATCCGCATCACCGTCAGCAAGCTGCTTTTCCGCGCTGACAATACTCCGCGCAGCTTTTCTCAGCAGCGCTTCCTGCTTCGCGTTCACAACGCCCGCCCTTCCCGCGCCGCGTTGATAATCACAGGCTCCTGCCGCGCATCATATTCCTTCTGCGAAACAAACAGCGTGTTGATCACCACTCCGTTCTCCGCCGAAATCCGCGCCACAAAGTCTCCCGTCTCCGCAATTTCCTTCAGTGGTCGAACGGGACTATTCAGCACCACCAGCACATCAATATCCGAGTCTTCTTCGGCATCCCCCCGCGCCTGCGACCCGAACAGCACGAGCTTAGACAGCCGCTCTCCATAATGCTCAGAAAGCGCCCCGCGTAATTCATCTAATATTTTTTTCAGTTTCGCAGTCGTCATCACGCCGCAACCCGTCTCTTATCCAGCCACCCTGCAATCCCCGCAAACACAAAATACATCACCAACCCCGACACCGCGAGTACCGTTGTACTCGGCGGCGCATCGCCCGAAAACGTAGTCATTGTAAATACGCCCAACAACAACAAACAAAAGACGGTCATTCCGAATTTCCCGCGCTTGCCGTCGGGTTTCGTCGCTCGCAAATAAATCCACAATCCCCCCAGAAACAAAATTCCTTCGGCAGCGACGGTTGCAATTTTGCTGTTCCAAAGTCCCAATCCCACCATCGGCGATGCGCCAAACGCGAGCGGCAAGTCCGCGATATGCACCGGCACATCGGCAAACCAATGCGATACAGTTACGGCCCCCAACACCAGCGCCGCTTTAGAACCGAGCGATTTGAAATTCGGCAGCACGCGTGCAAGCCCGTACACCACCGCACCCCACACCACGGCCATCAACAAACTGTGCGAATACGGATACGAAATAAAATTAAGCGGACTCGCGGCCGTATGCCCGGGCTCGATCAAAACTCTTTCGACACCCGTCAACACAAAACTCGTCCACAAAATATCGACAAACTGCGTCGCCAAAAACAGCCACCAAAGCGAGAGCCGAGGCTCAACCTTTTTAGCCGCCAACGCAACGCCATAATGCCCGATAAACACTGTGACTCCCCTGTCCTATTAAAAACACTCGCCGCGCGGGCGCCCACAATCCGTGGCACCCGCGCAGCAATTTCAATCAAGAATCGCCGTTGTGGGTCTCAAGACCCGCAATGGCAAACGGCTACGCTTCGACGAGATGCCCTTCACGTGCGGCTTCCATTTCCGCGACCGTGTTCGCATGTTGGAAGTTCGCGAACGTCACCGGGAAAGCGTCGATCTCTTCGATCGTGGCCTTGCCCGCAAGACATTGCAGAATGCGGTTCATGCCGAATCCGCAGCCCGCGTGCGGCAACGCATGTGTCGAAACCTGCTCGATATACGGCGCGAAATCCGACAGCACCGACGCTTCCACTTCGCCCTCACTCACGTTCTTCCCCGCGCGCGCAAACCACTCGAAGCGGCGCGACACGAGATGCTCGAACATGATCGAATTCGTCAGCCGTTCTTTCAAAAGGTCAAGCAAGTGCAAGCGCACCGCCGCGCCGACCGATTCGCCGCTGCCGGGTAGAATTAAATCCGCGCTGTCGATACGGCCCTTGCCGTCGGGATACATGTTAAAGAACTTGATCACACGCAGTTCGCGGCCCTCAAGCTCGGGATGCTCCCACATCGGATCGGGGAACTTCGTCAGGAAGATCGGCCCGAACATTTCAGCCAGCTTGAGTTCCTGCCAGTGCGTGAAATCCATTCCCCACTGAATGGACTCGCCATCTTTTTGCAGCGTCGCGATTGCTTCGTCGTAAGTCAACTTTGCGAACGGCGTGGTCGCCCACTTGTGCAGCTTCTTCGCGTGTGCTTTCGAAATTCCGAGTTCATCCGCGTGCGCGCTTACGTTTGAAGCCAGCGCTTGCACGAATCCCTGAATTTCGTTCAGCAGCGCGCCGTAAAGCTCGCTTTGTTCGCCGGTGAATTCGATTTCATGCAGCGAAAACTCCATGCAGTGACGGCCGTCGGACGGATTGTGGCGCTCGCCGCGGAAGCTGCGTCCCACAGTGAAGGTCTTCGGGAAAAGTCCCAGCGCGCCTTCGAGATGAAGCTGTCCCGTTTGCTTGAGAAAGACCGGCTGCGCGGCCCAATTCAAACTCGAATCGAGCGACGCTTCCATCAGAGAATCCACAAATTCGCAGGCTCCCGACGCGCGCACCATGGAAGGAACTTCAACATAGTGATAGCCACGCGCCCACCAATGACAAAAACTGGTTTGCGTGGAGAGGTGCCACAGCTTGATTTGCTGTTCGAGGGTCATGATCGTACTCCTTGTTTTAGAAACCGTGAAAATTTTCGGTGCGGCTCTCTGTCCGCGCCATTCCGAATACTAAGTGACGGCTCTCAGTCCGCCATTACTTACCGGCAAAACCGGAGCAGGCCCTGCCTGCGTAAATTTGTTTTGTGGGCGTCCTTTCGTTTTATTCTTATGACGAGAAAAGGTTCAAGTTCGAATTCTGCCTGTGGCCGTTTGGATTGTGGCCACGCTCGGCAAGCGCTTGCAGCCGCTTTGACGCGTCCGCATGAAATTCTGCGTTGAGCTCAAACCCGATATACTTGCGTCCCAAACTTAATGCGGCGGCGGCCGTTGTGCCGCTGCCCATGAAGGGATCGAGCACAACCTGTCCCTCAATCGTTGTCAAGCTAATCAGGAACTCGATTAGTTTGATGGGTTTTTGCGCTTCGTGAATTCTCGTTTCGTCCTTGCCAAAGTCGAACTCAAGTAAATTGGTCGGACGTCCGCCATTGATAAAACAGTTGTCGGCATTCAATGCGCCAACGGAGTTCTCCAGCACGTTGTCCGCGATAGTTCCGCCAATTCGATACGGAGTCGTGAACCATACTATCGGTTCGAATTCCGGCGCGAGATTCCCGAGGCGCCACCCTTCCCAGCGTTTCGCCTCCTCGTGGAGCCCGCGCCTTTCGAATACGATACTAATTCTCTGAGCTCTGTGGTGCGCTCCGGGCTTGCGCCAAGCAAGCATGTCCTTTAGCAGAAAACCGGTGTCCTCAAACGCATTAATGACGCGATGAATCGTGCGCCTTGCGCCAAACACGAATAGCGACGCGCCCTTCTTCATCTTGGGAAAGAGCGATTGACTCCACTCCTTGCACCACGCCTCGTATTCCTGTCCCATATTGCGATCGGCCTGCGACCACCCGTTAATCGGTTTCCCTCTGCGCTTGAAACCTGATTTGCCGATTTGTGCCGGAGACTGGCCGAGAAGAGCGGAGTTCGTATTATTGTGAAGCACATCCCAGTCATCCAAGCTGATACCATATGGAATATCTGACAGAAAGAGGTCTATGGAGTGGTCTTCCAGCTTAGGAATTTCGACACGACAATCTCCACAAACCAAGTTGTTCAAATATGGGTCGTTCACAGTTCCAGTGCTCTTGTTACGGCCTTTTCAATCTGCGTAATTTTTTGTGGTATCTTTTGTGCAGCAATCAGCCGTTCAATGGCTTCGTTCTTGGACAGAGTACGTATCTTCTCGATTTCTGCTTTCCAAAAGTTGATGCCTTCATTACCCAGCCGTTGAGTTGTTTTGCGTTCAACGGCTTTTACTGCACTAAGTTCCGCTTCGCTTTTGCCAAGCACTTCGCAAACAGTCGAGTCAACTTTCGCCCAATATCGTTCAGCGCTCTTCTTTTCGCCCGTGGGGAGTGCCTTCGACAACGCTTTGCCAATCTCCCAAATCGGCGTCAGATTGCGCGCGTCTATTCCCGATTCCATGATTAGATTCAAGTGGACATACGAGAAAAGTGTTACATTCAGGGCGATTGCCTGAGCATAGATTTGGCTGCTGTTCGTTGGGTATTGGCTGAGTGGACCGACAAGCAACGCGTAGGTATCTTTTCTGCGCCAATCATTCAGCGCATTGACCTTAAAGTCCTTCTGGTTTTTTGCAGTCCTGCTGAGCCGAAACGTCTTGGCATCGGCTACCAGCGAGTAGTTCTTCGTCTTGGCAAAAACGTCCGCTGAATCGCCTCGAGTGCGCATGACCTGCGAGTCCATACCAATGAATCCGAGGGCGCGAGCAAGCAAGATGTCCGTGTATTTTGCCCAGAGCTTCTCTTCCGAAGAATCATGCTCGAACACTTCGGGCAGAACCCCGCATTCAATCAGCGTTGTTTCAATGGCATTGCGGTCAAGGGTCTGGAGCGTCTGTTCAAGAATGTCGAACGCATTGTCTTTGCTCGACACGTGAAACATCAGATCAATCAGCGCTTTTCTGTTCACTTTGCCCGATATGTTCACGTAATATTCATCGGCTCAGCTCGCTCCCAAACCCACTCCACCTGCAGTTGTGCAAACGGCGCAATTGGAACAAGGAGCGCGAAATAAACCAGCAAAAACTTCAAGTTCGCCATCTCACCCACCTCCGGTTCATTCACCCAAGTTCAGCAGGTTCAAATTCCCCAGCGTCCGGTTCACCCATAGCTGATAAATATACGAATTTTCAATCTTTTAGTGCAACTCAAACAGAAAGGAATCGATATTGCTACTATACTTAGTAGGCTTAGGGGGTACACACGGAGAAGGAGCTACCCAATGGAACAGAATAATGGACAACTAAATGGAACCCGCTCCGCGCAGATCTGGCTCGGCCTGGTCTGCATGGTTGTGTTTATAGGATTGATTTCTGGACACTTACTCACCTTGCGTGACCGCAGCTTAGTGGCCAATGCCATCTCGGACGCGAACAACTTCCGCGCCGCGTTGGCTGCCTACGAAGTCGACTACGGCAGTTTCCCGGACGATTCAATCTCCAACCCGCTCGAGTTCGCCCGCGAATTGCGCGACCCTCAGGGTCGTCCCTATATCCATATTCCCAGTGATAAGGAATTAACCGGTTTTAGCTATGTCCCGGATGAAGACGGCGACGGCTATACGATAGTGATCCGCGCCCGCGACCGCAAAAATACTCCGGTCGTGGCCAATCCGGCCAGCGCGAGCGCGCGTTCCGAAGGTTAAACGATGAAAAACGCAACACGCTGTTGCAATTATCAAAAGACCCTCTGATTACGAGGGTCTTTTATTTGTCGGCACTTCAATAAAAACAGCATGCTTGCCGTGGCACTCCGCTTGCTAAAGTATGAGCAGAACCTTAGCAGGAGCGTTCGCCATGAAAAAGCAGCGTGGATTCACCCTAATTGAGCTCTTGGTCGTGATTGTCATCATCGGCATCATCGCGGCCATTGCTGTACCCAGATTCTTAGCATCCCAAGATCGCGCCTATGTTACGGCAGCCGTGGCCGACGTGGATCACTTCCGTAAAGCTCTCGCGGTTTACGAAATAGACTACGGAGCATTCCCGGACCAGAACTTCGGCAACGTGTCGTCCATTACGGCGGCGTTGATTGATCCTTCGGGAAATGACTATATGATTTTGCCTGACGGTCAGAATTTCTCTTCTTTTTCCTACACTCCGATCAACAACGGCGAGAGCTACGAGATTCAAGTCGTTGCCACGGATCATAGTAGTACGGGGGTATCGGCGGATCCGCTGGGAACCGCAGTGCAATAAATCGCGGCAACGCACAAATTGAAAAAGCGACTCCACCGAGTCGCTTTTTTCTGCTTTCCCCCCGGTCCTCAGGGGGGACAAAAGGGGGTTCTGTTTTACCGCAAAGAATACCAACCGCCAAACAACCTCAACCAGAGCAGCACCGCCGCTACCACGACAAAAAACATCCACGCCTTAAACGCGCCGTGCCGTCTTTCAATATAGGAAAATAACTCGCTGCTTCTCCCGCGCGGCAGCCCCCAAATCATCAAAGCGAGAACCACAACCGCGAGAATTACATAGAATACGACAAGATTTCGCGGCAAAGCATCGGCAACGGCGAGCACTGCTGCAAAAGAAACATCACCCATCATGGCCCCTTTTGTCACGGGTGGCTCACCGATTTCCACATTAAGTACTGTGCCACGGCAAACAACACAATCAGGAGTACTGTGGCAAAGACCACCTTCCCGCGACCATCTTGCCGTCCAAGTACATACCCGAGTCCACCTCTGCTGTTCCGTCCTGCATGAATGAATGCCGCGAACAGCCCGAGCAAAAAGAGTATCAGCAGAACGGCAACAGCTTCCATTTCGAGAGCTTTCCGATTTCCGATATTAGAGTGAATTCGCGGCAACATCCGCTGCGGATGTCCCGCCTCTATTGTCAATTCATGTACGGCGCATCAGTCCCCGAGCGCGGCGAAGTGCATCACCCCGGCGACCACCCGCTGGTCATCAAGAACCAAATCGTCAACAGCACAATCGTCACGATAAACAGATAAACCCACGTCCGGCTTCCCCCGTATTGCCGCTGCATTTCGTCCTTCGCCCTTTCTCCCCGTGACCACGGACGATACCAATACCACCACATCTCAATCAATGTCCAAACGACAATGATTCCGCCAATGACGATTCCGATAGTGAGTTTCTTTTCCATTTGCTATTTCAGATACAACGCTTTCCGCACAAACGTCTGCCCGCCAGCATCAAGCCTGAACAGATAGATCCCCGCCGCGCGTGCGCCGCCATCCCATTGCACGACATGCGAACCCGCGTTCATTCTGCCCGTCACAAGTGTTTCCACCCGTCGCCCCAAAACATCGAACACGCCAAGCGAAACATCTGCGTCGCGAGCCAATTCAAACTCTACATTCACTCCGCCGTTAAACGGATTGGGATAGAGCGGATGCAGCGCGAAGTTTTCCGGCAGTGAAGAGTCGTCAGCCGTCGACAAAATGTAACCGGTTCCCGATACATATAATGTATCCGGGCTTGTGTTTGCCGAACTCCAAACCAAAATGTGTCCGTCAAACTCTCCGGATTCCGTAGGCGCAAAGCTGATCTCTGCCCCCACCGACCCTCCGGGCGAAATGGATATCGTGAAGATCTGCGGCGCGATGAATGCCGGGTCGTCGGAGGTGATTTCATTCAAGATCAGCTGGCCGTCTCCGCTGTTTAACACCGTCAGCATGCTCGACCGAATTGCGTTCACTTCCGTTGAATCAAAGGCGAGGGTGTCCGGAATTAACGTCACTGCCGGAGATCCCGGCTCGTAGGTGAGCGGCCTCATCGAGCGCACATAGATCGTTTGGCCGGATTCCGTATTCAGCAAAATGTGGCCGTAGTCGTCTCCGTCAATCGCGAAGGCCGCGTTTCCGCCCGCGTGACTGTAAAGCGTGACTGGCGTCCAATCCGTGGATTCGGTTGAATAACCCAGCGCGCCCGTATAAATGTTGCCCACAACTTCCATCCAGATCGTATGCGGCGTGAAGATTTCGCTCAGGGCAATCAGCGGCGCGGCGGCGTTAGTGCCGCCCGAAGCTCCAATACCCGTCTCCCATTGCCCGCCGAAGCGGCGGTGAAAATATACCGGTCCGGGAATACCAAATCCTTCGCTGCCGGATGACAGACAGTAGAGGGTTCCGTCAATCCCGCACACGGCGTCTCCCGGATAACTTTCCATGGTCGGCACATTGAGTGTCAAAACACTCCAGTCAGTTCCGCCGGGAGTTGTGTTTGTCGCAATCTGTGCTTGATAGAACCCATCGACAACTCCGCGAAAGAGGACATTTCCCGCACCCGCCGGATCAACCGCGACGTGCGGCGCGGCTCCCAGCCCGAATTCTCCCAACTCAGCTTGAATATCATCCGTTTCCCATGCGGAACCGTCAAAATAGCTGTAGTTGAGTTGATACACCCCGCCGTCTTCGTCTATCCATGCGGCGTATATCTGTCCGTTCGCATTCGCGGAAATGTCCGGAGAAGCTCCGGTTTCAGTGTTGCCGTTGAGGGCTGTGCGGTGCCATGCTCCGTCCTGGTCGCGCGTCGCAAACCAGATTCGTCCGAACGACTCGAACACCACAATGGGCTTTTCTGTGTCCGAATTCCAATAGATTGCGGCGTCGCCGACTTGCGAGTTGATTGTGCTGTCGCTGATGAAACCGCCGTTGGACCATTGTCCTGTGTCCACGGATCGAACATGCATCGTAAGCTGCTCGTAGCCGGAAATCACATAGGCATTTCCGTCGTGATCGACGGCCAACCCTTTTCCATTGTAGGGATTTCCATATCCGCTCGAGTCAAGCTGTGAAAAATCCCACTGTGCATTTGCCGTTGTTCCAATCAGAACAATCAATCCCATCAAGAACGTGTGCAGTCCACGCATGTTCGTCTCCTCTGTTCTTGTGTGAAGCTCTGGTCCTATTTCAAGTATGCGGCCTTTTGTACGAACGTCCCGCTTCCCGTATTGAGACGGAACAAATACACTCCCGCGGCGCGCTCGCCTCCTTGCCATTGCAGCACGTGCGAGCCGGCATCCATTCTGCCCGATACGAGTGTTTCCACCCGTCGCCCCAAAACATCGAACACGTCAAGCGAAACATCTGCGTCGCGAGCCAATTCAAACTCCACATTCACTCCCCCGTTGAACGGATTGGGATAGAGCGGATGCAGCGCGAACTCGTTAGACAGCGGCGCGACTGCCGCGTCGTCTAATATCACCCCCCGACCCGTCAGAAAAACGGTGTCGGGACTGGAAATGGCATTACTTGTGATAACCACAAAGCCCGAATAGAGTTGATTTGCCGTCGGCTCAAAGCGAATGACCAGCCCGGTCGACCATCCCCACATCAGTGGCACGGGGTGCCATTCGTCTGGTCCGTGAAAAACCGGAGAATTGAGATCAAAGCCGGATATGTTAAGTACGACTTCGCTCGGGTTTGTCAGGCGAATCTCAAGCGTGGAGTCTCTTCCGACAAACACCGTATCAAACACCAGCGTTCCGGGTTCAATACTGATTTCCGGTACCCACGTTTGAGGGACAAGCGACTCTGTGCTTTTGAGGTAGAAAATTGATCCGCCCCATTCTGTCGACGGAACAAGTGCGATCCCGTAGTCCAGAGGATCGATCACAAGTGCCGGTGTTCCCGACGAATGGCCGTAGATAGTTTCCGGAAACCAGCCCGTAACCGAACTTGAATAAATCAACATTTCGGTGTAGATATTTCCGTTTATGCCCAAGGCAAACACGTGGGGATCGCCGTGCGAATCGAGAGCAATTACGGGATTGCCCGCGCTCTCGCCTCCGGTCACCGGAACGCCGAATGACCAGGTCCCTCCGGGTGATTGATGGTGGTAGTAGACGGGACCCGGAATTCCAAAACCGTCGCTGCCACTGGAAACACAATGCACTCCGTCAAATTCGTCGACCGCGATATCACCCGGATAGCTCTCCGCGTGCGGCACGGCGAGCGTAGATACAACCCACTCTGTGCCGCCGCCGAACTCGTTCGTGGCATGCCGCGCAGCGTAGCTTCCGAAATTTCCTCCGCGAAACACGATGTGCGCCGCGCTATTCCCGTCCATCGCAACGCGCGGCGCCGCGCCTAAACCAAAATCACCGATGTCCGTGTCGATATAGTCAAATTGCCACACGAACCCGTCAAAATATGCGCATCCCAATTGATAACCGTTCGTGCGGTCGACGATGTACACCACGTAAATATGGCCGTCCAAATTCACCGCCACATCCGGCGAGTAGGCTGCTTCGGTCGAATCACCCAGCAGCGTCCTCGTCCACACGCCGCCGTTCTGCCGCTCCGCAAACCATATTCTTTCGTTCGACTGAAACACCACGACCGGCAGCATCGTCAGAGGGTTCAGCGCGATCGCAATATCGCCGAGTGTTCCCATTGAGGCCGAATCGGTGACACTCTCTGCCATCAACCACTCGCCGTTCGAACTTTGTTTGTAGTGATAAAGCACATTCGAACCGCTTCGAAATGCCGTATGCACGTTGAAATCTTGATCGACGGCAAGGTTCTTCGAAACGGGACCCTGCGCAAAACCAAGCGGGACCGCGTTGTCAAAACTCCACTGCGCGTGCGCGTTGCTCGCCGCGAGACAAACCAGCAACAATATAATTCGAGGCATCATGTCAGACTCCTTTCAAGTCCAAACAATCACCCGGGACCCGAATTTCCTAAGATAATCTTCCAACATTAAGCCATCGCACCGGCACATTGAGTCCGGCGCCTGCGCTGGCTACGGTTCCATCTTCACTGTGGTTTTCTTGATGTTCGGCGCTTGCGTCCATGCGGAAACCACGGCGGTTTTTTTCTTGCAGGCCAAACGGCGTTTTAGATCCGTGATCTCAAGGTAGCTTGTGTCGCTTTCGCACAGCGTATGCTTGCCGTGAGCTTCAAGCTCGATGCACAATTCACCGACGTTAACCCGCGTCGTATCTTCGCGCGACACGGTTGTCCACGCGCGACCGACGGATTTCTGATAGATCCACGCGTACTTGGTTTCGACTTCGACGTGCAGCCACGGCACGTCTTCCGCCGTGCCGCCTGACACAGCGGAGGTCGAATGCGTTTCTTCTTCACTCGCGGAAGCATCCGCTGCGGATGCCCCGCTTAAGATTACCGGCGCGTCGTACCGCACGACTTCATCACGCGGCCATAGCGCGGCGACTAAAATTATTGAAAGTACAATGCTAATCGGTGCAAATCTGGGCACTATCATCTCCTTGCGTCTCGTTTTCGAATCATTTTTGCTTTGGATTGTTGCTGTTCGCGACTCTGCCTTCGCGCCGCGTATAGAACTATGTGTTCCAGACCATTCTAATCCTGATCACATACATGTACGTTGAAAGAACCGTTGCCAAGACTATCAAAACGCTCCACAACAGCGGGCTGTCCCAGCGAAAACCGTTCGGAGTTTTCTTTTTCGCCATGATTGCGCGAACCGGACCGTACACGGCAAGCAATATCGGCGGAATGTACAAGTCGAGCACATTCACTTCCAGATTAAACCACCTCCGGATCGCCCACACCTTCAAGATCAAACACACTCCCACAACAAATGCGACAATGATCTCTCCGCGCTTGATAAAGTCAGCAAACTTCATCGCTTGGGGTGATGGTTGGTACTCTGTTCCTTTGCTTCTTCAATGTGCTTGGAAACTCTAAGTTCTATCTCTTTTCGAAGCATCTCTCTTTTGCCTTCCGGAGTGCTTGCATCATCAAGAAGTCGCCAAAGCGGGTTGCTTTCCGGTGTGCCAGCTTCATACATATCGCCTTGGCCATCGCTTTCCCGCGCAGCGCCGTCGTAATATACATTGACACCGCGACTGATAAGCTCGGGTATCTGGACGGTCAGGGCCGTTTCGCTTAGGGGATTATTGTCTGCGATCAAAATGTCCCCGCTATTTAGACCCTGATTGTCTACTAGGGCCTGAAGATCGTTGATCTGATTCGATCCGATATCTATGTACTGAACTTGCGATAAACCCGTAATTGAGCTTACGTCCGAAATTTGGTTACCATTGAGAATCAACGATTCAAGCTGCAACAAATTCGATAAAGAAGATATTTCGGAAACTTGGTTAGAGGCAAGAGCCAAACTTCGCAGTTGTGCAAGACTTGCTAAC
Source organism: Calditrichota bacterium (assembly GCA_020637445.1). Lineage (NCBI taxonomy): Bacteria > Pseudomonadati > Calditrichota > Calditrichota bacterium. The sequence goes on along the minus strand of JACJVZ010000002.1, from coordinate 389,389 downwards.
GGCGAGATGTCTGAGATTTGGTTTCCAGCGAGTCCCAATGTCTGCAATTGAGTTAGATTGGCAAGTTGATCGATTTCTGTTATTTGTGCGAAAGAAAGGTCTAAAAATGTGAGATCTGTTAGCGCTGACAGTGGTCCAGTATCTGCAATCTGATTCCGACCAAGGTACAAGTAAGTCAGTTGACTCAGGCTTGATAGTGCGCTTATGTTTGATATTTCGCCGTTGCCTAGATTTAGCTGTTGCATTTGTGTCAGCCCCCCTAACGGGCAGATATCCGAGAGTTGGTTTCCCTGCAGGTCTAGGTTTGTCAATTGTCCGAGATTCGCCAACGGGCTGACACTCGAAATTTGGCTGTTTACAATGAGTAAATGCTGAAGTTGTATAAGGTTTGCTAGTGGCCCAATATCCGAAATCTGGGGCTCGTTAAGCAACGAAAGATAAGACAAATTCGTAAGGCCAGAGATTGGTGTTAGATCTGTCAGTTGGCCGCCAACAACATATAGCCATTCAAGTTGTATAAGGGGCGCAAGGGGTGCAATGTTAATGGCTTGATCGAAGCTGACGACACTTATCAATAGATGGGTAAGTTCGTACAATGTTGAAAGGGGTGTAAGATCTAGCGGTTGGCTGCTTCGCAAGAAGAGAAGTTGCAGCCGTGACAGCTCAGAAAGCGGAGCAATGTCTCCAATTGGGTTGTCAAGCAAATAGAGTTCTTCAAGGTTTTTCAACCATTGAATGCCGGAAAGATTTTGTATCCCTCGATTTCCCGCATCTAGGTCGGTCACGCTTTCAAGGTCCTCCCTCAACAATGGCTCGTCAAAATTCCCCAACTGCTCCCGCACTGCCTGTTCAAGATTTGGATCGGCGAATTGCACGCCTTTGTCCGCAGTTACTTGATAGTATCTCTGCGCAAGCTGGGCGACAGCTCCTGCGTCGGTGAATGTCGTATCCGAAGTCCAGGCAAGATAGTCGTACGGACCGTCAGGAGATTCTGAAACATAAACGAGATAGTCTTTGCCATCAACGGTGCACCCCGCAGTCGTCGTGTCTACTGGGTTCCAAGTCAACACGATGTCGTCTCCTTGCGGAAGAATCACGACTTGCGGCGCCGTCAACGGTCCGCAATCGTCGCATGGCAGTTCCAAACATGTGAAGTCATCGTGCGTGAAGAAGTAATCATGAATGCCGCCAGAGATAGTGAAGGAATTTGATCGCAAACACACTCCTTCATCACCAGTCCAAACCCGCAGCCAAAATCGCGCAGGCTCCAGCACCGTGTTCATAGAAAACGCAGGGTCGGTTGCGAACCCGCCGGCTTGACCAAAAAACTCCTCCCCCCTCGTAAGGAAGGAGTTAAAATTGCACTCCCCTGGTCCCGAACCAACGACCGGAGGCGTATCATCGGCATCCGGGCCGTCATTGTCCGCATCCCAATAAATCTCCACAAGGTAACCGTCAGGGATCGGGTTGCCGCCCACGCATTGATCCGTAAGCGGCGGCTCCACTGAAGAGTCATAAATTAGAAATGCATTTACCTGCCCCCTCGCCATCCCCACCATCCCTACCAAAAAAATTCCAACCCATAGCATCCGACTCATGATCATACTCCTATGTGCTGATATGTGCTCCCGAACTTATTCTATCCTATCTCTCTCTGACTTTTCCGCTTCTCCTCGGTGTGCCGGTGCTGCTGCTGGTGCTGCTGCTTTGGCCGCCGCTTTTTTCATATTCTTTGATGGCGTCGGGCAGCAATCTTTCAAGCTGCGCGATGCGGCGGTCATCCGTCGGGTGTGTCGACAAAAACGCGGGCACGCTTCCGCCGCTGCCTTTATAGGCTTTGAACCGCTGCCAGAACGCGACCGCTTCACGCGGATCGTAGCCCGCGCGGGCCATGTACGTCAAGCCCATGCGGTCCGCTTCAAGTTCTTGCGTGCGTGAGTGCGGCAATGTTCTTCCCAAAGTCGTGCCCACTCCGTAGGCGGTCATCGCCAACGCGCGCGTCTGTTCGGGTTTATTTGCGAGTGCAATGTCGAGCGCCATGCCGCCCAAACTCGTCACGAGTTGTTCACTCATGCGCTCGCCGCCGTGCCGCGCCGTCGCGTGCGCGACTTCATGTCCCATCACCGCCGCCAGTCCCGCTTCATTCTTTGTAATCGGCAAAATAGCACTATACACGCCGATCTTTCCGCCCGGCAAGCAAAACGCATTCGGCTCGTCCGATTTGAAACAAACATATTCCCACTGCGCATTCGGCAGGCTGACTACCGACGAAATTCTCCGGCCGACCTTCTCGACCAGATCCTGCTGAGCCTGATCCGTTGTGCGCGGCGTGGATGATTTAATTTCTTGGAACGCCGAGAATCCCAATTCCGCCTCTTGCGACGACGGAATCAACATCAATCCGCGGCGACCCGTTTCCGGATTTGTGTAACACGAAACCATCAGCGCCATAGTCACGAGCGCCAACATGACAAACTTCTTCATTTCCAACCTCGTTATCTGATCAAAAGCATTTTGCTGCTAAGTTGTTGCCGCGGAGTCCGCAGTCTGTAAATATATATCCCGCTCGCCAAGTCGTTCATTTCGACGCGCACGAATTGACGTCCCCGCGTATTCCCGTCAAACAGTGTCCGCACCCACCTTCCGGTGATATCGAACAGTTCGAGCGTTGCGTGCGCCGGCGTTTGCAACTCAAACTCAATGGTCGTCTCGCCGTTGAAAGGATTCGGATAGTTTTGCAAAAGCGCAAGTTCGCCGGGAGCCGCCGCGGGCTTGTCGCTTGCGCTCGGCGTCTGGTTGAAATAGAACACGCCGATGTCGGGTAGCGTAGAATCCGGATCGTTTGTCGTCGCGAAGTTGTCGCCCGTGACCCCCGCGTCAATCATCGGTGAGCCTTGCAGCAAATGAAAGTCTCCGTTTTCCGCGTCGACGAACACCGGATCAAGATACAGATTGAAATCCTGATCGCATGAATCGCCGTTTGCGTTGACTTGGTCAACGACGTGTTTTGCCGCACAGGCATCCCCTTCAAAAATTGCGGCCGTTTGATTTTCCCAAATCAAATTGTTCCGAAAGTGCGACACCGCGCAATCCGGATAGCGAATCACGGTGTTGCCTTCGTTATCTGCAAAAGCCGAATTCACGATGTAGAAGCTGCCGTAGGGCTGGCTCGACATGGAGACCGCCGCTGATCCGTCGCTTGCGCTGTTTTCGGCGAATGTGCACTGTGTCACGGTTAGCGGCTGCGAATAGATCGCATAATAGAGTCCGCCGCCGTCTTGCGCATCGTTCTCCAAGAACAAGCACTTCTTGACCGTTGAGTTTCCGCCGACGATCACTGCGCCGCCAATCGAGTCTGCGCTGTTGTTTCTGAACTCGCACCCTTCATACTTGGGTTGGTCGGTCGTCCCGCCGCCCCACGTATCGCAAACTGCTCCGCCGATTCCGTCACTGTGGTTGCCTGTGAACTCGCAATCGACCATGTCTCCATGGTTTCCTTCGATCCAGATTGCTCCGCCCCGCGCGAGGGCGGCGTTTCCGGTGAACGAACAGTCCCGATAGTGCGACGCGGAGATGAATGAATAGACGGCCGCACCCGATTGCGCAAAGTTGTTCCGAAAGATGCAGCGGCTGATGGTGCCCTCGCCGTCTTCGATACCCAACGCGCCGCCGTGGAATCCGGAATTGTTTTCGAAGATGCAATCGTTGATCGTGTAGCTGCCGTCACCGGAACCTCTATCGTTGATGCGCAGCCCCGCGCCATGTACGTCGTACGATCCGGCGGACGAGTTTCCTCGAATCGCGCAGTGTTCCATCAATAGTTGATTGTGAACCGACGTGACGGCGCCGTAGTAGTACGAAGTGGGCTGTACTCTGCCCGTGGCATTTTCGAAAACACAATACCTGAACCGGAGTGTGTCGGAAGTGTAGCGCGCATAGAGTCCGGCCCAGCGGGTTGAATCGGAATCCGTCGGACCCGTAAAGACGATTGAGTCCTCCTCCGCTCCAAGAGCCCAAAGCACCGCCGATGAATCCACGTCCAAAACAAACGGTCCTGTAAAATACACCCGCACGCCCGGGCTAATTTGCAAAGTATCATTTTCCTGAACAGTCAAATCTCCTTGCACGATGTAAGGACTCCCGTCAGCGGTCCACAGTCCCGACACCGCTCCCGACACAAAAGTGGAGTCTGCTTTCGCCCAATTTCCCAGCAGCAGAACCAAACAACCAAGCAAAGTAACCAGCTTCATAGTTCCGTCTCCAGTTTGCAGTTTTGTTGTCTTTACAGCATTTCCTGCCAAGCCCAAACCACTTTTCATTCTGGAATGATCTTGTAAAGAGGTAACCCGTCTGAGTTCACACCTCTTACCTCATACCTCTAACCTATTCCGACTTCATGCTTCAGACTTAACTCAGAAATATCTCCTTCACAACCCCCTTGCCCACCACCTCCTCGATCCGTCCCAACAACTCCGGTTTCGTGTGGTGCAGCGTCGCCCGCCACACATCGTGGTCACACTGAATCAAGAGCCGCCCGCGTTCCAAGCCGGTCACATGCGCGTACTTGGAAATCTGCTCCCCCACAATTTCCACCCAGCTCTCCTCAATCCGCGCCAACCGTAACCCCTTTTGGTACTTCTTGTCGCGCAGTAAAGCCTCGAGAACTTTGTTTATTGGAGTGTTTTTCATCTGACAAATAGAAAAATATCAGTTGCTTGATGATTCTGGTGTTGAGTTGTTTTTATTTCACAAGTGTAATATATTCTTGTAAAATAATTCTGAGGCCCCATGAACCCTTTTGAATCTGATCTGTACGACCACACTGCATTGGCAGTCGCACTTCCGTCCCTGCTGATTGCAGTCGGCGAGCTGACCGTTCGCGCAGGCGAAGTCTTGATTTTTAATCAACATGGCCTGACACATCCACAGTATGTCGTTCTGGCCACAGTCGGTCTCTACCCGGTTCCGCCATCGATTTCCGAGGTCAAATCCTCGCTTTTCATGGTCCGCAGCGCCGCCAACATGACTCAATTGGTCGACCAGCTCGAGTCCCGCAGCCTGCTACGGCGGATTCCGTCCCCCAGTGACCGCCGTGCAACTCTCTTAGAGATCACGGAAGAGGGCCGGCAAACCGTGGCAAAGGTCGACGAACTGTATGTCAGAACTATGCAGGAGATCTGCCGCGACTACCCGGACGAGGAACTCCGCGGCGCAATCATCACCCTGCGGAGATTCTGTTTCGATGCGGCCAAAGTCCTCGGAATCGAAATGCGCGATCCTCGCCAACATTCATAATACGCTTTCCACTTACCGCAGTCAACTCTTTTTAATTGCTCACATTTATGAGTTTCAAACCCTGCGTGTTAATCACATTAATTGCCCTGCTCTGCACCCTCGCTGCCCGCGCAGAAATACCCGTTGGGTCACTTTCCGGGCAAGTTCGTGATGCTGAAACTTTGGACCCTGTCATCGGCGCAGCCGTCATGCTCCGCAATACCACGCTTGGGGCGGCAGCAGACTTGGAGGGTCGTTTCGAAATCCAGAACATCCCCGTTGGTGCCTATGTTGTCCAAGTTTCGGCTATCGGCTACGAACCCTTCGCGCAAACCGACGTCGTCATTCGCTCCGGCCGCGCCACGACCGTAACGATTGAGCTGAACGTCCTCGCCGTCAACACCGATGAAGTCACGATTCGCCCGACCTTCTTCAAACAGACCACCGACGAACCCGTCGGCACGGTCGAACTCTCATACGAAGAAATACGCCGCGCACCCGGAGCGGTAGGTGACGTCAGCCGCATCATCATGCAGCTTCCCAGTGTCGCCAAAGTCAACGATACGCGCAACAGCTTAGTCGTGCGCGGCGGCAGTCCCGCCGAAAACGGTTACGTCATCGACGGCGTCGAAGTCCCCAACATCAACCACTTTCCTTTGCAAGGCGCGGCCAGCGGCGCACTCGGCATGGTCAACGTGAATCTAATCGAAGACGTCACGTTTCAAGCGGGCGGCTTCGGCGCGCGCTATGGCGACAAACTCTCCTCTTATATGGACCTGAGTTTGCGCGACGGCAACCGCGAAAGATTCCAAGTACAAGCCAACGCAAGTTTCTTAAGCGCGGGCGGTGTGCTCGAAGGTCCGCTCGCTAACCACAACGGCTCGTGGCTCGTCTCTGCCAATCGCAGCTACTTCGATTTCATCATTGATGCGTTCGACGTCGAAGCAAGTGCGATACCGTGGTACTCAGATGTCTTGGCCAAGGTCTCGCTTGATGCATCCTCCAAAAGCAAACTCACCTTTATCGACTTGCTCGGCGTCGATCACAGCCACATCGCGCGCAAATCCGCTCTCGACAACGAAGAGAATGTCTTCGGCACCGCCGACTGGCGTGTCAACACGTTCGGCGCAAGCTGGCGCTATCTATGGAACAATCGCGGCTATTCCGTTACGAGTCTTGCGCACACCTATTCGAGTTGGACCAGCGACTGGAGCGAAGCCGTCACGGAAAACAGACTGTCGCGCAACGAGTCCGATGAAAACACCTTCCGCGTCCATAACGAAAACTTTCTAAGACTGGGTCGACACAACCTGTCGTTCGGCGCCGACGCGGAAGCTCTTCCTTATGCGTACGATCGCACTTTCTTCGAAACCACGGACTCATACGGCAACACGACTCCCGAGCTGAATATAGACGATAACAACACGGCGGCTAAAGCCGGAGCCTTTGCGACAATTCATCTGAACGTCACGGACAAGTTCATCGCATCCCCCGGACTCCGGGCCGACTATTCAGACTACACCTCGAATTCAACGCTCTCTCCGCGTTTGCAACTGAACTACCAAGCCTCGCGAGCAACATCGTTCACGGCATCAACCGGCCTGTACTCGCAGACCCTGCCGCTTGTTTTGTTGTCGCAAAACTCCGCCTTCAAGAATCTCGCGGATCCGCAAGCCGTTCACTACGTCGTGGGTTTAAGTCAATTGCTGTCGGAAGACACGCGTCTAACGGTCGAAGGCTACGTTAAAGAATACGAGTATCTTCCGCTCGATCCCGCGCAGCCCGAACTCTCAGTCATCGATCAAACCAACGATCAAGATGGTTACACCGCGCATGAATCTTTGCGCGACGTCGGTAAAGCGCGCTCCTCCGGCGTCGAAGTCATGCTGCAAAAGAAGCTCGTGGAAAATCTCTACGGCTCAATCAGCGGGTCGTATTTCCGTTCACGCTACCGCGACTACACCGGCATTTGGCGCGACCGCATCTACGACAATCGATATCTCTTCACCGTCACCGGCGGCTACAAACCCTCGCCCAAATGGGAACTGTCCATGCGTTGGGTTTTCGCCGGCGGCGCACCTTACACACAGTTTGATCTTGCGCAATCCACAGCAGAGAATCGCGGCATCTTCGACAACTCACGCATCAACGAGGAACGTCTGCCCGACTATCACACGCTGGACGTCCGCGTCGACCGCCGTTTCAATCTCGCAAACTCAAACTGGATCATCTACCTGAGCATCCAAAACCTCTACGGCCGCGACAACATCGCCAGCTACTACTGGAATCAAGTCCAGAACAAACCCGACACCTACAAACAATGGGGCACGCTGCCGATCATAGGCGCAGAGTTCGAATTCTAACAAAACACAACCCCCGGCGCCGCACGCCGGGGGTTGCTATTAGCCCACTAATGTTCTCGAACGAGTCTCTGCCGCGGCTCAGTTCAGCCGGACCGGCATGATCAGCATCAGCAGGTCTTCATGTTCCTCTTGCTCGGTTGGCTTTACAATACCTGCCGAAGTGGATGATCCCAATTCAAAGCGCACGTCCGGCGTGTCGATCTGCCGCAGCATATCCTGCACGTACGTCGCGTTGTAGCCGATGTCCATCGGCTCGCCCGTGAACTCGCACGGCACACTCTCCGAACCTTCGTTGCCTTGTTCGATGTCTTCCACGCGGATTTGCAGTTGTTGTTTGTCCAAATGCACGCGAATCTGCCGCGAAATTTCATTCGAGAAAATATTTGCGCGTCGCACCGCGGAAAACAGCGCGTCAAGTCCGACCGTCAAAACTTGCTTGTTCTCAGACGGAATCACGGCGTCGTAGTTCGGATAGCGGCCTTCGATCAAGCGCGTAATCAGCGTCGTGTTGCCCGCGCGAAATCCAAGCTGCGAACCTGCAAATCCGATCTCAATTTCCCCGTCGCCTTCAGCGATTCTTTGCACCGCGGCCATCGCTTTTGACGGCACGATCGCGGTCTGAGTCTCGCCCTTGTAGCCGTCCGACGGCGCACCGATACGCACCAAACGGTGTCCGTCCGTCGACACCAAACGAAAATGCTCCTTCGAGAGTTCCAAAAACACACCTGTCAACTGCGGACGCAATTCATCGCGCGACACAGCAAACAAAACTTTCGAGATCATGCGACGCAGTTTTTGTCTCGGCAGTTTGAAAGTCGACGTTTCCGAAAGCTGCGGCACCTGCGGATATACGTCCACCGATTCCGCCGAACATTGATATTTCTTGCCTTCGGTATCCGTAATCGTGATGCGGTGCTCTTTGCTCGCTTCGATCGACACGTTTACGTCAGGCAGTCCACGCATCAGTTCCAAAAATTTCCGCGACGGCAGAAGAGTTCGTCCATCTTTTTGTCCCTGAACTTCGAGAACCGTCTGCATCGTCACTTCGATGTCGGATCCGGTCAAGACTAACTTGTTGCCGCTAAGCTCTGCCAAAAAATGCGACAAAACCGGCATTGGACTCTTTTGCGGGACAACCGTGGACAGCGGAGCAAGCGCTGCAGCCAAACTGCTTTGTGGTGCGGAAAATTTCATGTAAGGTTTCTGAGTCTTAAAGAGAGAAGAGAGAATAAAAAAGACAGTTGTCGTAACAGAGCCTGTGGATTCGTGGACAGATGATCTTATTCCTTGGTAATTAGAAACTCTGTCTCCTGCATAACCGAGTTCATGGCTCGTGTTACTTGTCCCCTCGCCCGACGTATTTCCCCGCGCACCGCAAACTATCCCCGTTCATTCACTCCGCGAGTTCATAATTCTCGCGGTTGCCAACATCAATTCACATACTTGTCCGCACGGGCGCTCCAAGCGACAACCGCCGCTCCAAGTCACCTAATGCACAGACAGTTTGTACTTCATCCGTCTTGCGCAGCTCAGCAATCGTATCGCGCGCATGAATAACGGTAGAATGATCGCGTCCTCCGAAAAATCCGCCGATTGTTTTCAGAGAATGCTCCGTCAATTCCGTCATTAAATACATTGCAATCATTCGCGCGTAAGCAATTTCCTTTTTGCGCGTTTTTCCCCGCAGAGCATCCTGACTGATTCGGAAATAATCCGCGACAGTCTGCTGAATCAACTCTACGGGAGGCCGTCCCGTCCGCTTGCCGGTCTTCTCCTGGATCACCCGTTGCGCAAGTTCAAGCGTGGCCGGCACCCGGCCAAATTGGCAGTGTGCGACGAGCGCCGCAAAAGCTCCTTCAAGCTCCCTAACGTTACTGGTAATATGTGTAGAAAGCAAGTCCGCGACGTCAAACGGCAGTGGGAAATGTTCGAACTTTGCGCGATCTTGTAAGATTGCCAAGCGCGTCTCGTAAGTCGGCGGATTTACGTTCGTGACGAGTCCCGAATCAAACCGCGAAATCAAGCGTTCGTCAAATCCAGCCAATTCATGCACCGGGCGGTCCGACGTCATTACGATTCGGCGTCCACTTTGGTGCAGCGCATTAAAGGCATGGAAAAATTCCGTCTGCGTCCGTTCCTTCGTGGCGAAGAACTGAATATCATCCACCAAGAGCAGATCGACATTCCTGTACTTCTCCGAAAAATCGGAGCCTTGCTGTGACCTCACAGATTGAATAAAATCCTGCGTGAAGCGCTCGGATGAGACGTATCTAACTCGAATGCCGTCGTTGCGGCGCACGGACAACACGCGGTTGCCAATCGCTTGCAGAAGATGTGTTTTGCCGAGACCAGTACCGCCATAAATCAAAAGCGGATTCCATAGAGTAGGACGCGACAAGTCGGAAATTGCTAAGCAAGCGGCACGTGCAAAGCTATTGCAATCACCTTCGACGAAATTCTCAAAGCGATACCGCGGGCTTAAGTTAGATTCAGCCGCCGCATCTGAAACACTTGGAGCAAGATCCCCTGTTCCATTCGAGACTTCCGGCCGAATTTGCGCGGAAGGAGCAAACGGTAAATTACGTTGTCGCGGAATTTCCCCGTTTCCTTGTACTCGAATGCGGACGCGCACGGATTCACCCGTGTTCTCGCGTGCCACGGCTTCAAGTCCGGGAACGAAATGTTCTTCTACGAATTCACGATGGAACTTAGAGGGAGCCAGAAGAGTGAGCACTCGATCTTCGAGTTTTTCTGGCTTTAGGGTCTCAATCCATGAGCTAAATGTAGTCTCGGAGACCGAGGGTGCCACTGCCGACATGATCGAAGTCCATAATTCGAGGGCTGGCGGCGTTGCAACAGAAGCCATAGGCGTGAGAAAATTGATATGATAAATTGAGTGAGAGGCAGGAGGGTAACTCCGCGTAATGAGAGCCCTTAGAGCGAGCATATCAACGCGCGGGCTCATAATATAACACATCCACAGGGATTGTCAACGAGAATAACTCCTCTTTTTACTCGCACTTACATTCGTTAGAGAGTTGTTAATTCGTGCTCTGATGTGGAACACCATCCACATTCCAGAGAGGCACCTGTTCGCAACGAGGTTATATCATCTTCAACTCGCCAATAGGGTCATTCTTTCCCCTAAAAGTATGGTCAAAAAATTCAGGAAACATCTGCCGACCCGCCTGCATGCAGGCCTTGGTAGAAACTCAATGAACTCAACACTGTCCCAAAGGGCAAATCACGCAAGCCCCTCGTTCTCGCCTCTTAACAAGGAACAGCCTATCTCCAGAAAATAAATAAGAGCTTGTAAATATTATCACTTAACAATCAACAAAAAACAAAGACTGCGCAACAAGCAGTTGCCTAAGTCGGGTGATTTGAGTATTTTTCAGGTTCGCCTGCAATCGAAAAAAATTGAACAAACATCACCATAGATTGAGCAATGAAAAGAACTTACCAACCTTCTCGCCGTCGTCGTCGCAACCGTCATGGGTTTCGCGAACGGATGTCGACCAAGAATGGGCGCGCAGTTTTGGCGCGTCGCCGCGCCAAAGGCCGCAAGCGCTTGACGGTCTCGGATGAGCGACACTAAGTTCCGACCATCCGAGCGCCTGTCGGGCCGTTCGGAGCTGGAACGGGTACGTAAATTGGGCCAGCGACGGACGCTTCCGGAGCTGGTTCTTTTTTTTTGCCCGGGCAGCCCGGGCGGAAGTTCGCCTGTGCTGCCACCAGAAAAGTCGGATCTGCCGTAGTTCGCAACTACCACCGCCGCAAACTCAAAGAATTCTATCGCTTAAACAAGTCGCTCTGGCCCCAAGACGGCCACATTTTCTGCCTGTTCAGATCCAAAGTGGAAGACTGGCCGTCCTTTGAAAAGAGACTGTCCGCTCTTCTTAACTCGCTTCCCTGATCTTGCTCGACTCTGGTTCATCCTTCATCCTTTATCCTTCATCCTTCGGATGTCCTGGCTTTTGATCCAATTTATTCGTGCTTACCAAGCCGTGCTTGGCCCCCATTTGGGCGGCCGCTGCCGGTTTACTCCGAGTTGTTCGGAGTATGCGATAGAAGCATTTAATAAAAAAGGATTTGTAAAAGGACTTGCGCTTTCTTTAAAAAGGGTTGTAAAATGCGGCCCGTGGCATCCCGGCGGCTACGACCCGGTAGACAAAGAAACAAACGAAGCAATATCAGCTACTAAGTGAACACTGAAAAGCACATAGCAACCCTGACCGGACTCACCCCGGAAGAGCAAAGCAAGATCATCTTGACCCTCATCGTCCTGCTCGGGTTGATCGTGCTGCGCTGGCTGATTGTCCGGGTTCTGCACAGGCAGTCGAGCGACGCCCGCAACATATATGTAGGCCGGAAGATCGTAACAAATAGCGCGGTTGTGCTGGGTGTGCTGGTAATCGGTCGCATCTGGTTCGAAGGATTCCAGTCGCTGGCAACCTTCGCGGGACTTCTGACCGCGGGCCTCGCCATCGCACTGAAAGATCTGCTGGTGAATTTCGTGGGTTGGATGTTCATCATTTGGCGCAAACCGTTCACGATTGGTGATCGCATGCAAATCGGCGAAGTGTCGGGGGACGTGATCGATATGCGGCTGTTTCAGTTTTCGCTTCTGGAGATCGGCAACTGGGTCGCCGCCGACCAACACACGGGCCGAGTCGTGCACATTCCCAACGGCAAAATCTTTACCGATGCGCAAAGCATCTACACCGGCGCGTTTAATTACATCTGGAACGAAATCGCAATTCTCGTTACCTTTGAAAGTGATTGGCGCAAGGCCAAAGAGATTCTCGAGCTGCTCTGCCGCAAGCACGGAGCCGACAAAGCGGAAAGCGCGCGTCAAGCCTTTCGCGATGCCGCCGATAAATACCTTATCAGTGTCGCGGACGCTCAACCGCGCGTTTACACCAAAGTCGAAGACAGCGGCGTCCTCTTGACCATTCGCTATCTTTGCACACCCCACGAGCGGCGCATGTCCGAAGAAGCCATCTGGGAAGACGTACTCATCGAATTCGCCAAACACGACAACATAGATTTCGCCTACCCCACCACTCGCTACTACGATAACCGCGGCGAAGGCAAGCCCGGCGCGCGCGCGCAGTAGCCCTACCCAATCCGCAATATCCCAAAGTCACCGGAGACACCGTACACGTGTTCGATCGCAATACCCTCATCGCCTTGGTTCTGGTTGGCCTGATTCTACTCGGCCTACCCTACTATTATAAGCTGATTTCCCCGCCCGCCCCGCCGGAAGAAACCGTCGTTGAACAAGTCACCAAGCCGAGACCATCGGAAGATATCGGTGACGAAGAGATGATCTCGACGCAAACGGCGCAAAAAGAGTTTCCCGCCGACACGTCACTCGCGGCGGCATCCGCTGCGGATGCCCCGTCCATCGACTCCCTTCCCGCCGAGCCCTACACTCCCGAACTCGTAGAAATCGAGACGCCGCTCTACAAAATGTCGATCGGCAGCGACGGCCGCCCGACGAGTTATGTGCTCGAAGACTACAAACTGAAGAGCGGTCCGCCGGTCAATCTGCATGCGATGGCGACCCCCAAAGATTCTGCTATCGGTTCTTGGGATGTCGATCTCGGCCCGCGCAACGTGTCGAGCTTGCGCAATCTGCACTTCAATCCGAGCACACCGCGCCTGTTTGTTCCCAGCGGCCGCGACAGTCTCGAGCTGAACTACACGTCGCCTTCCGGCCAACGCATAACCATCTATTATGTCGTAGACGCAGAGAAATATGGCTTTGATTTGAGCTTCGCGTGCTCAGGATTCGAGACACCCGATACGCGCGAGTATAAGTTGACGTGGCAAGGCGGCGTTCCCAGCACGGAACCGGATCCGCGCTCCGATCATGATTTCGGCGGAGCCTACGCGCAGGTTGGCGAAGAGCTCGAGGATGAAAAACTCGGAAGTGACGAAAAGGTCGAATTTTCGGCCACGGGCCGCACGGAATTCGTTGCGACGCGCTCAAAATATTTCATCGCCGCGATGATTCCGCAAAGTCCTGCCGCGGGAGCCGACATGCACGGTTACACGCGCAATCCCAAAGACACGAGCATACCGCAGCACTACTACACGACGCTGCGCATGCCGTGGGAAGGTTCGCGCGTCGACAGCCGCGTGCATGTCTATTGGGGACCGATCAAGAAAGAGAATCTTGAAGTCTTCGGCGTTGGCTTGGAAAATACGATGAACTGGGGTTGGGCGATTGTCAAGCCGTTCTCGTTGACGGTGTTGTGGCTCCTGAAGTTTTTCGGGAAGTTCATCCACAACTACGGCTTCGTCATCATTCTCTTCTCGCTGATTGTCAAGGTCGTGCTTTGGCCGTTGACGAGAAAATCGCAGATTGCGATGAAGAAGATGGCCGCGCTGAAACCCGAGCTTGAGGCGCTGAAAGAAAAACACGCGAAGAATCCGCAGGCGCTAAACGGTGCGATGATGGCGCTCTACAAAGAGCGCGGCGTCAATCCAGCGGCGGGCTGCATTCCGATGTTGTTTCAGATGCCGATTCTCTACGGACTCTTCATCGTCTTCCGCAGCACGATAGAATTCCGCCAAGCTCCGTTCTTTGGGTGGATCTCCGACCTGAGCCAACCGGACGCGATTATGCATTTGCCGTTTTCGATTCCGCTCTATGGCTCGAGCTTGGGCTTGCTGCCGATCGTCATGGGCGTCTCGCAGTTCTTCATGTCGAAGGCCACGATGACCGACCCGAATCAAAAGGCGATGATCTACATCATGCCCGTGATGATGGTATTACTCTTCAACAACTTCCCCAGCGGCTTAACATTATACTACACCCTCTTCAACCTCTGGGCAATAGTCGAGCAAAGACTAATCAAGCTCCCCGTCCCCGTTCCCGAAGCGGTAGTAGTAGAAGACAAGCCGAAGAAAAAAGGCAAGAAATAAAACCAATGTTGTCGCGGCGGCAGGTGTCTTCACCTGCCCCGCCACCGAGAACGTAAGACGGTCGTCATCCTACGTCGCCGTTGTGGGTCTCGAGACCCGCAACGGCAAACAAAAAAACGGCGCTCCCCGCCGGAAGCGCCGCAAAAGAATTCGCCAGACATTTGGTGTGCCCATCGGCTCGGCCATGTCCGCAAAAGCGAAGCGGCCTGTGTGCCTGGCGTTTCAAGTATTACACGCGAGGAATGTTAGAAGAGTTCCCGCAATACAATTTAGGACGCGGCGGCGGGTGACTTTACCCGCCCCGCTACCGAGAACCCAAGACGCATTGTCATCCTGAACGTAGTGAAGGACCTCTCCGAAAACACTCACAGGAAACCGGAAAAAGTAAAACCACTTGTCATCCCGTAGGGACCTAGCAGCAAACAGCACAACCCCAAGACGCAACACGCTCCGTGCTCGCCGAGCGGGGATTAAGCGCAGCGGTTCCCCGCCGGAATCCGAGAATCACCGCCACCAACGCACGAGAGACGGTCGTCATCCTGAACGAAGCGCAGCGCAGTGAAGGACCCCCCTGAAAACACCAAAGCGCAGCACGCTCCCCTTCCGTCATCCTCTGTAAGGACCTATTAAGAGCGCAACGAACATGCCAATACCAGACTACGAATCCATAATGCTTCCGCTGCTTCAGTTTATCAGCGATGGAAAGACGTACGGCAAACAAGACGTGGTTGCGGCTATGGCAAGACACTACAAGCTCACCGACGACGAGCTTTCAGAGCTCGTCAAAAGCGGTACGCCGCTCTTCGGCGGGCGTGTGCACTGGGCAATTCAATACATGTTGAACGCGAAGCTTGTTGAGCGTCCCGCCAGAGCGCAAGTTCGCATAACACCTCGCGGGCTCGAGCTTGTTAAGGATAATCCAGAAGAGCTAAATACCAAGATTCTTCGTAAGTACCCAGAGTTCGTTGCGTGGCAAGGAAAAGCAAGAGAGCGCACAAAAACCGAAACTTCCGATGCAAGCGATCATACAAGCGACACACAACTAACGCCAGACGAGCAGATCGAGCGAGGTTACACAGAAATCCGCGATTCCCTTGCTGAAGAGCTGCTCGAAAAAGTCAAATCAGGCTCGCCTCGATTTTTCGAGAAACTTGTTGTTGAACTACTTGTAAGAATGGGTTATGGCGGCTCGTTGACACGACCGGGGGAAGTTGTTGGCAAATCTGGAGATGGAGGAATAGACGGATTTATCAAAGAAGACAAGCTCGGGCTTGATGTAGTTTACATTCAAGCGAAGCGCTGGGAAGGAGCCGTCGGACGACCAGTAGTGCAAGCCTTTGCCGGAAGTCTTGAGGGCGTACGCGCCAGAAAAGGTGTTTTGATTACAACCTCTTCTTTTACTGCAGAAGCCGAGGAATATGTTACGAGAATTGAGAAGAGGATAGTTCTTGTCAACGGCTCAACCCTCGCCCAACTAATGATCGACCATGACATCGGTGTTAGCACCGTTACGACATACACCATAAAACGACTTGACTCAGACTATTTCGAAGAATAGCAACGACACACCCACCATGAACGACGAGATCAAAAACGAAACCCCGGAACAAGAGCCGGAACAAAATCAAGAACCGGCGACCGAACCCGAAGCAACGGAACCCGCTTCCCCCGAGTCTGAAGAAGTATCGGAAGAGTCCCCAACCGAATCCTTCTCCACCGAGTCCCTAGAATCAAGCGAGGCTCCATCCCCCGCACCCGAAACCGAAAATCCCACGGAAGAGGACAGCGCGGACGGAGCGGAAAACCTCGCGAAGATCGCCGCCGCCATCAAGGCGCTCGACAGCGGCCACTTGCACGACGGCAAGCGCATGTACAAAGAATTTTTCGAGCACGCCAAGGAGATCGGCCAACTCTTCAAATCGTTGAAGCCGCTGCCGCACGAGGAGCGCGAAAAACTCTGGCAAGAGTTTAGCGCGCTGTGCGACGACGCGCGCGCGCAGCAAAACATCGAGCGCGAAGAACAAAAACTCGCGTCGATGGAAGTGCGCGGCCGTCTCGAAGCCAAGTTGATCGAGTTGCAGCAAGCGGGACCGAACGCGAAATACGCCGACGATTTCAACAAACTTGCCGATTCGATGAAGGCGATTCGCGAAGAGTTCACCGGCACCAAAGAAAAACCCGGCGCGTTGATCCCCAAGGACCGCGAAGCGCTGTGGAAACTTTGGAAATCCACCGACGATTCCATCTGGCAGCATCGCAAAGCGATTCGCGAAGAGAACTACGCGACCGGCAAAGAACACATGACCGAGTGCGCGGAGCTTGCAGCGAGTGGTGACCCATTCGATTGCCACAAGAAAATCAAAGAGCTTCGCCCGTGGCAGCGCGCAGCTGAACTCTCGCGTGAGCAGCGCAACGAAATTCGCAAGTCACTCGACGAAGCGTGGGATGCCGCCGCGCAGCGCATCGAAGGCGAACGCGCCGAGCGCAAACAGCAATTCGAAGATTGGAAAGAGCGCTCCAGCGAACGTCTCTCCGATTGGGAAGACAAACTCGCCAAGATGCGCGATTTCCGCGTCAAACTCGAAGAGCAAATCACGCGCTTGAATGACATGGAAACCAACGCGCGCACCGACGAGTTCGCCGATCAAGTCGCCGGCTGGCGCGAAGAAAAAGAAGCCAAGCTCGAAGACGTCGATAAAAACATCGCCAGCCTCGCCGAGCGCATCGAATCAGTGAAAAAGAGACTAAAGTAATGTCGTAGGGGCGGAAGGCGTTCCGCCCGTTCTGGTCTCCCCCCATTTGCGTCTGCGGAAATGGGGGGACTAAGGGGGGCTTCCGCATGAAACGTACTGCCACCATCTCCCGCTGCGGAAAATACCGCTACCGTCTCGAGCGCATTTGGAATGACGCATTGCCGCCTATTCATTGGATCATGCTGAATCCGTCGACCGCCGACGCGGCACAAGACGACAACACAATCAGAAGAGTAATTCATTTTTCACAACGGTGGGGCTACGGTTCCGCCGTTGTGCTTAATCTATATGCCTTTCGCACGCCGCATCCGAAAATACTCCAAGATGCGGACGATCCGGTAGGCCCGCGCAACAACAAACATCTCGCAGCATTGCAAACCCCGGTAGTAGCCGCATGGGGCGCGCACAGTTTCGCAGCTTCGCGCGCAAAAGAAGTCATGAGTCTGCTCCCGCGCGAAGTGGTTTGTCTCGGCCAGAACAAGAACGGTTCTCCGAAACATCCGCTCTATGTTCGAGGCGATGCAAAGCCTCAACGGTTTGTTCCGGGGCAATAGCGCACAATCGCCAGCGCGAAATTTGAAGGGCACAAGAGTTGCTGTTGCAAAGAGTCTACAAACCTCTTTTCCAATCGTCACAGGGAGCACGCCATGAACCGCTCACATTTCACGGCAATCGCATTGGCCATCGTTGCGTTTCTCTTGTTTGCAAGCTGCGACGATGAAAAGATCATCACGTCCGAACCCGCAGCACCGCAGGATTTCGACTGGCTATTCACCTACGAAGAAGCTGCCCCGATCTCCGCGCCGATTCCCAATTCCTCCGCGATCTTGATTCCGGTCACCGGCGCGTTCGATCTAATCAAAGTCGATACAAGCGGCGCCGAACTCTGGCGAAAATCCTTCGACGAAGAAGGCTATAACGCAACCACCGGAATGTCCGGCAACGTTTTTCTGGCCACGGCCGGCGGCGAAACAAATTCGTTCATTCGCAAAGTTTCCGATCTCGGAAATCTTCACACGAGAGTCGAAATCGATTCGGTAATTTCCACACGGCAAATTACACGCGCGCCAAACCGCACCGTATTTGTCGCAGGCACCATCTTGCTGGGCGGCCATCGCCGCACCGCCACCGCCTCATTCGATGCCGATCTCAATATGCAGTCGTACCACCTTCTGTCGATTCCCGCTGACTACAGCGATTGGCCCGATTGCATCTTCGCCACGTCGGACAACGGCTGCATCATTTTCGGTCATCGCATTCCCGATCCCGACAACGAAGTGGATCTATACACCTACGTCGCAAAGTTGAATGCACAAGGCGAAGAAATTTGGAACAGAGTTCTTGTCACCGCAAACTACAGCCATGTATACGGAGCCGTCGAACTCGAGAACGGCGATTTGGTGCTTGCTGGAGATTTGGACAGATCAGGCGGCAGCGACACCGTTCCGTGGATCATGCGCATCACTTCAAACGGCGATGAAGTCTGGTCTCATGAGTTTCAAATTGGCGCGCACAGAAGCGACGTCAGCGGAATAACATTAACCGAGCAGGGTATCGTGGTGTCAGGACGCGCACAAGATAATCTCGATGTCTTCACCCAACCCCATCCGGACGACTACGGCTGGCTGGCCCTGTTTAATGAAAACGGCAATCAGATCGTCGTGCGGAAATATGCGCACGCTCCGTTTTCATCAAGGATTGTCGCCGGACAATACGGCGGTTACTATGTTAATGTTTACGGCGACGGGCAGTATTATAGATCAAAATTAGCCAAACTAACCGAGCCCATCTTCCCCACTCCGTGACCCCAACCACCGACACCATCGCCGCCATCGCCACTCCGCCCGGCATCGGCGGCATCGCCGTCATCCGCATTTCCGGCCCCAAGTCGTGGGAAGTCGCCCTTTCTCTGCTTCCATCCCCCATCCCCCATCCCCCATCCCCATGGACCGTTCGTCACGCATACATATACAATAATAACAACGAGCTGGTTGACGAAGCGTTGATCTGCTTCTTCATGTCCCCCCACTCCTACACGGGAGAAGACGTCGTTGAGATCTCCTGTCACGGTGGAAACATATCATCTAAGCGCATATTAAAATTGATATTGTCAAAGGATGTGCGCATAGCTCGTCCCGGCGAGTTCACCGAGCGCGCATTCTTGAACAACAAGCTCGATTTAGCACAGGCCGAGGCCGTCGTAGGCCTGATTCATGCCCGATCCGAGGCCGCAGCTCGCGCCGCGCTCTCCCAATTGGCCGGAAAACTCTCCGAACACATCCAAGAGATGCGGTCAAAGATATTGGATTTATTGGCATTGTTGGAGCTGGAGCTGGATTTCTCCGAAGAGGACGTGAACTTTCAGTCGCTTGAGTCCCGCAAGGTCGATTTGTTAGACCTTCAGACAAAAATCGAACACTTGTTGGCATCTTTCGCACGGGGCCGCATCGAGCGCGAAGGACTGCGCGTCGCCATCGTCGGTGCTCCCAATGCCGGCAAATCCACGCTTCTGAATCGCATCGTCGGCGATGAGCGCGCAATCGTCTCCCCCCACCCCGGCACCACCCGCGATGTCGTCGAAGCGCACCTTGAATTATCCGGCCACGAAGTCATTTTTCAAGACACCGCAGGTCTGCGTGACACAGACCATGAGATTGAAAATATTGGCATTGCACGAACAAGAACGGTTCTAAATCGAGCCGATATGATTCTCTTGTTGATCGACAGCCAGAGCGGCGATCTTCCCGGCGGCACGATGCTCGCCGAGATTGAAAACAAGAAGCCGATGATTGTCTTTAACAAGAGCGACGTCAGTCGCACCGAGTATTCGGTCCCGGTCGCATCGCACAGCGGCGCGTTTCACATCTCCGCCCTTACCGGCCACGGCGTCGAAGGCCTACTCGCGGCCCTGACCCAAAAATTCTCGAACGAGTCGGAGTCCGCAGGCGAGTTGATCATCACCGAACAGCGCCACCACGACGCCCTCCGCCGCGCGCACGAAGCCGTCACCCGCGCAGGAAATCTATTCAAAGAACCCACCCTGATGGCCAGCGACCTCCGCGACGCCGCCAACGCCTTAGGCGAAATCACCGGCCAAACCATCGGCGAAGAAGTCTTAGACCGCATCTTCTCAAAATTCTGCATCGGAAAGTAGCGCAATTCGAGTAAAGTCCTTAAATTAGAACATACGCTACCCCCAACCAACAGGAGCACGCCTCGAAAGTACGCCGGATCAGATAGGAAGAACTTAATAAGCTTCAGAGCAAACCATATCCTTGGAGGGACTATGAAACGCTCGCTGGAATGCCTCGTACTAATCATTTTATGTTTCACGGGCCGCGCCACAGCACAGCTCGAACTAAACACCCCGCTCGCTCCCGATTTGCGCGATGTCCTAATCGCAGACAACGGCCAGCGAGCGTTTTGCATTTCAAATTCCGGCCACTTCTTCACTCAAGAAGCAAACGGCCAATGGCTCCCGATCGACACCCGCCTTCCGCTCAATCCCACAGAGCGTCCGCTCTTTCTCGTGCGCGTTGATGCCGAAGCCGACACGTTCTTTGTCAACACTTTCGAGAGCACCACATGGCTACATCGCTTCTTCGTGACAACGGACGGAGGCGCAACATTCCAAATCAAAGATTTTGGCGACGGCTATTACCCCTACAGCTTGCTCGTGGATCCCGATGATCACAGTCGCCTCTATGCGGTAAACGGCTCGGCATTTATGCGCTCCGTTGACGGTGGCGACACATGGACATCCGTTGGAATTGTCCAAAGCGAGGATTTTCATGACGTTTATCGCGATCCGACAGACGTTTCCAAGCTTTGGATAACCTCGACGTATTCAAATTACGGTGGAACGGAATCGCAGGGATTGCTTAAGAGCAGCGATGGCGGAGACACGTGGCAACCCGTTGCGGATTTGCTTAGCTTCACGGGTGCCACCAATCTCGATTGCAACGGCATCTTTCGCGCAACAAACGGCAGTCTCTTCGCTGAATTGATGGATAGTCAAGATTATGAAACATGGTTCTTGGTTTCCGACGATGAGGGCGACACGTGGACTCGCATTACTGAAGTAGCCGGACAATCGACAGCGCATTTCTACTCGTTAAACATACTCGAGAGCATCGTCAATCCCGGCGTCATTCTGCTGGCACCGTATGCACAGCCAATGTATCGCTCAGTAGACTACGGGGAAACATGGGTACCCGCTGGCACCGGCCTGCCCGGCAATAGTGCCATCGTGATCGTCCAGCTTGCAGGTACCGGACAGCTCGTTGCCAGCGTTGAGGGCTACGGCTTCTATCTCTCTAATGACTTCGGCCTAAACTGGTCGCCGCGCCCCACCCCGCGCATCGGACAAAAAGGCGAGCTAACATCGTCACACGGCACTCTGTTTTCGAATCAGGATGGCCGCTTGTTCACGCTGTCAGGTCCAAACAGCCAATGGCAAGAGATCGCACAACCCGTCAAACAAGACACGACGATCACAGCAAGCAAGCCGTTCTATCTTGGCGACAACACAATCGCCGCGCTCTATGTTCAGTATCCAAACAACGGTTCGGTATGGGAATTCGGCATCGCGTTCACCCAAGATTTGGGAAATACTTGGCACTATAATCCACCGGTTGCTGCAGATTACATTTCAAATGTGCTTTGGGACGAATCCAACGAAGCGCTGACCGTGTATGCGCTGGGTTCGTATCGAGACTCAATATTCATATCCTCTGACACAGGTCAAACATGGATCAGCCGCGCGCTTCCGGATCGAGCCGACGGGAGCGACCTAAGAGTGCGCAATGATGTACTTTTCTTTTCGTCCCAGGTCCTTTGGTATTCTTTCAACGGCGCCGAAACGTGGATACCCATTCAAGCTCCGACGGGCAGCAACGATGTTCATGTGATCGTCCCCAATGGAAACGATCTGTACCTTAGCGTTGGAAGGCCGACATCCTTCGCCGACTCGCTCTACATCTACAAACAGGGCGGCGAGGGCTGGCAACAACTGTATGCCGATTCAGCGGGTCCCGATCTATACAGCCCGTTTCGCTTTACACTAGGTGCGTACCCGCTGCTATTCCTCGACGAACCCGTTCCCACACTCGTCGCACAAGTCGGCACATACAAACTCGTGGTCTCGCAAGACAACGGCGAAACCTGGCGCGATGTATTCCTAACTTACCCCGAAAACTACGATCGTTTCTTTCAAGTGTGGAACGAAACATTGATCGCTTTGGACGGCCGCATCTGGCTGAACACCGAGATTGGCCCATGTTATATCGGCATCGACGAACTCGCATTGCCCGCAGCAACTCTAAAACCGCTCCCAACCGAGTTCTCCCTAACCATTTTCCCCAACCCCTTCAACGAAACTACGCGCTTCCAATTCAGTTTGCCAAGCTCCGCCCAAACGACATTGACACTATACGACGTGTTGGGCCGCGAAGTCGCCAAACTCTTCGACGAACAACTGACCGCAGGCACGCACACAACCCTGCGGAATGCGTCAAGCGTTTCAAGCGGCACCTATTTCGCCAAACTAAATTCCGGCGGTCACGAGCAAACCCAAAAACTCATTCTCTTGAAATAGCCCATGCCCACAACAAAATCCGACACCAAAACGCTGAAGTCGCTCGGCAAAAAATCCAAAGCGTCGCGCAAACTTGAGGTCTTTCCCAATCATGCACCCGGCGGATTAGTTGTCACCCTGAATTGCACCGAGTTCACGTGCTTGTGTCCCGTCACTGGCCAACCCGACTTTGCGCAAATCGAAATTGTCTACACGCCCGATCAATACGTCGTCGAATCGAAATCGCTGAAACTCTATCTCGAGACGTTTCGCAGCGTTGGCGTTTTTCACGAACACTTAGCCGTCGACATCGGCAAAGACTTCATGAAGTTCGTCAAGCCGCACGACGTCACCGTCACCGCGCACTTCAACACCCGCGGCGGCATTTCCATTTCAGCAACCTACAGCGATCAGCGTTAACGTCTCCGTTTTCATATTTCATATTTCCGATTTCATACTTTGCCCTTTGACTTACTGATCTTCGATTGCGACGGCGTACTGGTAGACAGCGAATGGCTCGTCGCTCGCATCGAAACGGAAACCCGCGCCGAGTTCGGCCAGCACATTTCGATCGAAGAGTACATTCACCGCTACGTCGGTCTGTCGACTCGTTCACCTGAGTATCTCGCAAGCCTCGAAGGACTGCCGCCCGACTTCCGCGACATCATGCGCGTTCGCGTCGAGCGCGCCTTCCACGAAGAGCTTGAAGCAATTCCCGGAGTTCCTGAAACTTTGGATGCTTTGAAACACGTCCCCAAAGCCATCGCTTCGAGCAGCAGCCCGCACGAAATCGAAATGATGCTCGAGCACGTCGCCGTGTGGCACCATTTCAAAGGAAATGTCTTCTCCGTCTCCATGGTCTCGCGCCCGAAGCCCGCGCCCGACGTCTATCTTTTCGCCGCGGAACAAAACAACGTCCTGCCCTCGCGCTGCATCGTCATCGAAGACAGCGTGGTCGGCGCGACAGCAGCACTAACCGCAGGCATGACAGTCTGGGGTTTCACTGGCGCCCGCCATCAAACTGAAGCATCAAAACAAAGACTAAAAGAGGTCGGCGTAGACGAAGTATTCTCAGATATGCGCGCACTTCCACAAATGTTTTAGGGGTGGATGGCAATCCACCCGCTCTGATCGCAATGAAAAAGCCCCGACAGATCGGGGCTTTCTCTTTGAAACAAAGGTGAATGTTACGGCACGGCCACAACGACATATGTTCTCTGTTCACTTGCGAGCAGAACCTCTTCGTCAACATAACTCGTTGCCGCAGTCGATCCAATCAAAACAAAATTCTCGGGATCATATTCCGGCGCGTCGCCCGCATAGATGTCATAACTTGCGGCGCCGGGATTGGCGGTCCACATAAGAATCACGTCTCCATTGTCCACGTCCGGATAAATGACAAGATCAAGCACGGGCGCAAGCACACCACTGATCGCGCTTTCAAACGCGCCGATGTCCGCGATACTCCCCGTTGCTTGCGGGCGCGCGTTGTGTTCGAAGTCTTCATCAACCATCGACACGGGATCCGCCGCGCCGATACACGGACTCGTGTCCGCAAGATGCAAATCCCCGTTTACTGCGTCAACGTACTCCGGATCAAGGTAGATGTTGTAAAACGCATCGCACGCGTCGCCATTCGCATTTGTCGTCGAGATAGTTCCCAATCCGGCAGGTGCTGTGCCCAAGAAATTACTGCCGGTCATTCCGAAGAAGTCGCAGTACTCGATATTCCCGACTGCGCCTTGATCAAAATAGATTGCGCAACTTGCCGTTGAATTTGACACCAGACAGCTTTTCATTGCCAACGAACCGCCGTCCGAGAAAATCACACCTCCCGGATGAGCACTTGCATCATTGTTGTTCAATGTGCAGAACTCAAAAGCTGGACTTCCGCCCTCATTATATAGGACGCTTCCCGTTCCGGATCCGCCGAAAAGGTCCATGCTATTGTTTTCGAAAACGCAGTTGACGATATACGGCGAAGCCTCTTGGTAGCAATAGAGCGCACCGCCGCGCGTACCGAGTGTATCCACGCCGCCATCTTCTTCCCAAACGAGATAGCTTGTGTTCCCATCGAACAGACAATTCTTGAGAGTATCGATTCCAGAATAGAATACAATCGCACCGCCCAGCCCATTGCCGTAACTTCCCAAGTGCGGTCCCCAAGAACTCGCAACATTGTCTTCAAACAGGCAATCGGAAATTCGATTTCCTCCGTTTGACCAGATTGCACCGTCTGTGGCATTGTTGTTTCTAAAGGTACAATTCTCGATCAGCGTGTTGTTGCAGAGAATCGCCGCGCCGAATTGTCCGAGGTTGTTTTCAAAAATAGAATTAGAAATACGTGCTGTGATCGGATTGCTCACGCGCACGCCTGCGCTACCGCCAAAAAGCGGACTTGGCGCAATCCAACTTGCGGAATTTGTGCGAACCGTGCACGCTTCCATAATCAGACGAACACCCGTACACGACATTCCGCCGTCAAAACCATAAAACGGATTGTGATTTGAGACAGTTGTGCCGGTCATGGAAACAACGGCGAGCGAATCCACAACAATGCCCCCATATCCGCCATCAGGCGTTTGATTGCCGTCAATTAGGCATGTATCCATCGTCACAACCGCTCCGCCTCCGATGCGCATTCCGCCAATACTTAAGCCGGAAATATTGCCTTGAATCTTGCTGTGGCGCAGCAGATAATCTCCATGGTCGATCCGCACTCCGCCGACTTGCCCAGATACCGGACCGTCGAAGCCGATAGTGGCATGGTTGTTTGTGATGTCGGTGAATTCAATGGTCACGTTGCTGCTGTCAAAATACGCACCGCAGGCAACGCCATAGTGAGTTTCACTCCCACAATGGCAGTGATCAATCTTTGAATGGAAGAGACTAAGGTCCGTGTTGACGCAATACAATCCGCCGCCATAGCTGGATTCACCCGCGCCCGTCGCTCCGCTGTACGAAATACTGCAATAGGAAAGCTGACAATCTTCATGTGCATTAACGAACCGCAATCCTCTCCAGCGAGTCGGCGTATCTTGAGGAAAGCTTGCCGGATCTCCCGTAAACCAAACCGAATCTGTCTCTGTCCCGATGGCTTGCAGAAGTCCATTTACGACGAACTTGAAACCACCCGCAAAATAGACCTTCACCCCCGGCTGAACCAACAGCGTATCATTTGTCGCTACGGTAATGTCCCCAGTATGGACCATATATGGAGAGCCGGCGCTTCCCCACACACCGCTAACATTACCAGAGGCTACCCACGTGGTATCGGCATGTGAAAAATGTGGCAAACAGATCAAGGCCAGTATTAGCAAGGCATTATAAATTTTCATCTTGCGACCTCAAAAAGAAAAAGTAGACCACGACACTTTGCATCATTTCAACTTAGCTCCACTTTGTCCAACAGTCAAGCATGTCTGTCACCGTGATTAAACCGATCCAAAGAAATCGAATAACATATGCATTTTTATAATTGTTACACTAAATAATTATAAATACTATAATTGTATAGAAACAAACAAAACAAGAATAACTTCGTTCAGAGTGGGTTGTCCGCTTCTCGTTTCCGCAAAGCTCCAAGTATCCCAGCCCCCGCACAACGGGCCTCTCGAGAACGAAAAAATTCTAATTGGCACTCAACTTACATTCACAAGATTCGTATATTTTAGGCTTAGCTATATTGGAGAAATCTGACCCTAACGGAGCCAAGACCATGGCAGAGCTGGATCATTATAAGTTTCGCGGTGCGCGCGCCTGCGTCATCATGCATGAGCAGTTCATGCAAGACTTTCTCGACCTTTGGTGGGCAGCCAAGTCCGCCGAGATTACATTGCCAAAAACTTCGGATGAAGATTATCAAAGTCTCGATCATTTGCTCATCCACGTTTTGCGTGCGGCGCGCGGATACATGACGTGGATGTGCGAAAAGCTCGGCTTGCCCGATCCGCAGATCAATATGCCGCCCATGGTCGAAGAAGTCGAAGAAGTGTGCGACGAATATCTCGATCATCTTTTGGAGAAATGGCGCGAGCCTCTTTCGGGAGTCGCCGAGGAAGCCTTCAATGCTGTACACAAAGCGCGCTGGGGAACAGACATGGCCGTCGAATCCATGCTCGAACACGCCGTTATGCATCCGCTCCGACACGCGTTTCAATTGGAAGAACTGCTGTCCGAACAAGCTCCGGACTATTTAGAATAATCAAGGAAAGGAACTGGGGAGAAATCAATGAAGAATGTCTTGAAATGGATTGCCGTCTTGTTTGGCGCGCTGATCTTGATTGCCGTGTCGTACGGGGGATACATCTACTGGCAAGCGGGGAAGATCATGAGTCAGACGTTTCCCGACGTCAAAGGCAAAAACATCTATGTTCAAAGTGACAGCACGACTGTCGCACGCGGCAAACATTTGGTTCATTCGTTCGGCGGGTGCGCCGCCTGCCACAAGATGGATCTTGGCGGCGAATCAATCGACATGGGACCTTTCGCAAACTGGAACGTCCCCAACATCACACAAGGAGTCGGCGGCCTGCCTGCGAGCTATTCGATTCAGGACTTGGATTTGATCGTTCGTCACGGCATCAAACGTGATAAGACCGGCTCTGTGGTCATGCCGAGTTATCATTTCCGCTACATGGCTGACGAAGACCTCGCTGCAATTTACGCCTACTTGAAAGTCGCGCCGAAGGTAAATCGCGAAAACGGGAAATTTGAATTTGGCCCCATCGGAAAAATGGTCATGGTCAAAGGCGGCATTGTCAATCAAGCCGCAGTCATTGACCACAATGCAAAGAATCCGTCGCGTCCCGAAATTGCTCCGACAGCGGAATACGGCAAATACCTCACCGAAATTACCTGCATCGGCTGCCACGGACCAAACCTTACCGGCGGCCCAGTCTTCGAAGGCGATCCCGATTGGCCGCATGCTTTCAACTTGACGAAGATTTCTAAGTCCTACACGCACGATTCGTTTCAAGCGTTGTTCAAGACGGGTTTGCGCCCCGATGGAACCATGGTTGACACAACCGCCATGGAGCCTGCGCTGTTTGGAAATGCCGATTCAGTCGAAGTCGCCGCGCTGTGGACTTATCTGAGCAAACTTCCTGAAAAACCTGACGCCAGCTCTGACTGGCCAACCGTTCTTTCAAAATAATTTCCTTCCATGACTCTGTCTGATCTAAAACACCTGCTTCGCTACACTCGTTGGGCCAACTCGATGATCCTCGAGGCTTTGCTCGAACATCAACAACCGCCGCGCCGTGCCGTTGCGTGGTTTGCGCACATCTTAGCGGCCGAGCATTTGTGGCTCGACCGCATGACGGATGATCCACGCAATCATGTCGTCTGGCCCGACTGGAAAATTTACGAGTGCGACGAGCAAATGAAAGATCTCGAGAAACGTTGGAACTTGTTTCTTGAGAATTTGTCCGAAGAAGGACTGAGTCGAAAAGTCGAGTACATCAATACCGGCGGATCAAACTACACCAACACGGTGCGCGAGATTCTCACGCACATTGTTCTCCACGCGCCGCATCACCGCGGACAAATCAATGCAGAGCTGCGCGCCGAAGGACACGTTCCGCCGTACGTCGACTACATCGAAGCCATAAGAACAAAACAGATTTGAGTTCTGATATTGCCCGGTTTTTCGTGGGGACAAACATGGCAACCGTAAGCTCATTCACCGGGCTCGGCGAAGCTCCGCCTAGCCCGGCACATACCTAATAACCTCAAAGCCTTCATGCAGACCTCTGAATTCAAAGCTCAGACCCGTTCTTTGAACATCCGTCTCCTAACCAAAACCGATCATCTCGATTGGCTGCGCATGCGTTGCGAGCTTTGGCCGAATGCTAACAAGAACGAACAAAGACATGAAATACAAATCTTTGGCAATCGCGACAGCTACAAAGTCTGGATAGCGGAAGCGCTCGATGGTCAAGTTGTCGCATTCCTTGAGGGCCAGACCTGCAACCGTGCGGATGGGTGCTTGAGTGACAGAATCTTCTTCATTGAAGGCTGGTGGGTCGACCAAAAATACCGCCGACAAGGCGTCGGCCACGCTCTCATGCGTGCCGCCGAGGAATGGGCCAAAACGAACGGCTGTCAAGAGCTCGCAAGCGACACGTGGCTTGACAATGACCCGTCGCACGCCGCCCATCTGTCCTTCGGCTTCAAAGAAGTAGATCGCAACATCACATACCGAAAGGAGCTAAAATGACCAAGCAAGCGATTGCATCGGTCGTGCTGACAGCGGTTGTCGTTGTAACCATGATCGGATGCACATCTCGTGATTCGCAAAAGGATTCGCGCGAGAAATCGGGATTAAAAGGAGTCTCAATCAACATAAGAGTCGGTGCTCTGTTGATTGGGACCGCGTCGGATAGCGAAGTGCTCGCGCGCAAAGACGAGTTCAAGCGCGAGCTGCCCAACCTTTTGCCTGAACAGAAGTCGCCGCTAGACAGCGCAATCTTTTACTTTTTGGCCAATGAACCGGACAGCAGTTTGTTTGCGCTCTCGCATGTTAATACAGAGAGCATGTCCGATAGCCTCGCTCTGCTCTACGAACTAACGGACAGTCGCGCGCATTGGCAAAAAGGAAACTACGAAACCGCCTTGGCTAGCGCGGACAACGCGCTGAAAATCGACCCGCATCATATCTACGCCAGAATGTTTAAGGGCGTCTGCTTGATGAATCTCGACCGTCGCGAAGAAGCCTTGGCCGTTTTTGATTCGGTCTTGGCACAAGATCCTGAACACATTAAGACCATCGGCAACAAAGCAACCTGCCTTGGACAGCTCGGCCGGGCGGGCGACGCGGTTGCTGTTGCCGAAGCGGGCCTCGCTATCGATCCAAGTGATGCGTATTTGTGGCAGCAAAAAGGTTGGTGGCTGCAGGCGCAGGGCAAATTCGACGAAGCGCTCGCATGTGAAGACTCCGCGTTTGCGCGTGATCCGAAAATGCTTTGGGCGGTTGTAACCAAAGGCGAAATTCTCGCCAAGATGAATCGCGTGGAAGAGTGCCGCGCGGTATTTGCTGAAGCCGAGAAGATCAAACCCGGCGCCTTCGAAATTGTCTCGTCCAAAGCATCATGCATGATGTATCTGAAACAATACGACGAAGCGCAAACCTGTTTGGATGAAGCCTTAAAGCTAAGGCCGCGCGACGCGGGCGTGCTCTACAACATGGCCGCGCTGAGCTGCATCATGAACAACACGTCACAAGCGTCAGAGTACCTCGAAAAGTCAATCAGCGAAGACTCAAATTTCGCAACCTACGCCAAAGCCGACCCCGACTTCGATGGATGCCGCAAAGATCCAATTTTTCGTAGGCTCGTAGGAATGGAGTAATTGTGAACGCATTTACAAACAGAAGATACGGCTCGGAAGATGTTCTCAAACTCGAAGAACTCCCAATTCCCGAGCCTAACGACAATGAAGTCTTGATTAGAGTGCATGCGACGTCCGTGAACGCAGCCGACTGGCATTTGCTGCGCGCCGAGCCGTTTATTATGCGTTTCATGGAAGGTTTCTCCAAACCTAAGACTTACATACTCGGCGCGGACGTCGCGGGTAAAGTCGAAACCGTCGGCAAGAATGTCACGAGCTTCAAACCCGGCGACGAAGTCTACGGCGATCTCTCAGGCAATGGTTTTGGAGGATTTGCGGAGTACGC
Organism: Calditrichota bacterium; assembly: GCA_020637445.1. Taxonomy (NCBI): domain Bacteria; kingdom Pseudomonadati; phylum Calditrichota; species Calditrichota bacterium. The sequence goes on along the minus strand of JACJVZ010000002.1, from coordinate 358,813 downwards.
GTGCGCAATCGAGAGAGCACTTGCGCACAAACCCGCGAATCTGTCTTACGAAGAAGCGGCCGCAATTCCGTTGGCAGCCATCACGGCATTGCAAGCTCTGCGTATTGCCGAGATCAAAGCGGGCAAGAAAGTTTTGATCAATGGCGCGTCCGGCGGTGTAGGCTCTTTTGCGGTTCAGATTGCAAAGGCATATGAAACAGAGGTCACCGCCGTTTGCAGTTCGCGCAACGTGGAGCAATCGCGCGGACTTGGAGCCGACCACGTCATCGACTACACCAAAGAAGATTTCACCCAAAACGGCCAACACTATGATTTGATAGTCGGCGCAAACGGCTACCATCCGCTGTCACACTACAAACGCGCGCTCGCGGAAAATGGCCGCTACGTTGTGGTCGGCGGACAATACAAACAAATGTTCGGCGCGATGTTCTTCGGTTGGTACTATTCTCTATTCGGCAGCAAGAAATTCAGAGTCTTCGTCGCCAAACCCACGCGGGCTGATTTGCTTTTCCTGAAAGACCTCGCGGAGCAAAACAAACTAAAACCTGTCATCTCGCACAAATTCAAGTTCGATCAAATCCCCGAAGCCGTCCGCCAAGTATACACTGGCCACTCTCCGGGAAAAGTTGTGATCAACATCGTTTGACAAACGGTCCAGCGCAGAGTAAGCTGTTGGGCGGTTGGCAATTCGCCCGCTGCGAGACAAGTTCAAGATCGTCAAGCACTTTGTCATCCTGCCTGTCCCCGTAGGGAAACATAGTGAAGGATCTCTCTGAGCACCACGTTTACGAAAAACGCAAACCACAATCGCCAAGCAAATAGTTCCGTCATCCGGCGCCTGTCCTGTAAGGATAAGGATCTTTTCAAGTAACCAGCGCTCCGACCCCGACTTCCGCGCTCTCGTCGGCTTACCACTGCTTGACGAAGGTGGTAGGCTCAAATAGATCCTAACAAAGTATGACAGAAGAAGAATTCCGGCCGGGTTGCGGCAGCCTTAACCCGGCTCGGCGCTGTTTCCTATTTCCTTTTTCCAGTTTCCTCTTTTCAAAGCCATGCTCCTAACCATCATCCTAACCAGCGCCCTGATCCTGATCGTAGCCTACAAAACCTACGGCAGCCTGCTCGCGCGGCTGCTTTGGCTGGATCCGGACAAGAAAACACCGGCGGTGGAGCTGGCCGACGGCGTGGATTACGATCCGATTGATTGGAGATTTCTGCTGAGCCAACACTTCTCGGCCATCGCCGCGGCGGGCCCCATCGTCGGGCCGATTGTCGCAGGCATGATGTTCGGCTGGCTGCCCACATTAATATGGATTTTGCTGGGCGCGATCTTCATCGGCGGCATCCACGACTTCGGCTCGCTCGTGGCCTCGATTCGCCACAAGGCCCGCTCGATTGCCGAAGTCGTCCGCGAACATATGACGCGCCGCAGCTATTTTCTCTTCCTGACTTTTGTCTGGATTGCGTTAATATATATTATTGTTGCGTTTACAGATATTGTCGCAGGCAGCTTCGTCGGCCAAATCACCTTGGAAAACGGCCAGACCGTCAGCGGCGCAGGCATTGCCACCTCCAGCCTGCTCTACCTCGCGCTGCCCATCGTCATGGCCTTCGTCCTTCGGTGGACTAAGCTCTCGCTGCTCACGACGACGCTGATCTTCTTGCCCTTGGTCGGCGCGGCCATCTGGTTCGGCCAGTACATCCCCATTGATTTTGCGAGCTGGTTCGGCATCAGCGACCTCGCGGCGCAAAAAATCTGGGTCGTCCTTCTCCTCATATATTGTTTCCTCGCCGCGGTCGTCCCGATGTGGCTCCTGCTGCAGCCGCGCGGACACTTGGGCGGATTCTTCTTGTTCGCGGCCCTGATCGCCGGCGCGGTCGGTGTGCTCTTTAGCGGAAGCAAGATCGAATATCCCGCGTTCATCAGTTGGAACGTCCCCTCCGGCGCGGGCACGGCGACGCTCTTTCCGATTTTGTTTATCACAGTTGCTTGCGGAGCGTGCAGCGGATTTCATTCGATTATCGCCAGCGGCACAAGCTCAAAACAGTTGCGCACGGAGCCCGACGCGAAGAAAGTCGGCTACGGCGCAATGCTCCTCGAGGCAATGGTCGCGGTCGTGTCACTCGCGTGCGTGATGATTCTGTCGAAAGAAGCCATCGCGCAAATCGGCGGCAAACCGAATTTCATTTACGCGTTGGGTCTCGGCCGCTTTATGGAAGTTTTCGGAATTCCCGCGAGCTTCGGTGTATTGTTCGGCTTGATGGCGTTCACGACTTTCGTCTATGACACACTCGACGTCTGCACGAGATTAGGACGCTACATTTTGCAAGAACTCACCGGCTGGCAAGGCGCGCTCGGGCGTTATGTTTCAACGGGATTGACGGCGTTCGTGCCGTTGTTCTTCGTCATGCGCACGGTCACCGATGCGAGCGGCAAAGTGATTCCAAGTTGGCAAATCTTTTGGCCCGTTTTCGGAGCAAGCAATCAATTGCTCGCGGCGATCGGCCTGCTCGGCATCACGGTTTGGCTCTATCGCACCTACAAAGCCAATTGGGTTTGGCCTGTCGCCGGAATTCCCACGGTCATCATGTACATCATGAGCGGTTGGGCGCTGTTACAATATGTAACTGGAGGATTTGTAAAAGACGGTGCGCTTACAATGCCCACATCTCCCGTTCCGTGGGTCGCGCTGATCTTGATCGTTCTGGCGCTGATGTTGTTGTGGGAAGCGATCAAAGTTTTCTCAAAGAGTGATAGCTCAGATGTAGGGGCGGAAGGCGTTCCGCCCGCTGTTGCATAATGTTCCACGTGGAGCAACCTGTCTTGTCATCCTGAACAAAGCGCAGCGAAGGATCTCGTCGTACATTCGTGAATTCAAGGCGCACACGCTCCAGGTTCATACCTCTTACCTCTAACCTCATACCTATTCTGACATGCCCCTAAGCCAAGACATCCTAGACTACTACCAAGAGCGCCTAAGTCTCCTCGGCAAAGTGAGTATTAAGAGAATGTTCGGCGGCGCAGGCTTCTACTTGAACGGCCGCATGTTCGCGCTAACTGACGGCGACATGATTTATCTGAAGGCCGACGAAGAAAACCGCGCGCGCTTCACAGCAAGAAAAATGCAGCAGTTCGCGCCGTTCGAAGACAAACCCGAGATGCGCATGCACTATTACTCCTTGTCTTCAGAGGATTTGGAAGACGACGACGCCATAAGAGAGTTAGGCAAGTTAGCAGCAGAAGCGTCGGCGCGCGCCGCTACAAAGAAGAAAAAGCCCTCCACAAAGAGAGCAAAAACAAAAAACTGAGCGTTCCTATTGTAGCGCCCAGCTTGCTGGGCAAAATCCCCCAGTCAAGAGCGACAACGTCAGTCGCTTTGTCATCCTGGAAGGATCTCGTAAAACAAACCGAACACAAAGAGCGGGCTTCAATAACACGCTGATGCGGATGGCAATCCACTCGCTTCAAGTGCATTGAGAGTAATTACGTATTATCGTCTATGGCCTTTGACTAACTTCGACGGTCAAGAGTCATTATTGGCAAGTCAGAATTTGAGTTTATACACACTGATTGGGATGCTTTGAATCAAGAAGAATTTATAGAAAGCGAATCAACCGATTGGGCATTTCTTGCTCACAGCGAGTTTGTGAATGAATACCAGGACCTAATTGCCTTCTATGGCATCATGGTTTCTTGTACACAAGTAGTTGCCTACGAACATGCAGTGAAAAGTGGCAAAGGGTGGCGAGCAAAACAGGAGTATCGAAAACTCAAGTTGAGTTCAGGTAGTCTTCGTCTTCTTGCTCAGGAAGCGACAACAGCTAAGTTCTCATCTTCTACTGTTGCAATTAGGCTTTGGTCCAGTCTTGAGTATATGGCAATCCGCTTTCTCGGAGACTGGCTACAAAGGAATCGTCATCTCTTGGAGACCCCCGCTTACCGTCGGCTACATATTGCATCAGGCAACAAACGAGTCCCTTTAGTGAAATTCGCAACAATTGCCGATGATCTCCAATATTATGACATCGCTCATTTGGTTGCCGGTTTCCACGGCTATCAAAAGGAAAACGGTGCGAAGCGACTTTCTCAAATAATTGGTGTCACTGGCATAGACGTGGGCTTCACAGCAGTTACACATCGATGGCTTTGTGAACTTGAGCAGATGCGCCACACCCTGCTTCATCGGGGAAGATGGGCAAACGATCGCCTAAAAGAAATGTCACCGAATCCGTCTCACGGTATGTGGCCTGAAGTCTGGCCAAGCATGGATCAGTTCAGCAGATATACCTCAGCTGCTCGACGATATTCAATGACCTTTGCAAACGAAATAGTGCGAGCTGCCCAAAGTGGCGCATTGGTTTCGTCTTGTGGCTAGCCAAACAACTGTTAACTAACTCTCTGCACTCAATTTAACAAATCGATTCGGCTCGCCCAAAAATTGCTCATAAGTTCACAAACAGAACTCAAACAACTGTTTGTACTCAAAATAGCAAAAATCACCTGCGCCAGCACGCATTTCGCTGCTACCAAGCAGCCAAACTCTTCTCAAACAACTCATTGTACTCAACTTAGCAAAATTCGCCGTTGTGGGTTCGTGCTTCACAAGCACTCTCCAGACCCGCAATGGCAAGGATTCGGATGGCAATACACACTACTTATGATGTCGTCGTGATCGGCGGCGGACACGCGGGCGTCGAAGCCGCACTGGCCACGTCTCGCATGGGCTTTCGCACCTGTTTGGTCACCCAAAATCTCCAAACTATCGGCCAAATGTCTTGCAACCCGGCTATCGGCGGGCTTGCTAAAGGTCAATTAGTCAAGGAGATAGATGCGCTCGGCGGCGAAATGGGCCGGTTGGCCGACCTTGCCACCGTCCAGTTTCGCATGCTGAATCGCTCCAAGGGTCCTGCCGTTTGGTCCCCTCGCGCGCAGTGCGATCGCGTTCTCTACGCCCGCGAAGTTCGCAAAACCCTCGAATCGCAACGAAATTTAGACCTCAAACAAAATACAATCATAGACTTCGAAACCTCCGGCGGCAGACTTTCGGCCTGCATCGCGGCCAGCGGTCAGCGCTTTGAGTGCCGAGCGGCGGTACTTTGCGCCGGGACGTTTCTGAATGGTTTGCTGCACATGGGGGATTGGCAACTCCCCGGCGGTCGGATAGGCGAAGCACCTTCGCTCGGACTCTCGGAAATGCTGATGAAACACGGCTTTGAGGTCGGCAGACTGAAGACCGGCACCCCCCCGCGCCTGGACGGACGCACGATCGACTACGCTCGCTGCGAACACCAGCCCGGCGACGGCCGCATCGTTCCCTTCTCTGTCAAAACCCGGAAAGCCGTCACCGATCAGCTCGCTTGCCACCTAACTTACACAAATACAAAGACTCGCGATGTCCTGCGCGGCGGGCTGCACAAGTCCCCGCTGTTCGCCGGGCGCATCCAGGGCCGCGGCCCGCGCTATTGCCCATCCATCGAAGACAAGATCGTCCGCTTCGCCGACAAAGACCGGCACCAGATCTTTCTTGAGCCCGAAGGTTGGGACACATTCGAAGTCTATATGAATGGATTCAGCTCGAGCTTGCCCGAAGACGTCCAGTTCGAAGCCCTGCGCACCGTCCCCGGACTCGAAAATACCGAGATGATGCGCCCCGGGTATGCCGTCGAATATGACTTCTTCCCCGCTCATCAGCTTCATTACTCCTTAGAAACTAAGGTCATAGAGGGTCTGTTCTTCGCTGGCCAGATCAATGGCACCACGGGCTACGAGGAAGCTGCCGCCCAAGGGTTAATTGCCGGAATAAACGCTGCTCAGAAACTGAACGGCGGTGATTCGCTGGTTTTGGGCCGTGACCAGGCCTATATCGGTGTGTTAATTGATGATTTGATCACCAAAACTCCGGACGAACCCTACCGGATGTTCACCTCCCGCGCCGAACATCGCCTGATCCTCCGTCAGGACAACGCCGATCAGCGCTTAACCGACATTGGCCGCGAATTGGGCCTGGTTGATGATCAGCAATTTGACTCCTATTTAGAAAAGAAACATAAACTTGACACCATAACAGCGTTCCTTCACGAAACACGGCTCGAAGAGCTGACCGAATCTGGTCTATTGTCAGACCCGAAATTAAAAGGCAGCCGTTTCGCAGCCATTCTGAAGCGTCCGGAAGCCGAGTTGCAAGCTCTCGTCGCGGAAAGTCCTCAGTTCAAGAAAATTCGTTCCGATTCTCCTGATGAAGAGCTGCTGGCAGGCATTGAAATGGATGTAAAATATGAGGGTTACATCCAGCGGGAACGCTTCCGCGCCGAACAGGTCCGTCGCTGGGAAGAAGTCCGTCTTCCCGACGATCTCGACCATTGGTCGGTGCACTCCATGTCCCACGAAGCCAAAGAGAAGCTAAGTTTCTATAAACCTAAAACCTTAGGTCAGGCTGGACGGATCTCCGGAGTCCGCCCCTCAGACACCTCCGCGCTATTGATCCACCTTAAGAGAATCGGTCATTTGTAAGCTCTTGTTTCTGAGTGTTTCACGTGAAACATCCACATCTCTCGGTGGATAACTTTGTGTAATTGCTCAGGATAGGTCTCGCTATTTCCGTCTAAACTCCGTAAATTCCTACTCCAAGAAGTATGGATTGGATGAGGCCGCTTCCGACCTGACTGTGAACAACCTGTGAATAGCGGTTTCGATTGACTCCTACACAAGAACAACACCTTCAGCACTATCTGAAGCGCGTCGCTGAAGCCGGCATCCTCCTCGTCTCTGTGGCGGATCGCTCGCGGCTTTCAGAGCGCCACTTAGCTCCGTCCTTAGCGGGGCTTGAACTGCTCCCGGAAACCGGGAAAATTTTGGACATTGGATCGGGCGGAGGGTTTCCGGCGATTCCTTTGGCAATCTTAACTCCTCATTTGTCATATACTTTAGTTGAGTCAAACTCAAGAAAAGCAGCCTTTTTGACACGTGTTTCACGTGAAACAGAGCTTTCTGAGCGAGTTACAATCCTCAATCAAAGAGTTGAAGACCTTCAAGGTGAGCGCTTTGATTGCATCATGGCGCGAGCTGTGACGGAGCTTCCGCTTTTGGTGAAATGGTGCCGTCCGCTTTTGGCTCGGGAAGGTTGTCTTCTGTTTTGGAAAGGACAGAATTGGCGACACGAAGCCTGGCCGGAGGAATTGGGCCTCAAGTTACTCACAGAACTCAACTTAGCTGATGGAAGTCGGCTGATTAAACTCATTATTGAACAGTGAAAGAATCCGTTTTTCAAGAACTCGCGGGACTCACGACTGAAGCCCGCAATCCGGACACGCAAAATCTCGACACGATGTCAACTCGAGAGATTTTGGAAGCCATGAACCGTGAAGACCGGAAGGTCCCGGAAATTCTCGCGGCCGCGATTCCGCAGATCGAGAAAGTCGTCGACCGGGTGGTGGAAGCTCTCTCGAAGGGTGGTCGGCTCCTTTATATAGGAGCGGGGACTTCGGGTCGGTTGGGAGTTTTGGATGCTGCCGAATGTCCGCCGACTTTCGGGACGGATCCGTGGCAGGTGCAGGGGTTTATTGCCGGGGGGTATGATGCTCTGGTGCGAGCCGTGGAGGGAGCCGAGGACAATCCGGATGGAGTGCTGCACGACTATGAAATGTGTTGCATAAATGAGGAGGACGTGGTGGTGGGGATCACGGCTTCGCGGCGTACGCCCTTTGTTTTGGGTGGTTTACGCCACGCGAAGGCACATGGATGCTTTACGGCGCTCCTCATATGCAACACCAGCGTGGACGCTGGACCCAATGCGCTGTCGCAGAAACTCAACGAGGTCGCGGATGTGATCATTGAATTGCCGGTGGGGCCGGAGGCTTTGACGGGGTCTACTCGATTGAAGGCGGGGACGGCGACTAAGCTTGCTTTGAATATGATCTCGACTGCTTCGTGGGTTCGGATGGGGAAGTGTTACGGGAATTTGATGGTGGATTTGCGGATGGGGAGTCAGAAGCTGCAGGCTCGGGCGCGGCGGATTATGATGGAGCTGACCGGCTGTGAGTATGAGTGGGCTGACGAACTTTTGCGCACGGCCGGGGGGGAACTCAAAACTGCTTTGGTGATGCACTTCCGTGGTTTGACATCGGATCACGCGCGGGAAGTTTTGGAAGAGAATGGTGGAAAGATTGTAGCCACATAAGGCAGCGGAGGAATCTCTTGGACGAGACGAACTTATTGAAACAACAAGAAGAGCTGTTTGAACGAATGATGAGAGAGCGTCCAGGCCTCTACCCGCATCTCATTCGTGACGGCGTTGTGAACTCGGAAGAATTCTTTAAACGAAAACCAAGAGTCGTTTTTCTCGCTAAAGACCCTAACTATGGAGAGATAGCAAAGGGTGAAACTCGAGACTTGTTTGATAGAATTCGCAAAGGAGGAAGTGAAGCAGAAGCAGATCTTTCAAAATGGACGAAACGCGGCATACTTGCGAAGTGGTTATCAGCGATTCATGGAGAAGGGCTAAGTTGGGACGAGTTAGTGCGAAATTCATCTGACATTAATTGGTGCTTGGAAAAGTTTAAGGGTTTCGCACTAGTAAACATAAAGAAGACAGCCGGCAAAGGAACCAATCCAAGAGAACAACTCGGAGACTATCACACTAAGTTGAATACACATGCACGTGAAGCAGCGGTATATCTTGCAGATCAGATTAGGCTTTATGATCCAGATATTGTCGTAGCATGTGGAACAGGTATCGGTATCATAAGAAATCTCTTTTCAAAGGATACTGCATCAGAAAATCGCACTAGACGCGGTTGGGTTTTCTATCAAATGAGCGGGGAAAAATTCAAGTTAATACCATATTATCATTTTTCAAGTCGAGTTGATGGCCGAATGCTTCATTATGGGCTTGTTGATGCAATCAATGAGATTTGTGATAGAAACTTCTGATTGTCCCTAAACCTTCACCTTAAGTAGGACTCTTGCGCGGGCGGATGCCATCCGCCCCTACATCAGAGGGGAGAGCAATATGGTTAGGGTTAACATAAGCAGGTGGAATTTCATCTATCCCTACAGTTGGGATTGACATCTGTTGTGTGATCTTTTGATTGGCAATAGAATCGAATCGCAAAGCATTTTTGATTTTGTCCGACGCGGGTGGATTGCCATCCGCCCCTACATTTGAAGTTGATGTCCATTTGAAATGACGAATACGCGATACACACGAAAGAACTCTTTGCGGCTGGAGGGGTATGATTACCGGTGGCCGGGGACTTATTTTGTGACGATCTGCACGGAGGGGCGGGAGAATTTGTTTGGGTCGATTGTAGATAGCAAAGTTGTGTTGAACGAATTGGGCGAGATTGTTAAGCGGGAGTGGGAGAAGTCGGGGGAGATTCGCGCATCGGTTGAGTTGGATAAATTTGTAATTATGCCGAATCATATTCATGGCATTATTATCTTAAACGACATATCGAACGATCAATATGGTGGGGCGGAAGGTCATCCGGAGGCAACCAAAGTTGTAGGGGCGGATGGCAATCCGCCCGCCCCAAGCGACACGAGAATCTTAGGCGCGAGAACAGAGTCAACATATCCGCGAACCGTCCCTGTGAGCACAGTCGTTGCGGCCTTCAAGCGAGCGTCAACCAAATCCATCAACGATCAGCGGGGAACGCGAGGTGATAGTGTCTGGCAGCGAGGCTTTTTTGATCGCATCATTCGCAACGAACACGAAATGGGTTTGGCGCGACAATACATCGTTGATAATCCCATGAATTGGGAATTGGATAGTAACAATTCGGATCATCGCGGCGATTTCTGGGAAGAATGACGCGCGACCATGTAAGAAGTCAAACATTATCGATATTGCCTGGAGCGGGTGGATTGCCATCCACCCCTACATCAAACCTTCACCACACATGCCACACAACCAAAAGCTTCCTGTGTCCACTTCTAAGTTGGGCTACACTACGTCGCACATTATTAAGCAGCCGCTCAAGAAAGTTTGGGAAGCGGTGACTGAAGAAAAGCACCTCAAGAAATATTTTGTCGACAAGCAGATCGGCGAGTGGGGGCCGGACCTCGCGCCGGTGCGGTGGTGGTGGAAAGAGTTCGGCGATATGACGATGGATATGTACCCGATCGAATACAAGAAATTCGAGAAGATCGTGTTCGTGGGGCCGGCCTACGGGCCGAAATATATGACGACGATGACGTTTGAGTTCGTCAAGAAGGGTCCGGGCGAAACGATTTTCCGGGTGCATGACTACGGCTACAAACAGAAAGATCTCAAAGTCGCGTTCACGATGTGCGAAGGGTGGACGGAGTTTCATACGTATTTGAAAGCGTACATGAAATTCAACGTGGATGTGATGAGGGAGCGAAAAATAGCAAAGAGGAAATAGCAAAGAGGAAAGAGGAAAGAGGAAATAGGAAATAGGAAATAGGAAACGGGGATTACTCCGGGTTCATACCTCTTACCTCATACCTCTGACCTATTCTGAGTTGCGGGGCTGTTTCACCCCCCCCCTTGCCCCCCCCCCCCCGCGAGCAGGGGGGAATATGAGAAAGGACGCTTATGTTTCGGGTTGCTCTCCTTATTATATATGCGCTGTCCGCGCTGCCGTCCTTTGCGGCGGATGAACCTGCCCGAGGGGATTCGTTGTATTTTGTACAACATTACACCGAAGCTGTCAAAGAGTTTAAGAAATTCGTCAAAAAGCACCCGAATCATGCGCGGACTTGGTACCGGTTGGGCTTTTCCGAACTGAAATCGGGGGAATACGCCGAGGCTGAGAAAGCCCTGAGCCGGGCAAACGAGCTGGGCTTCAACGTCGCCTACACGAATTTCAATTTGGCGTGCGCGCTGTCGCAACAGGGGAAGCTCGAACTTGCGACGGAGAAACTGCGCGCGAGTTTGGATGCGGGATATCCGTTCTCGGCGGTTGAAGCAGATCCCGATCTCGAAAATCTGCGAGCGAGCGAAAGCTGGCCCGCGCTGTTTTCAGAACTCGAAAAGTCCGCCAAACCCTGCGACTACGACACGCTCTACCGCCAATTTGATTTTTGGATTGGAGAGTGGGATGTCTTTCTGACCAACGGTGGGAATAAGGTCGGCGATAACATCATCACCAAAGAACAAAACGGTTGCCTGCTGCGTGAAAACTGGACATCGATCAGTGGGAATACGGGAACGAGCACCAACTATGTAAATCCCGAAACGCGCAAGTGGAATCAGATCTGGCACGGCGCGTCCGGCAACTACACCTACTACGAAGGCGAGTGGCAAGGCGGCGCGATGCGCTTCACCGGCACGAACTACGACTACGGCAAAGTCCCCGAGCACATGCGCATGACCTTCACGCCCAACGCGGACGGCAGCGTCCGCCAACTAATAGAATTGCAAAACGCTCTTTCAGAAGAGTGGACCGTTTCATTCGACGGAACCTATAAAAGGAAAGAACAATGATCCCAATTCCGCAAAACGCCGCGCATTGGCACGTCATATTAGTGCACGCTCCCGCGCTTTTCTTCATGGTCAGTGTTGTGATGATGAGTCTCGCGACCATTTGGAACGACGTGCGCTGGCAGCGAGTCGCACTGTGGTTTATCGTGGCCACGGCGGCGATCACTGCCATTACGTTCAAGTTCGGTGAAGAGGCCGAACATCTTGTGCGCATGCTGCCCGACACTAAAGGCTTCATTCATCCGCACGAAGAACTCGCCGAAGCCGCGCGCAATATCATAATCCCGTTTGGTATTCTGATTCTCGCGCTATGGTGGTTCACGCGCAAGCACACGATCTTACCCGCGTGGCTCTCGTGGGGATCTGTCGTGATCATGATCGGCATCATCATATTGTTGATGAACGTCGCGGAACTTGGCGGCAAGATCAACCATCCTGAGATTCGTCCCGGCTGGGTACCCGGCAGCAGTCCCGCCGCGATTCAGCACAACGACGAAGACGATGACGACGAAGACTGAGCATTTACAAACTGAGCAAATACAGGGAGAAGAGTTGTGGCCAAGAAAGCCGTAACCAAGAACGTGAATTATTCCGTCGCCACAGGCAAGATTTCTTTCACAGTGTCGCAGAGCTACCGCGCGCCGATGAAAAAGATCTGGGAAGCTGCCACAAAGAAGACTCATTTGCAAAAGTTCTTCGTGGACAAAGTCTCGGGCGACTTCAACGACAAATTCGAAACCGTGTTCTGGACTTTCGCGGGCCACGGCGAGTTTCCGATCTATCCTGTTGGATATGCACCGGGCAAATTCCTCGAGTTTTATTGGCCGATGTACGGCACAAGGAGCAAACTCTCGCTGGTTCGTTTCGACTTCACAGAAAAAAACGGACTCGTGACCGTAGAGATCACCGAGTCCGGTTGGAGTCAAAGCGGCTTGTCCTATGCCTTTGCCAACTGCGAAGGGTGGACGGAGTTCTTGGTTAATCTAAAAGCCTACGTGCTCCACAAGAAAGATTTGCGAACGAAGAAAAGGTAGAAAACCAAAAGGAGCCAAACTGCAGCACTTGATACAACGATACCACCAGAATCAATCTTATTAACGGAGCGTATCATGTATCGCATTTTCATTCTTATCGCGTTGCTTCCATCTTGGATTCAAGCCGCAACGCCGTTTGTGTCCGTGGGCCTTGCGCCTAATGTATCGGTTTTCAAATATCCTATAACAACTCACGAGCCTGTGGAATATGACAACACGTTCTTGGCTGTGGGTGGAACCCTCAGTGCCGGAGTCCGCGCTGCGCGTCACGAATGGTACGCGCGTTTCACGTGGAGCAATTCGGAAGGCGCGAAACATGACGCCAGATCGAGCGCCTACTTTGAAGACGTCGCGTCTGTGTACACGACCTATTCTGCCGTTGATCACTGGCACGATCAACGGCTCGTGCTTGGACATCGCTGGCTGCTTATGCAAAGTAAGCCCCAACCATTAGTGGGGTTCATCGGACTCGGACTCGCGACGGGCCGCACGAAGTGGCAACAAAGCTCTTTCCAAACAACAGAGTTGTATGACCCGGAATCCTTTGACGTATATCGCACTACAAGCAGCAGGACAAGCTCGAAACGCTCAGCCTACAGCTTCGGCGGCGCAACGGAAATCGGTGGGCGCGTATTGCTTTGGAAGAACCTGTCGTTCGAGACATCCGCGCAGCTCGGCGTCAACTACACGGTCATTCAAGAAAATGGAAGCGATTTCGGCCTCAGGTACAATCAAGGCGGCACTGTGATCGAGCCGTCACTGCGAATGGCACTTCGTTGGGATTTCAAGCAAGCGCTCGATTAGATCCTCACAAAGGATGACAGAAGAGATAGAAATAATGCTCGACTATACCACACTCGCCGCGCTCGAAGAAGACGGAGCCTTTGATACCCCGATGGAAGACACTCTGTACCTTGTAGATTTGGGAAATGTCCTGCTGAAACTGGATTTCGAGCGCTTTATCGCGCGCGCGGCCGAACGCGGCACGAGATCGCGCGACGAAATCCGCGAGCGGTACATACACGGCGAGAGCAAATCGAGCTTCGAAAGAGGCCGGTGCACCCCTGACGAGTTCATCGAAGAGCTGCGCGAGTTCTTGAATTGGCCCAAAACCGAAGCCAGCGCGACGAAGCTGCGCGACATCTGGTGCGACATCTTCGACGAATTCCCCGGCGTGCGCGACGCGCTCGAACAGTTGAAACTGATGGGCAGGGTGTGGGTGTTGTCCGATACGGACCCGCTGCATATTCAGTGGGTGTCGCGGAATTTTTCGTGGGCGCTCGATGTCGATCAAGTCCTGACCTCCTACGACCGCGGCAAACTGAAATCCGATCCCGGTGTTTTCGAGGAAATTGTAAAAGAGTCCGCGCTCCCCGCCGAGCAAATTCTGTTCATTGACGATCTGCAAAAGAATATAGACGCCGCGAACAAAGCGAGCATTTCCACGCACTTGTTTACAACGTGGGATAACGCGTGGTTAGAGATATGATTCGGAGTTTTGACGTGTCGTCATTCTGAAGCCGCTGCGGCTGAAGAACCTCTCTGATTTCCAGAGGGTTTCTTCACTGCGTTCAGGATGACGACGTTTTAAGAAGGGGCTAAGGTTTGAACCACTCCGGCGTCGCTGAATATTTCCAGACCGCGAATTTCGCCTTATATAGGTGGTAAAACTTCCGGTACGCGGCAACGGCATCACCGGGAACTTTGCATTCATCCGGCATCGCCTGCACGAACGGCGTCTTGCGCCGTGCTTTCGGCGCGGGAATATCCTGCGTACGAATCCACTCGAGGATTGGTTCGACCGCATGAACTTTATTGTAACGCCGCGAGTACTCTTTAGAAAGTTCCTCGCCCAATTCGAGCGCCCACAAGAAATTGCGGTCGTTAGTTCGAATCCAAATTGTGCAAGGATGAAGATAGTAACCGATCCCCCACGGATCGGGAGTACCGTCGGGCTTGGTGCGCGGAAAGTCTTTGAAAACACGTTTCAAGAACTTTTTGTTTTGTGAAGCGGCCCGCTTTTCGGCGAGAGTAGTCACGCCGTTCCAAATCCAGAAAGCCGAGACGAGCATCTGTGCAGTTTCAAGCGGCATCTTCACAATGTGGCGGTCGCAATGATCGCGCGCACACTTCGCAGGGTTTTTGTCGAGAATAAATAGGTTCATGGCTCGACAAAGAAGAGAAAAACAAGCAATTCCGCAAGACGGAACCAAAGTTATGCTTGCTTAATTTTTCTTTAATCACATGAAAAGCAACGATGTTATCCACTCTCTATGTGATTGGGTGAATAAGTCGTGTGGATTTGTGAAAAAAGTCAAAGAAGTGCGCGGAGACGGAATTCTGCGTGCAAATCCGGTCTGAAACGAGTTCGGCAAGTATGTATCGAGCGATAAATCTCGCTCCAAGTTTGTGAAAGGAGTCTCAAGACGATGAAAATAAAGCTCTTTCTGTTCATAAGTTGTGTATGGATGTGGACAGCATTCGCTTCCGCGCAAACCATTACATATAAGAAGTGGGGGGGAGACTTTGGAACAATCTCTGTCGCCGAAGTCGACACGGGCCATTTCCCCCTTGAGTTGAAAGATGCCGTGGACAGCCTTCGCAATGTCGATGGTATTGTCTTGGATCTAAACAAAGTGGACAGTTTCTGGCTGTGGAGCGGCACGATGTGGAAGTCCGTCAAACCTGCTTTTGATGATTATACAAAACCCTTGGTCATCTTGATCAATGAAAAAATCCGGACAGACTACCCTCTCTATTACTGGACAAAGCCGCGCGAGTGGACTCGTTTTGAGCCCAGCGGCAGCCATGAACAAGCCGAAACCAAACTGAAAGTTTTGCGCGGCCGCTACATGAAGGAAGGACAAGCCCGTATGGATTGGTTAATGCAGCAAAACGGAAAGAACCGGTGAATTTCGTCACAGACTTAGTTGATTGGATCACGCGGGTCGGTCAAGGACAAGTATGGCTGCTCGCGTTAGGTATTTTCGTTGCGCGTATCGCCGACCAGAGTTTTGCGACGCTGCGTACAATCTCCATTTTCCGTGGATTCAAAGTGCTGGCCGCATTATTTGGATTCATGGAAGTGTTCATTTGGATCAATGTCATTGCACAGGTGATTCGCAATTTGGACGATTGGTATTTGGGTGTTGTATATGCAGTGGGCTTCGCGGCGGGGAATTTTGTAGGAATGTGGATCGAATCGAGGTTGGCAATCGGACATCAAATGGTGCGCGTGATCTCGAAGCGCGAAGCAAACCTCGCCGATGAGCTTTGGAAATTGAACTATGCCGTTGTGGAAATGGACGGCCGCACCGTCGCAGGGGAGATGGACATTTTGTTTGTTGCCGAGAAGCGGCGTAACGTGCCGAAACTGCTGCGGCAAATTCACGAGATTGATCACGAAGCCTTCCTGACCGTAGAAGATGTCAAGCAGGTGGGTTTGCGCCAACGGGATCCGAGTGTTGTGTGGGGAGAAAAAATGATCGGCGATGTCGGCAAATGGGTGACGCACCCACTGAAGAAAAGGACAAAGGAAAAGGGATGAAGGATGGAATGATGATGGATAAGGGGTGAGCTATGGGCCCCTGCTTTCATATTTCATACTTCATATTTCATATTTTCTGATGCTCTCCCACGTCGAAATCTACGTCTCCGATTTGGAAAAGTCGCGCCGATTCTGGCAATGGCTGCTCTGCGAGGAATTGGGCTACGAGATCTATCAAGACTGGCCCGAGGGAGTGAGCTTTCGAGAGGGCGGAACGTACATCGTCTTCGTACAAACGCCGAAAAAACATCTATCTACGGGCTATAATCGCTGCCGGACCGGGCTCAACCACTTAGCCTTCCATGCGAGAACAAAATCACACGTTGATGACCTAACGGCCAAGCTCCGCGCCCGTGGTGTGACTATATTATATGAGGACCGCCATCCCCACGCCGGCGGCCCCGAAACCTACGCCGTCTTCTTCGAAGACCCCGACCGAATCAAGGTCGAGGTCGTTTTGGCGTTAGCAGAAGAATTGTAGGGGCGGAAGGCGTTCCGCCCGCAGTACGTGCATCGCGGCGGCAGGCGTCTTCACCTGCTCCGCTCACCAAGACTCCAAGAGCTTTGTCATCCTGAAGCCGCCGCGGCTGAAGGATCTCGCAGCTAACCCGAGAATTGAAAGTGCTAAGCAAACAAGTCGCCGCGCGGGAATCTGCCTTCCGTCATCCTTTGTAAGGATCTATTCGAGTACAACCGATGCCGTTTGTTCTTGTTACGATTGATCCCGAAACAAACAAGAAGAGTTGCAAGAACAACGTACGCGACATATGCACAATCTCGCGCAAGAACACCATTTACAACATGACTCATGTGGCAAGTTGAATATCTATACGATGCGATTGTCTCGAAGGAAGAACCAGAACGGATAGTTACACTGTAGTTGCAGATGGACCCCCTTAAGAAACGCATATATTCCTATAACGGATTTTCGGATACACTCGCCGCGCTGAACGATGCGCGGCATGGCGTGTTGGTCAAGAATGTGCCGGGTGCGTTGCCGGTTTTGATTGCGAGTTATGTCTTCGAGAAATCGAAGCGGCCGCTGTTGCTGGTTGCCGAGACTTTGGAAGACGCCGAAGAGTTCGCCGATGATTTGACAATTCTGCTCGGCGAAAATGTCACAAGTCTGTTTCCGGGATTGCCGGACTATCATCGCGAACTGAACCCGATTGAGCTTTCCGAGCGCGCCGAAGTGATGATGACACTTTCGCGTGCGAAGCAGCCGCTGGTTGTCGCGCCCGCGTCCGCTCTGCTCGATCCGCTGCCGGACTTGAACGACGTCTCGCGCAACACCTACACGCTTGCCAAAGGTGAAATTCTTCCGCGCGATTCGCTGATTCAGTTTTTACACGAATCCGGTTACACGCGCGAAGCGCTTGTCGAAGGCGTCGGACAATACGCCGTCCGCGGCGCCGTGCTCGATATCTATCCTTACGGCGGATCGCACGCCGTGCGTGTCGAATATTTCGGCGACGACATTGATGACTTGCGCAGCTTCGATCCGCAAACGCAGCGCTCGACTGGCAAAGTCGACGAAGTCACGATCATGGCTGCCGAAACTCCCGGCGTCGGCAATTCGCATCTGCTGCAATATCTTCCAGAAGACACGATCATCATCTGGTCGGAAGGTCGTCCGGCATATCAAGCGGTTAAGGAACGTTTCGAAGAACGCACAGCGAAACCGGGGCTGCGCCTGCGCGATCTGAAATCCCAAAACGGCGACGACACCGAAGAGGCCGACGAAGAAGAGCATCTGCGCGAAGAGCTGCACGACATCGTCTACGAAGAAGACGAAGATATTCCCGTTTCGATTCCCGAGCAGATGCGCGTGCTGCGCGATCCCGGTAAGTGGATGGAGCCCGAACTCATCTACACCGCCGCGCAAAAGTGCTCGCAACTCTTTTTGCACAGTGCGCCGCATCCCACCTCGCACACGCTTGACTTCGGCGGCGCTCCGCAAGAACGTTTCGCCTCGAACTTGCCGCTGCTTGCAGATAGAGTAAAGGAATACCACGGCCGCAATCTCGAAACAATTCTGCTCTGTGACAACCAACTCGCGGCCGATAGATTAGGACAAGTTCTGACTGAGCGCGGGGTGCCAGAAAACGCGTTCAGTTCGCGCGAAGGCGGATTGCGCCACGGTTTCATGTTGGAACCAGCGCAGCTTGTCGTCTTAGTCGATCACGACATCTTCGGGCGCAAGCGCCGCAAACGCGCGTTCATGAAATTCAAGAACGCCGTGCCGCTGCACGACATCGACGCGCTGAAAGTCGGCGACTTCGTTGTGCACGTCGAGCATGGCATCGGCAGATATTGCGGCCTGACCAAAATTACCGTCGGCGGCGTGCAGCGCGAAGTCTTGAAAATTGAATACCGCGACGGCATCAATCTCTTTGTCAAGCTCGAAAACCTCGCACAAGTTCAAAAGTATTCCGCCAAAGACGGGTTCCAACCTCCGCTTTCAAAAATCGGCGGCAAAGAGTGGCGCGAAATCAAACGCAAGACCAAAGAGTCGCTCGTTTCGATTGCGGAAGATTTGATTAAACTTTATGCGCGCCGCAAAGCAGAGCGCGGCGTCATCTATTCGCCGGATACGCCGTGGCAGCGCGAAATGGAAGCAAGTTTCCCCTATGAGGACACGCCCGATCAGTTGACTGCCAGCGAAGCCGTCAAGCAAGACATGGAAAGCGCTGTGCCGATGGACCGCCTGATTTGCGGTGACGTCGGTTACGGCAAAACCGAAGTCGCGATGCGCGCGGCCTTCAAAGCGGTGACCGACGGAAAACAAGTCGCAGTGCTAGTGCCGACGACCATTCTCGCACAGCAGCACTACCGCACATTTCGCGAGCGCTTCAAGAACTGGCCCGTCGAAGTGCGCGTCATTTCGCGTTTTCAATCCACGCGTGAACAAAAGGAAACGATCAAGAAACTCGTCGCAGGCGAAGTCGACGTCATCATCGGCACACACAGATTGCTTTCGAAAGACGTGCAGTTCGACGAGCTCGGTCTACTGATAATCGACGAAGAGCACCGCTTCGGCGTTGTGCAAAAGGAAAAGATTCGTTCGCTGCGCGCAAACGTTGATGTACTGGCGATGAGTGCCACTCCGATTCCGCGCACGCTTCACATGGCGTTGATGGGTGCACGCGATCTGTCGCAGATCACGACTCCGCCGCCGGGACGTCAGCCAATAGAAACCGACGTCGTTCCATTTTCCGAAAAAGTCATCAAGGAAGCCGTGCAGCACGAATTGCAGCGCGGCGGCCAAGTGTTCTTCGTGCACAACCGCATTCAGAGTATTCAGCAAGTCTCCGAGATGCTGCACCGTCTGATGCCAAAGATCCGCATCGGCGTCGCGCACGGTCAAATGAACGAGCACGAACTCGAACAGGTGATGCTTGATTTTTCGGAGCAGAATCTCGACGTTCTGATTTCGACGATGATCATTGAATCGGGTCTCGACATGCCGAATGTGAACACGATGATCATCAACCGGGCGGATCGTTTGGGAGTTGCGCAGTTGCATCAATTACGCGGCCGCATCGGCAGAAGCTCGCGCAAGGCTTACGCGTATTTAGTTGTTCCACCGCATTTCGAAATGTCGCGCATCGCGCGCAGCCGTCTCGCCGCTCTGACGAATTTCTCTTCGCTCGGCGCGGGCTTCCAAGTCGCCATGCGCGATTTGGAAATTCGTGGCGCAGGAAATCTCCTGGGACGGGAACAGTCCGGCTACATCAATTCCATCGGCTTCGAAATGTACCAGCAACTGATCGAAGAAGCGGTACGCGAAGTGCAAATTGACTCGCCGCAGGAAATGGAAGAAAAGCGCGAAGTCAAACTCAAAATCGACACAGACGCGTTTTTGCCCGAGACATATCTGTCCGAAAGCGGATTGCGTTTGAACATATACCGCGAGCTGTCCCGCGCAAAAGAGCTTGCAAAAGTTGAAGAAATCTCGCGGGAAGTCGAAGATCGTTTTGGCAAATTTCCCGAAGCGGCACGCAACCTCTTTGATATGGTGCGTGTGAGAATTCTCGCCGAAAAACTCGGCGCTGACGAAGTAAACGTATTAAATGACAGACTCGAACTCGGATTTGCCGCTGACCACATCGGCCGCGACAAAATGCTTTCGCTCGTATCGCGCAGCGGCAGCTATCCGATCGAATTCGACGCGACGAAGGGAGTCGTCGTCAGGCTGAGCCTGAAAGATGTCACAAAATGGGAAGACAAATTGTCCTATTCCGAAGACTACCTTGCCGCAGTCGCCGGAGAACTTACTGAAGCCGTATAGTTGGAGAACGCAATGTTTCGCCGTTTGTTAATTTTATCGCTATTGATACCCATATCCGCTTTCGCTTACGTTGAGGAATTCGGATCATTGACCGGATTCCTGATGGATACCTGCTCGAACTGCGCGTATGACAATTGGCAAGCGCACGTCTCGGAAAGAATCGTACGGCCGGGCTACAACGACTACGGTCCCGAAACGCTTGACCCGCAGACGGACGGGTTCGGTGGTTTCGAATACATACCTGAGAATCCAGAAGGCGACGCGACGCTCGCAAACTGGACGATTGTGTTTGGCGCGGCCATAAACGGACAATGGAACATTGTCGACTCTGTTTTGACCGCGAACGACAACCGCTGGAACTACGAGCTGGTGCAGTTTTCCGAGCCGGAGACACAACGCACGTACTATATCATTCGGGAGCGCCTTGACTCAAGTTTCGTGGACGTCAATGGCGACACGCTTCCGGAAAATGACGTGATCGGCGGATTCACAAAAGGCTGGGGCGTGTTTGTATTCAGCGACCAGCCACGTTATTCAAAAACGGCTCTGCAGTTGCCGCACCCCGAAGACGACTTTATGTCCATTCCGGTCGGAATTCAGATGTTTCAAGAAGTCGGCATGGAAATCTTGGAGATTGCCGGAGCGGGCCGCGAAGTGATGTGGGACAGCACGCAGCACGAGTACAACAATGCCCGGACATTGTCCGATCCGTCTCGCAACGCTCGTCATCCGTTTGCTGTTCTTTCGAAAGTCGTAACGGACGCATGGAATGCCCCGCCGGTTAATCCGTTTGTCATCATTCAGCTCCATTCCTATGACCATGCATCTCATCTGCAGCTTCCGGACATTCAGGTTTCATGCTTTGCCGACGATGCCTATCCGAATCCTCCGGTGCGCGATCTCGCCTACCACCGTGACTTGTTTCACGCGTTCCCCGTTTATCCAGTGACGGGGCTTGCCAGCGACCAGAATGTATGGAGTGTCATCGACAACTACATTGGTTTGTGGGGGGCACAACCGTACACTTACTACGGAGAAGACACTACAATCACCATTCGCAATGTCAATGATCTACCGGGCGCGCCGGGCAACGTAGAGGCCGATTATTGCCATGACGGCCAGAGCGTCAGCTACGATACGGAAAACTTCATTCATATTGAGTTGGACGAATATCCCGACGAGCTTTGGCGTCCGCTCGATTGGGTTCGCTGGCTGCCGGACGCACCGCCGACACATTGGGGCACGTACATCAACGCACTCGAGTTCTATGCTCCTTTCATAAGCGCAATCGATTCAATGCTGGCTTGGCGGGAAGTTCCTGACACGACGCCGCCGGTGACGTGCATGATGAACAAGGTGTATGATTTCGGCAATGGAACGGTAGAAGTTCAATGGGAGCCGAACGCGCTCGACCGGCATTTCAACACCTATGAAATCTATTATGATACGCTCAACGTTTCGCTCTCTTCCCCACATGTGTCGCGTTCGACCAATGGGTTTCAAGGCTTGGGCAACATGTTTCTGTCGAGCCGAACGCTGGAAGACTTACCCGCTCCCGTCTGGCGATATCATTTCGCGATTCGCGCGAAAGACATGGCGGGCAACGTCACGCCGCTCTCTCCGGCACTAAGCATCACCGAAGGTTATGTGAGCGATCTCGCGGTCACGGTGGACGGAGATTCACTTCGACTGTTTTGGAATGCGAGCCCTTCTGATTCTGCCTTCGAAGTTCGCGAATATCCTCCCGACACCGGCGGATACTATATTATCGGAATTACTGATACAAATACATTTGCATTCGAACCGTCGGTATACTCTTACCTTGGCCCGTGTATTCTTGAAATTAAAAGGATAATTAGACCATGATTCGCCGCGTGTTCATCCTGTTGTGCTTGCCTGTCGCCGCATGCGCAATGGTAGAAGAAACCGGTTCGCTGTATGGGTTTATGTTGGACACTTGTTCGACGTGTGCTTACGACAATTGGCTGTCGCATGTATCAGAGAATGTCGTTCGTCCGGACTACAACGATTACGGTCCCGACAATCTCGATCCGCAAACCAACGACTTCGGCGGCTTCACGTACATTCCGAACACCACAGCCGGAGATACGACACTGGCTCGGTGGAGACAGGTGTTTCAGTTTGCGATTGACAATGAGTGGGGAAGTGTCGACTCGATGCTTGCACTTTATGACGCGCAATGGAATTATGAGTTGGCACACTTGGTGGACGACACAACTGGGCGCGAACACTTTATTATCCGCGAGCGGATCGATTCAGTATTCGTAGATGTTAACGGGGACGCGGACCCCGCGAACGACGTAATTGGCGGATTTCACCGGGGGTGGGGAGTGTTTGTGTTTAATCCCGCGCCGCGCCATCCGTACACGATCATTCAGATTCCGCATCCGCAGGATGACTACATGGCTCCGCCGATCGCGACGGAAATTTATGTGCGCGACGGATTCAATATCTTGATGATTGCGGGCGCGGGGCGCGAGGTGATGTGGGATTCGACGCAGGGAACGTACACGAACTCTTTATCTTTTTCCGATCCCTCACGCAACGGCCGCCACCCGTTTCAAGTCTTGACAGAAGTCGCCAAAGACAATTGGGATACGCCGCCGGTGTCGCCGTTCTTGGTCATTCAGTTGCATTCGTATGACTTGGACGAACATCCGGCGCTCGGCGATATGCAAGTCAGCGCATACCGCTACGACGCGTCCCCCAATATGCCGTTGCGCGACGTTGGTTTGCATCGAGATTTTGTTCATGCGTTGGGCCGCTATCCCGTGCAAGGAGTGGACGGAGACGAAAGCATACTTACGTCGATAAACCAGTATATCACACTGTGGTGTTCTCCGCAATACTCGTTTTTCGGCGAAGACACTGTGACGATTGCGTCGATCAATGACTATATCGGCGCGCTCGAAAATCAGCAAGCGCTTTATTGCCACGACCCGCACGACAATCTCTTTGACACGGAAAACTTCATTCATATTGAGTTGGACGAATATCCGGACGTACTCTGGGTGCCGCACGATTTCGCGCGCTGGCTGCCCGGTTCTCCGCCCGCGCTGCTGTCCAATTTTCGAGTGGTGGTGGAATACTACTCCACATTCATAAACGCCGTCGATTCGATGTTGACGTGGCACGACACTCCGGATACGACCGCTCCGCAGGCCGTCGAGATCAGCAGCGTCGTTGAGACGGGCCCGACGAGCGTCCGAGTGAATTGGGAACCGCGCGCTTATGATCAGCATTTTGACACGTACGAGATATTCTACGACACGGTCGCGATTTCCGCGGCTTCGCCGTCCGTTACGAGAACGTCGGCAGTTCCCTACGAACCGATGAGTGATCAGAACATCGTAAGCCAGCGAGTCTACACACTGACGGCTCCGCTCGACCGCTATCGGTTCGCTGTGCGCGCGCGCGATATGGCGGGAAACATTTCGCAGCTTTCTCAGGAGTGGGGGATTGTCGATTCGCTGCTGCACGACGTTTCTATCATCATGGGTGACGATATGCTTCATCTCTATTGGAGCGGCGACTACTACGACGACCACTACGAGATTTGGGAATTCCCGCTGGACTTTGGCGGTTATTTTCTGATCGGCACGACGTCCGATACAACCTTTGCTTTCGCTCCCACCGGAGCTTTCGGCCCCGGCCCCTACACCCTTCAAGTCAAGAGAATATTCACTCGTTGACCATTCACAGTGCTTCCACTCCCAACGACCTGCGCCGCATCTATCCTGTTGTCCACGAACTCCGGCCGCACCTCACCGAAGAACAATTCATCGCGCAAGCCCAAAGACAGGCCGATAGCCAAGATTACCTCCTTATATATGTAGAGGTCTCTGGCGGGAATGTGGCCGGGGTGGCCGGATATCGCCCGGTTGAGATGTTACATTGGGGAAAAGTTTTGTATATTGATGACTTGGTCACGGCACAGACCCACCGTGGACAGGGGGTTGCTGACCATTTGTTCAATTATATCGTGAATCAGGCGCGGAAACAGCGACTCGATGCGGTGCATCTGGACAGCGGCACACATGCTGGTCGTTGGGACGCCCACAGGTTCTACCTGAAACATGGGATGAACATCACGAGTTATCACTTTGTCTTGAATCTGAAACAAACATAAACGGATCGAAGAAAATGCAACGCTACCTCATGCTGCTCGGCTTGATCGCAATCGTAATCGTCGCCGGCTGCAAGAAGCAAGAACCTTACATCGCCAAAGTAGGCAACGAGATCATCACGGAACAGCAATACCGTGACGCGATGCTCATGCAGTTCCGTACGGACGAGAACATCCAGCAACGAACCCTCGAAGAACGCAAGAAGATTCTAACCGACATGGCACTCGAAGAGGCCAAGTATCAAGAAGGTCTCGCGCGCCATTACGACGAAAACGTCGAAATTGCACAGGGAATCGAGAACGCCGCCAAGCGCCGCGCACTCGATCTGCTCTACACCGAGAAAATCATCGACGCCGTGATCACAGACGACATGGTCAAGGATTTTTACGACAACTCCGCTAAGGAAATTTCGGCACGGCATATTCTGATTAAGAAGAGCGCAGCCGATACGACCGACGCCGACAAAGCGCGTTTGAAGGCCCGCATCGACTCGATCAAGACCGCGATTGAAAAGGGTCTCGATTTCAAAGCGGCCGCCAAACAGTTGAGCGAAGACGCGACGACCGCAGCAGACTCCGGGGATCTTGGTTGGTTTCCGTGGGGCCGCATGGTCGATGAGTTCCAGCGCGCAGCATGGAAAGCCGAGCCGCATAAACTCGCCGGCCCGGTCGAGTCTCCGTTCGGTTGGCACTTGATCATGGTGGATTCGGTTCGCCAAGTTGAAGGCCGCAAGCCTTTTGAAGAGTCCAAAGAAGAAATCGCCGGCCGCCTTCGCGACGTCGAATCACAAAAACTCTCGGAAAAGGCCCGCGAATACGTCGATGCTCTGCACGACGAATACGGCCTGAAACTCGAAGACAACGTGCTGAAGATGTTCACGGACAAATTGAACGATCCGCAAACGCCGCTCAATCAGGAGCTCGGTCCGGTCTTCACAGCCGAACAGAAAAAGGAAGTCGCCGCAACGCACAAGCTGGGAACGGTCACGGTTGATGACATGATTCAAAAGGTCGGCGGCAATGCCTATCGCGTGGACTGGAAAAATCCGCAGTCAGTAAAAGATCTCGTGAACGCGATTTGCGAGCCGCAGTTTCTCGAAGACAAAGCGGCCAAAGAAGGATTCGTCAAACGCGCCATGGATGACCCCGCGGTCGTTCAACAGAAGAAATCCGCAATCGAGCGGTTAGTCGAAAAGGTCGATATCACCGACAAGCTCGAGTTGGACGAAAACTCGGACAAAGCCTATTACGAATCACACTTGCAGGATTTCATTCAGCCGGAAACTCGCACGATTCGCGAAATCTTCATTAAGGACGACAGCAGCAAGGCAGAACGCGTGCGCGACCGTGCGATGAAAGGCGAGAATTTCCAAAAGCTCGCATGGCAATTCAACGAGAAGGAATCAACCAAGCGTGACTCGGGCCGCATCGGACCGTTCGAAGAAAAACGGTTCGGCCTAATCGGAAAAACCGCTTTCCGCTTGGAGAAAGTCGGCGACGTTTCCGAAGTCGTGAAGATCGGCAAGAATTTCTCGGTCGTGCAGTTGTTGGATATCATACCTTCCCGCACGATGACATGGGAAGAAGCCAAGAACGAGGCGCGCCGGGAGAACCGGACTATTCGCACGAAGCAGTTGCAGGACGATCTCGAAAAGATGCTCTTTTCTCGCTATCCATTGAAGATTGATGAAGAGAAACTTAAGACCATGTGGCCGCTGCCTCCCGAGCGGCAGGAACGCGCCGCACGTGATCAATAAACTTTGGTTTGCGCTGTTTGGTCTGCTTTTGATCGCCGGCTGCACAAAGACAGATAGCAGCGGAGTCGTCGCCGAGGCGGGAAACCGCAAGTTGACTCGCGAGGGATTCAAGGAATGGTCTGGTGAAAATCTCGACAGTCTCGGTACCGACGAACGGCAGCTCATGCTGTCCAAGTGGTTGGACATGGCCATGCTCGAGCAGGAAATTGAGTCGGCAAAGCTGCGCGAGAATCCCGAGTATGTCCTAAAAGAGCGTGAGATCGCGAACCAATACTACCGTGCGATTCTGCTTTCGCGTCAACCGTCGCCGGAAATTTCAGACTCGCTGATTGCGGCCTACTACGCGGGACACCAAGACGAATTCAAGCGTCCGACGGACAGCTATTTGATAGAGAGCTTCTGGTGTGAGTCTGAAGATTCGCTGAAGGTTTTTCGTCGTGCGCTGCAGCAAGCGGACACAGCAAATCTCCGTTCAGGTTTTGTCATCTGGGAAGGCCGCTGGTTGGCCTCCGCCGAGGAGCTGGACCCTCCCCTGCTCTACGGCGTGCGCAACACCGAGCCGGGTGGTCTGACACAAGTCTTGCCGTTTGGTGAAGGATATCGACTCGTGCGTTTGCATGAAGTATATCCGAAAGGAGCACAGCTCGGTCTCGACGCGGTGCGCGGTGAAATTCGGGAACAGCTCTTGACAGAGCAGAGTCAAAGAAGACAAGAGCGGCTGGACAACGATTTGCGCAGCCGCTATCAGCCGAAGATAATGGGTGAATCTAAATGATAAGACTGCTGGTCGCGGCGATACTCGCCTGCGTCATGTTTGCGAATGCGGAAGAAGTAATTGACCGGGTCGTCGCCGTCGTGGACGACGAGATCATTCTCGAGTCAGAGGTTTTGCAGTACATGCAATACACGATGGGCACGGAAGCGAACCTTGATTCGCTGTCGCAGGAACAATTGACACAGCTTTCGTCGCAAGTGTTGGACGACCTAATCGCGCAGAAACTGCTGCTCACACGCGCGCGCGCCGATTCGATCACCGTGACGCAAAAGGAAGTGGACCGCGAGTTGGACGGGCGCATCAAGAACTTGATGGATCAAGTTGGCGGGCAGGACAAACTCGAATCATACTACGGCATGCCGCTGAGCAAAATCAAACGGCAATTCCGTCCGTTAGTCGAGGAAACCCTGCTCATCGAGCGCATGCGCCATCAACACATGGCGAATGTGAAGGTCTCGCGCAGCGAAGTGGTGGAATTCTGGAATGCAATCAAGGACTCCGTTCCGCCTCTGCGTGACGCGATTCGTCTCGCACATATCCTCTTGCAGGACAGGGTTTCGGAATCTTCAATCCAATCCGCGATTGCCCGCGCCGATTCGGCCCGTCAAGTAATTCTCTCCGGCGAGATTACGTTCGAAGAATACGCGTCGCGCTACTCCGACGATACGGGTTCGGCGGCAAACGGCGGAAAACTTGGCACGACCAACCGCGGTGATCTTGTGCCCGAATATGAAGCAGTCGCCTACGCACTCGAACCCGGAGAAATCAGCGAACCCGTTGTCTCGCCTTTTGGAGTGCACTTGATTCGCTTGAATGAGCGCACCGGTGAAAAAATCAACACCAACCACATACTCTTCAAAGTCGAACCCGATTCCGTCGACGAAGCCGCTACCATGGCCGAGGCAGAGTCCTTAGTTGTAAGACTTCGCAACGGCGATGATTTTGTGGAGCTCGCTCTTAATCTCTCGGCCGACACAAAAACCGCAGCCAATGGCGGCGATTTGGGTTGGTTTAGTCCCGCCGAACTCCCGGAAGAGTTCAAAGCTCCGCTTGAGGGCAAAAAGAAAGGCGAGTACACGGATCCTTTCCGTACGATATTCGGTGTTCACATCGTCAAGGTTACAGATCGCGTTTATTCCCGCGCAATTACATTGGAGGAAGACTTCAGCCGCATCGAGCAAATGGCACTGGCCAAAAAGCAAGACGAGGAATTCCGAAAGTGGCTTGAAAAACTGGCGCAGGAAACTTACGTGGAACGCAAGAGCTAAGACTGTATCCGCACAGGAACAAAAAAGCCCCTCACAAGAGGGGCTTTTCTATTTCACATGAGCCCTGAAGGAATCCGGGTTTGATCAAGTATTGCTTGGGCGGAGAACGCCGTATGCATCCTGACTCGCAGAAAGCGAAGTCAGCAATTTGTCACGTGTAATATCAACCGGCTAATGCGCAGGTATCGTCAGCACCGCGCAGGGCGAGCGCCTTACTACAGCTTCCGCAACGGAGCCGAACAAGAACCTCTTGAGTCCAGTTCGTCCGTGAGTCGCAATCACGATCACGTCCGGTTTGATCTTTTCTGCGACCAGCACGATCTCATGTGCGGGATCGCCCATTTCGAGATGTTTAGTAACCCGGATGTCGGGTTTCACAAACTTCTTGATCGCTTCATCGAGCGATTGCTGATAGCTTTTCATCAGCTCGGTTTCATACTGTTTTACGTCAAACGACGCGCCTCCCGACGCGGGTGGCAATTCCACTAAGGGTACGGGCGGAACCACGTGCAGCACGTGCAAGTCGGCATTGTAGCGCCGCGCGAGTTCATCCGCAGTACGGAGTGCACGGTATGACGACTCAGAAAAGTCAATCGGGCTGAGTATAAGGCGGAAGTCAAGCATGACAAACCTCCGAAAAATTCGCGTTGAAAAATTGCGAGCAATTGCGTATTTTGGAGTGCGAGTTGCAATTGCCTATAAATTACAATCGCAACTATGACAATAAGTTCCCGCAGTGGAAATTTGATGTAGTTAGTCAATTTCCTGCGGTGTTATAACATAAGGAAAAAGCAGGACATGAGTTCGCATATTGCAGAAGCTCCAGTAGCGCCCCCCGAACTGCTGGAGAAAGCGATAGATGCGTTGCGTTGCGTAGCATCAAATGATCGCGTTTTTGTCGGATCGGGTTTAGCAGTACCTCAATTATTAGTTGAAGCTCTCGCCGCGCGCGGGGCCGAGTTGGAAGGCGTTGAAGTCGCGCATTTGATGACTTTTGGCCCGGCACCTTATGCCGACCCCGGCATGGAAAAGAGTTTCCGGACCAACGCCCTCTTTACCGGTGCCAATGTCCGTGCCGCGATCAACGAAGGCCGCGGGGACTATACCCCCATATTTTTGTCCGAAATTCCCGAACTTATCCGAAGCGGCGCGCTAAAGATTGACACCACTTTGGTGCAAGTGACGCCGCCCGACCATCACGGTTTCTGCAGCCTCGGCATCGACTGCGCGTGTACGCTCGAAGCCGTCCGTCATTCCAAAAACGTGATTGCATTGGTCAACGAAGAGATGCCGCGGGTGTACGGCGAGAATTTCTTGCACAAGTCCGTTTTCAGGTCGATGGTTCAGTATGACCACCCGCTGCCCGAGTTGCCGCGTAAGAAACCCAGCGACGCCGAAAAGCTGATCGGTTTGTTCTGTGCCGAACTTGTTCCCAACGGCGCATGTCTGCAATTGGGTATCGGCGCGATTCCCGACGCGGTGTTGGCGAGCTTGACCAACAAGCGCGATCTCGGAATGCACACTGAGATGTTCTCCGACGGTGCGGTGGAACTTGTAAATGCTGGCGTCATCAATTGCCGCGCGAAGAATTTGCATAAAGACAAAATGATCGCGAGCTTCGTGCTCGGATCGAAATTGCTGTACGACTTTGTCAAGAGCAATCCGCTGGTCGAGTTCCGTCCCGTGGATCATACGAACGATCCGTTCGTGATTGCGCGCAACGACAACATGATTTCGATCAACAGCGCTCTGCAAGTCGATTTGACCGGGCAAGTTTGTTCGGATTCAATCGGTCACTCGATCTTCTCGGGATTTGGCGGACAGGTTGACTTCGTGCGCGGAGCTTCCCGCAGTCACGGGGGCAAGCCGATTATCGCGCTCGAATCCACAGCCAAGAGCGGCACGATTTCGCGTGTCACTCCGGTCTTGTCACCGGGCGCGGGTGTGGTCACGAGCCGTGCCGACGTACACTATGTGGTCACGGAATACGGCGTCGCCTATCTTCACGGCAAGACCATTCGCGAACGCGCGCATGCGTTGATTAGAATCGCGCATCCCAAGTTCCGCGAAGAGTTGAAGTATGCCGCCGAGCAGCGCAAATTAATCTAAAACCAAATTTCCCCCAAACAGGGGGATTAAAGGGGGGCTGAATTCTAATGAGTTCAGCCCTCTCTTGTTTCCTGCTTAAAAGAACCCACCATCAGGAGCCCCGGTCATGCCACGTCACATCTGGAGTATCGGATTTGCTGCCTTGTTGTTTGCATCGGTTTCCTTCGCACAGTACGGTTCCATTCAAAATCGCGCGATAAACCTCTTAAACGAGAATCGCGTTAGAACAACGTTCTACAATTACGGCCTGCTGGGAAACGTCGGCGAAATCTCGTTTGAATGGCCGCAAGGAACCGGAGATGAGTACATGGGAGACTTTTCTCCCTTGCTCGGTGTAGAATTTGTCCATCCCTCAGGCGACACGCTTCGCTCTGTTTGCACAAGCTACGGTCCGCGCGGAAACCCCGACGGACCTCCCGGTGGCGGAGCCTTCTGGGGTTTTGAGCCGTTGCCCGGATTCCACCGCGTGAATACCGGAGAGACTCCCCATATCGCAAGAAGTGACCAACCGAACACGTGGCCAAGTAGTTGGAGCAACCACTGGCTCGGCCATTTTCCGAACGCGCAACAATGGGCTGATCAGGAAGCCTATTTTCAGATGGATGACAACGCCGACATGGAGTGGCGGGTACGCGGAACGGATACTCTTTTTGCCTTTCCGAATGATACTTCCCGCAGCGGACTGGGATTGCGAGTCGAGGGGAGGTACTTGGAGTTCCTCGGACCCGATCTTGAGGACATGATAGTCCTGATGTACGTCTTTCACAATGACGGCGTAATCAATTTCCTTTCAATGCGTTTTGGCGTAATTGTAGGCACTCTTGTGGGCGGTCGTCAGGACTCGGCTGACGATCTCTTTTATTATAGCGCGGATCATGAGATTGCGATCACAATTGACAGTGACGACATTGGCAGCCCGGGTTGGGTGCCCCTCAGTGACAGCATCAATGTCGGAGCTATTGGAACGACGTTTCTAAAGACTCCCGCCGACTTGGGTGTGACTTCATTTGAACTCTTTTCTCCTCCCGGGGCCGTGCGCATGAATGACGACGCAGCGCTTTGGTCAAGACTCACGCCCGGAAACTTCGACACCCCGACTCCTGAACCTACGGACGGTGACTTCATCCTCGGCACAGGCAACTTCCAACTTTCTCCCGGCAGTGTCGACACGGTGGTTACAGCGGTTGTGTTTGGAATCGATCCCAATGACGTGATTCGCAAAGCGGACTACTTGCGAAATCTTTATGATTCGGGTCAGATCATGGAGGCGAGCGAGCCTCGCGAACCGCAAATAATATCAAACTTCGACCTGTCCGTTTTTCCCAATCCTTTCAATAGCTCCGTTACGATTAATATAAATGTTCGTATAAACACGGAGCTGACGGTTACACTGTACGACATCTTGGGCCGCGAGGTCGACGTGCTGCATCGCGGAAGACTTTCAAACTCTGTGCTTAGATATTCCGCGCCGGCGAGTCTTGTCAGCGGGATATATTTCATACGCGCTTGGAACGAAACCAACTCGTTTGCACAGAAGATCGTTTTCATGAAATAACAGAGTTAGTGATGTGAGAAGAGGCCATGTTTATCGTGGCCTCTTTCTTTATGTGCAACTTTCACCAAAATAGATTTAAAAATCAGGAACATTCCATTAAAGGTGAGCGTAAACGAAACGTGATGCGGACAGCGCCATCCTGCCGCGTTACGGGAGAGTTCTTATAGTCTGGGGATTTTGTCCGTTCGCGCCGGACGTTTCTTGTGTTGCTCGACGCCGAACAAATAAAGAATTCTCAGGAGGTTAGAGAAAATGAAGACTCGCCATTTTTGGCTGGTTGCGCTGGTACTGGTGGCCTTTGGAATGGGTATGGTGGGCTGTTCCAGCGATGACGACAACAACGATAACATGTCCCCCGAGGGACTCAATCCCGATACTGCGCCTCGTGTGAGCATTGATCGATTCAGTGCGACCGCGGGGCATTTGTTTGTTAGGGATGGCTCAAACGGATTGCCGGCGGCAAATGCTCCGATCAACATGGATCAAGAACCATTTGTCACACACGGACTTGCCGCCGACGGAAATGCGGTTTCCTATTACAACTTCGATGTGATGTCACAAACTCCCGCGCCGATCTACGTGCTGCAGCGTGAAGGTGAAACAAACCCCGTAGCGGGACAGCTCAACATCGTCGACGACATTCCCGGCGACACGGATTACAATGATTTCTGGCGCGTGAACATCGTGTCGGTGTCGGGCGACTACATAGCCAACACGATTCATAGCTTCCAGCAAATTGTGGACATGGGATTAGCCGTGCAGGAGATGAACACGGTGGTGAATTGTCCGATAGTTCCCGAAGGCTCATCGGCAAGTCTCGGCGGCGGAGCGAACGGCTTGACGCGCGGCTGGTATCGCGATTCCGTAGTAACTTACTTCAATTTTGATGAAGCCGGAATAACCGCAGTTTCCGACATGGTTCCGACCTCTCCAATTTTGGTGTGCTTCAACATCAATCCTGATCAAACCGGCGGCGGCCCTGCTTCGGGATTCAAGGCTGAAGGAACGTCGAGTCAAACACACAACGTCGTTGCAACCGTTCCGGGACAGGGAGGATATTCTCCGCTGTGGGATGTGACGGCCTACGACAATGCTGCATTTGATATGGTTCACGATTGGGCCAGTGCCGCGGCGGTTGCGCCGACGTTTGATCCCATGGTGAATGTGAATTGTCCGATCGTTGCGCAGAATTCAATCGACATCGGCAATCCTGACACGGCGCCGCGCGCGCATATTGACCGCTTCAGCGATGCGGCGGGGCACCTGTTTAAGCGCAGCGGAAATTCCGCACTGCCCGCAGCCGATGAAGCGATTGATATGGACGTAGAACCGTTCATCACGCACGGTCTCGGACCGGACGGCGGCAACGTCACCTACTACAACTTCGATGTGATGCCGCAAACTCCGGCGCCGATTTATGTACTGCAACGCGACGGAGAGAGTTCGCCTGTTGCCGGACAACTCAACATCGTCGACGACATTCCCGGCGACGCCGACTATAACGATTTCTGGCGGCCGAACGTTGTCACCGTTCCGGCGGACTATGTTGCGAACACGATCACGAGTGTTCAGCAGATCATAGACATGGGTTTGCCGATGGAACAGCTTGACGTGCTTGTGAATTGTCCGGTTGTTCCGGAGGGTTCGACTGCTGATCTCGGTGGCGGAGCGAACGGCTTGACGCGCGGCTGGTATCGTGATTCAGTTGTGACGTATTTCAATTTTGACGAAGCCGCACTGGCTCCGGCTGCGGATATGGTGCCGACGTCGCCGATTTTGGTGTGCTTCAACATCAATCCTGACGAAGATGGCGGCGGTCCTCCGTCAGGCTTCAAGACCGAACCCGGTACCGACCAAACTCACAACGTGGTCGCCACAATTCCCGGTCAAGGCGGTTACTCTCCGTTGTGGGATGTGACAGCTTATGACAATGCCGAGTTTGATAATGTCAGCGACTGGACTACGGCTGCGGCGGTGACGGTCACGTTTGATCCGGGCGTGAATGTGAATTGCCCGGTGGTGATGCAGTAATTCTGATTCCCCCGTTACTCGCCGAGCGGGGATTAAGCGCGTCAGCGCGGTTCCCCGCCGGAATCCGAAAAATAAAGCGGGCCGGAGATTTTCTCCGGCCCGCTTTTCTTGTTTGCGCGGCGGCAGGTGTCTTCACCTGCCCCGGTTACAGAGTAGCTTAGGTGCGCAATAATACCACCTGTGTTTATACGGAATCGAGGTGAAGGTCTCTCCGCTTGCCCTTCATACTCGTCAATTTATTCAGGCAAATCGCGCAAAGCCTCTTCCATCTGTTGGCGGTAAGTCTTGAGAGCAGTTCGCCCTTCCTTCGTGAGGTGAATCAGTGTGCGCGGCATCCGGCCTTCAAACTTTTTTTCGATATGGACATATCCCGCCGACTCAAGTTTGGTGAGATGAGTTGAGAGATTCCCGCGCGTCAATCCAGTTTGCTTTTCCAGAAAGAGAAAGTCCGAAACTTTGGCGACGCTCAGGAGCCCCAGAATCGCCAGTCGCGCGGGCGAGTGCACGACCAGATCAATTTCGGGAATCCCTCCCTTGCCTGCCGCGGCGTCGTCACTGAACATCAGGATTCTCCTGAATCGGATTGTTCCGCAAGAAGTTCTTCAATCGATTCATTCCCAAAAGCACGAGCGTCAATCCGGCCACGACGACAATCCAACTCGTTTCGAAGTGAATAAACGGAGCCAAATAGATGAGAGCAATCAGCGGCAGCACAATAGCCAACAGCCGTTTCATTCCCAGCATGACACCGACCAGCGCCAGTCCGGTTCCCAACACAATGGCCGCAAAAGAAATTGGGTCCGAATGTACTCCTGTGAATGATGTTTCCGCTATTCCGTGCTTGTGTGCAAATTTCAACGCTTGAAGGAAGGCGAAATCGAGCGCGAAACAGAGCAAGCCAAAGCGCAGCACCCAATGCCTCGGAATTTCCCGCCTTGCAACGAACTTTGAATAGCCCAGCCGTGGGAAGGTGATCCGGTTTCGCCAAATCCTGACCAGAAGAATGCTTGCAACGGAACCGATGACCAACGGAATGAGCGTGGCATAGTAGTCGGGGACGGCCAGAAATGCCGGAAGTGCGTTTCGCCATGCGGGCCAAGTTGCCACGAGTCCCACCCAGATAAACAGAAATCCGACGGACGTGAGCATCGCTCCATCCATGTTAAACCTCTGATAAATCTTGTCTTCCATGCTTGGAAAATCGCTCTTGAACTTCATAAACGGCTCCCGGTTAAGGTTGTCGGCAAATCAGTTTGTTTTTCAAACTGATTTGAATGTACAAAAGAAAAGGCCGATTGTCAAGTCGGCCTTGTGTCTTTGGAGTCTTTTGTTCCGGCCGGGTTGCGGCGGCCCTTAACCCGGCTCGGCGGAATTGTCGTGGAACGCGGGCGGATTGCCATCCGCCCCTACACCGGAACGAGAATTCTTAGATTTCGCGCCAGCGTCATCGGGTCCAGCGTCCACGCTGGCGCCAGCGTCATTGGGTCAAGCGTCTACGCTTGGACGTGCATGAAGAAGCCGTTTTTGCTTACTCTTGCAATTGTGCCTGAGGGGGACTTGTAGAATTTTCTCAGGTGGACGATTTTCATACCGGCGCGGTGGAAGAGATCTTGCAAGTCGCGTTCGGAGAATTGGTGGAAGTGCGGGCGGTATTTGCGCGACAGGACGTGCTCGAC
This sequence comes from Calditrichota bacterium, assembly GCA_020637445.1. Classification (NCBI taxonomy): domain Bacteria; kingdom Pseudomonadati; phylum Calditrichota; species Calditrichota bacterium. The sequence continues at coordinate 323,176 of JACJVZ010000002.1, read as the reverse complement.
TTTGTAGATCAGGCTGTAGTCGTTGGGGGTGACCAAAAACAGATTTCCGCCGGGGGCCATGATGCGCTTCATTTCGAGCACATGGTAGAGCGGATTGAAGAGATGTTCGAGGACTTCGAAGTGCGTGAGCGTGTGGAACGTGTTGTCGGGGAATTCGTAGCGTTCGACGTCGAGATCGACTTCGCTGACTTCGATGTTCATCTTGGTTTCTTCGCGGAGCACGTCGCGCATGTAGCTTTCGCCGCTGCCGACGTCGAGCCACCGTTCGCGGAGCGGGTAGTCTTTGCAATAGTCCGTGAACATTTTGAGCAGGCGCTGGGTGCGCTGCTTGAGGGCGGGGTCGTAGAGATTTTCGTCGGCGCCGATGCGGCTGTCGAGGACGTGTTTATCGTCGTAATTGCTCATTTGGCTCTGGAATCTTGGAAAGTATTGAAGTTTCCCAAGATAGGGAAATCGTGTGACGGGAGCAAGAGGCGCGGCAAAACCTGCTCAACTAATTGACAATTCGGGAGTTCGCCAATTGCAAAAATGGGTGGGGAGAGTTATATTATGGGATTATCTTGGGGGAGTTTGCGCCTTTGTCGGCGGGGAAGGCGCGGAGGTTATTTGCGCGGGAGTCTTTGCGGCGGTGGGTGTCGGGGATTGCGGGGGCGGTGTTGGTGGGGTTTGGGGTTCGGTTGGCGGTGGAGTGAAGAGGGGGGGGCGATGGAAGATTTGCAGCCAGCAAAAAAGAGGAGTGTATGAAGAGTCTAATCGAGATTCCACAAGCGACACCTTTTGATAACGATAAGCTCGACCGAGAAAAATACGCGGACGTTCTCACTCAGATATTAAGTACACATCAAACCCCGTTGGTAATTTCTGTAGATGCCGCTTGGGGTTATGGAAAAACCACATTCGTAAGAATGTGGTTACAGAAAATGAGAAATCAAGGTAAGGTGTGTATCTACTATTCTGCGTGGGAGAATGATTATGCTGACGATCCGCTTTCTTCGATAGTCTCGGAGATCACGAGTGAGATTGAAAAAGAAAAAGACGGTCTTAGTAATCGCACGGAATTAGTGAAGAACTTGAAGGTGATTGGAAATGCGGCAACTAAGGTTGCGGTTAGGTCAATACCAGCACTTACAAGATTACTAACGGCGGGATTACTAAATATTGATGGGATTGCGGACGAAGTTAAGGCAGGCATAAGGGACACATTGCCGGATGTAGCGGCAACTTCAATGGACGTAGTTCGAGAACACGAGGCGCGAAAAAGCGCAATAAACGAGTTCAAAGAGTCCTTGTCGATTATTGTGAAGGAAATTCAAGAACGTGATGGCCATGAATCGGGGTCGGCCCTAACTATCGTGATAGACGAACTCGACAGATGTCGTCCACCTTACGCAGTCGCAACACTCGAGAGAGTAAAGCACCTTTTCGACATCCCCGGGATCACTTTCGTATTGGTGATTCACACAACACAGATTCACCATTCTCTCCAAATGCTCTACGGTCCCGCGCTTGACGCTGAAGTCTATTTAAGGAGAATACTAGACATTAGATATAAGTTGCCAGAGCCTTCCCGTGAATCGTTCATTGATTTCATGATTCAGAGATTCAGCCTTGACGATTATTTTGATTCCCGCGCAAGCCTTCTAAGAAAGGATGCTAATGAAAAGGAACTATTTCGAGCACTAGCACAGACAATAGCAAGAAGCAGCAAACTTAGTTTGCGTGACTTGGAGCAACTTTTCAATTTCACTTCCTTTGTTTTATTATCGGACGAAGATCGTCGAAACTATTCGCCAGAGGCGATCTTACTTCTGGTAGCGATGAAGTTATTCGACACAAATCGGTACGACGAATTGAGGTGGGACTATGGAGACGGTGGAGCTGTACGGAAGTTTGCGTTACAAAAGGGTGCGATTAGTAGCTCCCCCAAACAAGATATTATTCCAGAGCTAGAAATGATAACCAGGTTTTGGCTGTCTGATGATGACCCCAATAGGTATTATCTTGAAATGCGACATCAAGTGGAAATTCTTGGGTCGGGAAATCCAGGGCAAAAACGAGCGATGTTGTGGGCTAATTCAAGGATTGGCCTCACAAAGAAGGGTCGAAAATGGTACATGGATCGAATTGACATGTTTGATGGATTTCAGTCATTGGCACACTAAGCAACCGTTCCTAATTTCCAAGAGTTTAAGAGTTAATTCGTCAATGCTAAGTGGGTATATTAAGTTGCTGATAAATAAGTGCTTGTCAAGCACCTTGCGAGGAGTTTTTGCTGGGGTGGGGATTTGCTTGGTTTTTGCGGGGGTCTTTTTGACCTCTCCGGGGGTGGTGTGTGCGGAAACCGGGGCGATTAAGATTGGGATTTTGAAGTACAACGGGGGCGGGGATTGGTACTCGGGCGGGCGCGCGTTGGGCAATCTTTTGCGGTACGCGGAGTCCGGGGTGAACGTGGATTTTGATCCCGAACCTAAGGCCGTCGAACCGTCCTCCAACGAACTGTTTTCTTATCCGATCATTTTCGTGAACGGGCATGGGAATATCGCGTTTTCGGAAAATGAGGTGAATAACCTGCGCGCGTATTTTAACGCGGGGGGATTTATGTTCGCCAACGACGACTATGGGATGGACCAGAGCTTTCGGCGCGAAATGAAAAAAGTGCTGCCGGACGCGGAGTGGTTTGACTTACCCTTTGGCCACCCTATTTACAATTCCGTTACCCGTTTTTCAAACGGGACGCCGAAGATTCACGAGCACGATAACAAACCCGCGCAAGGGTTCGGGCTGTTTTGGAATGGCGTGATGGTGTGCTACTACGACTACGAAGCGGATATCTGCGACGGGTGGGAAGCCGAAGAGATTCATCACGATCCGGTGGAGAAACGCAAGGCGGCGCTGGATATGGGGGTGAATGTTTTGGTGTATGCGCTGACGAGAGGGGTGGAGTAACCCACTTGAAAAGTGGGCAACGTTGCGCTGGCGCAGTGGCTTGGGAGTGTAGTAGACACTTGCGAAGGAGTGGCTCGTTTTACAAGATCCTTCCAGGATGACAAGCACTTGATGTTTGTGGTTGGAGATTGGGGTTGGTGGTTCGTTTTACTAGGTCCTTACAGAGGATGACGGAAGAAGAAGGAAATATGGATACACTGATTGCGATATTGATTGTTTTGACGAATACGGCACAGTTTGATTCTTCGCATGCTACGGGGGTGTGGTTGGAAGAGTTTGCGACGCCGTACAAGATATTTACTGAACACCATGTGAATGTGACCGTGGCCAGTCCGCTCGGAGGTGTGGTGCCGATTGATCCGCGGAGTTTGAATGATGAGACACAGGAAAAGTTCGCAGACGAAATCGAACTCTTGAAGAATACGGAATCTTTGGCAGATATTGACGTGAATGGCTACGATGCAATTTTCTTTCCGGGAGGTCATGGAACGATGTTTGACTTGCCGGGAAACGAGTTGGTGCAAAAAGCCATCACGCAAATGTACGAAAGCGGAAAAGTTGTATCGGCGGTGTGTCACGGTCCGGCGGCCTTCGTGGATGTGAAACTGTCAGATGGGAAGTATCTTGTCGACGGCAAGAAAGTCGCTGCATTCACAAACAGCGAAGAGAAAGCTGCAAAGCTGGATAAGTACATGCCGTTCTTGCTGCAGAGCAAACTTGAAGAGCAAGGCGCGACAGTTAAAACCGCAGAGAATTATCAGCCGCAGGTTGTGTTCGATGGGAAACTGATCACAGGGCAGAATCCGGCATCGAGCGAGAATGTTGCGCGGGGAGTTTTGGAGACGCTGGGTTTCCCGCCCGATCGTGGGAAGCGAGTTCGGCCAGCGAAATACAAAATCGATCAGTAGCGGTACGCCGACTTGAGATCAGCACGGCAAATTTAGGAGTTTCAGAAGCCCCCCTTAATCCCACCAAAATCGCTACGCGAGTTTTTGGGGGAGATCTGAGAAAAGCAAATTGGGAGATCGTTGATATGTATCTCTATCTTTCGGCGGTGTTATTGACTTTGGCTGCTGCGGTTGGGTTTAATCCGCTGTGGCATTTGGTCAAGAAGATTCCGGCGAAAATGAAATTCGTGTGGATTCACGGCGGGTTGGCGATTTTGGGCGTGACGTTTTTTATCATTCACGCGACGACGTCACCGGACCCCACGCCGTGGCTCGCATTTTTGTTGACCATCGTGACGGCCATGGGCGGCATCGCACTGTTCGCACTGCGAAGAATGAAAGCGCCGATTCCCGCGGGAATCGCGCTGATTCATCCGTTGGCAGGAGCAGTCGCGGTGGTGTTGTTGATTCAAGCATTGTTTAGTAAGTAAGGAAGACTCGGACTTGGCACTACTTCAGAGACGCGCACCTCGCGCCACCCGCCGCATGCACCGCGCGGTGGAGCACTTTGCGGGCTGGTATTTCACCCGCGCGATTCAAGGGTATACATTTTTGCAGACGGGAGAGATGCCGCCGTCCGTAGTTCGCGAGCGATTGAAGCTTGCCGTCGCGAAATTGAAGGTGGAACGGGAGCGGATTATGAACGATATGCGGTTGCGGAGGTTCTGATTCCGGCCTTGAGCGGGCGGAATGCCTTCCGCCCCTACATTTTTGTAAAGATGTCATAGACGAATGATTAGCTGTGTTGCTTAACACAGTTTCAGATATAGAAGGAAGAAAAGAGTATGGGTGCACGAGAAGTACTTTCTACGATACGCAACTGGATGGCGGGGCTTCGTCGCGCCGTTTTGATGAATACTTTGAAGAGTCACGCGCTGTTTGCTTTGGCAGGTTTGGTGAGCGTGACGCTGCTCGTGCTTGTGCTGGAATCTTTGGGACGATTCGGCGGCGACGTGCGTGCGGTGTTGTTGGGGCTGTGGGTGATCACGGCTGTGGTGGCGGCGGCGCTTGGTGTGGTGTGGCCGATTTTGAAGTATACCATGTTCGCACCAACCGACCAGAAGCTCGCGGGAGATTATGCTCAGCGGATGCCGACGATTCGGGATCGTGTGTTGAATGCTTTGCAGCTTTTGGACAAAGCTGAGAACGCCGAACGTGACGGGGTTTCTTCTGAATTGATTTTAGCGGCAGGTCGCGGTGTGGCCGAAGAGCTTGTGCCGATTTCGCCTGCATCGCTGCCGGACAGAACTCCGGTTAAGAAGAGCGTGCGATACGCGATGTTTTCTTCGGTGGCGGCAGTTGCGTTACTCTTGGTGTTCGGGCGTCCATTGATCTCCGCTGCCGAACGAGTGATGAATCCGGGAAAAGATTTTTCGCCATGCCCGGATTTTGTGCTGCACGTGGCTCCGGGTGACGTGGAACTTGTGCGCGGCGATTCTCTGAAAGTAGTGGTAACCGCAACGGGAACGCTGCCGAAGGAAGTGACGATCACGCGCAAGGAAAAGGGCCGTACGGCGGACTCGCCGCTGACCGTGGAGGGCGACGAGCACGGACAATACACCGTGACGTGGACCGGACTCGCGACGACGTTTGACTATTGGGCTTACGCGCAGAATGTATCAACCGAGAAATTTACGGCGACAGTGCAGGAATTGCCCGCGGTCAGATATTTGTCGGTGACCTTGACGCCGCCGGCCTATACGGGAATGCAAACGCGGACATTGGAAGAAAACGTCGGCGACATTTCGGCTGTCGTGGGAACGACCACGAAACTGATCATTTCCTCGACAAAGCAGCTTGCGAAAGCCACAGTCGAGTTTTTCGATTTGGACGGCGAACATATGGCGACGCCGCGAGAAACGCTTGAGCTGGCACTTGACGGCAGCAAGGCCGAAGGGCAGTTCACCGTTGCGAAGAGCGGGACGTATCAGATTAAGCTGACGGACAAAGAAGGCCGCAACAGCCGCGATGCAATTACTTACCGCATTAACGCGAGGCCTGATGAAGCCCCGGTAATTTCCTTGGTCGAACCCGGTCACGATTTGGAAATCGCGGCGGACGTGAAAGTGCCCATCGTAGCCGACGCCGCGGATGACTACGGTTTTTCCAAGATGACGCTCCGCTACTACCGTCCGTCGCCGTGGGATCAGCCGGGCGACGTGCCGGACGACAGTTTTGAGAGAATGGCGCTCGACTACCGCGTGACCGAACCGGGCCGCTGCGTGGTGGAAACCGAGTTCGACTTGACACCGTTGCAGCTTCTGCCTGAAGATCAGGTGATGATGTTCGTGGAAGTGTGGGACAACGACCGCATCAGCGGACCGAAGCGGGCCAAGAGCGAAATGCGCGTGCTGCGCTTCCCGTCGATGGCCGAAATATTCGAGCAGCAGGAACAGATGGAAGAAAAGCGCACCATCACTTTACAAGAACTGCTCGAACACTCGCAGGATTTGCGCGAGGACGTTGAAAAGGCCGTCGAGGAGTATAAGTCGAACCCCGAGATGAGCTACGAGCGCAAGCAGGAAATCAACGAGCTGATGGAACAGCAAGAGCAGATGACGCAGGTGCTGGAGCAGGTGTCACAGGCGATCCAACAGCAGCAAATGGTCAACCAGATGCGTGCGCTGTACTCTCCTGAAGTCATGGAGAAAATGCAGCAGATTCAGGAATTGGTCGACGAAGTGATCACGCCGGAAATGCGTGAAGCGATGCGCAAGCTCTCGGAAGCGATGCAGCAGCCGTCACCGGAAGAGATGCGGAAAGCTCTCGAAAACTTTCAGAAGACGCAGGAGCAGTTCAATCTCACGCTCGACCAAACATTGAATATGCTGAAGCAGATGCAGGCCGAAAAGAAGCTCGACGAACTCTCTCGGAGGCTGGACGAACTTTCCAAGCAGCAGGACCAGCTCAACGAAAAGATGGAGCAGAACACTCCGCAGAATTCGAAAGAGAATGCCGAGCAGCAGAAGAAACTCTCCGACGAGATGAAGAAGATCGAGCAGGAGATGAAAGAACTGGCCGAGCAGATGAAAAAGGATCAACTGCAAGGCCAGCAGCAGGCTCAGGAGCTCGAAAAGCAAATGGAGCAGGAGCAGCTTTCCGAGCAGATGGAGCAAAACTCCCAGCCGATGCAGATGTGCCAGAATCAATCCGCGAAGAAGCAAGGCAAGAAGCAGTCGCGGAAAATGTCCGAATTCTCGCAGATGATGCAGAACATGCGTCAGCAAATGCAGACGAACCAGGACATGGAAACGCTGATGGAAATGGAGAAGGCGCGCGACAAGATGCTTGACCTTTCCATGCGGCAAGAGCAGCTCTGGCAGCAGTCGCAGGAAATCGATCAGAACAGTCCGCAGATGCAGGAGCTGGTCGAAGAGCAGGAAAATCTGAAGCAGGCGATGAAGCGCGTGCAAGAGGATATGCAGGAGCTGGCCAAGAAGTCAATGGCGGTGACGCCGAAGATGATGGCGACGATGGAAGAGACGATCAACCAAATGCAGGCAGCGTGCAACGCGACGGCAGAGCGCGACGCGCGTACGGCGACGCACTACCGCAAGCAGGCGATGGCCGCGTTGAACGAAGCCTTGCGCCAACAGAACAACGCCTGCAAGCAATGCCAGAGCCAGTGCAACAAGCCGAACAGCAACTCAACGTGCAACAAAGCGGGCGGCATGTGCCAGAAGCAAGGCCAAATCAACCAGCAGACGATGTCGATGATGCAGAATCCGGGTTCGCTTTCGCAGAGTCAGGCCGCTTCAATGCAAAGACTTGCGGGCGAGCAGGAAGCGCTGGCAAAGTCGATGGAAGAACTGCAGCAGGAAGCTGCGGCGTCGAAGCAGACGTTGGGCCGGCTTGATGGTCTGAAAGAAGACATGGAAGACGTGGCGAAGGATTTGCGCGCGCAGAAAATTACGCCGGAAACCATCGAACGTCAAAACAAAATCGAATCTAAGCTGCTCGACTTCCAGAGAGCGAACCGCGAACGCGAGTTTTCGCCGCAAAGAGAATCGAACACGGGAATTGACATGGTGCGTGCCTCGCCGCGCGAACTGCCGAAAAAACCGGGTTCGGACGAGCTGCGCGAAGATCTTTTGCGCGCGCTCGATGCGAAGTACACGCCGGACTACGAAGAGTTGGTGCGGAAGTATTTCGAAGCGCTGTCGAAATTCCAGTAGGATTCCAGAATCCCCCCTTAGTTCCCCCATTCCTTCAGACAGGAATGGGGGGAGACAAAATGAAGTACATTCCACTTTTCATATTGCTGCTGCTCGCCGTTGGTTGTTCGCGGGCTCCGAAATCGGTGCGAGTGGACAGCGGCTTGGCGGAGCAGATCTTTACGCCGGTAATCTCCGTGCAGGAATCGGGTGACTTGTATTGCCAGTGGACAGAGTTTCATCACGACTCGATCGGCGGCGCGGGAGCTATGTGGATTCCGGATTCGCTGACCTTCGGCAAACCTGATCTGTATGAGTTCATCAGCCGCCGTTGGGTGCAGTGTATTCCTGACTTGCGGCGGTTTCATTTCGCGAACCACCATACGGCGACGTTTGTCGCGCATAGCTGCATTCAGGAAAGCTACATTCTTTCGCGCGACGAGGAAGGCGACCGCGAAGGCGCGTGGGTGACTGCTCCGGCTGTGCTGTCTTATCCGGTGGAAGTGGATTCACTGTTTGCGATATTTTATGAATCGCCTCTTCAGCACGGACTGATCACCGTATGGATGGACCGCTTGGGTCGCGAGCTAAGCCGGGACACGCTGAGTATAGCAAGTCCGGATTTCGCGGCGGCGGGCGGAGCCGGAGTGGTGTTCGTCAAAGCGGATGACGACAGTTTTCACGTTTACACGATGGCCCGCTTGTGCAGTTACGTAGACAGCACAACGGTGGCGAGATCTTACCCGGCGACGCAGCAAATCGGCACGGACTATTTCGTCAGCGGCGGAGATTTGTTCATCGTGGCTGGCTATCGTAAGCCGGAGTCCAAAGAGCTCGAGATTGAAACGCACGTATTGAACGGCACGAAGCGTGAATCGGAGCACACGGCGGCAGCCAAACGCGAGTCATTGGGGGAATATATCGCGTTTCGCTCGATTGCCTCGGGTGCTCAGTTTCCTTATCTTCTGGCGCTGTCAGACGACGGCGAACATATGCAGCTTCTTGTGCTGGGAGTCGATGACGACGGCTATTGGAGCCGGATTTCTCAGCGCGCGGACGTGAGTTCTACGATACAGGAGTTTTCGGCAACGAAGTTCGGAGATAAAATCTTCGCGGCGTACACTGCGGCGTCATCGGACACAGCCGCGGCGGCGGACGCGTGCTATTGCGTGCAATTCAAACTGGAGTAACCGTCTATGAAGACTTCATCCGCCTTTGTTCTATGGCTGGTCGTTCTTGTCGCAACCGCAAAAGCCCAGCCGGAGTTTGATCCGGTTCGGATGGACGAAGAGACGGATGAACGGTTTTTCTTTCCAACGATCGAGGTTACGGAAGCGAATACGCTGTATTGCACTTGGGCGAGCGGGAATGTCGATTGGATCGGCGCCTATGGAAGGGAAGTTGATTTGGATGGCAATCTCGCCAGCGAATTGGATACCGTCGAGATTCAGAGCACGAGCGAAGTAAGCTGCCCGCCGCGGGTTGAGTTTCGCAGTCTCGGGAACGGCGCGACGTGTAAGATGATTTACCATGAATGACTGTCGGAAACCGCACTCTATTTTTACTCCCCGGAGGGGCAGTATTTAGAGGAATTGGAACTTCGGCCCGCGTTCTTTCCCAGATTCTTAACACTGGACGACGGCTACTTTTTGGCTGTGCGGGACTTTACGAACGGGCAGATTGTATTTCGTCTTGACTCGGAAGGTGAAATTCAAGGATCGGACACGCTGGGGCTTGGGGACTGTTTGTATTCTTACCAAGTCAACGGCGCACCTCGGCTTGTATCTCATCAAACCATGTTCGGAGAATCGGCGTGGCAGATGCGCACGGTGCTTTACGAATTCGACGCGCAGGGATTTTTCGCGGACAGTGTCGTGTTGCGCGAGGCCGAGCTGTTTGACGGAGAAAATCCGTCGGGGCAAGCGTTCCACTATGACGGCAGCGTGTTGACGTGCGTGGCGGGATCCGTCACGCCAAGTCAAACGATAAACGATTTTCGCACGTGGCTGACTACGTACGACGGAACGACAATTATGTCGACGCCGCCGTGGGATCCGGGTCCGTTGCCGCTGCACAGTTACATAACGAGCTGGGGCGTCTTTCGCGCTCAGGATCACCGGTTCGTATTGTCGTTATTTATTCGCGGCGACGACGTGATGCAGTTTTGGTTCTTAGGACTCGAAGAAGACGGAACCTTTTTGACGAGCATCCGCACGCAGGACGTGGAGTCGAACCATTTGCTCAACGGGTTAACGATGATCGAGCACGAACAGTCGCTGATCTATGCTTTTACGGAGGTGACGACCGACGGGTCGTTTGGCGGCGGCGCGAGAATCGCGGCCTTTCCGATCAGTGAGTTGCTGGACGTGCCCCGCGTGTCGCCGCAAGTTTCGGCTGAAGTCTCGTTGTCAGTCTATCCGAATCCGTTCAACTCAACTTCTGAAATTCGCTTCGCACTGCCTCAATTCGGAAGAGTTAGGCTCAGTGTGTTCGACGTGCTGGGCCGCGAAGTCGCCGTGCTGGCTGACGAGTCACTTGGTGCAGGCGGATATGTTTGGCACTGGCAGGCGGACGGCTTTGCAAGTGGAAAATACTTTGTCAGACTGGACACCGGGCACGAATCACGGACAACTCCTTTGATTTTGTTGAAATGAAATTTTTTCTATATATAATGTTGGGTGTTTTGCTGGCTGGCGAATTGTTTGCGCAGCAGATCATTATTCAACCGGGCAATAGCGGCCCTTTGCCGAACAAGAACGTCACCAGAAATCCCGCGCAAGCGTATATCGACCGGGCACGCAGGGAAGAGCAGCGCGGAAATTTCGACAATGCGTTGGCCGCGTGGCAAGACGCCTATAAGGTGTCGCCGACCGATGCGGCTGTGATTACGGGAATTCCGAAGTGCTTGGTGCAGCTCAGAAAATTCGACGAAGCGGAAAGTTTTCTGCAGGAACAGATCAACAAGGCTGATATTCGCGGAAGTCTTAAACCGTGGCAGGATCCGGCCAGCGCATTCAATTTGCAGCTTGCTTTGGGCGAAGTGAAACTTGCGGCGGAAGACGAAGAGGGCGCGTGGGCGACATGGCATGAAGTGATGGCGACGCAGCCGCACAACCCGGACGCGTTGCGCGCGCTGATCAACGTGCTGCACCGCAACCGCCGCTGGGAAGAAAGCGAAAAGCTGATTCGCGAATACCGCAAAGAGGAGAAAGTTTCAAGCTACATGGCGCTGGAACTCGCGTCAAGTTTGCAGGCGCAGATGAACTTTGCAGGTGCGACGGACGAGTTGTTGCTGTACTCAAAAACGTCGCCGACGGCGTGGCAAATTGCGCAAAGCTATTTGAGCCGTTTTCCCGACGATTCCACGGTTGAAGAAACGGTGACGAGCACACTCGAACAGGCCATCAAACGCGAACGCAAGGACCCGACGGCGTGGCGGCTGTTGGCGGGCTATGCGATGAAGTCCGGCAACTTGAAACAGGCGCTTGACGCGACGATTGCTGCGGATTCGTTGTCCTCCGAGAACGGCGTGAGCGTATTGGCGACATCACAGCAATTGTTGGGCGAAGGCGAAACTGAGCTTTCGCGCCGCGGATTTGAAAAGGTACTGTCGTGGAAGCCCGCGGATCAAATCGCGGAGCGCGCGGAGCTTGGGCTGGCGCAATGTTTGGAAGCGCAAGGCCAATATACAGAGGCGAAATCCTCATACGAGAAGTTTATTACGGGCCGCAGCAAATCCGCGGACGTAGAAGAGGCACGTTTTCATATCGCGGAGATTTTGCTAAACTACGAAGACAAGCCGAACGAAGCGTTGACCGAATACAAGGGAATATTCCAACGCGCGCGCATGCCCTTGAAACAGCAAGCGGGGATGCGCATTGGCGACGCGCACGCCTACATGGGTGAATTTGCCCAAGCGATTGACGCATGGCAAGCGGCGTTCGTCGCGGCGCAGCAGATGCGCGGATCGCCGGACGAGGGCGAGTCGCTCCTTCGCATTGCTCGGGCGAATATTTGGCGCGATTCCACGGAGCTGGCCGAGAAGGCGCTCGAAAAGATCACCAAAGGCAGCTCGCTCTCGACGACGTTTAATGACGCAATTTTGTACGAAGCCTTGTTGTCGGGCGGCGGGTTTTACGGCGCACTGCGCTCGTTTGCGGATGCGGACTATGCGGAGTTTCGCGGACAGCACGACACGGCCGCAGCCAAATACGGCGAGGCCGCGACGCAGCTCAAATACGGCCGGTTGGCCGAGTGGTGCCGGATGCAGGAAGCCGAAGAACTCCGTCAATCGGGGAAATCGAACGAAGCTCTCGCCGCATTGGATACGTTCGTGACAAATTTCCCCGAGTCCGTGGATTTGCCCCGCGCAAAATATTTGATTGCCGTGATCACGCTTGAAGATTTGCACGACGAAGACCAAGCGTTGAAACTCTTGCAGGAATATTTGGTGGACTATCCCCGTTCATTGTACTTGGAGCAGGCGCGGCGCAAGGCGCGCATTCTGTCGAACAAGATTTCCTAAGCACCTTTCTTCAACTATTGAGATTTTACACTGGCTGAACTATTTGAATGGATCTATTGGCATCCGCAATGGGTGTTTTGGGCGGCGCTCCCGGCGCTGATGCTGCACCAGTTGGAAGAATACGTTATTCCCGGCGGATTTCTGTCGTGGATAAACAAAGATGTATTTGGCAGTGACAATCCAAAGTCGCCGATCACACCGGTCTTTGCGTTTGTTCTGAATGTCGTGATCGCGTGGCCGCTCTACGCGGCGGTAGGATACGTAAATTTGGAGCAAATGTGGTTCGTGATGCCCGCGATGGGCATCTTGTTTGTCAACGCGTGGTTTCATATTGCTCTTTCGCTAACCCACAGCCGCTACTCGCCCGGCACATTTTCGAGCATCATGCTCATTTTGCCGCTGACGCTCTACACCTTTTACTACTACATTATGACGTGGGAAATCGGATTCCGGCTGCTGTTTATTTCAATAGTCACCGGCTTGGTTTTCCATTTGTTGTTTCTGGCTATTCCGCGCGAGTTGATTCATGCGAAAGAAAAACGGCAGGAACGACAACCACTCTCAGACCCGAAAGAATGAAACGACTCACAACTCTTCTCGCACTCTGCCTTTTCGCACTTCCCGTATTTGCCCAGAAACTCTTGATTCCAATGGATCTGTCTCAGACGGACCACTTGAAGGCATATGGCATCGCCTATGACGCATTGGAAAAAGGGATCAAAGTGGAATGGCTGCTGAATTACCGCGGCGGTAGTTTTATGATGGATCAAAGCGACGAAATCGCGAACGAATGCCGACTGCGCGGCGTGAAAGCGGAGGACGCGGGCGGCGCGGGCGATATCTACCTTGAAATTGAAAACGCGAATATGGAAGTCGTGCTGTTGGAAAAGCCGACGAAGGTCGCGATTTATGCGCCGGACCAGGTTCGGGAAGGTCCGTGGGACGACGCGGTGAACTTGGCCTTGACCTATGCTGAGATTCCGTTCGACGTGATTTATGATCAGGAAATTCTCGAAGGCAAACTCTCGAAATACGAGTGGGTGCACTTGCACCACGAGGATTTCACGGGGCAGTACGGAAAATTCTATTCGATGTACCGCAACGCGGACTGGTACATTCGGCAGGTGCAGCAAGAGGAAGCCTCTGCGAAGTCTTTAGGCTACCCGAAAGTCTCGGAGATGAAACTTGCGGTGGCGCGAACGCTGAAGAACTATGTCGGCCGCGGGGGATTTTTGTTTGCGATGTGTTCGGCGACGGACAGCTATGATATCGCTTTGGCGGCGGCGCTGACGGACATTTGCGCACCGGTGTTCGACGGCGATCCGGTGGATCCGAACTATCAAAGCAAGATGGACTTTGGGAACGGGCTTGCATTTCAGAACTACAGTGTGATTACAGATCCGATGGTGTACGAGTTTTCGACGATCGACTGTGCTCCGTCGTCGGGACTGCTCGCGCAAGGAGGAGAAGGCGACTATTTCACGCTATTCGATTTTTCTGCGAAGTTTGATCCGGTGCCAACGATGCTGACGCAGTGCCACACGAACGTCGTGAAGGGCTTTTTGGGTCAGACGACTGCATTTCACAAGGAATATCTGAAACCGACGGTGACAATTTTGGCGCAGCGGGAAGGGACGGACGAAATCAAGTACGTTCACGGAAAGTTCGGGGACGGATTCTGGACGTATTACGGCGGGCACGATCCGGAGGATTACCGGCATCAAGTGGGTGATCCGCCGACACAGCTTGCGTTGCACAAGAATTCGCCGGGGTACAGGCTGATATTGAACAACGTGCTCTTCCCGGCGGCGCGAAAGAAGAAGTTGAAGACATGAGTGAACTCTACTGTCATACGGGCCGAGTCAATGGACAAACTTAAGTCAAATTTGACTGAACTATTCACGCCACGTCAGGAAGAGTTTAATTCCCAACAAAGCAAGAATTACAATAGATGGCTTTCTTCGAGTACTTTCGAAAGTTTAGTTACATTTTGTTAATTGCATTTACGGCGGGTGCGGCACTTGCATCTCCTCCGGTTGCAGAGAAGCCCACCGCTTATCAATCCGACCTCTTGGGCTTGATCGGAGAATGGTCAGGTGTGGTGACGCACTATTCGATTGACAAAGATACGGTGCTTGTGAGCTCGCCCGCAGAGTTTTCGGCGGACACGGCCGGGGGAGTGTTGGTTTCTCGGTGGATTTATGAGTCGCGAGACGGCGAGCGTGTGGTCGATTGGGGAGAGTGGTTGGTTTCCGGTTCCGGCCACACGATCCAATTTGACGACAAGAAAATGTGGTTCGTGTCGGGCAAGAACATTTCGGACAACGGGATGACGCTGACGTTTCAGGGACGCGATACGGATACCAACACCGACAAACCGGCGCAGGTGACAAACATACTTTACATTGGCAACGAAGATTCGCTGGTTTTTGCGAAGAAGGTATTGTTTGACGGAGCGGGCCGCGAATTGCTGCGTCGCGAATTTCGAATGGGGCGGAAATAGGAGAAATTATGCAGCATCTTTGGAATGCAGTCGACGAATATTTGCAGGATCACTTCATCGAAGCGGATCCGGTTTTGAAAGCAGCCATCGACGAGCAAAATGCGGCGGGGATGCCGGAGATACAGGTTTCTCCGACTGAAGGGAAATTCTTGCACATGCTCGCACAAGCGACAAAAGCGAAGACGATTTTGGAGATCGGCACGCTCGGGGGGTACAGCACGATCCTGTTGGCGCGCGCGCTGCCTGAAGGCGGGAAACTGATCACAATCGAAATGAACCCCGTTCACGCCGAGATTGCTCGGAAGTCATTCGTACGCGCCCGGCTCGCGGACAAGATTGAACTGCGGTTAGGAACGGCGCTCGAGGTGCTGCCGAAGCTCAAGGAAGAAGGACACGTTTTCGACTTCGTGTTTATAGACGCGGACAAAGAGAATAACGTCTACTACGTGCAGCATGCGCTTGAAATGTCACATTCCGGAACAATGATGGTCGTGGACAACGTGATCCGGGAAGGCGACGTGATCAATCACGACAGCACGTCGCCGATGACACAAGGCATCCGGCGGATGAACGAATATTTAAGAACAGAGAAACGGTTGGAAGTTACGGCGTTGCAAACCGTCGGCGTGAAAGAATACGACGGCATGGCGTTTTTGCTGGTGAAGTAATATGAAGGACAGCGCGAGAAAACAAATCGCAAGAGATAGGGTAAACAAAATGACCTACTATCGGTGATCAATCAACCGGTCTGACGGAGTCGGACCACAACTGCACGGCGATCCGGTGTAGGACAAGGGCCTCTTTGTCCGCGTCGCGTCGCTGCGTGCAACAAGGAGGCAAGAGTGAGCGCAGAAAGTTGGCGTGACGCGCTGGAAAGCGTGAGCACGGAAGTCGTCGCAAAACATGCAGCGGAAGTAGACAGTCAGGGCAAGTTTCCTGACGAATCGATCGCGGCGTTGGCCAAAGCGGGGCTATTGGGCGCGGTGAGCGCGAAGGAAGTTGGCGGGCTTGCGCTGGGACCGCGCGGCGCCAGCGAGATCATTCGCAGATTGTCGCAGGAGTGCGGATCAACCGGAATGGTGACGTGCATGCACTATTGCGGCGCGGCGGTGATCGAAGCGCACGGCGACAAAGAAACACGCAAAAAGGCAGCGACGGGAGAACATTTTTCGACACTGGCCTTCAGCGAAGCGGGTTCGCGCAGTCATTTCTGGATTCCGGTCAGCACGGCGACACAAAACGGCGAAGGCATCAAGCTCGATGCCAAGAAGAGCTGGATAACATCGGCCTCGAAAGCCACGGCGTACGTGTGGTCTTCGAGGCCTCTTGCTGCTGAAGGGCTCAGCACAATTTGGCTTGTACCGGCGGATGCACCGGGCTTAAAGATTCAGGGACCGTTTAACGGATTGGGTCTGCGCGGCAACGACTCGTCTCCAGCGATGGCGGACGGAGTGACAGTTTCCGTTGAGAACATGCTGGGTGACGACGGCAAGGGGTTCGATGTCATGATGGGCGTCGTTTTGCCTTACTTCAATTTGTTGAATGCAAGCTGCACGATTGGCTTGATGGAAGGAGCGGTCGCGCGAACCGTCAAGCATGCGGGGACGAAGTACGATTATTCGGGAACGGCTTTGAACGAGTTGCCGACGATTCGGAATTACATCGCGCGAATGCAGATTAAGACGGACATGGTGAAGTCGTTGCTAAACGATACGATCGACGCGATGGAAAAGGGCCGTGAAGACACGATGCTGCGTGTGCTGGAATGCAAAGCTGCCGCGGCGGAAACGGCGACGGAAGTGCTCGACGTAGCGATGCGAGTCTGCGGCGGCGCGGCGTTTCGTAAAGACGTCGGCGTCGAGCGCTATTTCCGCGACACGAGAGCCGCCGGAATCATGGCGCCGACGACGGATGTTTTGTACGATTTCATCGGCAAGGCCGTGACGGGTCTGCCGTTGTTTTAAGGAGGATTCGTGAGCACATTATTGATGGGCGCAGTGGCCTATGATCCGAAGGTCGTGACGATTTGGAACGGCTTTAAGGAATATTTTCTGCGCAACGGATTGGATTTCGACTATGTGTTGTTTTCCAACTACGAGCGGCAGGTGCAGGCGCATTTCGACGGATTGATTCACGTTGCTTGGAATTCTCCGCTGGCGTGGATTCAATCTGAGCAGATCGCGAAAGCGACGGGCCGCCATGCCGTGGCGGTGATGATGCGCGACACCGATTGCGATTTGACGTCGGTGGTGATCGTGCGCCGCAACGAAGGTTACAAGAATATCGGTGACCTGCGCGGAAAGCGAGTGGCCGTAGGGGCCAAAGATTCTCCGCAGGCGACGCTGATTCCGCTCAAAGAATTCGTAAATGCGGGGCTTGAGCCGGACGAGGACTTCAAGGTCGTGCCGTTTGACGTGTTGGTTGGATTGCACGGCGATCACGTCGGCGGCGAACGTGACGCGGCGATTGCTTTGGCAAACGGCGACGCGGATGCAGCCTGCGTGCTCGAAGCGAACTACGCGATGTTTGAACAGGACGGAACGCTGAAGCCGGACAGCACGAAGGTATTAGCAAGAACGCCGCTGTTCGATCACTGCAATTTCACGGTGTTGGACGGCGCGCCGACCAAGGACATCGCGAGGTTCTGCGAACTGTTGCAGGATATGAAGTACGAAGATCCGGAACTCAGGCCGCTGCTCGACATGGAGGGTTTGAAGCAATGGAAAGTCGGGCGCTTGAAAGGCTACGAGGCGCTCTCGCATGCGATCGACCATTTCGGGACGATTGAAGAATTTGTGGAGAGTGCGGGAGCGCGGTGTCGGTGAGGCAAGCCGGTCATTGAATAAAATCAAAGCGGCCCAACCTTATGGTTGGGCCGCTTTCCTGTTCATCGTGTCCGAGACTATTGCATCAAGTATTGATGTTGATTTTCGTTGCGGAGGGTTGCTTGTAGCAAAACCCGTCTCGGCGGCACTCTAAGTTTTTCAGAGGGTCCTTCACTACATTCAGGATGACAAATCTCTGAAACTGTCGCGTCAGCTCAATCAGTCCAGCGGAACGCGGGTTACTTCATCAGAACGAGTTTTTGCGACGCGCTGAACGAACCTGCGGTCATGCGGGCGAAGTAAATGCCGCTCGACAAGCCATTGGCGTTGAACGAAACATTGTGTGAACCGGCATTGACCAAACCGTTGACCAATGTTGCAACTTCTCGGCCGGTGTTGTCGAACACGGTCAACGTGACGTGCGCGGCTTCGGGCAGCGAGTAGCTAAGGCTGGTGTTCGGGTTGAAGGGATTCGGATAGGCGGGGTTCAGCGCGAACTCGACAGGCATCGTGCTGGCGGCACCGGGCGTGGCCGAAGCAGTGGCGAGTTCATTGCGCTCGCCGTTTTGCGACACAGAAACCAGCGAGTAGTTGTACGTCGTGTTGTTCTCGACGTTCTGATCAACCCAAGCATAATTGAATCCGTTGGCGCCGTTGCCTTGGCTTTCGACGGAAGCGATCATCGTGCCGCTACGGAAGATTTCGAAGTGGTCGTTGTTGGTTTCGGTCAGGGTGTTCCAGTTCAAGGTCACGACACGGTCACCGGCGAAGGCATCAAAGCTGCCGAACTCGACGGGGAGAATCTGGTCACAGTAAGCAGAGTAGATCGTCACGCTGCCGCTGACTTCGTTGGAAACGATCAGGAGCGGCATGCCGTTCGGCGAGTCAATCGCATCTACAAACGTAACGCCTTCGGGACCCAACTCGACAACGGCATCCAAAGAAGCAGGCGTGCCGTCGACAACCGCGCTGAAATCGCGTGAGGTGAAGTAGTCAACATAGTAGGGATGCGCGGGGCTGGTAATGTCATAAACCATGACGCCGCCGACGCGCTCGAGACCGATAAAGGCAAACCAGCGACCGCAGACATTGGCGACCGTTACACCTTCGGGTTCGGGGCCCTTGTCGTCAGAGCGAGAATCGAACGACTGATTGGCATCGTTAGTGGAATTGAAATCGTTCGGGAGCATGGAAGCCAAACGAACTTCAAACTCATCGCCGCTGTCAAAGACCTGATTGCCGTTTTCATCCCAGATGGAAAACGAGCGGCCGCCGAAGCAATAGATTTCATCGTAGTCGCCGTCATTGTCAATGTCGCCCATCGAGGTGGTCACTTTCAAGCGGCCGATGTTCGCGTTGTCGCGCAGCGTGCTGGCATTGGGGAAAGCCGTGGGATCAAGCGGCAGATCTCCGCGCACGCGTCCTTCTTCGGAAAAACCGGAGTAGTCACGGGAGTCGCCTTCGTTGGCGGTCACGAGATAGGTCACACCGTTGACTGCGTAGGAAGCGATGCCGTCCGGCTCGTACATACCGAAGACCGGCCAGTTGTTGATGTGAATCGCCGGTCCGCCCGAGCCGTTGTCACGGTCACTGGGATCGAGAGCGTTGCCGGGCAAGCTGTGATCTTTGTAGCCAAGCGGAAGCAGATTGGTCACGGTCGCCGTAGCGATGTCAACGACGGCAATTGCGTTGTTCTCCTGCAGAGTGACATAAGCCGTCGTCGAAGAAGAATTGAGAGCGATATACTCGGGCTCAAAGTCCATCGCGGCATTCGCGCCGGGTCCGTAGATACGGATTCCTTGCGCACGCAAAGCCGCTTCCTGACCGACATAAGCAGCAAAGCTCGCCGTGGCAACGGAAGCGCCAACTACGCCGCCCGAAATATCGACAACGGTGATGCTGCCTTCGGGATCGACCGTATAGTCGTCATTGGGTTCGGCTTCGTTGGCCGTTAAGACATAGTGATTGTCGTGCGTGAAGGTGATCATATCCGGTTGGGCACCGCACGTGTAGTGCGAAAGATAGTTGCCATTCGTGTCCCAGAAAACGATCACTCCGGGGTCAGTCTTGGGCGCGGCTTGAGCACAGGCGGCGACGATGCCATTGTGGACGTCCACGCTGTTGATTTCGGCGCCGCCGTAAGCCGCGGCGGACAGCGAAAACAGCAAAGTGGGGGCTGCGGGATTACTGAGATCCAACACTAAAACGGTACCAGCGGCAGCGCTGATTACGAACAAGCGCTGGGAAGCCGCATCGTAAGCCGAGATTTCGCAAGCGCTGGCATCAAAAATACCAGTTTGATACTGTCCGAGCAAACTGAAGTTGGGAGCCACCGCAAGTGCGGAGTTCAAAGTAGCCATCAAAGCGAGGCCAAGCATAGCAAAGCGGATCAAACGGTTCATCAGATCTTTCTCCTTAGTTACATATCAAGTGGTGAAGCAGGCAAGTATAAGGAGTTCACATTATTGGTTCGTTAGTGGGCAAAAGAGAATTATTAGGAACTTGTAAGCATAATTTATCAATATCAACAATATTAAAGAGATACGTATTTAGTATTACTGAGCCAGCATTTTTCAAGGAGGCATCGTCAGAACAGGGAAACGGAAGTCCGGAAACTGCAATGCGAGGCATAGCAGGGCATGTTACGATAAGTATGGACACGTTGCAAAGGTTGCTTGAGTAGCCAGAGAAAGAACGACGCAGGCAACAACAGAGCGAATTGTCAACTCTCAACTTAGGACAAGACGAGTGAAGACACCGTGCATGATTTGCTCCTCCGCGAAATCGTAAGTCGAGAATAGTACATTGAAATGATTTCGACACGGTCACATCGTCACTTGCCAAGCGGCGAAAAAATGCTTATACTTTGGCCCACACGTTAACCAAACACTCTTGATAATAAAATATGCAACATAACGGAATCGGGAACGGAAAATCGTTGCTTAATGGAAATGGAAACGGCAATGGTCATGCGCACACAAACGGCAAGTTCTCTAAAAACAGCATAGAGGGATTGACGCCGACTCGCGAGAACTACTTACGCACACTATATCAACTCTCGCGTGGTACTGATGGAGTGCGCTTGACGGATCTTGCGCGTGCGGAAGGGGTTAGGCTTCCCACGGCACGTCATGCGGTGAACTGTTTGCGTGATTTGGGTTTAGCAAATCAAGAGAACTACGGCAAGATACAGTTGACGGCAAATGGGGAGCGTATTGGCCGGCAGATCTGCGATCGCTTTGATTTGACTCGCAAGTTTTTGATAGAAGTGCTTGGAGTTCATGCGGAAGCGGCAGAACGCGAAGCCTCCGTAATGGAACATCATTTGGAAGAGGACACGCTGGAACGCCTCGCTGCATTCGTGAAACATGTCACGAACTGTCCGGGAGGAGAATACGCGAGTCCTGATTGTTTGGTGAATTTGCGCGCATCGATGGATGAGAGACCGCAAATTCCGGCATAGTAGGCTGCAAAGAAGTGCACATAAAAACGGAGAGGGTTGCCTCTCCGTTTTCTCGTTTAGTTTTTCCCGGAGTGTGGGATGAAACGCCTCTCTATTTTGATTTCACTGTTGGTGATCGGCGCGGGTTTTCGGTTGTTTGTGATTGAGTTGCGACCGGCGGGTGCGATGCTGCTCGCACCGGACGAACCGGAGTATCTCGAGACGGCGCAAAACATATGGTTGGGCAACGGTTTCTCATTTCACGGAGAACCAACCGGTTACCGCGATATGCTCATGCCCTATGTGGCAGCGGGAGTGATGAACATCTTCGGTGATTTCAAGCCGATGTTCTATTTGCAACTGATTCTTAGTTTGCTGACGGGACTGTTCCTGTATTTTGTGGCGGCGAAGAGGTTTACCGAAGGAATTGCGTACGGCGTTTTGGCTGTGTGGATGCTCTATCCTGCGGCTGCGATTTTCTGTTCGTTGTTCTTGACGGAAACGATGTTCTTGTTCTTCTGGGTGTTGGCAATTTGGCTGCACGACCGACTTGAAGAACACGGATATACGATACGCGATTCACTATTGCTGGGTATCGTGTTAGGGTTACTATGCTTGACACGCGCGACGGGGACGATACTAATCGCGACGGTCTTTATTTACGTATTTTTGATCCGCTACGAAACGCCTCTCGTAGATCGCGCGCGGGCCGTATCGTTTGTGTTGATTGGCGCGCTGGTCATCATGCTGCCGTGGATGATCCGCAATCAAGTGACGATGGACAGGTTCTGGCTCAACACGAACGGCGGCATCAACGTGTTGATCGGTAACAACCCGTACGCGAATGGAGGCTATCTGTTCGACGAGCGGGTGGAGCAAATGATTCCGGCGGAGGCACACACGGAGGCCGCGCGCGACATTGCCGCCTCTCAGGCTGGGAAAGAATATGCGCAGGGTCATCTTCGAAAGACGTTTGCGATGTGGCCGACGAAGTTTGCGTATTTATGGTCGACGGATATGGCGATGCTGGCACACTTCGCACCCGTGCGCGGCTCGGAGTCGCTGGCCACCACATTGCATATGCAGCCGCTCGGAGCTTTGGTGTTGACCGCGATTCCGTTTGCGGTGTTGGTGATTTTGGGTTTGTGCGGATTCTATCTTGTTCGAAAATTTCCGGCGAGAGGATTTTTCATTTTGCAGTTGGCACTGGGAGCGGCGGCGGCTTTTGTTACCTATGGTTTGCCGCGCTACCACTATCCGCTGATGCCCGCCGTGATTATTGGAGCGGCGGCTTATGTAGAAAACCAACCGTGGGACGGCGCGCCACAGTGGAGACGGTTGCTGTTATTGCTTGCAATCGGCATGTTCATGGGAGTATGGACATTTGAAACGGTCAAGATCATCGGGTGGATGTAACGCAACAGCCTCTTTGAAGTAGAAATGCACAACACAGTTACTTATCCATATTTCTTGAAACTGTTGAAACTGTAGGAGCTTGCCGAGCACAAAGAAATTCATAGTTTGTTGTACAACACTATTGACAATCACCTCCCCCCCCCGGTATTATCTTATAGGTGCCCTCTGCGCAAATCCGCCCGAGGTAACCAGTTCAGGGGAGAACGATCATGAAGACTCTGTTGTTGTTGGGACTCATGTTAGGGTTGTATGCGTCAGTTTTTGCGCAGACTGAAGAAAGTATGTGTGTAAGTGTGACAAACGCCACCGCAAGCCACTGGGACAGTACGGACCACTTCATTCCATCCGGGCAGCAGATATCAAAGACATACTTTCACTACAAGTCACCGGACACAGACGGCGTTCGCGTGGACTGTTATCAGGTCAATGGAGATGGAAGTACAGGAACGAGGATCTGGACGGTAAACAACACTTTCTGCGGGTGCGGGTCTTCCTCGACAATTGTCAGTCATCCCATATCGGGGAACCAAACCATAAGACTGCGAGTCTATCGCACGAATTGTCCGGGGTATTCAATCAGCGGTGGGACATCAAAAGTTCATTTCTACACGAGCGCGACAGCCGCAAGCTGTCCGCCGCAATGCCAGATTCAGTAGGGTGACTGGCGTGTCAAGAGTGGCCATTGCCTTGATATTTGCGAGCATAGCAGCCAATGCCGCGCTGATTCGTGTCCCGCAAGATGCGCCCACGATT
Source organism: Calditrichota bacterium (assembly GCA_020637445.1). Taxonomy (NCBI): domain Bacteria; kingdom Pseudomonadati; phylum Calditrichota; species Calditrichota bacterium. The sequence goes on along the minus strand of JACJVZ010000002.1, from coordinate 299,665 downwards.
CAGGGTGCCATTGATCTCGCGCAGGTACGTGATACGGTTATGATCGACTCGGGTAGATACGTTGAATCCGTTGAAGTACCATCGCGCGGCCTAACATTATGCAGCTCGTTTATTTTGTCAGGCGACACCAATGATATTCAGGGTTGCGTATGGCAAGGGGTCAACAACGGCGACGATTCACTGCGGTGCATAAGCAGCGATGCTGTATCTGGAAACGATCCAACCCTTCACATTATTGGCATCCGCTTTGTGAACTCGGGTACATATTTTCTCGATGAAGGCGGTGCAATAAGAATCTTCCTTCAAGACGCTGAAATCGAGCATTGCCGTTTCGATTCTTGTTATGCCGGGTATGGCGGCGCAATAGCAGTCCGACTTGGAAGTGCGGTAATTTCGAACTGCACGTTTTCAAATTGCGGACAGCTTCGGTTGGCCTCGGTATTGCGAGTTCGAGAAGGCAGGGTGCTAATGGACACCTGTGTGGTCGAGAATGACACAACCTTCGAAGACATTTTCGAAACTCCAGTGTTGTTTTGGGTGCAGGCAAGTAACTTAACGGTCCGCAACACAGTTTTTCGCAACATTGGGTACTACCCATACGAATGGGGCGGAACATTTGTTTATGGATCAAAACCGCCCGACTCCGTTGAGTTTATCGGATGTGAGGCTTACGACAACCACATTGAAGTCATGGTGTCCGACGGCGGACTTCCCATCAGGTACCTGCGAATCGACAGTTGTCACTTCCACGACAACATTTTGACTCAAGCCTTATACGACCAAAGCAGTTTCGACTCGCTAACGACATTCCAAGCAATTGGCAATGTGTTTGAATCATTTGCGCCGTACGCCCGAGCACAGATGCATGGACTCTTTGCTTTGGACACCGCATCGCAGAATGAAACGCGCGTGGAATTCAACTTGGTGCAAGACATCCACGGTGGTCACACTTCTTTTTGCAGCATTTTCGGAAACAGCCATAGACAGCGAACCGTAAAACGAAACTTCATCCTCGACAACTCCAATCACTCTGTTACGTGGCCGCCCTCAGGTCAAGTGCTGACTCTTGGCGACGGCGACAGGGAGCTTGAAGAGAACATTTTTGCGGGCAATATTGGCTACGCGGTCTATCAGGGCCCCATCAACGCAACGTCTTACGCGCAGCGAAATTACTGGAATCATGCAACGGGACCATACGATTCCGTGGGCAATCCGGGGGGGCAAGGAGATACTGTTGAGTGGAGAATTCAGTATGAGCCGTGGGAAGAAGATACGAGCTTTTTCGAATCAGCAACAGAACCGCGAGTTACCGTTGAGGTACCAGAGAGTTTCATCGAAAACAGCTATCCAAATCCGTTCAATGGAAACGTGACGATTGAGTTTGTGGTGCGGAGGCAGCAGGAGATTGTGCTGGATATTTTTGACTTGACAGGGCAGAAAGTAATCACGCTCTTTTCGGGGAGAATAAATGCGGGGGTGCATGTTCGAGTGTGGCAACCGGAAACGCAGGCGAGCGGTGTCTATTTTGCAAGACTTGCAGGTGGGGATGGTGCGAAGTCCACGGCGAAATTGATGTACTTGAAATAAGATGTTGTTGTAAAAGGAAAGCGCCGCTTCGGTTGAAGCGGCGCTTTTTGTTTTTGTTTGGTCTTGCCGGCACGCCGGCAGGCAACCTATATCTTCGACAGTGCGTGATCGAGATCGGAGATCAGGTCGTCGACTTCTTCGATGCCGACGGAAAGTCTGATCAGATTGTCGGTGATTCCGGCATGTTTGCGGGCTTCTGGTGTCATGGACGCGTGTGTCATCGACGCCGGATGCTGAATCAACGAATCCACACAACCAAGACTCACGGCTAATGTGTGCAAATGGACATTGTTCAGCACACGGGTGGAAGCGGCATAGTCGCCGTCGATCTCAAACGAAATCATACCGCCGGGCAACCGCATTTGCTTGTTGGCCAAGTGATGCTGCGGAAATCCGGGCAAGCCGGGATAGTAGACATGCTTGATGCGCGGATGTTTGACGAGCCATTCGGCAATGGCTTGCGCGTTGCTGCAATGTTTTTCCATGCGCAACGGAAGAGTTTTCATACCCATGTTCAGAAGCCACGTGTCAAACGGCGACGGACACGCGCCGGTATCTTTCATTGTATGATAAAGCTCTTCCTTGATCCACTCATGGCGGGTCGTGAGTGAACCTCCGATCAGCGCACCGTGTCCTGAGAGATACTTGGTCGTGCTGTGCATCACGACGTCAGCGCCCATCGACAGCGGCTGCTGCAGATAGGGTGTCGCAAAAGTGTTGTCCACGGCCACGACGATATTCGGATTGACCGCGCGGACGATGCTGATCGTTTCGGCAATGTCCGTGATCTCCAACAAGGGATTGGTCGGAGTTTCAAAGAAGATCATCTTGGCGTTAGGATTGTCCGCAATCGCCTGTTTAACTTCTTCGGGTTTGCCGGTATCGACAATCACGGACTTCACGCCGTATCTGGGCAGCATCGTTTCAAAGAAATCGTCGGTCGACCCGTACAACGTTTCTCCTCGCAGCAATGTGTCGCCGGGATGCAACAGCGCGAAGGAAAGCGAAGCGATCGCCGCCATGCCAGACGAATAGAGCAGCGAAGCGATACAGCACTCGGGATCGGCCAGTTTTACGTCGCGGCCTTCGAGCGCATTGAGTTTGGCTTCGGCGACGACTACGGTGGGATTACCGAGCCGCGTATAGATGTAGCCTGACGAACGTCTGGCAAATAGATCGGCACCTTCTTCAGCATTGTCGAACGTGAATGTTGAAGTTGCAAAGATCGCATTTGTGTGACTTTTGAGTTTCGGCTGGCCGACCTTTTCACCCGCATGCAGACAGCGGGTACCGAAACCGTAGCGCAAATAGAACGCCTCGATGGCGTTACGAAGTTTAGAGTCTTCCATAAGGGCAAATATGAAATATGAAGTATGAAATATGAAAGAAACGGACAGAAATATTTAGTGAATCAAGCCGTTTGATTTTTGCGTGTTTGCTCCAATTCATCGAGAAACTCCACGGCTCGCCGCATATGCGGAACTACTATCGAACCGCCAACCACGAGGCTGACGGAAAAAATGTCGAAAAACTCTTTGACGGTCACGCCGAGTTTGTGGCACTCGAGCACATGATACTTGATACAGTCGTCGCAACGCAGAACCATTGAAGCCGTGAGTCCGAGCATTTCTTTAGTCTTGCGATCGAGCGCGCCGTCATGATACGTCAAAGTATCGACGCTGTAGAAGCGCTTGATGGGCTGATGGTTCTCGGCCAAAATGCGTTCGTTCATGCGCGCGCGATAGGATTCAAATTCGGACAGAAGGGACATATAACTATTGTTATTCGCAAATACTGCGGATTCGATAGAATCTGCGTGACAGGGAGAAGCCGATAGGATCTTGCCAAAACGTCTCGGTGGTCGTGGCGACGGCTTCGTACGGGCCTTGACCATTTGTGGCTTGCTCAATCAAGTAGTAGTCGGCCTCGGGGACTCCTTCCCAATCCAGAAACGGCAGACCCCCGACATCGAAGATTTTTAAAGTTGACGGTTCAGGGCAAGGTTCAAGTAAGGGCAGAATCTCAATACTGAAGTCTCCATACTGATTCAGTGCCGTTCCTTCTACCATAATATAGTACGTTTGAGCCTGAAGTCCAAATACGGGCAAATCGGCTCCCTGCAGGCAACTTCCGGTTTGGGAATCGTCCAAGAAACCTGACACACAACTTTCGAGCACTTGTACCCGCGCGTCGAAAAACTCCGAACAGACTTGAATAAACAAGTCTCCCGGTGTCGCCAAAGTCAGTTGATAATACACGTCGGGTGCGGCGGTTCCGGCCTCGCTGCCGCAGCCGTATGTCGAAGACTCGTCGTAGTAGGGAAAGAACGTCACTTGTCGGGCCGAAGAGCAGAGATCGTGCAGTCCAGCCCCGACAAACTGACATGTGACGGAGAGCGAGTAATCTCCGGGTGGATTATTGTGAGAGTCCACGACTTGCAGGTAGCAACGCCGTTCTTGCGGAAAGAAAACCCCAAGCGAGGAATAGGTGCCGGGGCCGCCGTCGTCGTTTAGGGCAAGCAGATTGTACGTGGAGTCGTACAACAAAACAAAAGTATTCGCGTCGTTTTCACAAGCGAAAGTTCGAAAGTAGGTCGAATCGCCGCCGGGAACAACGAGAGTGAAGAAATCGCCTTGGTTGGGTAAGCTGCTTGCGCACAGGACTGTGTCGCCGCACTCAATTTCATTAGCTTCCGCAAAACTGTTGTTGGGTTCTTGCTCGCTCACGACACGAGCTAATACCGAAGACGAGAAAATCGTCATCGATAAAGCAAAGAGAATCAGTGCTACTTTAGCAGCGTGAGTTTGGTTTGAGCTTGCCATTTTCCGGCTCGTAGAGTGGCGAAGTAGGTTCCGCTGGCGAAGGTGCTTGCATTCCATTCTACGGAATGTTCGCCCGCGGAGAGTTTGGTGTTTAGTAAGTTTACGACTTCGCGGCCTTGAATGTCTGTAATCTTTAGAGAGACCAATTGCTCAGAAGGCAGCGCGAAGCTGATCGTCGAGGTTGGGTTGAATGGGTTTGGGTACGCGGGATAAATAGTGAAGTCTCGCGGCAGGACATCTTGTTCATCAGTAGCCAAGTCTGCGGGGATCAAGAGCGGAATCAAGATTGGACTGTTTTGGCTCACATCATCGTGATACACCAGCAAAGTATCCAATTCAACCAAGTGTGGCGAACCGATTGAAGGTCCAATCAAAGTGATTGTGTCTGACACGAAAGGCATCAGCAAGTCGGGCGTAGCTGCCAGTTCTATTGAAGTTCCCATCAAGAAGAGCACACTATCAATGTTTAGAACAACCGTACCGAGATTCGTTAAAGGACGATAGCGGGTACGATCCTCAAAAGAAAATTCAATTTGAGACATGGAAACTGCGATGCGCGGAGCGCCAAATTCAGGAAACACACCCGCACCAGGTCCACCGTAGCAACCGATGTCGTTGCGAGTGGTATCGGAGTCATTCCACTGTGGATCGGGACTACCCGCATCAATACATGTGGACATTGATTCAAGGTAGAGATTCTGCGCCGTGAAAAGTGGGTAGTTGCTGATGTTGTCCGTACCATTCAAGCCGCCTTCAACACAACAATAGTCCAAATGAATGTTGCTTGAGTTGCCGCCGACTTGCTGCGAACCGCTGTTGGCATGATTGCCCCAGAGGATGTTTCCGTGGCCGCTAAGAGTGCCTGCATACAGTCGAATACCGCCGCCGCTCTGAATGCTTTCGTTGCCGACAATAGTATTGTTGATAACCGTGTTGGTGTGGCCGGCTCCTCCGAACCACAATCCGCCGCCGCCGTAGGCGTTGCCGCCGCTGTTTTCAGCGACGACGTTGTTGCGAATGTCGCCGTCTGCAAAAAATCCGACGACTCCTCCGCCGTATCTTCCGGAATTGCTCAGGATGATGTTGTTATGAATGCGCGGAGCGCAATAACCGTAGCGAATACCGCCGCCGCCGGAGCTTGTGGCTCCGGGAGTTGTGCGCGTAGCTTGATTATTCACGATCACATTAAACGCAATCAGCGGATAGGAATTCTCGATGATGATTCCGCCGCCCTCGACATAGAACAAGTTGTCATCTTGATCACGAAACTTCGTGCCGGTGCCGCCGGTGATTGTAAAACCAATCAAGGCCGTAGTCGAGTCTTCACCGTTGATAATTCGCACCACTGAACCCGAGTCGGGGTATTCCGGTTCGGAGCCGTCGAGAATTGTGTTGTGAATGTGAGCGACGTCCTCGTCCAGCAAATAGTGGCTGGCCACGACGATATTGCGGCCGCGGAAGTCAATGTTCTCGACATAGTGACCGTCCGCAACCAACACGGTGTCGCCATCGCCGCACGCGAGAATCGCTTCCTGCACCGTTTCAAATTCTGCAGGAACATTGCGGACAAGCGCATGGGTCACGCCTGTTAGGAAGAAGAAGGTGAAGACGATTCGGGCAAACATGAATTGCTCCTTGCTCGGTTGTGGGAATTCCGGGACCCACCTTTTCAAGATACGGAGCCAAAGTTAACTTGCAACTCAGACAAGCAACAAAGGCGACCTTTCGGCCGCCTTTGAACATGTGGTCAGTGCGCGTTTTACTTACGAGCGAAGGACTTGTCAACCTTGCTCGAATTTCCGCGCGATGACTTTGAGGACGACTTCGCGGAAGACTTGGACGATGACTTGCTGCGAGTCGTGGAGCTGACTCGTGTTTTCTCGGAGGTTCGAGTCTTTTCAACGCGAACTTTGTTCACGCCTTTTTCGCTCTTGCGAGTTTCAGGCTTGGTCACTTCAGTCCGAGGCTTGACAATCCGGGAGTCGTAATCTCCTTTGACAATTCCGCCACGTGAATCGTTGCGGGAGTCGTCGCTTCCATAGTTATTGCCGCCACCTGAGTCGCGGCGCCCTCCGCGTTGGTCATAGTCTCCGCCGCGATCATGATCACGGTCGCGGCCGTGGTCCCTGTCCCGGTCTCTTCCATGGTCCGGATGCCACGTCCGGTGAGTGTAGTGGTCGTTGTAACAGCCAACATACCACGGGCGGTAGTGAACATAAGTCGGACGGTAGCAGTGCCAGAACGTTCCACCGAAAACAAAGTGAATACTAAACAGGGAGCGTGTGGGCCGCCACGCCGTTTCGCAATAGTCTCTGTCCGACCAGCGCGGGAAACCGTTGCTGTCGCATAGATCGTAGCAAAAATCGCGGCCGCGGATTTCACCGGCATAACAATAATCTTCTTCGTAATCCATCCATGCGACGATGCTCACATACGAGCCGCTATAGAGACGGTAGTCGCGGTCATCCCAATACCATGCCGGACCGAGATGTACGCGGAACATGGTGCCGCAATCATCACGCACATAGGCGATTTGTCCGCGAATGGACTCGACATAGCCTTCGATGCGGATGCGGGCGAGATCATCGTCGCGGTATCTTGCTTGCGCTGCCGTTGCAATCACGAGCATACACAGCAAGCTTGTGAGTAGTACAGCTTTCTTCATCGTTGTTCTCCTTCAGACATAAGTTCCGAGCTGTGTGTTATTGCGCGCGAGGGCAAGTGCCGTCGCGCAAGCGCTTGTGCTGTCGCGGGCCGAACTGTTGATCAGGGGCTTGGTTCGGATCGAACTGTCTCTGACGAAAACGCATATCCTGTCTTGGGCCGAAGGTGCCATCAGGGTTTGGACCCGGTCCATTATTGGGATTGCGGAATTGCATATGGCGAGGACCCTGCGGGTTAGGTCCCATGGGGTGGCCGGGGCCCATCATAGGGCCGGGGCCACCTTGAGGACCGGGACCCATTTGCGGGCCAAAGTTCTCATTGCGGAAATTCTGGCGATGCATACGAGCCATATCACGATGGCGCATGGCCTGACGTTCGAATTTGTTTGCCATTTTTCTGTGTTTCATGGATTTGCGAAGCTCTTGACGATCTTGGCGAACGCATTCTCCGCGAGTGCAGCGCTTGGAGGTTTTCCAGCCGTCTGTGTCATACCGTGATTCTGCGTAGAGCGGTCCAGCGATTAGGAGGCCGCTGAGGGCTGTAATGATAAGTAGTTGGGTTCTCATGGTCCCCTTCCTTTCAATTGGGTTTCTGTAGTTTGGACAAACTCAAGCCGCGAGAGGTTTAATGGACTTCGTGTCCTCTCCTGATCGACTGGCAATTCGAAAGCAAGCATAAGGTCCTAAGAATGGGAAGTTATGCGACGGTATGGTCGCGGGATATTATTGCAATGTGCAGGAAAATAGATGCACTTAAGTGAAAATAGCGTAAATTAGGTTAGGTGGACGGGTCCCACTCACGAAAGGTGTCGGTGAGGAAGAGGAAATGGATTATTCAATCAGTCAGGTCCTGTTTGATTGGCTTAGCCGAAAACGGCTGGTCTCGGCGGTGGCGCGCCGAATGGGAATGAACGAAAGCACATTGTTGTCACAATTGCGGCCTTCAACGCATACCGCGAAATTTGCCGCGGACGATTTGATACCGTTATTCAATGCAATTCGCGATGCGGGATACGGAGACGAGTTGGCCGGGATCTTGTGCGAGTACACGCAGCGGCTGACCGGAGACGTCAAACCGGGAAGCAGCAAAGCGGATTTGCAAAATCAGATGGTCCGGTTGATGGGCGCGATTGGAGTAATATCAAGCAAACTGAGCGACCAATCACGTCACTCAAGTGAACGGGACTTGGTAACTCTGCTAAACACTTTGCGAACGGAAGTTCTGCCGATTATCGTCCAACTTGAGAACGATCTCGGAGACCGGCTTCTCAGAGCAAGAAAAGGGGAAGGCGAACCTGGATTTGAAAGCGGAGGTCTTGCTTTAGAGCATTGATAGAACGGTTGGATCGGACGTTGGGCACGGCACGCAGGATATTCTCGGAAACATTTTTCTTGGAGACCGCGGTTCACTCGAGTGATTCGAGTGAACGGAGTTTGCATTTTAGGCAAGCCCCGCCGATCTGATGGAACTCTACCAGATTACATATTACTTTGGCCTTATCGCGGCGCTCTACCTGTGCTGGAATCTCGGGCCTCTGTTCTATTCATATATCTTGTGGCAAATCCTGACGGACGTTCTGCTTGACGTAGGTTGGCTTGCGCACGGGGACATGCGCATGAAGTGGGCCACGATTATGTGGTTGGACGGAATTTGGATATTGATACTGGCGAACATCTTTAGGTCCCGTGTTGAAGCGATCTTGGTGTCCGCACTGGTGATGATTGCCGTGGTGGTGGGGGTGTATCCAAGTTTGACTGCGAATGCTGACACGTGGCCGCGATGGGTGGAGTTGACCACGGAGATTCTGCGGGCGTGGGCCGTTATCAACTTCACGGTCATTTCTTTTGTCATCGTCAAGACGCTTTATCACTGGAAGGTGAAACACCGACCGAATGATCTTGTGGTGAATCCACGAAGAAGATTTTTGTTGCCGATGTGGGCATTCTCCGCGATCATTGCCATGCCGATGGGCTGGATACCGTGGCAGCATGCGTGGTTTGAAGCGCACAGATTCCCAATCGCCGCACATTTTCAGGCGTGGGGATGGGTATTGGTGGAACTAAAATTCTACCTGCAAGCGAGGTCATGGAAAAAGAGATTCGGGAAAACATAAGCATGAAGCACCCCGCTCAGACGAGCGGGGCGCTATGTTTTTAATAGGGTTAGAGAGGTGCGAGTGGCAAATCCCAAAGGAATGAAGTAATTTGGCGGGTTGCGCGTTTAACTGATTGTATGACCGAGGCACTACCCAACACCATGGCCAGCCAGCGCGAAGCCCGCATAGTGACCGCCGTTCAAACGTACGGCCGCCGCTTGATGGGGTTTATCCGACAGCGCGTGCGCGGCGACGAAGCCGAAGACCTGATGCAGGACGTGTGGCTGCAGCTTGCGCGCGTGGGTGATTTGGATCAGATCGAAGAACTCGGCGCGTGGCTGTATCAAGTGGCGCGCTCGAAGATTATCGACCGGTCGCGGAAGAAACGCGCGCTGACGATGAGTGAGTTGGATATTATTCATGAAGACGAATACACACTTGAAGAGTTGTTGTTTGTCGAAACGAAAACGCCCCAAGATGAAACTCTGCGCAGGCTGCTGTGGGAAGAGTTTGAGATCGCGGTCAGCGAGTTGCCTTCGGAACAACGCAGCGCTTTTGTCCAGAATGAAATCGAAGGCCTGACGTTTGACGAAATGTCAAAGAAGACAGGCGTGAATTTGAAGACGCTGATTTCGCGCAAACGCTACGCGGTGCAGAAACTTCGAGCGCGGATGGAACACGTGCGCCGGGATTTTCTGGGCGAATAGAAAAGACTAATCTGGAGCATAAATAAATGAGACGACCATTTCTTTTTCCGTTGGGCATGCTTGGCTTCGCACTTTTGGCCGCGCTGGCCGTGATGCTGTTGTGGAATATGATTTTGCCGAACCTATTTCATGTCGGCGAAATCGGATATTGGCAAGCGCTGGGAATTTTGGCGTTATCGAAGATTCTGTTCGGGGGATACCACGGCTGTTCGAGCAGAAGCTGCGGGCCGTCGAGGCTGCACCACATGAGTTCAGAAGACCGCGAGAAATTACGCGATCACTGGCGGAGCCGCTGTGGTGGGGATGCGGAACCCCCGGCATCGGACGCGAAGTGAAGCAAACAAAGCGCCCCGCTCGATGAGCGGGGCGTTTCGTTTTCAGAAATTGCGTATCGCGAAATTAGTCTAAGCGATTCAGGAAATCCTTGAGCACGGGGATGAAGACATGGTCGCGGGCCGATTGCAACGGGTGATTCGTGTCGGCTAAGACTGCAAGCTGCGCGTTGGGCAGGTTGTCATAGAGATCGTACGCTTCGGTGACGGGGACCAGCTCATCGCGGTCGCCGACGCTGACCAAAACGGGGATTTTGAAATCTTCGAGTTCGAAGGGAGTCAGGCCGGTGTCGGGAAGGTTGGTGACCATTTTGGAGAGCCACGGCATCAAGGAGTCGAGATTCTCGCCGTGAATCGCGCGGAGTTTTTCGAGACGCTCGGGTTTGTTTTCTTGCTGCCATTCGATATCGAGTTCGGCAGCCATGTTCTCGGCTTCTTCACCCGACCAATAGAACTTTGTGCCGTGCATCCAGATCGCCAAAACGCGCGACGGATTTTTCAGCGCGTAGTGCAGCGCCGCATAGCCGCCCATCGAGTAGCCGAAGATTACGGCAGGCTCGGTTTTGAGATGCTTAAACAGCGCATCGAGTTCTTCGACAAGCACGCGGAACGTGAACGATTTGGTCATTTCAGATTGCGCATGGCCGGGCCAATCGACGGCGATGACCGTGTAGCCCATGTCGGCGATCGTCTGCATGTACGGGCCCCATTCGGCCTCAATGGAGCCGAGCATCGAGGGCAGCAGCACAATGGGCGGGCCGTTGCCGATGGAAGTGTGTTTAAGCATGGTTGGGTTCTATTGTGTGAAAAGAAAAAACGTTTTTGAAGACGAGCCGTACGAATTTAACATCTTCTATTACTTCCCTGCCACTGGCAGGGGTTCTTGACGAGAAATCCGAGAGCAACGGCCGGAGGCCGACGGTAGAAGTGTTAAAAAGATTCAGATTCCGGCCGGGTTGCAGCGGCCTTAACCCGGCTCGGCGGGAATTTTTCAGATTCCGGCGGGGAACCGCGCTGACGCGCTTAATCCCCACTCGGCGAAAAGCCAAAAAATCTACTACTTCCCTGCCTCTGGCAGGGGCTTTGACGAGAAATCCGAGAGTGACGGCCGGAGGCCGACGGTAGTAGATTGTCGCACGGGTGGATTGCCATCCACCCCTACAGTCCCGCGCTGACTTCGTCGAGGGATTCTAATTCTTCTAACGACAGGCGCTTGTCAGCGGCGCCGAGCGAATCGAGTAGTTGCTCAATCGAAGTTGCGCCGATAATCGGGCTGGTGATGAAATCTTTCGAGAGCATCCAGACCAAAGATGTTTGCGTCATCGTCTCGCCGCGCTGGGTGGCGATGTGCGCGAGCGTCTCGAGCGTGCGAATCACCTGCGGCGTGAGTTTTTCCTGCGCGCGGCCGTTGATCGTGTGACGACTGTCCGCCGGACCTTCTTCATTGGGTCTATACTTGCCAGTCAAGAGCCCGCCTTCTAATGGCGAATAGGGAATCACTCCGACTTCGTCTTCGAGACAATAGGGCGCGAGTTCTTTTTCAACATCGCGGCGGCAGATCAAATTGTATTTGGGCTGCGTCGAAACAAACTCGGGCAGACCATGATTAGCCGCATATGCATTGGCTTTCGCATGCAGCCACGCGGGGAAATTCGACAGCCCGAGATAGCGGACTTTGCCCTGCTTGACCAATTCGCCCATCGCTTCGACGGTCTCTTCGATGGGGGTGTCTTCATCGGGATAGTGACACTGGTAGAGATCGATGTGATCGACTTTCAGACGACGCAGCGAGTCTTCGCACGCTTTGATGATGTGCATGCGCGAGAGACCTTCGCCGGAGGGACCGTCCCACATACGGCCGCGAACTTTGGTGGCGAGCACGACGTCATAACGTGATTTGGTTTGAAGCCAACTACCGACGAACTCTTCGGAGACGCCGCCGGGATTTCCTTCGACCCAACGCGAGTAAATATCCGCCGTGTCAATCAGGGTGATGCCGTGATCGAACGCGACGTCGAGAATTTGATGTGATTCCGGTTCGTCATTGCGCCAGCCCATGGTCATGGTGCCGAGCGCGAGTTCGGAGACGTGGAGTCCGGATTTGCCTAATCTTCTGGTTTCCATAAAGTCCTATGCTCATGTCATCCTGAACGTAGTCAAGGACCCCTCAGAGAGGTTCTTCAGGTTTCTACGAAACCTTCAGAATGACAAAAAAACTACTTTTTTCTTGGGTCGTTATAGACGTTGCCTTTGCGCGGGGGATCAGTCGCAGGACGCACATCGGGCATGGGGCTGTCTTTGAATTGCGGCGCAAGGTCTTCGTTGATCTTGGCCCATTGCGGCGACAGATCAGGATCGTCGATGATGGCTTCAACGGGGCACTCGGGGACGCACGCGCCGCAGTCGATGCAAAGTTCGGGGTCAATCACGGCAAAGACTTCGCCTTGGTATTCTGCCGGGTAGATACAATAGACCGGGCAGACCTGCATACAGGAGGCGTAGCGTTCGCCGAGACATTTGTCGGTAATAACGAAAGTCACGAGGCAATCTCCATCGTGCCATCGCGGGTCTGGAGACTCACGAAGGCGATATTCTCGTCCGCCGTTGTGGGTGTCAACACCCGCAATGGCAGCACCAAGCTGTTAATAATAAATAAGAAGCGGGCAGTTTCCTGTCCGCTTTGCGGTGGCCCATTGACCACTCAGAATATGGGTAATTTCGGGGTAAGATGCAAGGAAAAACAGGAGTTAGGGGGTGAGGCCGCCGGGTGACGGTTCGCAGTCCTGTTTCCAAGAGAGAGGCATCACTACTTCAGAAGCACGATTTTTTGGGTGGAAAAGACGGAATTTTTCAGAGCATCGCCAATATTGACGAAGTAGATGCCACTCGGGAGGGAGTTTGCATCGATTAGAAATTCCTGATGTCCGAGCACGGGGCCGTGATGAATCTCGCGGACTCGTTGACCGAGGATGTTGATCAATTCGATGGACGCGATGAAAGAACCGGGAGCATCGAGCGCGATGCGAGTCGTGCTGTTGAAAGGATTGGGATAGACGGAGAAAGAAAAGTCTCGCGGGAGCTCGAGGGGAGGAACCGCGCTGAACAGCGAGTCTTCATACCACGGGAAAACCAACACGGAATCTGAAACTTCGTCGCCCAATCCGTGCGGATTGTTGATGGCATTGTACGGTCCCGTCGGATCACCCCAGTAGTTGTAGCGGGCGTCGCAAAAGCCGTCTGTGGACAGAGCAAAATTTGTATTAATGAAAATATTGTCGCGCGCGATGACGTAACCGCTGTGCATCGCAAGCGTGGGCCCATCGCCTTCGATATTGATGAAACGGTTGTGATCGAGATAAACGGTCGAAAGATCGTTGCTCGGACTTTGAACACACTTTCCCGCCCCGGGAGCCGAGCAGTTGACGAAAGTATTGCCGCGAATCGTGACGACGCTGGGTCCGTTCGAGCTGCTGCAGCTCCACAGCAGTCCCGCCCTTCCGTAATCTTCAGCAGTCGAGGTGACATTCTCAAAGAGATTGTTCTCGATCAACATGTCGCGAGAGCAATTACGACTGATAAAGAACACCGAGTGTGCCACGATGGAATTGCGAAAGATGCAGTTGCGAACAGTCGGATTAACGTAGCCGGCATCAATCATCGGCCAATTGGGGCTGTTGCCGTTTTGGAAGATGCAGGATTCGAGCAGCAAATCGCCGAGCGGAATCATCGCATATTTGCGCAGGCTGTCAAAGGTGCAGTGTGAAAACACGGAACCGCTGTCGGGCCGCATGCCGTAGTTTTCAAAGTAGCAGTTCTCAGCCACAATGCGAGCCCATTCGCCGGCCACCGTTGCACCCGGGCAATCCACGAATTGGCAACTGCCCATAGTCAAGAGCATGAATCCGCTCACGTAAAGTCCGGCATTGGTCGAATCGAAGGTGCAATTCCGAAACGAGGCCGCGATTGCATTCAGTATCACGCCGCCGTCTGTTGTAACGGGCCGCGGGTACATCGCGGATCGATTGCGGAACACAAAGTTTTCGATTTGGCAATTGGGACCGTTCCAGACCAGACAGCTCGTCGTCGTTGGATCAGGCAGGGTCGACGGATCAACAACCGGCCGAAGTGAATCCACGGCAGACTCGCCCAACAAAGCGAATGAGACATCCGGAGTAACCAGCGCTTCCCCATAGGTGCCCGAAGCTACTAACACCGTGTCCGAATCCTGAACGACATTCAGTGCAGCTTGGATCGTCGCATATTCCGTCGGAACGTGCAGGATAGTTGCGTATGAGGCAGCGCAAAACGACAGTGCCGCCAGCGAGGAGATGAAGAGCTTATTCATAGCCATACGATACTGCGGAAAGCCGGGGAAGTCAATATGCCAGACTTTTTCTCAAGAAAAAGAGCCGCGAGGTGGTCGCGGCTCTTTGATATCTATAGACATAGGAATGATAGGTCCCGCGAAACGCGGAGCTGGGCAAAGATATTCCAAGAAGCAACTTGAGTGCTCATGGAAATGAAAAAGGCTACCTAAGAAGAGTAACTTTCTGAGTGGATAAGGCGAATCTTTGAACAACGTCGTGGATAGAAACGAAGTAGATGCCGCTGGGGAAGTTTTCGGCATTGAGAGAAAATTCCTGGTAGCCGATCACAGGCCCATGATAGATCGCTTTCACACGCCGGCCGAGAATGTTGATGAGCTCAATGGACGCAAAAAATGCATTAGGAGCATTGAGCGCGATACGAGTTGTGCCATTGAAAGGATTGGGATAGACAGAGAAGGAAAAGTCGAGCGGAAACTCATTTGGAAATCTCACTGCATCTACAAAGAACAATGTGTCAATATACCACGAATCAAAAACGACAGAGTTTGAGACCTCGTCACCATGACCATCAGGATTATGAATCATGTTATGTGGACCCGTGCTGTCGCCCCAGTAGTTCAAGCGGGCATCACAGGAGTAAACGGAAGCAAGGGCATAGCCATTGTTGATGAATACATTTTGCCGGAAAACCGAACCCTGAGAGTTGAGAGACACGGCAGAGCCGCTGCCAAAGTTGTCGATGAAACGGTTGTGCTCAAAAACCATACTCGCAGTATCATTGCCTGTGCGAAAGCACTTGCCGCCGTTGTTGCCACCACAATGCGTGAACGTGTTGCCCCGCAGTGTTACCATACTCCCCGCAATATTTTCGGTGCAGCCGTAGCTTATGGTTCCTCCTGCTTGTGCGTGCGGAGCGATGTCCAAGAATAGGTTGTCCTCGATCAATAGATCCGCGCTGCAATCTCTGATAAATCCTAATGCAAACAAAGAGGGATTACATTCCATGAAAGTGCATCCAACGATTTCGCCGCTCACATTGGGTCCTTCAATTGTGGACAATCCAATCGCATCATGATGGCGGAAGATGGAGTTTTCGATATGTGCGTGGTCAGATATGTGAAGAGCGAAGCTTGTCGAAATGCTGTCAAAAACGCACTCGAAGAACTCAGAACTTGGTCCACTTGAGACTCCGCGAGAGTCGAAGCGGCAAGCTCTTGAAACGAGTTGGGCGAACGCAGTAGAAACGGAAAGAGTAACGCAATCTGTAAATTCACACTCATCAAGGAATAATGAAACTGAGGAAGAAGAAAAAAGTCCAGTTGAAGCCGAGTCGAACAGGCAGTTTCGCAAAACACACGAATCTCCCGAAACGACAACGCCGCCTTGATCGGGCGGCGTGTGCGGAAACATCTCGGGGCCGTTCTTGAACGTGAAGTTCTCGACAATCACATGGGAACCATTCAAATGAAAACAGCTCAGTGTGTTTGCATTAGGCAATAAGGAGGGGTTGATTACTGGGCGCAGAATGTCGGACGAGTCACCGGCGATTTCACCGATGAGGGCGAAGGGCATACTTGGGGATACAACAGTTTCCTCATAAGACCCGGGTGCAACGAGAACAGTATCATTCGGGACAATATTTTCAAGAGCAGCCTGAATTGACTGAAAGTCCTGCGGCACACGAACAGTTGCTGCAAATACAGAATGGACAAGGGTGGCTAATATAGCAAGCAAGCAAAACATGCGCAATTAGTTACAGCTTGCGTCATGATAACGAAGTGTCGCGCGAAGTTTGCAAGCTTGATTGCATATAGTGCAGTCTTCGTTGTCACAATTCGTGAAACAGGCGTACAAAGTGTAGGCCAGCCCAGTTTTCAGCAAAACCTGACCACCTTGGTCACAGCTCGATACGTGGCAATCGTTATTGGCACAATCCTGATGATGTACACTTGTTAAGTAGGTGGCACCTTGGAAAACCCATGCACAACCTTGACATTTTCTGCAGTCATCGTTTGGGCAATCCCAATCAAGATCGATGCAGAAGCAAGAATCACAAGGTACTGTAAAGTTTGTAGTGGGACAACCAGTATATGTACCACAGAACGGATTTGACAAACAAGTTTCCACGGCGATTGTTACTGGAGTGAAATCACACTGCCCGGGCGTAGGCTGGGCGAAACTCGCAACAACCGAAAGCGACATCACTAAAAACAAAAAAAAACAGCTTCATAACTGGCCACCTTTCTTTTCGTTGTAATATGTACCCATCATATTAAATCATAGTGGATTAAAATCTTTATGTCAATATGCCAGACTTTTTCTCAAGAAAAAGAGCCGCGAGGGAAATCGCGGCTCTTGCGTTTTCAGCAGCTTGGCAGGTTGACCCCCCTTTTATCCCCCCGGAAGACCGGGGGGAAATGAGAGTCCAGAAGCCCCCCTTAGTCCCCCCAAAACTGCTACGCAGATTTTGGGGGGAGATCAGAGAGAGTATTATTCTTTGCCGCGCTTTTTCAGTTCTTTGTCGATCCAGTACGTGGAAGACGGGCTGTCTTTGAGGTCCGTCAGCTTTTGCAGGATCGAACCTGCGGTGGCTTCTTCTTCGAGCTGTTCGTCGATGAACCAGTGGAGCATCACCTGCGAACGATAGCATTTTTCGGACAGCGCCATCGCATAGCAATCGTGAATGTTCTTTGAAATCTTTTGCTCATGCTTCAGAGAAGCCTTGAACACGTCGATGGGGCTCTTGATGCTGAGCTTGGGCTGCGGGATGCCGGACAGAATGACTTCGTGACCGTTGTCAATCAGGAAGTCATGAATCTTCATGGCGTGCTCGCGCTCTTCTTCGGCCTGATGGGTCATCCAGCTATAAAACCCTTCAAGGTTGGCGGCCTTGGACCATGCCGCGAGCTGCAAATACACGTATTCGCTTTCGAGTTCGTGATTGACCTGATCATTCAGGATTTCGTACATTTTCTTGGAAAGCATATTGTCTCCGAAAGTTGTAGTTCAAGCAGGAGAAACTCCTGCAAACGGTAAGTGATGAATAAGCAACGGGACTCAAGCGGTCATTTTTCGCGCCTGCTCGCCCGTTCTATTTCCTAACGCCCGAGGGCGAGGTGAAGTTCCGCAAAAACAAAAGGGTGAGCTGTTCGGCTCACCCTTTTAACGTACAGAAAAAACAGGCAAAAGGCAACCGTCACCGCAGGACGGGAGTGCCTCCCGGCCTCCGCAGCGAGATCGAATCATCACGGAAAGTGACGTAGTAGAAGTTCTTGTCCTGCGAGGTCAGAATTCCGGTGTCGGTATAGGTGCGAGCGACCGTGGAGTCGATCACAGAGTATGGCCCGGCAATATTTGCGGAGCGGTACACATAGTATTGGTCAATGCCGTCGGGGAACTGCCAGTTCAGGACGATGTCATTTCCAGTTGACGAAACAACGAGGATCGGTCCGACAAGCAAGGAGTCATATACAACCTGAGACCAGCGTCCGAGATCATCCTGAGTACGGAATCCCACGCGATAGTTGCCAACCGGGAAACCCGTGTAAACATGGTTGATGTCTTCGGTGCCTTCATCCCACGCGCCGTCACCGGGCAGCGGAATGGCAATACCGTTTCCGGGACCGGGATCAGCGCCTGCAAAGACTTCGGCAGCGACGATGTGATGATCAATTCCGCCGACGAAAGGAGAAGAGACGATCAAATACGCGCGATGCACTTGTCCGACGCGGCCGAGATCGTCCGTCGAACGAAGATCGACGAGATGTAGGCCAATCTCGAGTGCGTTGGTGTTGATGATGTCAGCGAAATTGACCACCGCTGCGTCGGCGTTGTCGTTCAGTGTGAAAGCGCCGCCGTCGATACGGTATTCCATCTGAGTGACCAAGCGAGTGGCGAAGCCTGCCGTATTGGAGACGACAAAGAAACCGTCGTTGATCAGACCTGTTCTGCCCAAGTCATCGGTGGCACGTACACGTAAGCGATGGATACCGTTTGTCAGGCCTGTTGTGGCCACGACGTCATTCAGAATTGCATTTGGGCTGTCGGTTACGTCGACGTTCGTGAAGCTGCCGCCATCGACTTGGTAGGACATCGAGACGACAAGACGTGTGCTGCCGGTCGCAGGAGCTATCACGACATAACCATCCGTGACAGGTCCCCAAATGTTGGTTGCGCCGGAACGCAAGCTGTCGATTTTGCAGCGAAGTTTGACACGCGTGATTTCACCCGCAGCGAGAGAACCCGTGGCAACCGAAAACGCGAGCGCTTCGGAGGGGTCGGGTGTGCCGATAGAAATCGCGTTGCCGCTCCCGACACCGGGATCCGCGCCGACAAACCACTCTGCTTGAGTGACTACGGCGGATTGGGCGAAGGAGAGGGTTGTCATCAGCGCCATTAGTAGCAGAAGCGCTAATATTTTACCCCCCCTTGCCCTCCCGGAGGACCGGGGGGGAATGAGAAGAAGAATCTTCTTCATGATGAGATTCTCCTTATGAATTAGTATTGGGGTCCGACGCGGCCGATGGCAGTGGCGTTGACGGGAGTTCCGACTCCAACGAGGTTCGGGTTCAGGGCGATATTGACGGCCCACGGATAGTTGGGCACGCCGTTATCCACGAGGGGCTTGGGACCGCCGTATGCTCCTCGATCGGATTGCGAACCGTCCGTGAAGTCGAGCAAACTCGGATGACCGGAGTTGATCAAGCTCGCGCCATTCACGGGATCGAGATGCAGGTCGGTGATACCTTCTTCAAAATTGTTCGTGGTGTTGTAGTTCACGAACGGATTGGTTGTGATCGAAGTCGTGTTGGTGCCGGGAGCGGCGACGACGGACTCGGACGAGTTGTAATCGAAGACGCTCGATGCGTTGTACGATCCGAACGAGGGTGTTGCCAAGAAGTCATAATAGACGTTATTGACAGCGATCAGTGGGCCGCCAGCGGCATTCAGCGCATATGGCGCGCGGAAGTTCAAGAAAACGCAATTGTAGTTTTCCACTGTGCCAGAAGCTGCGCCTCCCCAAATCGCGCGGCAATTGGCATTGCCGCCACGGTTTACAAAGACGCAGTTTCGAATAGTAGCTGGATAGTTGGAAGTCGACACAATGATTGCGCCTGACGAAGCTGTTGTCAAATTTGAAAGAAAGATACAATCTTCGACGACCAAGGTGCGTCCGCTATTATTGTCAATCGCTGCGCTCGAAGATGGGGAGTGAGCGAGTAGGCAACGGCGGACGGTGATCGAATCCGTGCCATTGATGAAATTCAACATTTGGGTAGGGGAGTCAATTCGCAGGCCCTCCCAAGAACTTCCTGTCTGGCCTGGTCCATTGGCGTACCAGATGCTGGACAAATTAATCATAGACTGGTCCCAGCCCGCACCGATATAGATCAAGCGTTTGCTTGGCTGGTTGATGTTGCCTTCTGCATATGTGCCGGGACCGATGAGAATCGTGTCGCCGGATGCAGCAACAGCGGCAGCAGCGCCGACGGTGGTGTAGGATCCAGCGCCGGTGGATGAGACATAGCGGATGGTAGCAAAAGCTGAGGATGCAAGCACAAACATGAGGGCGAGGAGCCCGATCGCAAACTTTTTCATACGTTGTCCTCTTTTTTGAAGGGATGGGTAGCTATTGGTTAGAAGCAATTCCGACAATATAGTGCCGAAAACAATCTCAAACTCGCCTCAAGTCTCTCAAAAAACAGATGTTTAGAACATGACTCGTATTGTATTATATCAACTTAAAGCGGTAAATTTTTCTGACCCACAGCGCAACGCCTCTTGCATACAAAAAGCGGCGACCCGAAAAGGGTCGCCGCTTTTGCCTAAGTCCAAATTATCCAAGCTTATTTAAGTAGAATAATCTTCTGTGTTTGAGTAAAGGAGCCAGACGTAAGTCTGACAAAGTAGAGTCCGCTGGGGGAATGGTCTGCTTGCCACTGGATGGAATGGGTTCCGGCCGTAGAATTTTCACTCACGAGTGTGGTAACTTTTCTTCCCATGATGTCAATGACGTCAAGCGAGACGCGCGCGGGGGTGGGGACATCGTAGGAGAGAGTTACCGATGCATTGAACGGGTTGGGATAGGCCTCGTGAAGGCTGAAGGATGAAGGCTGAAGGATGGGATCGTCGGCGGCAATGATGTGCGTGATATCCACGATCACCGTGTCCGCTGCGGGGGGAACAAGCTCGTGTCCTTGGTTGTCCCTCAGGCTCATGATTAATGGCACATTGTTCTCGGTACTCCGACCGCCAAAGAAGTACAAATACGGAGTGACATCAAAGATGTCAACCGTGTCGTGAATCATATCATCGTCTGCATCCACAAGAAGCAGAATGTGACCGTCTCCACCGGAATCGGACACGTCAAAATTCTCAACTGCAAAAACAAAAGTCACCGAGTCGACCAACAAGGCACCGTTTACCGGTGTTGTGATCACAATACTGGGAGAATTTGGTTCGTAGAGCACATGCACCGAATCGATTGCCGGTGGATCGAAGGGCTGTTGATCAAGATCGAGAATTTCCATCGTGATCATGTTCCAGCCCAAATTCAACGTCACGGGATAGGGTGCGACTTCATTCGTAGAAGTGGGATCTTGATCGTTTACCGTGACGGAAACATAGCCGTCGCCGTTGTTGGGATCAATCAGGATATTGTGAACTTCGAAGACAATGTCAATGTCTTCAGTGTTTACCGTCGCAGAATCTTCGGGAGACGTGATCACAATTTCAGGCGGGAAAACGGAGTTCGGTCCGAGTTCACCGTCCGCATTGATGTTCTGCAAGTACATGTTCATCGCGCCGCCGCGCGCATCCGGCCAGCAAGCGATAATCTGGCTTTGCGGATTCACGCATGTGTAGGGTCTGCCCTTCTCGCTGACCACGGTGCAGAGGTCTTTGATAGGTGGGGTCCACGTTGGATTGCCGCCCGGATCAAGCTGGCTTGCACGCAAGAGCGTATTGATCGCGCTGCCCTCCGCATACTGCGAATAGAAGACACTATAGTTTGTGGTCTGACGGTGTGCGCGGACATTGAAACACGGCTCGGGCGACCACGGAGTAACGGTGACGCCGTTGGCGCTCCACAAATAGCTGCCCGTCGAATCCAACAATTGCGCGTCTACCCCGCCCAGCGATTGAAGCGTATTGGTTGATTGGTAGAAAACGGCGATGCCTTCGGGAACCAAGATCGCAGAAGGGGACATTTGCAACTCGCTGGCCGAAAGATCAACCTGCACGCCGTTTTCCTGCCATTCCACGATACCGCCGGAGTTGATGTGCTGCACGTAGACGTGATGCACGTTGTTGCGCGTGTCATACCAGAAGGAATACGCTCCGTCACGGCCGTCGTGAACAATGTCAGGTTTCATCTGAATGCCAATGCCGTTGGTGGTCATCACGGGCAATCCATTGGGATTCCACAAAGTCGCACCGGCTTCGGAGAATTTTTGCACGTAGATATGCCGCGGCGACGTGAACTGCGTGCCCTGTTGAATCAGATAAGAGAGAACAATTGCATTGTCGTTGGTGCCGCAAATGCGCGGAATGGACAAAGGAAGCTCGTGCGTGAGCGTGATCGTCGATGGCGTAAAGACGTCTTGTCCCGCGACATTCACACGGCGGAGATGAATGACATTATCTTCTTGCCACGCGAAGGCAATATCTCCGTTGGAAGCAATTGCAATGCGCGGGTCGGGTTCGAATCCGTTGTTGGCGGATAAGGTGATGCCGTCGGCGCCCCACGCGAATTGACCGTCGGGGCTGATGCGATACGCATAGATGTCACGGTCGCTCCCTCCGCGGCTGTCATTCACGGCGATGATGCAGTAGTCTTCAAGATCAACGACCATGTCCCAATCGGTGAGCCACGTTTCCGTGGGATGATTGGAAACCAAAATACCGCAGGGCACAGTCCATTGCGGCACTCCAGCGCTGTCGAATCTTTGCAGATAGACGTCGTAGTTGCCCGAGGTGTGATCCCACCACGTGACGTAACATCCGCCGTCGGACGTGGCTGCGATTTTCGGCACCACCGCTTCGCCGGTGTGATTGCAGATCAGCAGGTTTTGAGCCGGATCAGTCGGCCATTGGGCAAGTGCGGAGAGGGTGCAGAGCAGAGTGAGTAGTGCTTGTTTCATGAGTCCACCTCCGGTTTGAAGATATGAAATATGAAATCAGAAATATGAAGCGAGAAGCACCGGCGCGTCTTCTAATTCATTTCAGATTTTGGAGTACGCGTGCGCATCAGGTGCGTGGCCAGCCAAAAGACGACGAGAAACACCAGAAAGAACGTGGCCTCGTAGGACCATAAATTCTTCTCCCGGTCGAAGAACATTCTGGGAATATAGTGCGCGGGAAACCAAGCGACGATAGCTGCGAGAAAGGAGCGAAGAATGTTCATCTCAATAGGTTCCTCTGGTTGCTATGCGGGGCATCCGCAGCGGATGCCGCCGCGAGAATGCAGCGTGTCGCTGCATTGATTGACGCTGGCGCGACTGCGTTTCAATGTTCTACTAGCTCCCTGCCTCTGGCAGGGGTGTGTGCGAGAACTATCGGATACGCAGCGGCCGGAGGCCGACGGTAGTAGGTGATTGGACCTCAGATTCCGGCCGGGTTGCGGTGGCCTTAACCCGGCTCGGCGAGAATTTTCAGAAGCCCCTTAGAGCCTATCCCAAAACAAGGAAAAGAATCGCCGAACGGGGCCTGCGCTCGAACGCAGTGAAGCGATTTAGCGTAGCGGTTCCCCGCCGGAATCTAAAAAATCTCGATTTGCGGGGCAGGTGAAGACACCTGCCGCCGCGATTCTTGAATCTCCCGCTATTTCAAGATAGGTTCTTAATCCCCCCGCGCAGCGCAATGGGTCCAGCGTTCACGCCGGCTACTTTAGAATGTCGAGCTTCATCATCACCAAACCTGCGAGGAGTTTGGGATAGAAGTCTGTGGATTTTTGCGGCATTCTCTTGCCTGCGGCGGCGACGGTTTTGACGTCTTCGACGCTGGTGGGATTTAGAATGAATGCCGCTTGAATACCGTCTTTGCCGACGGCGTCGATGGATTCTTGACGACTGCGGACATAGTCGACGTGCGTGCCCGCGGAGAGAACTTTCGCGTCGATGCCGAGTTCATTCTCGAGAATCGTCGAATGCAAAATGGTCACGCCCAACGTACGGTTCGGTCCGCCCTGCTCACGCGTTTCAAGGAAGTAGAACTCGTCGTTTGTGCCAATCGCTTTCATGCCGAAGACTTGATCGGTCTCGAAGGTGTCCATCTCCGCGAAGAGCGCTTCGGCTGACGAGAGTGGAGTGATCTTGAAGTTTTCTCCGAGCGCAGCCAGAAGTTTGGGGCCGGAGAAATTTTCGACGTTGCGAATCAAACGGTGCGTGGGCAAAATCACGAGTCCGGGATCTTCCATCGGGAAAAGTCCCATCATGCGATGATCGAAGCCTTGATTTTCGCCGGGCTTCCAACCGTGCTCGACGCATTCGCGTTTGAAATTGCAAGCCGTTTCATAGCGGTGATGACCGTCCGCGATGAACAGATCGCAGCTTGAAACGAGTGTTTGAAGTTTTGCGACTGTTTCGGGATCATCGGCGACCCAGACTTGATGCAGTTCGCCGTAGTCGTCGCGGCACTCGAGCGCGGGTTTGTGATTGGCCGCTATCGAGTCCATGAGTTTCACGCTCTCTCCGTCGGGATCAGAGTAGAGCATAAAGATTAGCTCGTCATTGGTTTCGAGAGCTTTGAGCAGCCGCAAGCGGTCGGCCTTGGGTCCGGCCAAAGTGTGTTCGTGGGACTTGACGTTTTCTTCGTCGAGCATGACTGAGGCCATGAATCCCTTGCGAACGTACTTGTTGCCGAGAAAATTGAAAGTTTGATAATAGAGATAAAACGCCGGCCCCTTTGCTTCTACGAGAGTGCCGTCGGCGATCCATTGTTTCAGGGTCGCGGCGGCGCCGGGGTAGGTGGATTCGGGGTTGGTGACGGTTTCGTCGGACTTAATGATACGAATAACATTGTGCGGATCGCGTGCGTAATACTTCTCCTGCAGGGCGCGATCAATCTTGTCATACGGTTGAGTAACCAATTGGTCGAGCTTCGCGGCGAGTGCAGGGGAATAGGTCAAACCGCGAAACGGGTGAATACGGGCCATCTGTGACTCCGGAATAGATACAATGAGGTAGTTTGCGAAAAGATACGCAAACCCGGCAAAATTATCAAGCAGAATAGTTTGACTAAGTGCCTCAGAATGCATATCTTACCTTCTTAGGCGAAAACCAGCGTGCCGCTGAACTGACTTTGCGCGTGTCGTGCTTGGAAGCACGACCTAGTTGGGGTGTGCGGTCGTCATTGCGAGTCGCGTTTCGTAGGTCGTCATTCTGAACGAAGGCTTGGCGCAGTGAAGAACCTCTCTGGGGTTTTGTGGCTGCACCGGGTTCTTCAGAGGGGTCCATCACTGCGTTCAGGATGACGACAGGCATAACGTTTTCGCGGAATTTGCACGCTTGCCCCCCTTAATCCCCCCGGAGGACCGGGGGGGATCAGAATCCAGAACCCCCCTTAATCCCCCCGCGCAGCGCGGGGGGAGATCAGAAATGTCCACCCGCCTCCCTGAAGAATTGGTTTACCTGTCCTCAATGCTGGGCAGGCCCGCCTATTCCCGTACTTTGGGAACAGGAATGGGAAAGGTGTGGGACGTCATCGCGCAGGTGACGGAGATGTTTCCCGAGGTGAAGGGGCTCGTGCTCAGGAATGGGGGACGGTTGGTGCTCTATCCGGCAACGGGAATGGAGTATTTTGACTTTTTGAAGTCGCGCCGCCTAAAAGTCGACGAGCACAAGATCATCCCGTTGGAGCTTACGGGAGATGATATCTCCATTCGCGAGACTCTGTGGGACCGACAGATTGTCGACGTCGAAGGGGCAAAAGTCGTGCGTGTGAACGACGTGCAGCTTCTTGTGGGCGAACGGCAATGGGTAGTACACGTCGACGTGGGTGTGTCGGGACTTGCACGCCGTTTGGGCTACGAGACCGCGCTGCGCAAGGCGGCAAGAGTGCTGGGCCGCAAATTTGACGACGAGTTAATTTCGTGGAAGTTCGTACAGCCGATCAGCGACACTCAGGATGCACCCGGGCCCGTCAGATTGAAGGTTGGTGCTCAGCGGCTCAAGGAGCTGCATCCGGGTGAAATTGCCGACATTCTCGAAGAGCTGAGCCACGAACAGCGGCAGGTGATGGTGGCCTCGATGGACATCGAGACGGCCGCCGAAGCACTCGAAGAGACGGACTACGACGTACAAAAAGCGATCTTGGAGAATCTTGAGCCGGAGCGCGCGGCGGACATCATCGAAGAGATGGAGCCGTCGATTGCCGCGGACTTGCTCTCGGATCTCGATACGACCGCGTCGGAAAAGATCATCAGCGAATTCGAGTACGAAGACGAGCGCGCGGAAATCACGGAGCTGATGAGCTACGAGGAAGAAACCGCTGGCGCGTTGATGACCACGGACTATCTCGAGCTCTCGGAAGACAAAACGGTGGAGGACGCGCTCGAACTGTTGCGCGACAACGCCGAAGAGATAGAGGCCTACTACTACATCTACGTGCACGACGACGACGGTGTTCTGACGGGTGTGGTGTCCATGCGGAATCTGCTGTTAACGGATCCCGCTTTGCAAATCGGGAACATCATGTCGGGCCGCTTGATTACGCTGCCGCTCGACGCGAGTTTACAAGACATCGCGGAGAATTTCCTGCGATACAATTTTTTGTTCATCCCGATTGTGGATGAAAACGGAGTACAAAAGGGCGTGGTAAGTTTCAAGGATTCGCTCGACGACCTGATGCCGACGCTCTACAAGACGTGGAAGAAGGATTAGTGAGTAAAGAAATCGAGAAGATCGAAGAGCACACCGAGTTTGAACATTTTGAACTCGACGAGCGGCTGCTGAGGGGAGTGGTATTTATGGGGTACGAGCGTCCGACGCCGATTCAGGAGCAGGCGATTCCGCCCGCACTGAAAGGGCTCGACGTGATGGGCGCGGCGCAAACGGGAACAGGCAAGACGGCTGCGTTCGGTTTGCCGATTTTGCACCGTGTGTTGAACGAAAAGCATGAGAAGCCGATGGCGCTTGTGCTGTCGCCGACACGTGAACTCGCCGTTCAGATCGAAGACTCGTTCAAGCATTTCGCAAAATACACGAAGCTGAAAGTGCTCGCGGTGTACGGCGGCGTGGGCTACGGTCCGCAGATGGACGGATTGAAAAAGGGTGCGGACGTCATCGTGGCGACTCCCGGAAGATTGCTTGATCACGTCGCGCGCGGAACGCTCTCGCTGGACTCGTTGAAGATGCTCGTGCTCGACGAAGCGGACCGCATGCTTGACATGGGATTTTTGCCGGACGTGCGCAGAATCATGGCGCGCGTGCCAAAGGAACGGCAGACGATGCTGTTCTCGGCGACGTTTCCGGATGAAGTGATGCGGCTTTCTAAAGAGATATTGATTGATCCGATTCACGTTCAAATCGGGCAAAAGAGCAGCGCGGCGCGCGGGTTGACGCACACGGCTTTTCCGGTGCCCGCGCACTTGAAACCGGATTTGCTCGCGGAGATTTTGATTGAGTTAAATTCTCCGGCGGTGCTGATCTTTACGAGGACGAAACACCGCGCAGACCGGATTCAGAAACTGCTCTCGAAGAAAGAATTCGAAGTAACGAGCCTGCACAGCGACCGCACGCAGAAGCAACGCATGGCGGCACTCGACGGTTTCAAGAAGGGTAAGTTCAATGTGATGGTGGCGACGGATATCGCGGCGCGCGGCATCGACGTGTCAGGGATCACGCATGTGATCAACTACGACTTGCCTGCGACGGCGGAAGATTATGTGCATCGCACCGGTCGCACTGCACGTGCGGAAAAATTGGGCGACGCGCTGACGCTGGTCGCGCCGGATGAAGAGATTTTGCTGCGCGAAATCGAAAAACATTTGGGGCAGCAGATGACGCGCTCAGCGCTGAATCACTTTGATTACATGAAGCCTGCGCCGGAAAAAGCGAATAGCTTGCAAAAGACGAGCGGCACGATTGGCCCGCAGACGAAGAGTTTTCAGTCGTCGCACCGCCGGCCAAAGATTCCGCGAAGAACGGGTAGATAAATCACCCTCCACGCTTGACCCCCCCTTAATCCCCCCGGAGTGCCTGTTAAGCACACGACCGGGGGGAAATGAAGACAATGACTTCCTTGATCTCTAAATGGACTCGTAAAGCCTCGCCCGCATGGACGAGGTTTTTGTTGTTCCTTTCGATTATGGGACCGGGGTTGATCACGGCGAATGTCGACAACGACGCGGGCGGCATCACCACCTATTCGCAGGCGGGAGCGCACTTCGGATTGACCGTGTTGTGGATTTTCATTCCGATGACGATTGTCCTGATTATGATTCAGGAGATGTCGAACCGGATGGGAGTCGTGACGGGTAAGGGACTATCGGACTTGATCCGCGAACGGTTCGGAGTCAAGTGGACGTTCTATTTGATGATGGCGCTTTTGGCGACGAATTTCGGCAACGTGGTCGCGGAGTTTTCGGGCATCGCCGCCGCGGGAGAATTGTTCGGCATTTCGAAATGGATCTCAGTGCCGATTGCAGCGTTTATCGTGTGGATTTTGGTGTTGAAAGCGAACTACGCGACGATTGAGCGCGTGTTCTTGATCGCCGTGATCTTTTACGTCGCATATATTATCGCGGGAGTGCGCGCGCAACCGGACTGGGCCAAGATCGGGATGGCGCTCGTAACGCCGGAATTCAAAGGTGGAAACGCGTATCTTCTGATGATCATCGGTCTGGTGGGAACGACGATTGCGCCGTGGATGCAATTCTATCAACAGGCAAGCGTCGTCGAAAAAGAAATTCCGCTGAAGTACTACAAATACTCGCGGATCGACACAATTGTCGGAGGCATAGGCGTCAGCGTGATCGCGTTGTTCATCGTGGTGGTATGTGCCGAAACGATCTATCCGCAAGGGATTTTGATCGAAGAAGCATCGCAAGCCGCACAAGCACTTGCTCCGGTGGCCGGAGAGTTCAGCGCGTTGTTGTTCGGATTCGGTTTATTGAACGCGAGTTTGTTCGGCGCGTCGATTCTGCCGATGAGTACGAGCTACACGATTTGCGAAGCGATGGGCTGGGAGTCGGGTGTAAAATACAAATTCGACGAAGCGAAACAGTTCTATATTATCTACACGGCGCTGATTGTGCTGGGCGCCGCCTTTGTGCTGATTCCGGGACTGCCGCTGATCAAGGTGATGTTCCTCTCGCAGGTCGTGAACGGAGTCTTGCTGCCGTTCATTCTCGTGCCGATGCTGATCATGGTCAATGACAAGAAACTCATGGAAGAGTATGTCAACGGCCCGGTCTACAATGTGATATGCTGGATTATGGTGGTAGTGCTGAGTGGGTTGTCGCTGGTCTATTTTGGGAGTTTGCTGTAGTCAGCGTGCCGCTGGACTGATTGACGCTGGCGCGAGCGCTTAAGAGTTCCGACCGGGTTGCGGCGGCCTTAACCCGGCTCGGCGAATCAAGCGGACACTATCTATAGGTCGTCATTCTGAACGTAGTGAAGAACCTCTCTGGGAATTGCAGAGAGATCCTTCAGCCGCGGCGGCTTCAGGATGACGACACGTCTTACGTTTTCGGTATTCCTGAAAGCCCCCCTTATTCCCACCGCGCAGCGCGGGGGAGGTCAAAATAGAAAAACGCCTGACCATGTATGGTCAGGCGTTTTCTCTCGTCTGATGCGGAACCCACCGCGTCGTATTAACCTTTTACAAGTGAATTTCCAATAACAAGGCGTTGAATCTGGTTTGTGCCTTCGTAAATTTGCGTGATCTTCGCGTCGCGCATGTATTTTTCAATCGGATAGTCGCGCATATAACCGTAGCCGCCGAAAATCTGCACGGCGTCGGTGGTGACTTTCATGGCGACGTCGGACGCGAGCAGCTTGCTCATCGCGCTGTAACGGCCGATGTCTTTGGCTCCGGAATCAATCAAGCGGGCCGTTTGATACAACAGCGCGCGCGCGGACTCGATAGACGTGGCCATGTCCGCCATCATGAATTGAATCGCTTGCAGATTCATGATAGGATGTCCAAATTGGTAGCGGTTCTTGGCATAATTCACCGCGAGATCAAATGCTCCCTGCGCGATGCCGAGTGCCTGCGAGGCGACGCCGGGACGCGATTTGTCGAGCGTCTTCATTGCGACCAAAAATCCCTGACCTTCACCGCCGATACGGTTGGCCACGGGAACTCGGCAATCTTCGAAAATGATTTCATTCGTCGCCGACGCGCGAATGCCCATCTTGTCTTCGTGCTTGCCGACTTTGAAACCGGGATAGTCATCCTGTACGATGAAAGCCGACGTGCCGCGCGAACCCTTCGACGGATCGGTCACGGCAATCACGGTATAGAGATGCGCCGCACCGCCGTTGGTGATGAAGATTTTCGAGCCATTCAAAATGTAATCGTCGCCGTCACGCACAGCGCGCGTTCTCATTGAACCGGCGTCGCTTCCTGCGTTGGGCTCAGTCAATCCGAACGCCGCGAGATATTTTCCTTCAGCGAGGTCAGGCAGATAGCGCTTCTGTTGTTCTTCATTGGCACTGAGAAGAATCGGGAATGTGCCGAGCGCGGACGCCGCAAGTGCGAGCGTGATACCGCCGCAAGCCTTCGAGAGTTCTTCGGTGACAATGGCGAGTTCGAAGACACCCATGCCAAGTCCGCCGTATTCTTCGGGAATCACGATGCCGAACAAACCGGATTCGGCAAAGACTTTCACGATGTCCCACGGGAATGTGCCGTCGCGGTCATATTGTGCGGCAACAGGGCGAATTTTTTCTTCGGCGATTTTGCGCGCGAGTGCTCTGAGTTCTTTTTGGTCGTCGGTCAGGAAGTAATCCATTTCCATGGCGGATATGCTCTCTATTGTGTGCGATTGTAAGCAAACACAATGTATCAATTCCCCGGGACAGACAAAAGTGGAAAATCACACAAATAAAATTGGATAAGTTAAGTCGGAATAACGGGGAAAACTGAAGTTGGGGCGAATGCGCCAAGAGGCAAGTTCACGAGTTGCTTGAAGGCTTGACCGGGTGTATATTGTAGCAGGTGGGTTCAAAAAGACAAGACGGAGGCTACGATGATGCGGCTGGGAACTTTAGTCTTGATACTCGCGCTGGCGACGGCTGCCTTGGCCGACCCGCGCATGTGGGAACCGTCGGGGAAAGTTGTTCGCGGAGAAGCACCCGTGGGAGTCAGCTCCTCGGTGATGGACGCGAATGCGATGACATTGATTGTCTGGGTGGATTACGAAACGGGGCGGGGCGATGTTTGGGGGCAACTGGTGGACATGATGGGACTCCCGCAATGGGAGCCTCATGGACGCAGGCTGATTGCGTCGGAAGTGGGTGAGCGCGACATCAATGTGTACACCTGGCAAGACGGATATCTGCTCACCTTCACACGTGCGAACAACGGCTGGAATGGTTACGACCTGTTCATGCTCAGGCTGGACAGCCAAGGTAATTCTCTGTGGCAGGAAAACGATGGCACGGGAATTCGTGTCAGTCATTTCGGAGTCAGCGGTGCCGCACTGCATGCCCTGCGCATCCTGCAAGACGGCTCCGTGGCTTTTGCCTACGCAGACTGGGACCCATGGGGCGAGAGTTTTGTTCTCTATGCGAACAGAGTGGATTTGAACGGTCAACTTGCCTTTGGCGAGCCGCTTGAGCTGCTGCCATACGCCGGTCTCGGAACGGACTTCGCTGTTGATTTCGATGCGGCCGGTTCAATCTTCTTTGCTTGGGACGAGCGAGTAACCAGCGACTCCACAAGCTATCATGTCCGTAGTTTGAGCAATGCAGGCGAAGTCACATGGGATCATGAGTACGTGACTGAAGCCGGCTCCCAAGCGGCCATGACGGCGAGGTACGTGGACAATGAAGGTTTCTACGTCGCGTGGGCTGAGGCAACACAAGAGTCATTCCAACTGAAGCTGCAGCTCTACAATGCAAACGGACTGACTTTGTGGCAATCACCGACGATTTTGGAGAGCAGTTCGGCGGGCGGACGCTTTCCGCGGCTGCTTCCCAGCACAACGAATGGACAAGCCGCCGGTGTGATAGCATCTTGGCAAACACAAACGGTTGCTCCTTCTGACAGCGGTGGGCTGATGGTTCAGAAGATCGATCAGGGCGGATCTCCGCTATGGCAAACAGGCGGAATCAATCTTTGCACGCGAGTTGACTATTACTCAGTCTCGAAGTACTCGATGATCAGCGACGATCAAGGCGGCATCCTAACGATGCTCTCTCTCTATTTTCATAATGGAGTGGACTGGGTTTATGAAACCGGCTTGAGTCGTTTGGGATGGACTGGAGACTTCTTGTGGGGAGAAGATTGCGGCACGCGGGTCACGACGACTGACGATAATGTCGGATGGTTGTCTGTAGCGTCGGGCAACTCGAACAACATCATCGTGTCATGGGCTACGAGAGTGGACACGAACATCGTAAAATCGGTGGCCTACAACAAGCAAGTCGGCCAACCGATTGTTCCCACGGACGGCTGGACGTGGGCCTCGGGAATCTTGGGAAGTGTCTACGATCTCACGGGCCTTCCGCTGGACAATAACCGCGCTGCCGTGCTGTGGGAAGACACGCGTGTCAACTACACGGACAACCTCTATTTCCAAATTTTCAACTCGAGCGGGCAAGCAGCTCTCGAACCGTTTGGCAGGCCGGTTTTCTCTGAGGCGGTGGAGGCTGGCTCGCCGGAATTTGCCGCCTGTCCGGACGGACACGGGGGTTTCTATGCCGTGCAGGCTTGGACATGGGACCACACCGGATTTCTCAAGGTTGGACATGTAGACAGCAACGGAGACGTGACGGGCGATACACTGATAGTGGACGTGTATGCGAATCATCCGTCGATGACGCCGTATTGTGTCGCGCAAACCGGCGGCTATGGGTGCTATGTGGTTTGGAATCAAGCGGAAGGCGGCTCAAGCTATAAGCAGCTTGCGTGGCTTGTGGATTCGACGTGCACGCCGCAATGGAGCGAGCCGTTGACCCTTGGGACGGAAAGTTCATCGTACGCAATCGGCGACGTGGCCGCGATGCCCAACGGAAACTGCGTGGTGTTGTTGTCTACGGATACCTACACTCTCGGTGTCGCGAATGTGAACGCCGAAGCACATCTCGAGTGGATGACAAATGTCACTACGACGGCAAGGCTTTCATCTGTGCAGACATGCGACGTGACGGTGGACAATGCAGGCAACATCATCGCCGTGTGGCAAGACCGGCGAAACAGCACGACATATCCTGACGTGTACGGTCAGAGGTTGTCCATGTACGGAGTCGCGCAGCTTGCGGACAGCGGCGTTTTGTTGGCGGAGCATACGGAGGATTTCATGTTGAATCCGGTGCAGGTGATGTATGACCAAGGAGTGTGGCTACTCTTTGCGATTCAAAACACCGGAGGACTCAACAACACTCTATATGCCAACAAGTTCACAGATGATCTGCAGCCGGCTATCGGCGCGGTGGGAATTCCGCTCAGTGTGAATGATGAGTTTGTATTTTCGTATTCTGCAATCACGGACGGTGCGGGTGGAGTGATTGTTTCGTGGGGGTCAAATCCCGCCGAGGGCAGCAGCATTGCGGTGGCGATGCATCTGAACAGGCGAGGCGAACAGACAATTGGCTATTGGGAAACCGGCGGCAGCGTGATTTGCGATACACTTGCCGAGCAATTCCGGCCGGTCGTCGTGCGCGGTTCGGAAGGCGATCAATTCTATTGTTTCTGGGAAGACAGCCGCACGTATGACCAAGTTTACGGGCAGTATTTGGATGAGGCGACCATCAGCGTTGATCCGCCCGGTGAACCCGTGATCACGGACTTTTCGCTCTCACAAAACTACCCGAATCCTTTCAATGCGGCGACGGAGATAGAGTTTGCCTTGCCGCAAAGCTCGGATATTGTGTTGAACGTGTATGACGTAACGGGAAGATTGGCACAGACCGTGGCGAGTGGAAAATTCGCGGCGGGCGAACATCGAGTGAACTTCGATGCTGCCGGACTTTCGTCGGGAGTGTATTTCTATCAGCTTCGCACAGGAAACACGAAGATTGCGCGGAAGATGGTGTTGTTGAAATAAGAGCAAAGCCTCGCTGCCCCGTTTCCGTGACGGGAAAAACAGAACCTGATATGAAATTACTTTTGTTGGGGCTGTGTCTCCTGCTAAGCCTTAATTCAATTCAGGTTGCCTGTGCCAGCGACACGAACGACGCTTTCCGCGAGGAGCATCCAGCGACCAATGAAACAATCGCGGCAGATTCACGATCCGCTCTTGTGCCGTTGAGCGGAGCAGATATTCTTCTGGCAGGGAGCACCCTGCGGCTGAAGAATCTCTATGCGAAACATGGCTATGACTTTGACTCGCACGACGCATTTCTTGAGCAAGCCTTCGAGGACTGGCGCAAGCTGCAGCAGGCCGCGCTCGATTCCTTGCAGCCTGGTCAATGGCCGAAGACGATACCGCCGCTCGTCGCTGAATACGACAGCATTCGATTTAACATTTATGGAATGGTCCATGACAACAAGTCGGATGAGTCGTACAAGTCTTCGATAAAGGCCACACTTCAACTGCCGGGTTCGTGGTTTGTAGAAGAAGGTCTCGCAAGCAGGTTCGCAGGCATGCAGCCCGAACCGACTGAGATGAACGATTTCAGAGCAAGGAGTTTCTCCAACCGGTTGTCTGAAGCGACGGGTTTGTGGTTTCTTATGCTATTGGTCCAAAACGACCCGGAACTGGACTTCTACATGCAGCATCGGAACTCAATGCCACTTTCTGAGAGAGTTCAGCTTTCCGCGCGGCGAACCTGGAAGTACATTGGCGAACTTCCCGCTTATCTCATGATTGAAGAAAGTATGAAGCGAGGGGAAACTCCGTATCTGGAAATTACCCGGGATCGTTCTGCGCTTCAGGCGCTGTTTACGCTCGGAGTCGCAAAGAGGCTTGAGCTCAGTGAATGCAACATTCTTTGCGGAGGCTTGCACGCGGCGCAAATCGAGTACTATTTGCACTATCCGCAGATGGCACCCGTCCGCATCAAAGAGCTTGCGAACTTGCAGGTGGAACACTACCTAAAAGACTCGCGTGATTTTCGCTTGGAAATGTTGAAAGAGCGCGTGTTGAATGATTTGTTGCCGCGACTCTTAAGGTATGCTGCGCTTATTTTACTTGTCGTTCTGTTTATACGAAGAATAAAAAGGCGCACCAAGCAGAGAAATCAGCCGGAGAGCGGAGTGGCCAACTCTTTGTGACGTCGAGTTTTTTCACGCGATAGAATTGCAACAAACTCAAAACAAAAGCCCGCGGCGATGCCTCGGGCTTTTAATTTGTTGTCGATAGCGTGTCAGATCAGTTGCCCATTCTTGTCGCCATTGCGTACGCTTCGGCAGTTTCGGTCATGGGCGACATTGTGCTCAAAAGGGTTTTGTAGGTTCCTTGACCGGAAAGTTCGTCGGCGACTTTCTTAATCAGGGCCAAGGTTGATTTCATCAGGCCGGAACCCAAGCTCACTCTGGCGACGCCTAAGTCTTGCAGTTCGCGCACGGACGGCGGCGTTTCCTCACTCATTCGCGGATTTGCAAGAATATTTATGGGCGCGTCAATTTCTTTGACCAAGGTCTTGATCATTTCTTTGTCCCACAGCGGCTGGACAAAGATGCAGTCGGCGCCGGAGTCTTTGTATTTGTTGCCGCGGCGGATGGACTCGGCTAAATTCTCTTTTGGCGAACCCTTTTGAGTGTAAAATGCGTCGGTGCGCGCATTTATCACCAAATGGAAGCCCAGAGAGTTGGACAGCGTGCGAATAGCCGAGAGGCGTTCGCAAAATTCGTTCTCGTCGACGAGGTCCGGACTCATGTCAAGGCTGTCTTCGAGATTGATGCCGACGATTCCGGTAGCAATAATTTGCCGGAGTGAGTCGACGACTTCGTTCAGATTGCGGCCGTACCCGGCTTCGATGTCGACGGTGACGGGAACATTGACGTGGTCTGCGATTCGCTTGATGCTCTCGAGCATCTTGGAAAGCGTGATCACCTGACAGTCGGGATAGCCTAACGACGCGGCGATGCCCATGCTCGTGGTTGCGACGGCTTTGTAGCCGCAGGCCTCGATGATCTTGGAGCTGGCTATATCCCACGAATTGAGCAATACCAGCAGCTCAGCGTCGTAATGATATTTTAAGAACCGCTCTGCATTTGCTTTCTGAATTTCAGAAACCATGTCTGTTTTCTCCCCAGTTCAATTCAAAACGACGATTGTGTTTAAGAAAGCCCGAGGCAACACCTCGGGCTTCTACTTTTGCGTCAGCACGTTGGGTCAAGCGGCTACGCTTGCATCTCAATCCATTTCTTCCAGTAGAACTCGCTGTCTGGTTCGTCGCACAAGCGCTGCACGATTTGCCAGTACCACTCTTCTAAGGGGATCTCATGTTCATCTAACCTTGGGAAGGGGTTGTAGGTTCCGCCGGAAAGGGCGCGGCCGATGTGGTCTAAGACGCCTAATGCAAGTTCGGGAACGTCGCGCATACGGATGCCGGACATCTTCATCATCTTCTCGAAGATATAAGACTGCGGAATTGCGCCGGGAATAAAGCCTAACGCGCGCGTGCGCATCACAGGCAAAAACAAATCCATCACGATGCGGCCATGACCGTACGCTTTGATGGTGTCGGCCTGCAAGAACTCTTTGGGAAGATAGAGACTCGTCGAATAGGGACCTTGTCTGCCGTAGAAGGAACTCTCGGGGTCGCGGCTGATAACGTCCAAACTTCCGCGCCAATCGATGTAACCGGTCACGCGCACTTTGATTCCGTGTTCGGCCAGCCTTTGCGGAAACTCGACGGCCATGCGGCCCATGATGTGGCGCGTGTTCTCGATTTGCTGATCCGTCAGATAGCCGAGCTTGTATTGGAAGAGTCCTTCGTCGTCGACGTCCTTGACATAAATCGGCGGCATATCAGGCAGCATACCCGCCATCGCCGCGGCGACACCGTTGATGTAGATGACTTCTTTCGCGCCCGCTTCTTTCAGCGCATGCAAAACCCAGTCGAAGGCGTCGCCTTCCAGCGCCATGCCGTTGTTGGAAAGATGGTAGCGCGAACCGAAGCCCATATTTTGTGCGCGGGTGACCATCTGTTTTCCCATTTCGTAGCCGACACTGCGGGAAAGATCGCGTGCAATGACCGTGACGCTCCCGTCGACGGCAGTGAAGCGGCGCACCGCGCTTTCAATCGCGCCGCCGAGTCCGGGACCCGTCGCCCCCGCTAATACAAAATGCCGTCCGCGAATCCAATCAAGTCCATACTGACCGTAAGGAATCAACTCATTGTGACGGTTCCAGATATTGTCGAGCAAATTGGTCGCATCCTCTGGGAATTTCGCAACCTGCTCAGGTGTGGGACGCGGCACAACGGCTTGATACTCTTTGACGCGCAGTCCGGGATGCGGCTGTGCAAACGGAGATGGAGATTGAATCATGCGATTTCGCTATCGAGTGGTCTGTTGATACATCATCTGAAACGCGCTGCTGATTCTCTTGTCGAGGTTAAGCAGTTCGTATTCAAGTTCGGGATGTGCTTTCAAAAGTTCGCCGAGCCCGACTTGCAAACCCATCAGGAGCAGTGTGTCGCTTAGAGATACCGCGCGGTCAATCTGCAAATCGAGAAGCGCCATTTGTTGCTGCATAACGATGGTGCCGATGACTCTCCCGGTCTTTTCTTCG
This sequence comes from Calditrichota bacterium, assembly GCA_020637445.1. Taxonomy (NCBI): domain Bacteria; kingdom Pseudomonadati; phylum Calditrichota; species Calditrichota bacterium. The sequence continues at coordinate 262,281 of JACJVZ010000002.1, read as the reverse complement.
AACTCGGGGTCTTCAAAATGACGCTCCAGTGCGATGATTTGTTCCTTGATCTTTTCTTCGGCGACCTTATTGATGGAATCCACCTTCATCTGGTAGATCATCTCGCCCGGATCGATAATATATCGCGGCGCGGTGGAGTCGGTGCCGGGGATGTAGTTGGGAGTTGCGAGCTGTTTCATCAAGGTTGAATCACGTTCAACCACAACGCGCGGCCTTTCGGCATGGGCGAGCAAGGCGAACATCAACAAAGCAAATATCAGACGAACAATCATGAACGGGGAACTTCCGGTTCTTGTATGGTTGAAGCGATAAGCATGGCGGCGAGAATCAGCGCCGCACCGAGGAGTGTGAGAGTCGGTGGAACATGATTTTGCAGAATCCACGCGGCGAGTCCGGCGGTGACAGGCTCCATCGAATAAACGATGGCCGCACCGGTGACGGGGACACGCGGTTGAAATTTCATCATGGCCCAAATTGCGATCACGGATGCGAAGACCGCCGTGAACACCAGCGAAACGGCCAACTCACGAGTCAGTTCAAAGTGCAGCGTTTCGACGGGCAGCGCGGCCATGGCGATCAAACTTGTCGCCGAAATTTGCAGCCACGCGAGCGGCAATTCACTGTCGGGTGTGGACCAGCGGTTGATCAACAGAATATGTACGGCATAACACACCGCGCAGACCAGAATCAGTTTGTCACCGTGGTTCAGCGCCATTTGTGTAAGCACGGGTTTTCCGTCCACGAGTGTTTCCGGCAAAGACATCGCGAGAATGCCGGCAAAAGCAATCGCAGCCGCAAGCCACATGCGTTTGCGGATCCTTGCTCGGAAAAACAGCGCGCCGAAGAGCGGCGTGAACGGCACGTAGAGCGCGGTGATAAATCCTGCGCGCGCGGAGGTGGTGTGGGCGAGACCGATCGTTTGAAAGATATAGCCGCCGCACAATAGCGCTCCAAGCACGAGCCCGCGTTTGATCAACTGCGGATTGAACGAGATGGATTTCTTGCCGAACAGGACGGGAAAGAGCAGTGCCGCGATTGCGAATCTGGCCGCAACGAACAAAATGGGCGAGCTATCGTCCAGTGACCACTGCACGATGGGGAAGGTGAATCCCCAAAAAAACGTCACCCCGAGCAGGGCCAAGTAGGCAATCAGCACGGGGTGAAAGATAGCGATTTCTAAATAGACTTGCAACTGCTTGTAAAGCAGTTTCTTACACCGCTGTTGTTGGTCTCCAGACCAGCAATGGCAGACGACGCACCGCCGTTGTCGGTCTCCGGACCAGCAATGGCAGACGACGCACCGCCGTTGTTGGTCTCCAGACCAGCAATGGCAACGACACACCGCTGTTGTTGGTCTCCAGACCAGCAATGGCAAACAACGATCTATTTGATGAGCATCAACTTCTTAGTTTGCACTCGCTCAAGTGTCTCCACGCGCAGGAAATACAGCCCGCTCGCCCAGCCCGCTCCGTCTACGGCAAGGATGTGCTGCCCGGCGGCAAATTGCTGATCGGCGAGCCGCGCGACCTCTTGACCGATGATGTTATACACCGTTGCGCGAACGTGTCCAGCTTCGGGCAAGGTTAGCCGCAGAGTCGAAATGTTGTTGAAGGGGTTGGGGAAGACTTCGGTGGTTAACGGGGGTGCGGATTGGGTGCCGTTGCCGTAGAGAATGACATTGTTGTACTGACCGCCAAGGTAGAACGTCAGATTACCGTAGAATGGTCCAACCGACGGAGGTGTGAAAGAAACGGGAATATTGTACGGGCCGCTGAATTGATAGCCAGCATTGGTGTAAAACGGATAGCTCGCATACGCTCCGGAAAAACTGCCACCCATGCTGATGGTCAAAGTATCCGTAATAGTTGTACCGACCGGCGTGTCCTCAAAAACCAGACTGTCCGGACTAGTTGAGGTGTCATAAGACATGAAAGGCAAATGCCAATTACGCAACCTCGCGTCGTAGTGCAGCACGTTGTTATAACCGGTTCCTCCGAGGTTGCTTCTGTGGACAAACCCGCGATATCTTTGCGTGATTCCTCCGGTCAGAATCAAATTTCCGCGCTCATCCGGCGTTATCGGCGAGACGTACGGATCGAAAGAGTCATTCATTTGCTCAAGCTGAAGCGAACCGCCCAACGCAAAAAGTAAGGCCGTGATCACGACGTGACATTGAGTATGATCCGTGTAGTGGCCGCCGCAGTTTCCTCGGCCATTGGCGGTCGTATTGCCGATAATGATCCACTCTTCACTGGCAAGGCAAATGCGAGACGTTGCGCCGGCAGGAAGGGTACCGTGGTACATGTTTGTTCCTTGGAGCATCACATTGTCAACAATTCGAATGTTGTGACTCGAACCAAGAACGAGTGTTTGGTCATCCGCAAATAGCTCTCCCCGCACATCGACAGTACCGTCAAAGTACACGTACGGCGACCAATTCAGATTGACGATAGTTAGCGGCGCAGAGAGCGTATCGAGGAAGGTTCCTTCCTGACAATGGTAGCAATAAATCATGTCCCCTTGTATGCTCGCATACCATCGTTGATGCGGTTCTGAGAAATAGGCGCCGTTTTGCGATGCGAGAGATTGCAAATCTTCAAGCGACGAAGGCAAAAGCACGATCGGCGCGTTGAAGACCGGATCGCCGCCGAGGAAACGAAAAGCGGGGTTTGGGCTGCCGGGGCGGAAGCTCGGCCTGCTTGTGCTCACGACGTCATAGGCAACAGGCAATCCGGCGACATTTCCCGTCGCAATCCAATCGTTAGAGTGAACAGGTCCCCACAGGGTATCACGACCCCAAAACCGAATAATGTCCCCGGGAAAAGTCAACGAGGTTTCGTGGTCTGTCAGCCACATGTAGTTTGTCTGAGCATACAACGACAAGCACGCGGCGAACAATGTAAGCGCAAAAATGATCGATTTCATCAGCCTTCCCTCCAGAAGAAGCGAATGAAGTTATTTTAGTAAAAGAAGTTTTTGAGTGGAGACTTGATCTTCCGTGCGCAGGGACAAGAAGTAAACGCCGGACGACCAGTTTGCTCCGTCGATGGAGAGAACTGTTTGACCTGCGGGGAAAGTTTCATCGGCGAGTTTTGCGACTTCGCGGCCCAGGATATCGTAGACTACTGCGCGGACGTGGGATGACTGGGGAAGTGTTAGGCGCAGAGTCGAAATGTTGTTGAAGGGGTTGGGGAAAACTTTGGTCGTCAACGGGGGTGCGGATTGGATGCCGTTGCCGTAGAGACGAACAACATGGGCGTGTGCGTCGAGATAAAAAGTCAAGGCTCCTGAATATGGCCCGACGCCGGGAGGTGTGAATGTTACGGGTATGCGATGGGTTGGGCCGCTGTATTCATAGCCGGTAGCAGCAGCAAACGGATATGTCGCATACGCGCCAGAGTAAGGTCCCGCACCTGTCACCACAACGGTATCAAAACCGGTTGTGCCGACAGGCGTGTCATCGAAATAGAACGAATCCGGAATACTCTCGACGATGAAAGGTTCAAAGACGCCGATACTCCAGTTCGTCAAACGGTTGTCCCAATGATAGACTTTATTGTAACCCGTGCCGTTGTGGTTCGAGCGATGAACATATCCCCGCCAGCGCTGTGCGACACCCCCTGTAAGAACAATATTGCCGCGCTCATCGGGGGTGGGGCCGATGTACCAATCGAAGACGTCATTCATCTGCTCAAACTGAAACTGCGTTCCCAGCGCAACGACGTATGCCGTGATGATAATGTGGCAATGATCGTGATTATTGTTGGAATGATCCCCGCCGCAATTTTCTCTGCCGTTCGCAATCGTATTCCCGATATAGATTCCGTGCTCTGAAGCAATCGCAATTTTCGAAGTCGCTCCAGCCGGAAGCGTGCCGTTAGTCATGTTCGTACCTTCGAGCATGACATTGTCGACTAAAGTAATATCTCTGCTGCATCCGATAATAAATTCGCAATCCTGAGGCGACATCTCCCCTTCGATTTCCAATTTGCCGTCGACGAAAACAACAGCCCGAGGTGACAGAGGAATCCTTATGCTCTGAGCCGACAACGAATCAAAGAACGTTCCTTCTTCGTAGTAGTACAAAATGGCATTCCAACCTCGAATTGAGCACCGCCATTCTTGACCCGGGATAGACAAAGTTTGAGCGCCCTCGCGGATGTAAGTCAGCAACTCTGGAAGCACGATTTGGGGAACATTGTAATGAATGTTGTCCGGGATCGGAGTTTCAAACGGCCAGGGGAACCAATCACGGCTCATGTAGATCGGAGCAAAGGGAATATGAAAATCGGAAGAGAATCTGAAGCATTCATTGGTCCGAGCCGGTCCCCATATTGTGTCACGGTTGAAAATTGGCACGATATCTCCGGGAAACGTCAGGCTGGACTCATAGTCGGTAAAGTAGAAGTAGTTCTCTCCTTTCAGCGAAGAAACAGAAAGAACCACAGAAAGCAAAGCAAGAAAACATGCAATCGATTTCATCAGCCTTCCCTCCAGAAGAAGCGAATGAAGTTATTTTAGGAGCAAGAGTTTTTGCGTTGAAATAGTGTTTTTAGCTTTGAAGGACAGAAAATAGACGCCGGACGCGAAAGCGGTTCCGTCGAATTGCAGAGTATGTTCACCGGCGGAGAAGGTTTTGTTTGTCAACGTCGCGACTTCGCGGCCTTGAATATCGAAGACGCGCGCACTTACCATCTCAGAATTCGGCAGCGAGAACCGGATCGTGGTCGTGGCGTTGAAGGGGTTTGGCGCGATATTCACAGAAATGCGTTCCGGAAGGAGGAAATCGTCGGCGTCCGTGAACTCATTTTGATGATCTTCAAACGGCTCAAAGACTCCGATGCGCCAGTCGTCCATGCGTTGATCCCAGTGATACACCTTGTTATAGCCCGTTCCGCCGTGATTAGATCGGTGGACATATCCGCGGTAGCTCTGCGTCAATCCGCCGGTAAGGACAATATTGCCTCGTTCGTCAGGCGACGGGCCTTGATAAGGGTCGTCGACGTCATTCATGTCTTCCATCTGAAAGCCGGTTCCCAGCGCGGTCAAGTAGGCCGTAATGACGATGTGGCATGCCGCATGATTGGGGTTACTGTGACCCCCGTTAGAACAATTGTTCCGTCCGTTGGCAATTGTATTGGCAATGTAGATGCCGCGTTCCGAGGCAATCGCAATCCGCGACGTTGCTCCAACCGGAAGTTCACCGCTGGTTAGATTGGTCCCTTCCAGCATGACATTGTCAATCAAGCGAATGTCCTGACTGCAGGCCAGAATTAGCTCGCATTCATTTGGGCTCATCTCGCCTTCAATATCCAGCAGACCGTCGACAAAGATCACAGCCCGGGGAGAGAGCGAAACGGAGATGGATTGCGCGCTCAGCGAATCGAAAAAGGTTCCTTCAGGATAATGGTAGAGTATGAGCAGTCCCCCGCGAATGCTCGCGTGCCATTCGTCGCCGGGGATGCTGAAGGTTGCGGTCTGCTGTGATGCCCGGATAATGTCGAGGCTGTCGGGGAACTCAAGTTGGGGAGCGTTAAAGAAAACGTTGGCAGGAATCGGCCACGGTCCGGTCCACTCGGGAGTGTCGCAACTCATGTAAACGTGGCCATAAACAGTAGGCCAACCGCCGACATTTTGAAAGTGGAAACAGCCGTTCGTTCTGTGGTCACCCCAGATCGTGTCACGTCCGAAAAATCGGATGATATCGCCCGGGAACATCCAGTTGTACTCGTGGTCCGTTAGGTATTGATAGTTTTCTCCTCTCAGGCTTGAGACGGAGAGCACCACGGCCACCAGCGCGAGAATAAATGCAAAGTGTTTCATCAGCCTTCCCTCCAGAAGTAGCGAATGAAGCTATTTCAATAGTAAAAGTTTGTGAGTCGCGCTGCCGCTTCCAGCAATCAGTCGTGCAAAATAAACTCCGCTGGACAAACTTGCGGCATTGTAGTGAACGACGTGCGTGCCAGCGGTCATATTCTTGTTAAGCAGAGTCTCGATCTCGCGGCCCAGCACGTCGTATATCTTCAGTGTTGCCAAACCAGTCAGCGGCAAATCAAACTGCAGCGTCGTTTCCGGATTGAAAGGATTGGGATATGCGGAAAGCGAGCAGGATATTGGAACCGCGACTTGAATGTCATGTGCAGATGACACTAAAGAGTACGCGCGCAGCAACTGAATATCCGATGAAGATGTTGCGCGTACGGCGGCAGTGAAGTTGTAGTTTTCAGCGCCCGCAACATCCAACAACCGGGTAAAGCCGTGAATTAGGTCGACGCGCGGATTGCCGTTCGCCGAGTAGGCTAAGGTAAACAGGCACTCTTCGCCCGAGAGCAGCGTGGCCTCGCCTGCTATCAGAATCCCATTTCCGAATGGTACAGCATGCAAGGTTGGGACAGTGCCCAAATCTATTGGCGGCAATGCGATGCCGAGTGGAATGACGTGATAAGTTTGGTCTTCGGAGTAGTACAAATAAAGGTCCGTGTTCGTCGCAGTGGGATCTTCCATTCCGATCACCCAGCAGCCTGAAACGTTGTCCGTTGCGAGCATGACCGGAGTGTGAATGAGAGTCTCGTCGAGCACATGTGTTTCCGCAAATTGTCCGGTCGCATCAATGACTCTGAGCGTGAGACTTTGCGAATCGTTTTCCGAATGAGTGCTGATGTAGGCCGCGCCATGTCCGGCAGATAGCGCGAAGTGAATGGGCACATCAGTCCACAGATCACCGTGCAACGGCGTGCGCCAGAGTTCGCCGGAGCTGGTAGTTGCGCCGACAAAGTAGCTTTGCGGATTCTCTACATTTCTACAGAGAAAGTAGCTGTTACTGCCGTCAAAAGCGGCATACAGGGCTCTATCAGCTCTTGCCAAATGAATGGCTTGCGCTGTAGCAGAGCCTCCGAACATCTGGCCATAAACGATTTCAGGATCTCCTCCGTTTTCAACGTAAAACATCGCAACAAAACCGGAAGGTTGGTAGAATAGTCCCAAGGCAAATGGACGACGCATTTCGACGCTTAGTTCATCTCCGCAGTTGCACCAGAGTTGCTGGCCTGAAGAGTCGTACAGTGCAACGGGTGGCCAATCCCAGCGACTCGACGCAACGGCAGTGTGACCGTTTAGAACAGGCAGCACGTGAAGCTGCGACCAATTCATGTGTAGTGGCTGGGGAATCATAGGCAGAGTAGAATAGTCCCAATCCATAGGTTGCGCGACAAGCGCAGTCGAAGCAAGCAGCACAAGAAGCAGCGCTTTCATAATGTTCCCTCCATTATTTCAGCTATTTGAGCAAGAGCAATTTCCGAGTAATTAGGTTATGATTAGATTCCAGCCGCGCGAAGAAGACTCCGCTGGATAGATGTGCGGCATCATAGTGAACGACGTGCGTGCCAGCGGTCATGTTTTCATCGAGCAAAGTTTCAACTTCACGGCCCAGCACATCGTATATCTTTAGCGTTGCCAAACCAGTCAACGGCAAATCAAATTGCAGTGTTGTTTCCGGATTGAACGGATTGGGATATGCGGAAAGGATGAATGATGACGGATGAAGGATGGGCTCGTCGTTAACGGGTGAAGGAGACAAACTGATCCAGAGGCCGTCTTGCGTAAAGACGTCCAGATCACCGTCGCCGTCGAAATCGGCGAAGTACAGGAACAATCCGATTTCCGGAGGCAGAATCCCCGTATACTCCACCCAATGATTGTTCCGCCAGAAGAACGAGCGCCAGCCGTCTGAATTTGTGAAGACAAATATCTCCGCGTGGCCATCGTTGTCGATGTCGGCCAACGTGTACTCGAACATTTCGGTCGGCAAGCCTTCCGACAACTCAGGTTTGTAGGTAGCGATGGTTTCAGTGCCTACCCGTTCGAGCTCGTAAAAGTAGAGTCCCGGAGGAGCGCCGTCGGTGACACGCGTGACAAGTTCGCCTGCGCCGTCGCCCTCGACGTCACCGATTCGGGGGGCAGTGAAGACCGTGTCGGGATTGTCGAAGAAGCGCGAATAATCACCGCTGCCCATCGACCAGACCATTCTTTCCCCGCCCCCCCAGAGATCTGCAGCAAGCATCTCGTAAATGTATTCGCGATTCCCGTCGCCGTTCATGTCGGCGGTATTGCCCGAGTAAATTTGACCATATCCCCAGCCGTCACCCGCTTTAACCCAAGTGGAGTCTGACCATCTCATCAAGTAACCCGCCGGAACCATGATCCAAGCTCCGAATTGAAAACGATAGCCGTTGTAAAAACTGTAAACGTGGTTTTCGCCGTTTGTCGTTGAACTGAAAACAGCGTGGGAATTCACTTCCCATTGATTCGCGATTTCAGTACTGGTATAAGGATCGCCCGCGGACAATCTCACAAGCCTTGACGGCAGCGAGAGCTCAAACCCTTCGACGAAAGATTCCGCGTTGCCGTCGCCGTCGTAGTCACCGGGATAAAGCAATACATCGCCGGAATAAGTTACTACAGGTCCTTCGCCCTCGACATAGTCAAAGATGTAGCCAAACATGCAGTTGCAGTCGACACCCGGCTCATAAAATCCAATTTCCATGTCGCCGTCGTTGTCAATATCGGCGGCGAGCAGAAGCTGGTCGCCTAAGTATGGCTGCGGCTCCAGGTTTTCGCGCATCATCCATGCGCCGCTCTCGCGCTCATAGTATTCGATTGAGGAGCCTGTAAAGGCGAATCCGTCAAGCAAGCCGTCGCCGTCAAAGTTTCCCAGCAGACTTGGCAAGGGAAATCCGGGAAAGTCCAATGAATCGATGATATCGGGTCGTTCGGTAAATTGAGGAAATCTTGACGTGTCGGGATCAAAGCAGCGGACGGAATAGACGGTCGGCAAGTTTGTCAATCTTGTGTAGAAAAGAATCTCATCATTGGGATCCTGATCAAGGTTGACGGCCTGTGCATAGACCAGAGTTTCATTAGGCTCAACCCAGCCGAAAGGCCGCTGTGTAAGCGACCAACTAAAGAGATTGCCGGGGTCGTCAGTTTCGATGAGTTGGTAGAAGCCGTCATATCTGAACCGGATAATTTCATCACGACCGTTTGCGTTGAAATCCCCGACAACGATATTTCCAAAACCGGCTTCCCATGGATACACGGCTTCCAACCACGGAATTTGATCAGGCGTTTGATGCCAAAACGTCCCCGTATACTGTTCCCATTCCCAAGTCTGAGCACAAACTAAAGAGGCATAAATAAGGAGAGATAAGACGACGGTTTTCATGGAACTTATCCAGACTTTTTTAATGAGAAAAGCCTCCCGTTGAGAGAAAGTTCCCAACGGAAGGCTTTGATAAACATGTAATTACCCCTGTCAAACCCAGTATGCAACATTCGTAGCACTTTTTTTGAAAGTGCAACAAAGACAAGGAGATATGTTGGTAAGTTGGGCACCATCGTCCTCCACCTTATGAAAGGTAGTGAACGGCGAGACCCACTATTTCAAAATACGCACAGATGGTGCCAGAGTCAACCAGCGCGGACGCTGGACCCAAAGACGCTGGCGCGGCTAATAAGCAGCAACCGTCGGCTACTTCTTGAAAAAGTCCGTCAGAATTTCAGCGACTTCGTCACCCACCCGGCCCTGAGCTTCGACGGTGGCAGCGGCGATGTGCGGCAACGCGACGACTTTCGGATGCTCGACCAAATCACGGCGCGGCTTGGGCTCACCGACCCACACGTCGATACCGGCTCCGTACACATGACCGGAATTCAGCGCCGCCAGAAGCGCGTCTTCGTCGATCACGCCGCCGCGCGCGGTGTTGATCAAAATCACGCCGGATTTCATCATCGCGATTTCTTTCGCGCCGATCAAAGCGGGTTCGTCTTTACCTTTTGGAATGTGCACGGAGATGATATCGGATTCTTGAAACACTTCATCGAGTTCGTGCAGTTGAAATCCTTTGATCTTGACCTTTTCGGGGAACTTGTCGTAACCCATAATGACGGTCATGCCGAGGCTCGCGGCTTTTTGCGCGACCTGCGTACCGATACGGCCCATGCCGATAATGCCGAGAACTTTGCCTTCGAGTTCAATGCCTTTCGAGAAGGACTTCTTGTCCCACGCGCCGGATTTCATCGACGCATTTGCCGCGGGGATTGCGCGGGAAATGGCGAACATCAAACCGATGGCGCATTCGGCCACCGAGATCGACGACGCACCGGGCGTGTTGCGCACCGCGACGCCTTTGGATTCGGCGTATGCCACGTCGATGTTGTCCACACCGACGCCGCCGCGCACGATGATTTTCAATTTCTTCGCGGCGTCAATAACTTCTTTGGTAACTTTGGTGGCTGAGCGCACGGTCAGCCCTTCGACGTCGGCAACTTTTGCGAGCAGTTCGTCGCCGTCATAATGTTTGGTGTCAATGTCAAAGCCCGCGCTGACGAGCGCTTCGGCTGCGAGGGAATCAATTCCGTCGTTGAGTAGGATCTTAGGCATGGGAGGAGAGAAAATAGTAAATGGGAAATGGAAAATGGAACGCGGCATCCGCAACGGATGCGCCGCAGAAAACAGAAAAGGTGAATTACATTTGTCGTCATTCTGAACGAAGGCTTGGCGCAGTGAAGAACCTCTCAGTCTCCGAGGGGTCCTTCACTACGTTCAGGATGACAAATTGCTAGACAGAAAATATGCAGTGAAAGCTACAACGCCGCGCGCAAACTTACAATCAGGTTTCTTCCGGGCGCGCTGACGCCGGACGCGTAGGGACGGTAGTGCAAGTCGAAAATATTTTCGAGTGAGGCGACGACTTCCAAGTGCTCGACGACTTGGACGTTGCTACGAAGATTGAGTGTCCACCACGAGGGGACGCCGTCGGGAGTGTAGATCGACACTTCTCCGCCGGAGAGCGGAATGTCCTGCACTTCTTTCCACGTGTTGTACCGCGCGAAAAGTTCACCCGTCCACTTTTGAGTTTCGTAGATCACGCTCGTGCGGCCGTAAAGCGGCGGCACGGGGCGCATCGGCAAGTCGCCGTCCGTGTCACGGCCTGCGCCGTAAGAAAGCGACGTCGTTGCGGTGACGTGATCGGCGAGACGAGCCTTCGCGTGGAAATCAAATCCGGTTAAATAGGCTTGACCGGAATTTTGCAGCGACTTGACTTTCGCCATGTCGCCGTCGTACAAAATCGAGTCTTGACCGTTGAACTGCGCGTCGCGAATCAACACGGCGTCGCGCAACAGGGAGTAATATCCAGTCGCGCCCGCACTGAACATACCAAACGCGCGGTCCACGCCGAGTTCTCCGTTATAGGAATACTCGGAACTCAAATCAGGGTTCGGGAAGATGAGAACGCCGTCGCCGGAATCGAAAATCTTGCCAACGTCGTCGACATTCGGTGCGCGGAATCCGCTCGACAATGCTCCGCGAATCTGCCACGACGCGACCGAACAAACCGCGCCCAGACTCGCCGTTGGCGCGCCGCTGTTGTAGGTGATTTCGTCAAACGGAAAATCGTAAAACGACTTGTCATTAAATTTCGATTTTAATGCATTCTGCGTGTAGCGAAGTCCGGCTGTAGCGACGATGCGGCTCGACACAGGAAAGCGGTAGCCGCCGTAGAGAGCCAGCGAAGAAGTGGTGCTTCCGCCGTCAGGATAACGCGTGGACTGCGGCTGCTCTTCACCCGTTACGATGTTGGTTTTGTGCGCGGACGACTGCACATCATTGAAGACTCCTTCGACGCCATAGAACAATTTGCTCGGACCAAAATCACGGCTCAAGTCAGCGTTCACCGAGATCATGCTCAAGTCTTCAACGCGGTCGTTGCGAAAATCGTTGTCGCGCGTGCGGTCGTGGCGGCTTTCTTGATAGTTCTGATGCGCGACGGTGAATTCCGCGTCGTCGTACAGGTTTCCTCCGTGCGCCGCGTTGACCGTGATGCGGTTCATCAAGAGCTCCTGCGGACCGTAATACCACTCGGCATAACGCAAGGCTCCGTTGCGGTACTGTTCGAGACGGTCGTAGCGGGGAATATTCGAGCTTGTGGTGTAAATCAGAGCGTAAGTCGCCGAGAAATTCGAATTGTGCCAATAGCGAACTTTGCCGAGAAGATTCGACTGCGTGTATCCGGTAAATCTCTGAATCGACGTGTTGTCATTTTGAATAACGACGTCCTGATCATTTTCGCGCACGACGTATTCACGGCGGCGGCCGTAATCGGGATAGGCGTCGGAAAGCACGCGTCCCGAGCGCAAATCTCCGAATCCGCTGTAGGTGACATTACCGAGAAACGCCCACTTGCGCAGGCCGTATTGCATCGTTCCGCCAACGGTTTCTTCTTCGTTGGCAGTAGCGTAACGTGTAAAGGCCTTGACACCGAGCTGCGATCCTTTCATTAACGACGGTAGCGGATCAAGCGTGTTGAAAACCATCACGCCGCCCATGGCGTCGCTGCCGTACTGCACGGAGCCGGGACCGAATAAGACATCGACCGAGCCCATCGCGTTGGCATCGGCTTGAATCGAGTTTTGCAAATTCCCCGCGCGGTAGATCGCGTTGTTCATGCGCACGCCGTCGAGCACGAGCAGCACTTGGTTGGCCGTGTAGCCGCGAATCATCGGTGAACCGCCGCCGTACTGACTGCGCTGTACGTAGACTCCCGCTTCTTCGAGTGTCTCGCCCATCGTGCGGGGCTGGTCGAATTCGATTTGCTTGGCCGTGACTTCGGACGTTTGCTGCGCAATCTGCGCGCGGTCATTGCCGAAGCGGTGGCCCTCTACGACGACTTCGTCGGACGTGTAGCTGATTCGTTCGAGCGCAATCGTAAAATTCTCACGCTCAATATCTTTCTTCGTTAGCACGCGACGCACGAAATCAGGGTGAAAGAAAATCATCTCCTGATTGTCGGCGAATTTCGAAATATCAAACGTGCCGTATTCGTCAGTCTGTTCGACGGTCAACTGCGCGTCGTCATAAACCCAAACTCCGGCGAGCGGCGTGTCGTTGTCGGCACGAACAACGGTGATGGGTTTGGTCTGCGAGAAACTCAGAGACCCGACAAGTACAAAAGCGAAGAACAAAGACACAAAGCGAAGCATAGAATCTCCCGGACTACTTCAGGTACAAAATCTTGCGAGTGGTGTAAGCGTAAGGTGCGCGAAGGGTCAAGAAGTATACGCCGCTGGCAAGGTTTTCCGGCGTCCAGCGCAACTCCTTGTTTCCTGACGGCGAAAATTCGTCCGTCAGTGTCGAAACCTTACGTCCTTGCAAGTCATATGCCGTCAGCGTAGCATGTCCCGCCTGCGGCAAATCGTACCTGATTGTCACGGTCGAATTAAACGGATTGGGATAGGTGGACAGGGAGAGCTCGCTAGGAAGAGTCGGTGAAACCTGCTCCGGCGTGTCGAGAAGTGTCTCCCACTCCGTCCACGCAATCTTGATTGAACGCGGGCCTTCTTCCCAAGTGTCGTATTCCGTCCAAACTGCAACGACCTTTCCGTCGTCGGTGATTGTAACGTCCGCGTCAACAATGTACGGCGGGCCGTCTACTCCGTAGAGCATACCGACGGGCTGCACTTCGTTACCGGACGTGTCGATGCGCGCGAGCAATAGCGCGCCGGGCGTGGCTTGAACGGCGGCAAAACCGTAGTCCGGATGAAATGCCCAGCTCGGCGACCAACTTGTTGGAAGCGAGGCAAACGGCAGACACTCCGCATCATGTTCTTCACTGACGACGATCTGCTTCAGCGAGTTGTCGACGAACGCCGCAACGATGCGTCCCGCGGGCGTGATGTACAGCTCGCGCAGAAGACCGGAGTTGTCGCAGTGCAGGAAATGGTAGTGTGCGCCCCAAAGGTCAGACACCGGACCAAGGAATAGATTTTCGCCGCCGTTGAAACCAAAATCCGAAAAATACAGCAGGCTGTCTCCGGAAAGCGGTACACCAATGGCTCGGTTGACGGGGTCATTGTATGTTGACCCCATCATCGTTTCTTGCTCTAAAGTTCTGTTCAGCGAGCTGTCAAATTCTTGATAAGCCCAAACATACCCAATATCGAAAATACCAATGTCTGCCGCAACGTAACCCACGCCGATTCTACCGTCGTGAACTGAAAGCGAGTGGCTCTCCGTCCAATTGCCGGAATTGAAGGTTGGAGAATCCGTATAATTGCTGGCTTCGACAGTGGTCGCATCGAATTGCCACGCGGACAGGTTAACACTGAGAAGCTGCGTTTCAAAGTAGAAAGTTCCATAGCCCCAACTTTCTCGCGTGTTCTTGTGAAACAGACAAACAGATCGTCCTCCACCAATTGCCGTGAGATCTATGAGATCGAGACGGGGCCACTCCTCGCAGCACAGCACCATAATCGGATCTGTCAACAAGGAAGTCGAAGACAGGTCATACGAAATCAACTCTACTCGATTGCTGTCCACAAAATCGGGATCCGTCTGTATCCAAAGCACGTCCACGGAATCCCCATGTGCGCAGGCCTCAATGTCCGCAATAGTCCGGCCGGTCGTCCAAACACCATACCATTGCGGTTGCGCCATAGTACTCGAAACGAAAGCTAACAAAACAAGTATCCACATCGTAGCCTCCTTCGCGGTTAATTGGGGACCCACCGAGGAGCTGAAAAGTCAGAAGTATGAAGTCAGAAGTCAGAAACGAGAAACCACTATAGAAAATGAAAAAAGGCGGAAGCACATCCTTCCGCCTTTCGCGTGTTCTGCTTATGCCGGAACTTTGGTCTCTGCCAGTATCGCGTCGATCCACTTGAAGAGCTGCTTCATATCGTCTACCGTCGTGTCGGCCATGTGGGCGATGCGGAAGGTCTGTTCCTTGATATCGCCATAGCCGTTCGAGATGATGCAGTGATGCCGCTTTGAGAGTTGGCCGTTCAGAGTTTTGAAATCGAAGCCTTCGGGTTTCTTGATGCAAGACAGCGTAACCGACTCGTAGCCCTTCTCGGGATAAAGCTCAAAGCCCGCTTCCTTCACCCACTTATGCGTTAGCTTTTGCATTTCAAGATGGCGCGCCCAACGGTTGTCAAGTCCTTCTTCATTCAGGATGTGGTTGCACTGCGCATGCAAACCGAACAGAATCGGAATCGCGGGCGTATGCGGCGTTTGGTTCTTGTCGTTAAATTTTTTCGCGTCGACGAAATTGACGTAGTAACCCGGCGCCTTCGCGGTCGCGGCCTTGGCCATCGCCTTGTTGCTGATCATCGTGACGGTCATACCCGTCGGCAGTCCCCAACATTTTTGCGTTCCGGCCAAACACACGTCGAGACCGAGTTTGTCGGTTTCAATTTTGTCACCGGCCATCGCGGAGACGGCATCGACGCAGAACATCACGTCGGGATATTTTTTCAAGACTTCGGCATATTCTTCCAGCGGCGCGCGCACACCTGTAGACGTTTCATTGAAGACCGCACAGAAGACGTCATACTCACCGGTCGCCAGAGCTTTGTCGACGGCTTCAGGCTTGACCGCTTGTCCCCACGGCACTTCGAGTTTGTCCGCGGCAAAACCGTTCAGTCCGGCAATCTTATACCAACGGCCCGAGAAAGATCCGTTGACTGTGTTCAGGACTTTTTTCTGGCACAGATTGCGAATCGAGCCTTCCATCACACCGGTCGCGGAGCAGGTGAAAAGCATGACTTCCTGATCGGTGTAGAGGATTTTCTTGAGCATCGGAATCGTGGCACCGTGAAGATCGGAGTAGGCCGTCGTGCGGTGGCCGACCTGCGGGCTGGCGACAGCTTTCAGCAACTCGGGACGAACTTCAGTGGGGCCGGGAATGAAAAGGCGATCGTGCATGGGAGGAACTCCGTATGGTAATCAGTTGTATTTTCTTGTTTTAATAGTTTCGAGACTATCTCACCGAAACTCAAAAAATGTAACGAAATCCAACCTGAGAGGCAATGAGTAACGATCATGTATGGTGCAGAAAAGAAGAGAATAAAGCCGCAAAATCGCAATCGTGTGACAACCTTACTCAACGGGGATTAAGAACAAAATTCTCTTGTTCTGATAGGCGTTATTTCGTATTTTTACGAACAAGCGCATAGTGCTGATTTTCATAATGCTAAGCTCGGAATTAAAACCCCTTCTCGCGACGGTCGCGGTGTTCGCAACCTTCTATTTCGTGCCTTCGGAATCGCTCGGATTGGGGGGTGCCTTGGGCGAAGCTGTTGCGCTGGCGACATGGTACGCCCGCGAGCACGTGATACTGTGCCTGATTCCCGCTCTGTTTATCGCCGGAGCCATCAGCACATTTGTCAGCTCAGGTGCCGTGATGAAACACTTGGGTGCAGGTGCCAAGAAGATCGTCGCCTACGGCGTTGCCTCGGTTTCGGGAAGCGTTCTCGCGGTCTGTTCGTGTACGGTGCTGCCGCTGTTCGGCGGAATCTACAAAATGGGTGCCGGGCTTGGTCCGGCGACGGCATTTTTGTATGCGGGACCCGCGATCAATGTGCTTGCGATTATTTTGACCGCGCGAATTTTGGGAATGGAATTGGGCGTCGCGCGAACGGTGGGGGCTGTGCTGTTCTCGATTGTGATTGGTCTGTTGATGGCGTGGATTTTTCGCAAAGATGAAACCGAACGAGTGCAGGCGATACCCACGCAAGCGAGTTCGGAGTATTCTTCAGCGCGAGTTGCGATATGGTTTGTGACGCTGATTTTGATTTTGATTGCGGCAACGATTGGCGAGACGCAGTCTCTTCATCCGTGGAAGTGGTGGATCACCGGCGCACTGGGGATCTTGATGGGCTGGCAAATGATTTCACTGATGCACGTTAGCTGGAAATGGATTCTCGCGGCGATTGTCATTGTAATAATTTCTGCAACAGCGATCCCCTCTTATCCGCAGATGACGTTCTTGCTCGCTGTGACAATGCTGTCACTCATGCTTGCCCGAACGGAAGGCGCAGCCCGCGAGTGGATCGACGCGACGTGGGGATTTGCCAAGCAGATTCTGCCGTTGCTTTTAGTTGGAATTCTGGTCGCGGGATTTCTGCTCGGCAGACCGGGACACGAAGGACTAATTCCGTCCGCGTGGATCGGCAGCATGGTCGGCGGAAATTCGCTGTTCGCAAACTTGTTCGCGGCAATCGCCGGAGCGTTTATGTATTTCGCCACGCTGACCGAAGTCCCGATTCTGCAAGGATTGCTCGGCGCGGGAATGGGGCAAGGCCCGGCGCTGACGCTCTTGCTGGCAGGTCCTGCTCTGTCGTTGCCAAGTATGCTGGTCATCAGGTCCATCCTCGGCACGCGCAAGACAGTTGTTTTTGTTATATTGGTCGTCAGCATGTCCACCGTAACCGGATGGATTTACGGAATGATGGTATAGGAGAAAAGAATGAAATTACAAATCCTCGGGACAGGCTGCCCGAAGTGCAACAAACTCGCGGAGCTGTCCGAGCGCGTCGCCCGCGAACAGAATTTGAATTTTACGCTCGAAAAAGTCACCGACATAAATGAGATTTTAGCGGCAGGTGTGATGATGACGCCTGCTTTGATGGTGGACGGAGAAGTGAAAGTCTCCGGCCGCGTGCCCACCGTTCCCGAACTAACCGCGCTGCTGACAACCGCCGCAGGAGAAAACAAATCGTGATGAGAGTGTTGATTATTTCCTTACTAATGGCCGTCGCCTTGCCTGTGCTGGCGGAAGAAACAACTCCCGACAGCGCGGCCACTCCGCAGGTTACCAATGTGGCCTACTATTTCTACAATACGATTCGCTGTTCCAATTGCTTGAAGATCGAAAAGTACTCGCACGAAGCGATTGAAAACGGATTTTCAGAGCAACTCGCAAGCGGCGAACTGTCGTGGATGATGAAGAATCTCGACGAAGAAGCCAACGAGCACTTTGTCGATGACTTCCAGCTTTTCACGAAGGCGCTGGTTTTGGTCAGATATGAAAACGGCAAGCAAGTGAAGTGGAAAAACTGCGACAAAGTGTGGGATTACTTGAATGACGAAGCAGAATTCAAGAAGTACGTCGAAGCGCAGGTCGCGGAGTTTCTGGGCAGCTAAATGAACGAGTATCTGCTCGGACTCGGCACGGCGGCGTGGTTGGGGATTCTGACTTCGATCAGCCCGTGCCCACTGGCCACAAACATCGCGGCGGTGTCGTTCGTCGCGCGCAAAGCCAATGCTCCGGCGAGCGCGATGTGGTCGGGTGTGCTCTACACCGCCGGACGAATGCTTGCGTATGTCGTGGTCGGCGCGCTCGTGGTGTGGAGTGTGTTGTCGCTGTCGAAGCTCTCGTTTGGCTTGCAAAAATACATGCACGAAGCGCTCGGCCCGTTTTTGATTTTGATAGGAGTGATTCTCGCGGGTTGGATCAAACTTCCCGTCGCAAGCGGCAGTGGTTTCATCGAACGGTTGGCCAAGCGCGCGGAGTTGTGGGGTTCGGCGGGAGCCTTTTTCTTGGGCGCAATCTTCGCCGTATCGTTTTGTCCGGTGTCGGCGGCGCTGTTTTTTGGAAGTTTGATTCCGCTGGCGGCGCAACATAACTCAATTGGAATTTTCCCGGCGGTGTATGGTGTGGGCACTGCCTTGCCGGTTTTGCTGTTTGCGGCGGTAATTGTCTTCGGCGCGCAAGCCACGGGCAAGCTCTACGGCCGCCTGACTTTCTTCGAAAAATGGGCGCGGCTCACGACGGGAGTGGTGTTTATTTGTGTGGGACTTTACATGACGGCGAAGTACACGTTGAAGTGGATAAGTTGACACTGCTCTGATTTTCATATTTCATATCAGAGCCCTTGTCATCCTGAGGCCGCTCAAAACCCTTGTCATCCTGAAGCCGCTGCGGCTGAAGGATCTTCAAAAGAGCGCACCCACCTAAAGCGCTTCTTTCCGGCAGCACCTATTTACTTGCCTTGTTTAGTTCTTAAATGAAACAGGCGAGAAGCGATCTCCAACTCTACTGCGAATCAAACTGCAGATTGATTGAAGTAGGTTGTCGAGCCTAAGAAAGCTTGCGCGAGTCTTAACACAGATTGCATCTGATTGTCAGTGAAAGCTATCGACTGCGGCTTTGAGATAAATATGGACAACTTGACTTTTCTTTGGGTTGAGGGTATCTTATACGGGGTCCCATAGAATCGCAACAAGCAGCTACTGCTGCGGGAGGTGTCACATGTCCCGTTGGATGCTGGTTGGACTACTGCTGCTGGCCGCGCAGGTTTCGTGGTCGGCAAACATGGAACGCGGACCACTCCGCGAACCGCGAAGAGCGCTCGATGTCGCCCATCCTCAGGACGAGAATTATGTCCTGAATAACGGCACGTTGGCGCTCAATTTTACAAATTGGGGTTTCTTCGGAAACGACGGTGCAAATCAATCGGGCTCGTTGGATAATCCGTGCGACGGAGAGTGGGCGCCGCAGTTTGAATACCCCATCGGCTCAGGTGCGAACTATCTGTTTCAAGGCGCTGTTTGGATTGGAGCTTACATCAATGACGGGACAAACCGGAATTTCCGGGTCTCCGTGGGCACGGACGGCTGGCAAAATCCGTCGATTAACGAATTTCACGCCGGAGAATTACCCGGCCACGGAATCACACTGAGATCGAATCTCCCTGACGCGACGGATTGTTTCGGCAACAGTATTTATGATCCGTCGGCCCATGCGAATATCGAAGCCGTTGCAGTGTACACGGACACCTTGACGGATCAGATCTTTGTACGAAACGACCCCACCGACGGACCGCACGTTCCAATCGGAATCGAAATTACACAGACCGCGCGACTCTGGTCCTCTCCAGATTTCGCGCGGTTTGTTATTTTGGAATTCCAGATTGAGAACATCAGCCCCGATACGATTTTCGATCCCGTGTTAGGATTGTATCTGGATGGGGATATCGGCGTTGCGGGAAATATCAATGATCATATTGACGACATCACCGGTGCATTGCTGGTCCACGATGGAACGGATCGTACCCTCGGTTGGATTGCTGACAACGACGGACGCACGGTGCAGTCGGGTGACTTCCGCTTGCCGCACGCGCTGGGATTCGCCGGTCTCTCAATTTCTGCGGACTCGCTCTCAACGAATCAACCGGGAAGCTACAACTGGTGGAATCCGAACGCAGATCTAAGTCTCGACTTCGGACCGTCGTGGACGGATTCTCCCGATTGGATGAGTACTTGGGGAACTCCCGAAGGAGACTTGCACAAGTACGACTTGTTGGCCAGCGGCGAGCACGACTACGGACAATATGCACTTCGCGCCGCACACCCGGCACAAAATGACGATTATCCCTGTCATCCCGGAACGGACCACACATGGCGGGCGGTGGATATCGATGATGCGACGCAGCGAGATATTGCCGACGGTTACGACTGCCGCTTTATGCTGAGTTGGAATCAATTCGGGCACTATGATCACGTCGACGAAGACGGGATGTGCCATTTCCGGCTTGCTCCCGGCGAGTCTGGAAGTTTCACGTCTACGCTGTTCATCGGTGAATACTTCCACGATCCCGACAATCCACAACCGGATCCCACGAATCTCGATTCGACGTTGTTTAACTATGCCGGACTCTTGGAGAGCTATGAATCCGCACGCACACTCTATGATGCGGGCTATGCCTATCAGCCGCCTACTCCTGCGGTGGATTTGCTGCTGACTCACGCCGCGAATCAGGAGTTGCCGCTCGCTTGGCTTCAGCCCGAAGTCGGCGGAGTCGCAGGCTACCGTGTCTATGGCATCGCAGACGGAGGACAAGGCGAGCGAACGGAGTTTACGGAAGTTCAGATTTCAGAAACAGAATACACGATTGCCGATTTGACGAACGGCGACGACTGGCTGATCGAAGTCGAGACCTACGACGTGGACGGCCATCGCAGTTTTCCGGCGCGAAAGCTCGCGCGCGTCGGCGCGGTTCCCAACGACGGATTGCTTGAAGGTGCTGCCATTGACGGCGGCGATTCTCTGCATTGGGAATCCGTGGACGATCCGATGTTTTCTCACTACAAACTCGTACGCACGTCGGCGAATGATACTGTAGTGTTTGACAACTTGACCACGACCTTCTTGGTAGACCAAGCTGTGTTCTCGGGTGTCGAGTATACCTATTGGCTGGTGATCGTGGGAACAAACGTCGTCGAGAGTTTGCCGGGCAACGAAATCACATTGATTCCTTATGCTCCGACGCTTTCGATTCTCGTGTATGACGAGACCAAAACTCCATTGGCCGCAGAGTATACTCGAATGGCCGTATCGGATACGCTCGTCAGAAATTTCTATCAGCATTTGCTCGGGCAAATAAACGAGCCGTTTGACTATTATGATCCGCCGAATGAGGCGGACGTCTTGCCGCTCGACAGTTTGGCCCGGTATCAAGTGGTCATTTGGCACAACGAAAATCCATACACCTTGCGCACGCTGCATCAAAGCGCCATCGAAAGTGTGCTTAGCCGGTATGTCGCGATTGGCGGGAAGCTGATTCGTTTCGGACGCAACACGGTGTACGGTTCCACAAGCAGCATCGGCGTGCTGCGTTCTCAGCTCACATTGTCGCAGTTTGCTCCGCTCGAGTTTGACTCGGTTTGGGCCGCAATGCGGTATCTTCCGACCAACCCTCTGTCCGACATTCGAACGGTTGGCGCAACGGCGACGGATGAGGACTTCCCGGCACTCGCGTGGGACATGGCCAAACTCTCTGAACTAAGGTATCTCAACATCACGAATTTCGACTTCTTGCCGGGAGTGGATTTTTTCTGGCGGCGCGGCAACACGTGGACGCTGTACGACGTAATCTTGAGTGAAAGCGACACCTCAGGTTTCGACCATTCGCCGTGTGCCGTGATTGGTCCCGGAGAAATCTTTTTCGGTTTCCCCCTCTACTTTGTGGAGGAGCAGCAAGCACAGGAGCTGCTCGCGGCGTCGTTGAATGCACTCAGAACACAAGTGCTCGACGTTCCCAAGCCTCCGGTTGAACCGCTGCCGACCACGACAGCGCTTCATCAAAACTATCCGAATCCGTTCAATCCGAACACGACGATCGAGTTTGAGATTCCGGTGACGACAAACGGATCGCTGAAGATTTATAATATTCGCGGGCAGTTGGTGGAGACTTTGATGAGCGGGACTCTGACCGCGGGCTACCACAGTGTCAACTTTGTTGCCAACGGACTTTCCAGCGGACTCTATTTCTACAGATTGGAATGGGGAGCACACAGCACAACCAAGAAGATGCTTCTACTCAGATAACAGCCACCCTTGACCGTAAAGAAGCCCCCGCAAATGCGGGGGCTTTCTGTTGCCGTCTATTCCGGAAAGACTACTGCCTTTATTCTGTAGAAATATTCCGACTCCGCTGTTCCGACGTCGAAATCGGTAAATTCCGGCGGATCCATTCCGCTGACCGTTCCGATCAAATCCCCCCCGCCCGGGAAATCCGGTTCCGAACTACGAAAAACGTAGTAGGCATCAGGAACCAAAGGTTGCCCCATATAGTCTTGTGTGACCCGCGACCAGCGCAAAATCAACGACGGCTCGTCTATATCACAATAGATGGACAAGCTGTCGGGCGCCCTCGGAAGACCTTGTCCTGACGGTCCGGCAATGGTTCCAGTAGTATCTTCCATGTGCCAAGAGATTGTGCCATCGCAAACGGGATGTGAAAGCATGAAGCTGCCGAGCAAACCGTTCATCAACGGAGTCGCAGATGACAGGACTATGGAATCGTCGTAGGCTGTCGCACTCCATCCAGCGGATTCCGCAGCGCCGCTTACCCATGCGGATGTTCCAATGCACGTTCCCGTGAACACGAAGCGGTCAATGGCGCCGGAAAGATGCTGCAATTCATACTCCCACACCGGCGGCCCGGAAGAAACGAGCGACACCGTTCCTCGATTCAATGGCTGGCACGGCCAATCCTGATACCAATTGTCCTGCGAACCCCAACAGTCCGTCGCAAAACGGAACAACGGTTGGCTGTCGTCAATCGTCTGCAAGTGGTTATACCAAAAAGTTGCTTCAACATTCCGTTCGTTTACGCCGTACTTGTATGTGACGTCCCGAGGATCGCCAATGACAAATGGAACCGTCAGACTGAATACCGAATCCCCTGCAACATTGTCGCCGTTAACTCCGCTGTCATTTAAGAAGTACGACGCCGGGAAGTTGCCCCACGGCCAGTAATTGAAGTCTCCTGCGACTTGAATCGACTCAACGGAGCGGATTGTGTCACCAGTCTGAAAATCGTAAATAAAAACCTCGTCGGCAATTCTGCCGTACAAGGGTCTTGCATCAACGGAAAACACGACGTCCACGTTCGAAACAAGCACATCATCCCAGGATAAGTCGGAAAAGTACACCAGGCCGGGGGTTATCTCGCCGTATCCGTCACCGGAAGGAGGAGGAAGATTGTCCGGCTCTTGGCCTGTCGCTTGAAACGATCTGTTTGGAGCTATTTCCCAATCGGCAGAGTTGACATCACCATTGTCCAATATGACAAATTTGTATTCGACGAGATTTTCAACCAGCAGATTTGGGAACAGAACCCATCGCGAATACACACCCGGATTACCCGGCTCTTCATACAATTGGCGGCTTCCTCCCCAGAAGAAGAGGCTGTCGTGCCCTCCACGAACAACCACCCAATCCGTCTCTGGATCGAAGTTACCGTTGACGGTCTGGACTCCCATGTCGACGCGAAACAGGACTTCCACGTCTGCGGATTGGGACGACACAATGTTGTTGAAATAGAAGACGGGCAATACGAGAGGAGTTGTCTCGACTGTCACCGTGCGATTTTCCACAAACTCCCATTGGTCAGATCCTCCGCGTACCATGACAAACTTGTATTCGATGTCTCCGGGCGGAATATCCGTGGTGATCGCGTAGAGAGTTCCGTTTGGCAGCAGCGGATAATCGTTGCCCGCCCAACCGTCAAACGAGCCTCTGACAACGAGAGTGTCGGAATTCGGGTTAAAATTTCCAAGTTCGATTTGAACGGACATCTGGCACTGAAAAGTCACGTTGGTTCCAGTTGCCGTGTTAGCAATGCTTCCGATTAATACGGCGAAAAGTAGCGCATATCCAAGTCTCATTATTCCATCCTTCCTGTCGTCAAGCGGCAAAAATACACCGCCGATCTATTTTATCAATATCATCTTCTTGGCGCAGTAAGAACGTCCGGACTTCAACGAATAGAAATAGGTTCCAGACGCAAACGCTGTTCCGTCAAACAGAACAGTGTGTGTGCCCGCTTCGGCGCGGTCGTCGAAAAGCGTGCCAACTTCGCGTCCCGTCCCGTCATAGACCGTCAGCCTCACGGTCATTGCTTTCGCCAAACTAAATCCTATGGTCGTTGTTGGATTGAACGGGTTAGGGTAGTTTTGGTGCAGTGTAAATTCACTTGCAATACTTGGCCTGTTTGGTGCATCAAGGTAAGAAAAATCTCCCAGAAACCTATCAGCAATCTCCTTTGCATCATTCGTATCGGCAGCGGCAAACATCGCAACACTGAAACTCATGATCTCAGTCGGCGCAAGAGTAAGACTGCCGTTTGCCGCACCCCACCCCATCAACATCCTCCAATCCCCAAGCTGCCGAGACGGACCGTCGAGGTCCCCACTCGAAATCACCAGAAACTTGTCGGCATTGGTTTCCGGATCACCACCGGACGAGCGCTCAAAATTCCGGTAGGAAAACTCGGTGTTTTGCCACATGATTGGCGGACGCAATGCCTTGACTGCAAAAACACCGGGACCCGGTCCGTCGGCATCTCTGTAGTCGTCATAGGTCACCATCATCTTCCGTTCAGCATCGAAATACGTCCCGTCATCAAGCGATCCTGCGTCACCACTCTCGCCTTGAGCAACAATGTCCGCATCCGCGAAAAACGCGAGATGCACATCTTCCAGATCTTCAAGCCCCATGTTGCGGACCGTATATTCGAGAATGATGACATTCTGCACTAGCGAATCACTCCAGGCACAGCTTCGCTGTGCGATTTCGATATCGAGAGGAGTATGCCCGTCCACATCCGGACTGGAAACATATTGCGGTTGAATGCTGTCCTGATAAACACAGAAATACTCTTGCTCGCCAAACGCGGCGATATCTTCATCAAACAACCCGTCGCCGTCGTCGTCGAGTGAACCCGGACAGCAATCCCCGTCCCAATCAGGATCGTCGGAATCCACCAATCCGTCGTGGTCATTGTCAATGTGGTCATCGGCCATGTCCCCGACCGGATCTTCGTCGACATGCGGCTCCGGATCGTAGCTTTCGTTGCCGTCGCCATTGGCATCACTTTGGCCGTCCGTGCCTCATCGATCCGGCCATCGCCGTCATTGTCGATTCCGTCGGGGCTTTCTTCATCTATCAGCCCGTCACCGTCATCATCAAAGAACAGCAGTCCGTTGCCGCCGTCCCAATTTCCGGAAGGAAGCAAGTCGCCGTCCAAGTCGTCGGTTTCGAGGTTCCAATCTCCGTCGTCGTCACGTTCCATCACGCCGCGGACAAAAAACTTGCCGTTTCGTTCGGCAAAGGCACAAGACGAGATGTACCAATCCGGATCGCTCGTGTTCGTTTCCGGAATCGTACCGATATGCACGGGCCAAAATTCGCCCGTGCCGTTGTCACCGTCTGTCGTTGTAGAAACGAGCATTTGGCCGTTGACCACGGCGCCCACCCAAATTCCGGCAGAGAACAAGAACCTATTGCCGCTGTTTATGGGGAACTCCATCCCATAGAAACCGGAAACGCCATTGGGATTGCCATATTCCCCATAATTGCTGAGTGTTGCCCGGACATTTCCTACATCGTGGGCAATCAGATCATGCGTAGCATTCGGGTCTGCGTCATCCAGAGAAGCACTTCGTGGAGTCTGCGCAGAGATACTCATGGCCAAGCTGTCGCCGTCCATGAGCAAAATCAAAATAAGCAAGGCAAGACAAGAAGCTGTTTTCATCCATCCGCCTCATTTGTTATGATTAAAGTTGATAGTCTTCGGGTCGAAAAACAAGCCCCCGTTTTCACGGGGGCCTGTCATATGATACACGGGAGACGTCTTACATCAATCCCTGTTCGAACGTCGCGTTTGCGACCTTGGCGAATCCTGCGACGTTGGCGCCGACGACATAATTCATGCCGTTCTTGCCTGAGCCGTAGTGCACGCACTGCTTGTGGATATCCTGCATGATACCTTTCAAGCGCTCGTTGACTTCACCGCGCGTCCACGACAGACGCAGGCTGTTCTGCGACATTTCCAAACCGGAGACAGCCACGCCGCCCGCGTTGGAAGCCTTGCCCGGTGCGTAGATGACGCCGTTCTTCTGGAAGTATTCGGTAGCATCCGGTTCCGTCGGCATGTTCGCGCCTTCGGCGACGTACTTGCACTTGTTCTTGACCAGAGTCTTGGCGTCGTCGAGCGACACTTCGTTCTGAGTCGCGCACGGCAGAGCGACGTCACACGGGACTTCCCACGGACGCTTGCCTTCGTGATACTCACAGCCATACTTTTCGGCATATTCGGAGATACGGCCGCGCTTTTCATTCTTGAGTTCCATCACCCACAGAATCTTCTTACGGTCGATGCCGTTCGGGTCATAGATATATCCGTTCGAGTCGGACAGCGTGACAACCGTGCCGCCTTCCTTGATGACGCGCTCGGCGGCATATTGGGAGACGTTGCCCGATCCGCTGATCGCGACTTTCTTGCCTTCAAGGCTGTCGCCGTGGTGGTGCAGCATTTCCTGCAGGAAGTAAACCGTGCCGTAGCCGGTGGCTTCCGGACGGATCAAGCTGCCGCCGTAGGTGATGCCCTTGCCGGTCAGCGTGCCCGTGAACTCATTTTTGAGCTGACGGTACTTGCCGAACAGGAAGCCGACTTCGCGTCCGCCGACGCCGATATCACCGGCCGGTACGTCGGTGTTCGGGCCGAGGTGGCGGAACAGTTCGGACATAAATGCCTGGCAGAATCTCATGACTTCGCGATCCGATTTTCCCTTGGGATCAAAGTCGGAGCCGCCTTTACCGCCGCCCATGGGCAGGGTCGTCAATGCGTTCTTAAAGACTTGCTCAAATCCGAGGAATTTGAGAATGCTGAGGTTGACGGTCGGATGGAACCGCAGACCTCCTTTGTACGGGCCAATCGCACTGGAGAATTCCACGCGATAGCCGCGGTTCACCTGGACTTTGCCGCGATCGTCTTCCCATGCGACGCGGAATTGGAAGGCACGGTCAGGTTCGGTCAGACGCTCGAGGATTCTGGCTTCGCGAAGCTCGTCATGCTCGAGATAGTACGGGAACACCGACTCGGCCACTTCGCCCACGGCCTGAAGAAATTCCGGTTGACCGGGATTACGGGTTTCGACCCATTTCATGAAATTTGAATAATCCCTATCAGCGGCCGCAGTTTTCGACATAAATATTACCTCCGAAAGTAGGTTTGAAAGAGGGTTTGTGAAGGATTTAACAAGCTAAGAAATGCGATTGTCTCCCGCAAGCGACTAAAGTCACTCAAGCACTCGGTTTGTTTGCAATAATGGAGGAAGGTTTGTTTATTTCGAGGGGAGGGGCAGGCGCGTTTGAGATGGCGGATTTCAGAATAGGTAAGAGGTATGAGGTCAGAGGTATGAGCCCTGAAAGTCAGGCGAAAACTCGTCAGGATTTGCGGCTTCGAACGCGACAGTTCGCAATCCGGATCATTAACCTTGTATCGAAATTGCCGAAATCTGGCCCCAGCAAAGTAATTGCCTCGCAGATACTTCGTTCAAGCACTTCTGTGGGCGCCAACTATGCCGAAGCATACAGGTCGCGTTCCAAAGCTGACTACGTTAACAAGCATCAGATGTGCCTCCAGGAATTGGAAGAAACGTTGTATTGGCTGGATCTGATCACCGACTTGCAGCTAATTAAGCCGTCCCTATTAGGACCGCTAAAACAGGAAGCGGATGAGTTGATTGCGATCTTTGTGGCAATACTAAAAACAGCACGATCGAGCGCCTAAGTTCCGGGTTCATACGTCTTACCTCTTTTCTCTTACCTATTCCGAAATAAACTCAAAGCCACAACGCGAATGCTAAGCCCCCTCGACTGGTCCATCATCATAGGTTACAACATCCTCAGCTTGCTCGTGGGCATCGCCATGACTCGGCGTGCGCACAAGTCTACCGAAGAATATTTCTTGGCGGGACGGGCGCTGCCGTGGTGGATTGCCGGGACCTCGATGGTGGCCACGAGCTTTAGCTGCGATACGCCGCTCTATGTGACCAAGCTCGTGCGCACGATGGGGATATACGAGAATTGGCAGTGGTGGTGTTTCGGAATTGGCTCGCTGTTCTCGGCCTTCTTTTTGGCTCCGCTATGGAGAAGAGCGAAGGTTTTAACGGATGTTGAGCTAACCGAATTGCGTTACGGCCACACAAAGATCACACGTGGCCTCAGAGGATTTCGTGCCTTGTGGCTCGCGCTGCCGATCAATGTCATTGCAATGGGCTGGGTATTTTTGGCTTTGGCGAAAATCATGAATGCCGCCATCGGTTGGGACAAGGTTGAAACCATCGCGCTGTTTGCCGGGCTGGCCTTCATCTATACGATGCTCTCGGGATTGTGGGGCGTCGCCTTGACGGACATGGTGCAATACATTCTTGCCCAAATTGGGGCTATTGCTTTTGCGATCTTTGCCGTCAAAGAAGTCGGCGGCCTCTCCATATTACATAAGACACTGATCGAGCGCGGCGAAGCGGCGAAACTTGCGATGATGCCCGACCCCGGCACAGCGGCGATGGCCTCGGCGGACTGGTGGACGCCAGCGTTTCTGGGATTCTTGGTTTACACAGGCATCACGTGGTGGGCCAATGTCAATAGCGACGGCGGCGGGAAAATCATTCAGCGGCAAAATGCCTGCAAAAATGAGCAGCACGCGTTTTTGGCGACGTTGTGGTATAGTTTGACAAATTTGGCCTTTCGCACGTGGCCGTGGGTGATCGTCGCGCTCTGCACGTTGATCATCTATCCCGTCGTCGACGATCCCGAGATGGCCTATCCAAACCTGATGATGAAAGTCATGCCGTCGGGTTGGCTGGGTGTGATGGTCGCGTCACTCTTGGCCGCGTTCATGAGCACGGTCTCCACACAACTCAATTGGGGCGCGAGCTATCTGGTTCACGATTTTTACAGACATTTCTTAGTCAAAGACAAAGACGAAAAGCACTATTTGCGCGCCGGTAAATATGCCACGGTACTCGTATTGATTGCGGCAGGACTCGCGGCCTACTACACGTCCAGCGTCACCGAAGCCTTCAAATTCGTGATCGCCTTCGGCGCAGGCACCGGGCCGGTGTATATTCTCAGATGGTTCTGGTGGCGCATCAACGCATGGAGCGAAATTGCCGCGATGGCCGCTTCGAGCGTCATCACCGTGGCGCTGTTCAGCGCGGGGCCGATGTATTTCGGATTGAAACTCTTGATCATCACCTTTGGCTCGATGGCGATTTGGCTATCCGCGACCTTCCTGACCAAGCCCGCGCCGATGGGGCAACTAATCGAGTTCTACCGCCGCACCTCGCCCCCGGGATTTTGGGCACCGGTAGCCGAGCACTGCCGCAAACACGGCTTGACTCTTCCCAAAACACAATCCCTAAAGACTCCCGCTCGCGGCTTCGCGTGGGGCTTCCTCTTCGTATTTGGATTGACCCTCGGATTAGGCTATCTTCTGATGCTAAACAACCTCTGGGCGGCGGTCTGGTTCGTGCTGATGGTCGTAGGCTTCTGGGGGCTAAAGAGAGATGGGTATTTGAGGACGAGTTGAGACATGCGCTCCGCTTGTATCATAGTTGCCGTGGTTTTGGGGCTGATTGGGGCAGCATGTACGGACACGCAGCCACGATCTTATCGATCGCTGTCTTCTGCGGAGATTTCTGCGCGGAAGAGTGAATACGCCGTCCGAGGGAAGATGTGGAAGGCGGACTATGTGGAAGGCGAGGAGATGTATGTGCGAATGTATATCGAGACGCTGGTCGACTCGCCCTCGACAAAACTGAGCTGGCAAAATACAGATCGCCACCTGATTCACTTAGAAAAATCCGACGGGGGGTTGTTTAATCTTTTGGCGCCGAGTTTGAGCGTGATGCGAAGGCTCCCGCATGATGCAACGGACTCAATGTGTTTTATACCGAGCGGCGGGGTGTACGAATTGAAGTGGGGACACCTTGGCGCACCGCTCGTCGAAGAAAATAGATTTCCTCCATATGACGGGGAACACTCCTTCAATGAGTCGACGCACTCAATGGTTGGTCTTTTGCCCGGGAAGTACCGAGGGTATTTCGATCTTGGAGTGACTTCAAATTGGTTTGAGTTTGAGGTTCAGCGGGCGACAGAACAAGATGACGATAACCGTTTGCTATTCGCGCGATATAATTCACTGCGAGACACGACCAATCGCAAGATTTTTGCATGGCGCGCGCTCAAGCATTTTGAAGGGCTAAGCAAAGATACTCCGATGCGCTGCGAAGGGTTGATCGATGGACTGGTGTTTTTGGGTCCAGGTTCTCACAAGAAGAAGGAGACACAACCTCAGATGTTTTCTGTTGAGGACTCTACGAATTTGATTAGTGTGTTGAGAACGATCGCTGATGATTGTCCCTGTCATACCCGGAGAAGCACTGCGTCGATTTACGGTGCGTTGACGAATCTGATGCAGCAAAACAGACCGGGATGAAGTGGAGTATACGCTTTGGGTGCATATATTCTTGAAATCAACGATCCAACACTTCTTGAAGAGTTTCAACTCAATCTGAGATACCGAACTCCGACGCTGAATGTCTATGGGCCGGACGCGAAATTATGACAGATCTCCTTTCACCTACACGTAAGCAGGTCGCAGACTGGGCGCGGCTGTCGCAGAAAAAATTTCGCCGCGAATCGGGATTGTTCCTGATCGAGGGCGAAGTCTGCGTGCGCGAGGCGCTGGCCGCCGAGGCCGTGGATTGCTTACTATTACAGAGCACGGAGGCCTCGCGCTGGGAATTTCTCGCGTACGAATTCCCCAAAATTCTGAGCTACCAACTCAACACGGACGTTTTTCGCCGCGTGTCGCAAGTCGAGGCCACGCAAGGCATCGCCGCCGTCGGCAAACAGTTCAAACTTCCCGCGCGCAAGTCGGGCGTCACGCTGTTGTGCGAACAGGTCAGCGATCCCGGCAACTGCGGCGCGCTGCTTCGCGTCGCGGATTTCTTCGGCGCGTCGGAGTTGATTCTTGGCCCCGGCTCGGCGGACGTGTGGAACGAAAAAGTCGTGCGCGGCTCGATGGGCTCGATCTTTCATCAACCCGTCCGCGAGGTGGGTGATATCCACCGATTTGTTTTAGATTGGAAAGGTGATTCAATTGCACTCGCCGCTCATGAAGGCGTGAGCGTAAGTGAGTCCTTTGCATCTCCAAAACTTTTGGTGCTCGGCAACGAGTCACGCGGCATCTCAGCAGAACTCGAATCCGCCTGCAAACACAAAGTCACCCTGAAACCCAAAGGCAACGCCGAGAGTTTGAACTTAGTGACCGCCGCCGCAGTCTTCTGCTACGCGCTGAGCTGATTGCGCCGAGCGGGGATTAAGTGCGTCAGCACGGTTCCCCGCCGGAATCCGGGTTCATACCTCTTACCTCATTTCTCATACCTATTCCGATTTCTGACTTTTAACTTCTGACTTCTAACTTGAAAATCTCCATCGGTCTCCTCTGGAACGAACCTGAAATTCGCGGCTCACTAAAGGGCCGTTACCGCGCACAATGTTTCACCGACTGCAATCGCTGGCTGGACTTGCCAGATGCCGTCGGCGACTTCAAAGTCATCGCGCATAATACTCCCGTGCCCGAATTGTCGTGGGCGGTGCGCTTGGGCGAGTGCTTCTCGCAAGAGAGCGCGAACAACCAGCTCAGCAAAATCGAACACTCCGAATTGCTCGAACACGCCGACGTCCTCGAAGCCGGAAAGGTTTGGCAAAGCGCGCAAGGCCAACTCGACAATCGAGTGTGGTGGCCGATAGTCAAACTTGAGAGCCGCGAACAAGCGTCCGAAGTCATCCAAAAACTCCGCACGTCGCATCCGATCGGCCTGACGCTCGTGCGCCTGACACGCCCGGAGATGAAAACGCGGTTCTCGCTCATCATCGGCGATTTTCAAAGCTATGTCGTGCGTGTGAAATTTATCTCGTCGTCGCACAACGCAACGTTTACTTTGCAAAATGTACCGATTGGCAGAGGCTTTCACTGGGAACGCCGCGAACCGTTGACCTACAGAGGAGAACTCGAAATCTTCGCGACACCGGACGGTGGCCTAAGCGCTGCCAACCGCTTGCCGCTCGAACAATATGTCGAAACGGCCGTGGGTTCGGAGATGCGACACGACTTGCCGGAGGCCTTTTCACAAGCGCAAGCCGTCGCCGCGCGCTCAACTGTCTTGGCGACTGCGAACCGTCATCACTACAGTGACGGGTTCGATCTGTGTCACGACGATCATTGTCAATGCTATCAAGGCACCATCCGCGAAGCCAACGCAGTAATTGAGCCTATTCGGGCGACAAGCGGGCAAGTGTTGCTTCATGTTCCCCCTCGCTTCAGCGGGGGGGATAGGGGGGGTAGAGTCGCCGACGCGCGCTACGCAAAGTCCTGCGGCGGAGTGAGCGACCATTTCAACGAAGTGTGGGGAGAAGAAGAGCCCGGCTATTTCGCCGTCAGGTCATGCGGAGATTTCGAATTTCCTGATTTGAGCGACGAACAGAACGCCGCTCATTTTCTGAACAACCCTCCACAAGCCTTTTGCAATCCGGAACGCTATCCGTATCCCAAACCGTGGGACGAAGATTCGCTCTTTCGCTGGACGAAAGAATATGACCGCGCACTGCTTGGTGAGTTGCTGAAAAAGAAAACTGGAATCGACATTGGCGCGATCAAAGAGCTGAAAGCAAAACATCGCAGTCCGTCGGGACGCATCACGATTCTTGACGTCATCGGCGAATCGGGCGCAACAACTCTCTTTGGAGAACTCGAGATCCGTCGCGCTCTGTCCGAATCGCATCTGCCGTCATCTTACTTTATCGTGCAAGTCTCTGATAATTTGATTACATTGTCGGGAGGAGGCTGGGGGCACGGCGTCGGCTTGTGCCAATTGGGCGCGGTCGCGATGGCCAAAGATGGCTGGACGCTCGAACAAATCCTCGCCCACTACTATCCGAACACGACTTTGGAAACCTTATGATAGACGTCTCGACACTCTTCTTTTTGATGGCCGCGGTCATTGGGCTGGGCTTTTTGGGCGCGTGGCTTTTTAAGCTCACCCGCGTGCCCGAAGTCATGCTCCTGATCGGCGCCGGTGTCGCGCTGCGCGAGTTTTTTCACTTGGATAACGAACTTGTGCTCGGCGTCGCTCCGTATTTCGGAGCCTTCGCACTGATCGTCATCATGTTCGAAGGCGGACTTCACTTGGATTTTCAGCATCTGCTTGCGCACTGGCGAAAATCCATGGCACTCTTGGTCTTCGTGTTCCTGTTGTCGTTTGGCGCGATTACGGCGCTGGCCTACTACATGTTCGAACATCCGTTGCTGAACGCCGCTCTGCTCGGCTCGGCCTTGGCCTGTACCAGCGCCGCGATTGTAGTACCGCTCGTGCGGCAGGTTCGCATGAACAAATCCGTGCAGACGATTCTCGAGTTGGAGAGTTCGCTCTCCGACGCCATCGCGGTGTTGATCACTGTGACGCTGCTCAATATTTTTACGACGGGACACAGCGAGGGCTCAATCGGCGTGTTGATCGTGGCTTCTTTGACCGGCGCGCTGTGGATCGGTCCGTTGTCCGCGCTGATTTGGGGCTACATCATGTCCAAAATCTCCGATCAGCCGCTGATTTATCTTGCCACGTTCGCTGCGATGCTGGTGGTCTACGCCTCGTGCGAGGCCGTTCACAGCTCCGGTGTGTTCGGTGTATTCTTGTTCGGGCTGTTGTTGTCCAACGGACCGCGGATGCTGCGGAAATTCTGGCCGGGCAAAGAAGGCCGCGAGGAGTTACGCGACTGGATGGGCACGAACGTAAAAGGTTTTCATGCCGAATTGACCTTTCTCGTGCGCACGTTCTTTTTCGTCTTTTTGGGTTTGTTGTTCGACTTCCGGGCGATCACCGTCAAAAACATGCTCGAATCCGTGGCAATCTATTGCGTGTTGGTCATCGCACGCTGGATTGCAGTCAGTTGGATCAAGGTCGGCGAGAACAAAGAAGAACAGGACCGCACGACTCGCGCGCTGTTTTTGTTCATGCCGCGCGGGTTGGCCTCGGCAGTGCTCGCGACCATACCCTTGCAATACGGAATCCACGTCAGCGCGGATTTCATTACAGTGACGATCTGCATCGTCTTCTTGACAAACCTCGCCATAACCACGGGAGTTCGCTGGGTGGAAAAGGGCTCTCTGCCCGCTCCGCCGCTCGCGAAAGGATAGGCGAGGCAGGGCCAAGAGGTTACCATGCCAGGTAATAGCACAAAGATTGACCATAGCATCACGGCGTACGCCGCCGCAATGTTAAAACCACGTGTGAAGCGGGTCGGAAAACAGGCGAAACGCGCCGTAAAACGTCCCGACGATCCCGAGAATGTCCATCAAACTCGCGTCGCCACGCGGAGGCTGCGCACGGTCTTTCGCGGCTTTAAGCGTGTGTTGCCGCCCGAGTCGCGCATGTGGAACAAAGAAATGCGATCTGTGACAAAAACTCTTGGCGATGCACGCGATCTCGACGTACAGATTCTCTTTCTGGATAGCCTGATTCACGATCAGCGCAAAGTTGCTGTGCGCGATGGCTTAATGTTGCTCCGTGAAGAACGCGAACACAACAGGGCGAAAGCTCAAAAGCGCGTCGATAAAGCCATAGCCTCGCTCAAAGCGACGAGTGTTTTGAACGACATGGAAAAGTGGTGCAAGGCTCACGCTCAAGACCTTCCCGATCCGCCGTCGCGAACGCTGAAACTGTTTGCCTTTGAACAGATCGGGTTGGCACTTGATGAAGTCTATGCCTTCGAGAAATCGCTGCCCGACCCGAAGAAGGTCGGCGAGCATCATGCGTTGCGCATTGCCATAAAACACTTCCGCTATTCGCTCGAACTGTTCGGCCCACTGTTTCGAGATGGACTGACAGCATGGATAGAAAAAGCGAAATACGCGCAGGACTCACTTGGAATTCTGCATGATTTGGACGTCTGGATCGAGAAGCTGCCGGGAGAATTACTGAAGACACTTTCCAGAGACGGCCAAAGCGACATAGAGCTGCCTCGCCCGGCCGAGCAGGGCACAAAGTGGCTTCTGACCTATTGCCGCACGCAGCGCCGGGACACACACGCACAATTCGTGGTCTGGTGGAAAGACAACGCCGACGAGCAGCACCGCAGAGGGTTGCGCCGAACGCTCGGAGACTCAATCGTAGAAAACAGAACTTCCAACTCATGATAGATACCCACTGCCACCTCTACTTCGAACAATTTTCCGCTGACTTAGAGGAGGTGTTGCTGCGTGCGCGGGAAGCCGGAGTCGATCGCGCGATCACGATTGCGATTGACCGCGAAACGGGAGAGCAATGTCTCGAGATTGTGAATCGTTTTCCCGGTCAAGTCTTTTGCGCACTCGGAATTCACCCCAGTGAAACGGACAAAACCACCGAAGAAGACTTAGATTGGGTCGAAGCAGCCGTGGGTGATCCGGCCGTTGTCGCGGTCGGGGAAATCGGCTTAGATATTTACCGCGGTGAAACGAACATCAAAGAGCAAGAAGTGCTTTTTGAGCGCCTGCTTGAACTTGCGCGCAGAGTCGATCTGCCGGTCGTGATCCACCACCGCGCGGCCGGACTGCGAACGGTTGAGATAATTGAATCGGCAGGTAATCACAAAGGTGTTTTTCACTGCTTCTCTGAAGATTACGACTACGCGAAGCGCGTGCTCGATGCAGGATTTATGATTTCTTTCACGGGCAACATAACCTACAAAAACTCCAAACTGCCCGAACTTGCGGCCAAGCTCCCGCTGGACCGCCTTATGCTGGAGACGGACGCTCCATTTATGGCTCCGGTCCCCCACCGGGGCCGGCGAGCGGAACCGGCTCACGTGCGGGATATAGCACTTAAGTTATCGGAAACACATAACATATCCCTCGCCGAAATAGACAGAATCACGACGGAAACGGCCCAGCGGCTATTCTTCTCAGACGGGAGGGTCAGACTAACCTCCGAGAGGTAGAAAATTGCCGTCAGAGGAGGCACAAAGCATTAGAGACCCGCGAAGGTCAGTTGGTTGATGACATTATCACAAAGTGCGCTATAGATAAGTAGCGCATATTTTTTGCAAATACATAGATTTAAGTAATAATAAGAGACTTTCAATCATATTTCACTAACAGTCTCAAAACTTTAGATTTCTCATCAGAATCCTTGACTTGGTAGGGCCGTGAAAGTATATTTACCACAGTTACAGGAAGCGAAATGTGCCGAGGGATATTTGTGTCCCTGCGTCACAGAAAATTTAACCATTTAGAGAGGTGTGGGATGAAGAAAATGCGACTTGTTTTGATTCTGTCGATGGCATTTATGCTGGCAAGCAATGCCCTCGCGTTGGAATCCGCTACGTTGGCATTCGATGAAACGAATCAGAAAATGCACCTGATCATTGGCGACTCCAGCCCGTTCAACGCGGTGGTGTCCTTTATTCACCTTCCGGCGGCATGCGGCCTTCCGCAGCGCTGGGATGAATCCACGGGTCAGTATGTGGACGGTATCGTGGCTGAAAACACGGACTTCCACTGGTGCGAATTGGATATGTATGTTGGCGATCTGGCAATCGGCACCCCCGTTCAGGTGGCTGCTGAAGTCCAGGTTTGGAGCCTTGACTGGAGCACCCTTGAGTACACTCAGCCTGTCTCCGATTGGAATGAATTCCAAACGACTGACGGCTCGACTCTTGAGTATTTGAATGACGGTTGCACCCCGGTGCTTCCGACCTCGATTCCGATTAACTCGGCCTTTTGCGCGACACTGTGCCACGGCACGTACGTAATCCCCATTGAATGCGAAAGCCCCGAGCACACCCCCAACACGCTGGAAATCACGGTCACGAACCGTTGCGATCCGGCTGAAGGTTCCCACTGCAACAACCCGGACTGCCCGGGCGTCGACTGGGGCCTGTTCAATTGGAACATCCGCGTGCTTCCGAATTGCTTGCTGTACTTGACGCTGTCCTATTGCGGCGTTGATCCCGGCTGCGTTTGCATTTGGCGCTCGGACTTCATTCTGCCCGTCGAAATCAGCGGCTTCACCGCCGTTGCCGGCGATGGCAAAGTCAACCTGAACTGGAGCACGTCGTCGGAAAGCGATCTTCGCAACTTCCGCGTGACCCGTTCGACCGAACGCGAAGGCGTTTATGCTGAAATGGCTCGTTTCGATGCGTCGAACAACGCCAGCGGCAACAACTACAGCTGGACCGACGAAAATGTCGCGAACGGCACCACTTACTACTACAAGCTGCACGTCGAAGACGTGAACGGCAATCTCTCCGTGTACAACATCGGTGGACAGACCGTCGTGGCAGAAGCCACTCCGGAAGCTGGCGCCGGCGTTGTGGATCATTGCGAACTGGCTCAGAACTACCCGAACCCGTTCAACTCGCAAACCAGCTTCAGCTTCTCGCTGCCCCTCGCGGACAACGTGACTTTGAAGGTCTATGACATGCTGGGTCGCGAAGTTGCCACGGTGGTCGACGGTGCGATGAACGCCGGAACGCACACTGTGAACTGGTCGGCTGAAGGCCTCGCCACGGGTGTCTATATGTACACCCTGAAGGCTGGCAACTTCAGCGAGTCGAAGAAGCTGTTGTATCTCAAGTAAGATACACAGTTGAGTGGCTTACCTCGATTGGATGACAAACAAAACCACGGAGATTGACCGCATGAAGAAGATATTTGCAATGATGATGGTGGCTGTCTTGGCCTTAGCTCTGCCCCTTGCGGTGCAGGCTCAGCCCTGCACGCCAACCTTCAACGGACAGCCTTTTACGCCGTCGACCGAACTGCACCTTGGCGAATCTGCCTGTATCAGTCTGTGCCAGTTCAGCTTCGTCGCCTTTGCGTTGGTTGGTGCCGATTTGGATGAGGCGGGCGTTCCCGTCCTCCTGACCGCGGCTGGCTGCAGCCCGGCGAACAGCAACTGTGATGAACAGTGCACCCCGATGGATCCTCCGACCGTATTTACTCTGGGGGGTGGTTTCTACTTCCCGGATCCGACCGCGTTCGGTGGTTACAGCGACTGCGTTGAGATCATTTACCGTCACAACCATGACGGCGTTTGGGAAATCGAAATTTTCAGTTTGTGTGAAGGTTGCTTCTGCTTGACCTTCGAAGATCAGTTGGCTGCCGAAGTGTCGAACTTCGACGCGGTCGCCGGCGATGCGCAGGTGACTCTAAACTTCCGTACTGCCAGCGAGTCTGATCTTGACCACTTCAACGTCCTCCGTGACGGCATGAAGCAAGCTGAAATCGCCGCGACCAACAGTGCGTCCGGCCATGACTATAGCTGGGTGGATAACAACGTCGTCAACGGCGTGAGCTATACCTACTCACTGGAATCCGTCGACGTGAACGGTCACGTTGAAGTTTTGGCCGCGACGAACGCGACGCCGAACGGCTCGCCGTCCGTGGTTGCCCAGTTTGCGCTGGATCAGAACTTCCCGAACCCGTTCAACCCCGAGACGAACATCAACTTCGAGTTGGCTGAAGCGACCAATGTTAGCCTCCGTGTGTTCAACCTCCTTGGTCAAGAGGTCGCCACGTTGGTGAGTGGTCCGCAAGCCGCCGGACGTCACACCGTGACGTTCGATGCTTCCAACCTGACGAGCGGCATGTATGTCTATCGTCTGGAAGCCGGCGAGTTCAGCGCAACCCGCAAGATGGTTCTGATGAAGTAAGTTTCCGCCTCTCTTGGAAATAGAAAGCCCCCCGGCTCGCCGGGGGGCTTTTGTTTTGGTCAGTTGCGAAAGCTACCAGATGTAGAATCTAAGTCGAACCCCGAACATCTTGTTCAGGACGTTCGACAAAATGGGCAGAAGCGAAGGAAGAAACCCCAAGAGCTTATATGGCCACGGGGCAACGGCAATCGCTATCGTCAACACCGTATTCACCAGCGCCGACGTTCCGGCTCTTTCGATGATAATTTTGCGCTGTGTCTCGTTCCTTGCCACCAGCAGCAGCTTCCAGGCTTCTGCCAACGCTTTCCACAGGTTGAATAGTGGAACAAGGATAAGTAGCCACCACCAGTCCATCATGGCCTATTGCAGGTTGTCTCGCTGGATTTCCACAGATTCAATTGCCATATTTAAGGGTAGGGTCATCAGAATCCGGATAATGTGCTCGTTAAGCCGGGTGCCGGAGCCGACAATCTTGACACCCGTACGGCTCCAGATATCTTCTGCGAGGATCATGCCTTCCACAAGATCCGACAGCCGCACGCGCCGCGTCTCGGCACCCGCGTTCAGTGGTGACGTCGCCAGCGTGGCATAGTTTTCGACCAGTCCGACGAGCATCGGATCATACAGAGAACCACGGCCGCGGCCAAGAATGTGAATCACTTCTTCGCGGCCTTTAGTTCCGGTATCCGAAATCATCTGGAATGCTCCCGCGACGCGCAGTATCCGCGAACCGAGTGGAATCTGATGCGATGCAAGTCCCATAGCTCCGGAGCCGTCGAAGTTCTCAAGATGATGTTCCACGATTTTCGCCGCGGCAATGAACAACGGGAATTGCTGCAGCACACGCGAACCAAGCATCGGATAGCGGTCATACATGGATTGCTCGTCCTGTGTGCGTTGTTCACGCGGAGTGAACAATATCTTGTCCGGCAAGCCAAGTTTTCCGATCTCCCGCATCCGCGCGGCAAGTTGAAGCGTATTCAATTCTTCGCCGCCCATTCCGAGATGGGAACCGATCCACAAACATGCTTGCACGACGCGTTCCGCGCGGTCCCGGTAATCCGGCATGCGCAGCGCGAGCAAATGTTCCATCATTTGTGCGAAGTTATCCGCTGAGTGCTTAAGCCACGTGCCCAGACCGTTCGCACCGTGTCCCGGCGGCAGCGAACACAGCGTCGCTGGACTTCCTAAGAGCGAAATAATCGAACGCAAGTCTCCCAGCGCAATCGTCACACTTACGTCGCAGATTAATCGCTCATTGGGTCCCGTGCCGAGTCCCAGCACCGGAAGCATCAGCGTGGCCATACGGTCAAGCGCGATGTGTGCGTCATGATCCATCGGCGGGCCGATCACAATCGCTGACGCGTCGAATTGTTTGATGGACAAATCAGGCTCGTGTCCGCGGCGAATCACGCGCACTTCAGCGGCCTGCTCGAGGATCGGAGGTGCGCTGCGTTCGTCCGGATGCAGCAAGTACACGACTCGTGATCTGTAATTCGAGCCCATCAGTCGTTCTTCCCCGTCGCGAAAAGAGTGACACGGTTGCGCTTCGGTTTCGTCTCAGGCGGAGTCGCCGGAATCTCAGAATCCTCAATCCCCGCAAAATTTAGTTTGCCCAACGCGATGTCCATACCTTGGCTGGAAACCAGCAGCATGGAGATTCTGCGGTTGCGCGGATCAAGCGGATCATCGAAACGCGGACGGCGGTCGGCAAAGCCACGCACCATCAGCACTTGATCATCCGGTAAGCCGCCCTCTTCCAAAACGTTTCGTGCTTGATTGGCACGTTGTGTAGAAAGTTCCCAGTTCGTCATGCCGCTCACGCTTCGATAGGGCGTTGCGTCTGTGTGACCTTCGACGATAATCTTGTACGGAAGTTTTTTGTATTCATTCGCGAGTGCTGCAAGCGCCGCCCGCAGTTTCGGAGTCATTTCTGCGCTGCCGGATTCGAAGAGCGGGTCATGCTCTCCTTCATTGATTTCGAGCCGGAGTCCCTCTTGCGTGACTTCGATTGAAATCTGATCTTTAAGCTCTCTTAGGGCTTCGCTCTGTTCGATCACTTCTTCCAGTCGGTCCGCTTCGCTCTCCAGTACGGGATCAGGCATGGAATAGCGTTCCATAACCGTCGGCAGCTTAATCATGGACTTGTTGCTGCTGCTGATCGACTCCGAAGGTCCCGCGCCGAGCAGTGCTTTGCCCGTCGGATCGCGAAAATAGCCGCCGATACCGCGCTTCACGTCTTCCGATTGGCCGAGAATCCACAGCACGATGAAGAGTGCCATCATCGCGGTCACGAAATCAGCAAAAGCGACCTTCCACGCACCACCGTGGTGGCCGTGTCCGTGCCCCTTCTTAACGATACGTATAATAGGTGGATCGTTGTGCTCAGCCATGATTTCCCCCGCAAGGGCTTAGCCCTTGTTCTTGGCCTCTTTCAGAAGTTTCTCGGTCTCTTCAAAGCTCGGCCGGTCGGAATGGAAAATAGCGCGGCGTGCGAATTCAACCGACACCGACGGCGCCATGCCTTTGGCAAAAGCGGAGATTCCTGCTTTGATGACGTGCAGCAGCCGCGCGTCGTTGCGGTTGCGCGCTTCGAGGTTTGATGCCATCGGCGAAAAGAAACCATACGCGAAGAGCACACCCATAAACGTGCCTACAAGCGCGGCGGCCACATGGTGACCGACTTCGGCCGGATCACCGTCGATGTGACCCATCGTGATGATAATACCCAAAACGGCCGCCACAATTCCCAAACCCGGGAGCGCGTCGGCGACTTTCGAAATCACACCTGCCGTGATTCCGGCTTCTTCGTGATGAGAGTCAATTTCCGCATCCATCAACATTTCGATTTCGTGCGGCGGCACTGACCCGGCCAGAAACAGCTTGATTGTATCACAGATGTACGCCATCGCTCCGTGGTCATGCAGGAGTTTGGGATACTTCTGGAATATCTTGCTCTGTTCCGGGTCATTAACGTGAGATTCCAAAGCGATGATGCCGTCTTTGCGGGCCATCTGAAACAGCTCGTTGAGCAACAACAGCGTTTGGACGTAGTGATCTTTCGACGGACCGGATTTTCCGGCCATGATTCCGATAATGTCGGAAACCAACGCTTTGAGTGTCGCGATGGGGACGGAAATCAACAAGCCACCTATTGCAGCGCCGAAAATCACGATGACTTCCGAAGGCTGAACCAATACGGCCAGATCGCCCCCTGCCATTATGAATCCACCGATTACGCCGCCCAGAACGACTAAAATTCCAACTATTGCCATAGCGTGTTCAGTAGTGACTTTAAATCAATTTTCATTTATGAATACTTGCCCGGTCAGGACAATCGCAACTGGTGTGCCCCTAACTGCTAATGCCCCGCGCAAAAAAGTAAGACGCTGTCTCCAATGAATGTCCCCAATGCAAATCATGTGCTCTACACGGGTCATCTTTCGTTTCTCGAAGCGAGCATGGTCGAGTACGTGCGCGGACGGAAAGCGAACGATCCCTTGGGCGAGCTGTGGGTCATCGTTCCCAATCAACTGACCCGCTTGCACCTGCGGCGTTTGCTGGCGCGAAGATTAGACATAGTCGCCAACATTCGTTTCATGACGGTCACCGACCTGATGCATGTCTTGGCTGAGCCGGTTGTTCTGCAGGAAGGTTGGAAGACGTTAGGTGAGTCAGTGGTCGATCCGCTGTTTGCGGAAATCATTGCCAAACACAAAGACCGGCTAAAATACCTCGCGCCGGTCGCGGACAGCGCGGGTTTCCGCCGCGCGCTCTTGCGTGTGCGGCAAGAACTTATTTACCACCGCATTCAGCCGGATGCACTGATGCGTGTGCAAGTCTCCGGGCAGGAACGCGCCGCAAAAATCAGCGACCTCGTTTTGCTTCTCAATGCAATCGCGTCGAAATTAGACAAGCTGAAATTGCATGACGCGGCGAAACTTCAAACTCTCGCCTTCCAAGCCTTGTCGCAGGCTCCGCCGCTCGATCTGCCTGTGTGTTTCTATGCTTTGTATGAGCTGGATCCGCTTACGTTGTCCGTGATTGAAAAGCTCCGCCACGCGGACGATATGTCAGTCTTTCTCCCGTGCGTACCCGAAAGCAAAGCCTACGATCTCACGTCACCGTTGCGCATGTGGTATCTCGACCGCGGTTTCGAAGAAGTGTTTGAAGAATCTCCCGCGGCACAATACCGTCCGGTTCGAGTTGTTTCCGCTCCGCACGACACCGCGGTTGCCGCGGAAATTGTCCGCGATGTTTTTCACGACGCGCGCGTGCAAAAAGGCGAAGCGGTCGTGTTGCTGCCGAACAGCACAATGGCATTGACGGACGTTCTCGAAAGCCGCTGTCGCAGTGCGGGGCTCACTCCCTACATCTATCAAGCGCGTACGCTTGCCGAAACACCTGCTGGCCGTGGATTTGGCGCACTTGCAAAAATGCTGAACGCCGAGTTTTCACTCGGTCAAGTGAAAGCCTTTCTCGCAAGCGCGCCTTTTGTCGAATCCATCGCGCCGCTCGCGGGCGGTTGGATCAGATTCGCCGAAGAGTCACTAATTATCGCGGGCGAAGATGAATGGCGTCACCGCACGGATCAAAAACTGGCCCAGCTTGCCCGCCGCTTGGAGCGCCGCGCCGAAGAACTGGACCCGGACGACCTCTCGCTTTCCGTGCTGCGGCGGCAGATAGCGAGTGGTACGGCGCTTCAAGACTTTACACGAAACCTGTTCGAAACGATTCACGCCGCGCGAAACGCGAGCGGTTGGGAGGAGGGAGTTCGCACTCTTTGGGAGTATTACACCGGCACAATTGTCTTAAGTGAAGAATTTGCCGACTTGACACTGCAGCTCGATCAAGCGTCGCTGCTCGACAGTTCTGACACGCCGTTTTCTTCGTCAGGTTTGCAAGAATTTATTCTTGCGACACTCGAAACTCCCGGACAGAGGATCGGCTCTTTTGCGAACGGAACTCCGGTCGTCTCGCCCCGCGAGCAAAGCGTCGGCGTGTCCTTTCCACATGTCTTTCTTCCGGGCTTCAATGAAGGCACGCTGCCCCACGCGCAGCGGCAAGACCCGCTTCTCTTAGACGGAGACAGGGAGGCAATAAACCGCGAACTCGGAACGGAGCTCCCCTTAGCGCAAAATTGGCAAAATCGAGAACGCTTTCTGCTTGAAATGCAATTGCGTGCGGCGACGGAGTCGATTTCTATATATGCGTCCCGCGCGGACGCGGAGGGCCGTCCGCAGTTGCTCTCGCCGTACGTTTCTGATTTGCTCGAAATCCAGAGAGACGAGTCACCGCTATCACTTCCCCTCGAAAAGATTATAGAACACGCTCCCAACCGCATCGTACCGGCTCATCCGCTTGAGTCAAGTTCGCCGGATCGTGCTCTTTCGCGCAGCGAATACCATCGCTTCGCACTGGGAACGGCGCTTAAGACAAGCGGCTCCGTTTTGTCCTATCTGATGGAAGAGGAGTTATTCCGCGCAGCGATCGAACTCGAATCCAGTCGCTTTAGGTCGTCACGTTTTACAAAGTTCGATGGAAGAATCGAAAATCCGCGCGTACTCGAACAGATTGCGGCGAACTTTGATCCAGCGAGCGCAGTGGATGCCAGCACTCTCGAGAACTATTGGAAATGTCCGTTTCGGTTCGTCGCAACCCGTGAATGGGAAGCCTACTCTCCTGAAGAGCAAAATCCCTTGAATCCGCTGACCGCTCTCGATCGCGGCACGCTGCTTCACAACATTCTTCAAAGCTATCACGGCGCGCAAACC
This sequence comes from Calditrichota bacterium, assembly GCA_020637445.1. NCBI lineage: Bacteria > Pseudomonadati > Calditrichota > Calditrichota bacterium. Next base: position 217,619 of record JACJVZ010000002.1, on the reverse strand, counting down.
GGCAAGCCCATCACGAGCGAACATTACACGTGGGACGCTCTGCACAAAACAGCCCTCGCCGAGATAGACAAATTTTCCCGTCGCACGCCGCTTGGCCCGAAGTATGCTGCAGACAAATTGAAACGCGATGTCTTGTCGCTGCTCACACTATACTACGAATACGAAATCGACCATGGGTCGTGGCGTACGCGGTTCGTCGAAGCGCGCTTTGGTTTCGGCGACGGCGCCTATCCCGATCCGGTGCAGTTCGAGTCGCATGACAGTCGCTTTATTCGCTTCCGCGGGCGCGTGGATCGCTGGGACAGTGACGACAGCGGCACGCGAATTCGCATAACCGATTACAAAACGGGCAGCGAACCGAAGGAAAAATCACGTGCGTATTCGCGCCGGCTGCAACTGGCAATCTATCACCACGTGGTCAAAAAGTATCTCAAAGATGCGTCGGTGGACGCACGCTATTTCTACCTCAAATCAGGAACCGACAGCGAGCAGGCGGATGAAGTGTCGCGGCAGCGGGAACTCGAAGAGTGCGTCAACCTGCTGAGTGACATGCGCGCAGGAATCTTTGTTCCGGATCCATCGCCTGATGATTCCGCGGTCTGCATGAACTGCTCGGTAAAACTTGCGTGCGGGGCACAGAGGCACGCAGGCAAGCAGCTAACGGAGGGAAATGTTTCAGGTTTGAAAACAACCCGTTCAACGAGCGAAGACGAAAGCGAGGACGGCAATGAGTGACTCAGAAGCGCGCGACGTTGCCGTAACGGAATTCAAAAAAACACTTCTCGTCGAAGCCGGCGCAGGCACGGGTAAAACGACGCTGCTCGTGCGCCGTATCTGTGCGCTGATTGAAAGCGGTGTGAAGGTCGAACGCATTGCGGCGGTCACATTCACGGTAAAAGCGGCGGGCGAATTGAAAGAACGCCTTCGTCTCGAACTGAAGAAAAGCGACACGCCGCAGGCATCCGAAGCTCTGCAGTTTCTTGACCGCATGGCAGTCGGCACTATCCATAGTCTCGCCGCCGAGTTTTTACGTACGCTTCCGATTGAAGCGCAGTTGCCTCCCGAGTTTATTCCGTTGGATGAACTGCAACAAGCGTCCGCATCGCGCGATTTTCGTACGGAATGGTTGTCACAAATGCTAAATCGTGCAACGCCGCGAGCCTTTGAACTCGCTGAGCGGCTTGGGATTGATTTATTGGGCACGGGTGATAAAAGTCTTGCCGGATTGTTCAATTCGCTTGTGGCGTCCGCGATCGATCTGCAGTGTCTTTCCACGACGACAGTCGGCGAAACGCTTTCGTCCGCTTGCGCAATTTTGCAGTCACAAATCAGGGCGCTTGCTGGGCGCGCGGAACTCTGCACCGATAAGTCGGACAAACTGTATGCTGGGATCATAGCGGTTGTGCAGTGGAGCGCTTCGCAGCCCGCCGATGTGCTCTCAGAAGCGGGCATAGAATGGCTCACGAAGTTCAAGAAACCGTCCTACGGTTCTGCGAAAAACTGGGGCGGAAAAGAAGAGCTTACAGGCACAAAAGAACTGGTTGCCGAAATTGTAGAACAGAAGGGTCTTGTCGCCGGCCTGCTCACCAGCATGGTCTGCAATGAAATTGTGGAGTGGATCAAACCCGCCGTTTCGGAGTTTCGCAGCACTCTGCGCGCACGTGGTGCCATAAGTTTTGACGATCAACTTTTGTTGTGTCGAAATATGCTGCGCGACTCGAAGATTGCGCGTGATTTCTTCAAGAGTCGTTTCGACCATATTCACATCGACGAATTTCAAGACACGGATCCTGTTCAAGTCGAGATTCTCTACTTCTTGAGCGAGCAAAAACGTGCGCACGCAAAAAGTTGGATGGAAGTATCTCTCGAACCCGGCAAACTCTTCGTCGTCGGCGATCCGAAACAATCAATCTACGGCTTTCGCGGAGCGGATCTCCGCATCTACAAGAACGTCGCTCAACGCATTGAAGCCGACAAGGACAATTGCGCAAAACTCTCCATCGTCCAAAATTTCCGCAGCTTTCCTGCTATTCTCGAAGAAGTGAACAAAGTGTTTGCTCCGGTCATGCTGGGGCAATCCGAATTTGAAGCGGCATACGAACCGCTTAAACCGAAAGACGGTGCCGAAGATGATTCGTGCGCAGTCGAGCTTTTAATACCGCCGTCTTCTTACAGCCGCGAAGGCGCGAGTGCAAAACAGTTGGCGGCACACGAAGCCGGGGCCATCGCCGGACACATTCAGACTCTAAAGGCAACCGAGAGAGACTTCGATCTTTCGAAAGTCGCCGTTTTAATGCTCAGCGGGACGAATGCGGCGTCGCTCGTAAATTCCTTTGGCGTGCATGGAATTCCGTTTGTAAGTTTCTTGAACAGCGCCTACGCTAGCCGTGTCGAAGTCGAAGCCGTGCTCACGATGCTGCATGCGCTCGCCAATCCTCAGCATACGACCGCGGTAATTGGAGTTCTTCGATCACCGTGGTTTGCAGTCAGTGACGACGAAATATTTGAACACAAACTCTCGGGTCGAACGTTCGTCTACACGGATCCCCAGCCGGACGACTCGCGCGCGGGACAAGCCTTGAACTCGCTGCACAGGTGGCACAAAAGAAGCCGCGAAACGAGTGCTTCGTCTTTGCTTGACTTTCTATTCGATGAGTTCCCGATAGAAATCGTCTTCGGGCTTAAGTCGGAGGGCGTCCAGCGAGCGCAGAACCTGCAAGCACTGCCGGGAATCATCCGCAAACTTGAGACTGCCGGAAGCTCCTCGCTTGCCGATATCGCCGCGCGCTTGTCTGAAATGACAAGTTTCGTTCAAAGCACCGAGCTTGAGGCACGCGACGAAAATCGCAAGTCCGTACAAGTAATGACGCTTCATAAAGCGAAGGGGCTTGAGTTCGACTATGTGTATCTTTATTCCTTCTCTGATCACACGAAAAGCGACAGCGGATGGTTGGTGCACAAGGGGCTCGAAAACGGGGATCATCAAATCGCGCTGAAAGTTTCGGATGACTTCGCGACACAGAATTATGATTTTGTGAAGACCGCGAAAGCAAATGCTCGCGATGCCGAGCTTCAGCGCTTGCTCTACGTCGGCATGACCCGCGCGAAACGGAAACTCATTCTTCCTTTGGGTTGGAAGCGCAGCGGCAAAAAGGGCAATGTTCCCTATGTTCCGTCGGCACTTGCGCCGCGCTACCGGCTTGATGAAGCAAATCATATTGATCTGAGCGCGACAAAAGCGACAGCCACCGCCGCTGTTTTCTCTCCGGAGAGCAACTTTTTTCCGTACGCGACGCAGCTCCAAATTGAACAACGGGACGATGGTTCGTCGGCAGCGCAATTCCACCAATGGAAAGAAGTCCGCGCCGCGCGGCTTAAAGAACTTTCTGTCGAAAGTGCCGAAAAGAAGCAGGAGCAAGCCATCGCTTGGGAGCGGGTCCGCGCGCGTCGTGTCGGATCCTTCGTGCATGCCGTGCTCGAGCAATTGGCCAAAGGCAAGTCACAGGAACATGCCGAACGGCTCGCCCTGCGCACGCTCAGTCTTGATTCGGACGATTTGACCGAAGCCAGAACGATGATTGGCCGTGCGCGCAAATCGAATTTATTCAGCGTAGAACTTCCTGCTGCGCAGAAGATCTTCACGGAACTGCCCATCGTGCTTTCTCATGACAATATTCAAAGTGCAAACTTCGTGGACTTGGTGTTTCAATCTAACAACGGCGAGTGGATCATCTTGGACTACAAGACGGACGGTTTTCCCATCGAAGAACTTGAAAAACACAAAAGCGGCCATCGCGAACAGTTGATGCGGTATGCGGAGATGTTTGAACAGGCAACAAAAAAGAAACCCGCGGAGGTGCGGGTCTATTTTCTGCGGCACGATTTGATTGTGACGCTCTAAAAAAAGAGGCCGGTGCATACGCACCGGCCTCTGAGTTTCGTGAAGTTTTGTTACTTCATCAAGACCATCTTCATGACGTCGCTGCCGAACGAACCGGACAACTGCGCGAAGTATACGCCGGAAGTCAGGCCGCTCGCGTCAAACGAAAGCTCATGCACGCCGGCTTCGACGGTACCGTTGGCCAATTCAGTCACGATACGGCCTTGCACGTCGTATACGGTCAAGGTGATATCCGACGTCTCGGCCAGCGAGAAGCGGATATTGGTGCTCGGGTTGAACGGGTTGGGATAGTTGCCCAACAGCCCGAAAGTCTCAACCACCGGAGCGGTTTCGACGACGCCTTCGACATAGGCCGTGCCGTATTCTTGCACGCTGCCGTTCACGTCAAAGCCCTGCAGCATGTAATAGTAGCTGCCATTGCCGGCCGAATTATCCGTCACCGAGTAGTGGTGTTCCGAAGAAGTCGTTCCATTTCCGCCGACGACGCCAATGGTCATCCATTCGGTTTCTTCGCCAACTGCGCGGCGCGAAACTTCAAAGTGATCGTTGTCAGTTTCGGAAGCGGTGCTCCAATTGATGGAAACGCCTTCACCCACGCGGGTCGCCGTGAAAGAGCTCAACTCGACGCTGAACGGGAAGTCGCCGCAATAAATATTGAGGGTGTAAGCCGTGGTCGTGTCCTTACGGCTGTCCACAATAATCCAGATACCGTTGGAATCGTTGTCGTCAATCTCGTTGCCATTCTCAGAGGAGAACTCGAGCGTATGCGGATCCGAACCGAGGCACTTATTCGCGTCGCAATCTTCAAGTACGACCAAAATCAAGTCGTCACGATCCGTGTTCGGATTATCATTCCAGTCGAGGGTCACGACAAATGGGTTGCCGGGATTGTGAATGCGGTAGACGTGAGCCTTGCCGCGCCAGCGGTCATTAACTCCACCGGGCGTACAATACGGTCCGTCCCAACCGTCGCGATAACGTTCTACGTCGTCATGTCCAACGGTCACATTCGAATCAACGACAAAACCGCAATACACTTCGCCCGGATTGCACCAGGCATTTGCTTTTTGGGTCGTGAGGCCGAGCATCATCATCAAGGCCGCCGCAACAAACAGAATCTTCATCTTGTTCATGGTTTCTCCACAGTAGTTGGGCACATGGTATTCGTTTCGTATTACGCACACAATATACGTTGAGAGACCGCAACGGGACAAGGGGCAAAACGTTTCGAGATGGCTACATGATAAGACATAACATGTTAAGTATAGTTCTAACAACTAAATCCCTACCCTTAAGGGGTTACAACGGTACTGGTCCGCACTAAATAAGACTAAAGCGCGAGAATTTTGTCGCACTTCACTAAATTTAGTAGGGTCAGTAGTAAATTTAGTCCTCTCATTCTCTCACGGATTCGCAAAAAGAAAGCGGCCAGCAATAACTTAGCTGACCGCTTTCGAGTATTTTTGGGGAGTGATTTTAATTCGGCCCCAGCCGCATGATGTCGATTTTTGAATCCCAATGAACGGTCACCTGAGTGTTGAAGTGATCGTTACATATCACCGTTAGATCGTAGTCGGCCAGCAAATCGGCAGGATCAGGTGCCGCATAGACAAACGACCGCCAATTATCACCTGAAGGCGGCTTCAAATAGGGCTGCCCCAGCGGGTCTAAAAGTTGTGAAATAAGCCCACCCATATTTGAGGCGTCAGATTGTGGGAAATAGCCCCACTCCGCATCGTGCATCGCCATTGCCTTCCGCAGAACTTGAAGGTCGGAAATAGCTGCCCCCACATAAGCCCGGTTGTGGATCTTGAAAAACTCAGTCATCGTCACCATCGACAGAATTCCCATAATGACGACCACCAGAAGTAATTCAAGAGTTGTTACGCCGCGCTGATTCATTTTTATATCCCATTAGTGCTATCTGACGATAAAGCAACCAAAGGGCCAAATATTAATAACTATCTAACCAACTGTATGCAAAGAGGTTGAACGCATACCTGATACCAGAGCGAGTCAGATATGATGGCGGACTGCAACATTTCATGGAGTGGAAGTTGCAAGTCGGCACTTCACTTGCTATCTTCTTTGGGTCATGAATATTTCCTAACTATAAACTTCTAAACAATGTCACTTCAGAGATTCGATCTGGCAGTTTTAGGCAGTGGACCCGGCGGTCAGCGCGCAGCCATTGCCGCGGCTAAATCCGGCAAGACGGTCGCTATCATTGAAAGAATGCGCGAACTCGGCGGAGTCTGCGTCGCGACCGGAACAATCCCCTCTAAAACCATGCGTGAGGCCGCGATCCACCTATCCGGCATTCAGCAGCGCGCGTTCTACGGCGCAACCTTTCGCAACAAAGAGGTGATCACGGCGGACGACCTGCGCTATCGAACTCATTTCGTGATGACACGCGAATGGGAAGTGATACGATCGCAGTTGACCCGCAATCACGTCGAAATTTTCGTCGGCAACGGAAAGTTCAAGGACCCGCACACCTTGGTCGTTGACCATCACGGTGAAATCGCGGAAGTCTCAGCCGACAAGATCGTGATCGCGGTCGGCACGCGGCCCTACATGCCGCCGGGAGTGGAGCACGACGGCGAGACAATTCTGAACGCCGATTCGATCATCGACATAAAGACATTGCCGCGCACGATGACGTGTATCGGCGGCGGCGTGATTGGATTGGAATACGCGAGTATCTTTGCTGCGCTCGGAGTGCAAGTCACGGTTGTGGATTTGGCTAAGGAGCTTCTGAGCTTTGTCGATTCGGAAATCGTGGACGCGCTGGTTTATCAATTGCGCCAACTGAATGTCGTTTTCAGATTGGGCGAAAGAGTCGAGCAAGTCATCGTGGACAAGAGTGGATCGGAGCCGCACGCGGTAACCAAGCTCGCGTCCGGGAAGATCATTGTCAGCGACGTCGCGCTCTATTCGGCGGGACGGCAAGCGAATGCGGATTTGATAGACGCCGAAAAAGCCGGACTCGAAGTGGATAAGCGCGGCAAAATAAAAGTGAATTCGCGGCTGTGCACGAATGTCGAGCATATCTACGCGGTCGGCGACGTAATCGGTTTCCCCGCACTTGCCAGTACGTCGATGGAGCAAGGTCGGCTCGCGTCGCTCGAGGCTTTCGGTTTGCGCGACGACCGTCAAGTTCCCGATATCTATCCCTACGGAATTTACACCATACCGGAAATATCCACCGTGGGCGCGACCGAAGAGCTGCTGACGCAAGAATCGATTCCCTACGAAATCGGCGTCGCGCGCTATCGCGAAATAGCACGCGGACAAATTCTCGGTGATGAAACCGGAGTGGTAAAACTCTTAGTAGATCAACGAACTCGCCGCGTACTCGGAGTACACGCCATCGGCACCGGCGCGACGGAGTTGATCCACATCGGCCAAGCTGTGATCGCGCACAACGGCACGATTGACTATTTGATTCACGCGGTGTTCAACTATCCGACGCTCGCCGAATGCTACAAGACCGCCGCGCTCGACGCGCACAACCGTCTGGCCGCGCTCGGTTCAGTGAAAAAGGCTCCGCAGCGCGTATGATACACCCCTGCTACCTTCCTGCCTCCGGCAGGGGATAGCCGGCATCACTTCAAGAGCGAAGGCCGGAGGCCGACGGTAGTAAACAAGTTTCCTTGCGGCGTCACCCAGCGGGGGCCTCGGACTCAATCCCTCTTCCGACTTCATATTTACGACCAGAGCATCAACGCCCGCCGATTTCTCGGCGGGCGTTCCTGTTCATCGTATATCCTATCTAATCATCCAGTCCGTCTAAATCATCAATTCGCGCATGGTGCGTTCCACAGCAGGTTCCAGTGATCTTCGACGTCGCGTACGACTTTGCGCAGTTGTCCGGGGTCCATCGGCTTCAGAAAATAGCCGGTTACTCCGTGTGAAATCGTGTAGGCCAAATCCGACTCGGCCAAGTTGTCCGTCAAAATCACGACGGGAATCGTCATCAGCGTAGGATCCGTGCGAATCTCGTGCAGCACCTCGAACCCTTGCTGGCTGTCCATGTTAATGTCAAGCAAGATCAAGCCGGGTTTGCTCATTGAGTGGTCGGCATCGAACGGCCCGTACGCGGCCGCGTGGCGAAGATAGTGCATCGCTTCCAATTGCGATCTTGCCACGACCATGCGGTTGCTGAGTCTGGTCTCTGCAATCGCACCCTCCACCATTTCAATGGCCTCATCCCGGTCTTCGATCAGCAGTATGTCTATCGGCACCCGCTGCTCGGTCGCGTTCCATCCATTGTTATTCATCGCATCATCGCTTTTAAATCGTCCAGTCACGCTTTCCCTTATGGCAAAGGCAGGACCAGACCAAAAGAAAGTCGCCGCTCCGGGTCAACAGAGCGGCGACAGCCTAATGCGATTAAATGTTTAGAGAGATGACCCGACGATGTTCAACGGATCACTTATCGTAGCCGCGGCGCGCAACAGTCGTGTGAATTCAACAACTCGCTGTGCGCTCTCAACCTATAGCATCTACGCAATGCAAAACGCAATTGCGTTATCTTCACTCAAACTGCAACGAACAAGAAAATACTCAAATCAAATTTCAGTACGAAGCGTCAGCGCAATCGGTCCAGCGGCACGCTGGTCACACCGGTTTCGAGTGGTGCTTCGGTCTTACGTCCACCAGACCGATTTGATAAATCGTCGTGCGTTCCCAAGCGTGAAGTTTTCCGGCGGTGCGCATGAACCGTCTGAAATCCGCGGGTCGCCAATGATTAACGTGACCGGGATCTCCGCCGAGCTTAAACGTCACGGAAAACCACGTCAACGCACGGAAGATCGGCTCGTAGGGAACAGAAATTAAAAGCCAGTGTTCGGCCACACGGTCAAGTTCGGCTAAAGCCTTCTCGGGCTCAGGCAAGTGCTCCAAAACCTGCGAGCAGAAAACAACGTCAAACTGCTCGTCCTTAAAGGGAATGTCATACGCGCTGCCGACGTGCCAATCGGCTTCCGGCGATGCGATTTTTGCAAACTTTATGGCGTCGTCGCTGAAATCGAATCCCGTCCACTTACCCTTGTAGCCCCGCTCCTGCATCGCGCGAAAAACGATCCCCTCGCCGCACCCGGCATCAAGTACATTCTGCGCGCCTGTGAACTCGAGCAGTTTGTACATATGGTCGAGATAGAGTTCTAAGTGTTTTTGATAAAGACCGTTGTTGACTTCCCACTTGCGATGGTTGTCAGAAGTATATCCTTCGGGTCGACCTTTTCGAGCGTGTTCAATAACCGGCAATGCAATTCTCCTTATCTCTCAAATCCACCCCGTCAAAGCGGGGAGGTCAGGGGGCAGTGTTGTCTACAAACTCTTCGCCGAGCCGGGTTAAGAGCAGCGCAACCCGGCCGGAACTTCAGTCTTATGCGATAACGACGGCGCGAACCTCTTCATCCGCCTTTGGATACGGATCTTCGTCCCAAAACTCTCTGAATGCCGTCGACCAATCGCGCGTCGCGGCTCTCGCTCTCGCCGCCGCAGCCATGCGCTGTCGCAGCTCATCTGACTCAACCAATGAACGCATCGCATCCCGCCATGCTTTGACGTCGTAGCCGGGCAAAACGAATCCGCTCTCGTTGGGCAGAATAATTTCCTTCGGTCCTCCCTCATTGGAGACCAATGACGGCAAACCGGACGCCTGTGCTTCCAACACCGAGTTTCCGTACGTATCCGTCGTCGACGGAAAAACAAACACGTCTCCCGATGCGTAGGCTTTCGCGAGCTCTTTACCTTTGACAAAACCCGGGAAGACAATCATCGGCGGCAGCTTGCGCGCAATCAGTTCGTCACGGAACGGACCGTCGCCGACGATGGCTAAAGCAGCTCTCTTTTGCAAAACGTCATCCTGCAAAAACGCATCGACGATGACATCAAGATTTTTTTCTCGTGACACGCGGCCCGTGTAAACAAAGATTACGCGGTCGGTGATGCCGTGCGGTTTATAAAACTCTTCGTCACGATGACGTGGATTGTAGAACTCAAGGTCGGTGCCGCGGGTGTAGATAAACAACCTGCGCGGATTGAATCCGTGGTCGATGAGCTGTTTACGGTAGTGGTCGCTCGGCGAATACACCGCGTCCGCCATTCCGTAAAACCAGCGCATGAATTTCCAAGTCGTCTTTTCGAGCCCTTCATCGCCGGTAATCTGCCGTACGTGCTGCGGAAAATCACTGTGGTAGATTGAGCGCACCGGAACCTGATAGAGTTTCGCCGCAAAGATTGCCAACAAACCGACCGGTCCCGGCGTCGAGATGATGTACTCGTCGAAATCCTGCGATTCAAGATAGCGCATGATGCGCAAGATCGGCGGCACGGACAGCTTCTGCAGTTCGTAATCTGGAATCGACACTTCGCCGACAGGCGGGAAATTCAAAAACTTCGAACCCGTCGGTCCGCGCGATTCGGCGACGGAACAAATGATCTCCAGATCAGCGTCCAGTTTTTCGGCGACGTCGGACATCCTATGCAGCGTCATCGAAACGCCGTTCACGTCCGTCACCGTATCTGAAAACCACGCCACTTTTTTTCTTCCGGACTTCTTCGGAAGTTCAAGCGTGCCGTCGACGCGCTGGTAAATCTCTTTAATGAGTTTGCGGTCGCGGTTGAGCTTGTCAAAAGAGTAGATGTACGGCGCCATCACGCTTTGAATCGGCAGCAACGCGGCCACGAGCGGCAGGCCGCTGCCTATCTGACCGCGCCCGAAATCTTCCATCGCGTCTTCAAGCAGTCGGTAGCTCAAATTGCTGAGCACGCGGTCCGCCATATTGTAAAGTCGCGCGTCGAATGTTTCAAGGTCATCGCGGTCGATTCCGATCAACCGCTCTTCCTTGGGCAGAGCGCGGTAAGCCCGCAGCGTCTCGGCGATCAACTTGCTTTCCACGGCGGACGGCTTTTTGCGGATCTTGAAGACCTTCTTTAATCCGTCCCAAACTGCACGCGTTACCTGCTTGCGCGTAGGCTTCTCCGGAGTCAGCACGCGGTTGAGAACCAATTCGAGCAGACCTTGAACGTCGCCTTCGCTCTTACGGACTTTTTGAGCGTAAAGCTGCGCGCCGACCCTGTACATCGAATGTGCCGACGACATCGTGGAGCCGTGCAATCCCTGCGGAACTCCGGCACGCTGCCGCAGTTTCTGCAAATACTCGCCCGCGCTCGGCACACTTGCAGTCTCCGTCCACGTCAAACCGGCGTACTGCCCGCAATAGTCGTTGGAGCTGCCGATTTGCCCTTTTTGCCACGGACGCTCGGACGTAGGCTCAATCTTCCATTTGCGTTGAATCTGATCCAAATATTCCGGCGTCAACGCGTCGAGAAACGCGGCCATGAATTCATTTGTACGCTGCTGCCGACCGCCGCTGCGCGATTCAAAATGATCAAAGAGCAATAGAAGTCTCTCAACATGATCGGCAGAGAGTTTTCCGTCATGCGGTTCAAGCGGCTGAGCTACGACGTGAAACAAGTTTTCCGACAACAGATAATCGCGCACGCTGTACAAGTTACCGCGATAAGACAAAATCTTCGCGAGCTGCGTGTTGTTTAATCCGTAGACAAGCAAACGAACCGGACATCCGTCCTCGGGAAACTCAGTTGCCGTCTCACATGCCGGAATTACGTCCGCATGATGCGCAAGCTGGGCATATCCATCCAAAGTGTCACTGTCCGTAATCGCGACAAAGTCCATCCCTCGCCGTTTCGCTTGCTCATAGGCCGCGACCGGATCAGTCATAGACTCCGACACCTTCATCTTCTTCAAAAAGAAGTTGGTAGGCCGGTTCGAAAACTTGGTATGAATATGTAAATCAGCTTTGGACATTTCTGTTTCCCCCCGGTCTTCCGGGGGGATAAAAGGGGGGTCAAACGTTGAGCCTTCTACTACCGTCGGCCTCCGGCCGTCGCTTGTCGTCGAGCGGGGAATAAGGAGTGTCAGTCAAATCTACTACCGTCGGCCTCCGGCCGTCGCTTGTCGCCGAGCGGGGATTTAGCGAAGCGGTTCCCCGCCGGAATCTGCCTGCACTTCCGCTTTCCGCCACATAAAGTAAATCGGAATCCCCAGCAACACAATGATTAGTCCCGGCCAGGTATACTGCGGTTTGTAAATCAAAAGATTGAGCGAAAAGAGCACCGCAAACACCAAATACAATATCTGCAAATACGGATACCCCGGCGCGCGGAACGGTCGTTCGTCGTCAGGCCGCAACGTGCGCAACCGAATAATTCCCCACACCGTCAACACGTAAAAGAGTACCGTCGCAAACACGACGTAATCGAGCAAATCGCCGTATTTTCCTGAAAGACACAACACTCCACTCCACAAACCTTGCATCACCAGCGCGACGCCCGGCACACCGTGTTTGTTGATCTTGCGCGCGTCTTTGAAAAACAAACCGTGCTCCGCCATCGCGTAATACACACGCGCACCGGTCAGCACAATGCCGTTATTGCAGCCAAACGTCGAGATCATCACACACGCCGCGACAATCACAATCGCCGCTCCGCCTAAAAGCGTTTCGACGCTGGCGGTCGCCACGCGGTCACTCGCGGCAAACTGCATCCCAAGTTGCATGACGCCCTGCCCGTTCGGATCGCCCGCAAGCGGCAGCATAAACAGATATGCGACGTTCGTCAGCATGTAAAGTCCGGTGACCAGAAACGTACCCATCGCAAGACTTTTTGCAACCGTCTTCTGCGGATTCTCCGTCTCCCCCGCCGTAAACGTCGAGCTATTCCACGCATCCAGCGCGAAAATCGCTCCGACACATCCGAGACCAATTGCGCTCAAGAAATCCGTTCCCGACAGCGACTGCGTGATCAACCTTCCATCTTCGCCCACCGTCGCACGCACGGCATCCCACGCATGTGCAAAATTCAGCTTGATAACGTCGGGATTCGCGCCGACGGAAAACCCCAATGCAATCAACAATACAAGGACTGCGATTTTGCTGAACGTAAACAGATTCTGCACGAACTTTCCTTCGCGCAGTCCCTGCATGTTCAGATAGGTCAGCAGGGTGATGTTGAACAAAGCTAAGAGCTGCGCGGCCGAAAACTTCAGCGACGCGATTTCAAAGAGCACATTTGATTCGGAAAACCACGGCACTAACACCGCCGTGAACTTCGCGAACGCCACGGCGACGGCGGCAATCGTGCCGCACTGAATCACCATAAAGAACGTCCAGCCGTACATAAATCCGATCAGCGGATTGTACGCGTTGCGCAAATAGATGTATTGCCCGCCCGCTTGCGGATACATGCCCGACAGTTCGCCGTAACTGACCGCCGGTATGATCGTCATCACCCCGCTCAGCGCCCACACGAACAACAGCCAGCCCGAGGACCCGACGTTGCGCGCGATGTCGGACGAGACAATAAAAATACCCGAGCCGATCATCGAACCGACCACGAGCATCGTCGCGTCCATCAAGCGCAGCTTGGTCTTCACGCGGCTCTCGCTTCCGTTTCAGCCTTCTCCCGCAGCTCTTCCAACGCGGCTTCGATCTTCAAAGTGAACTCGTGAACGTCGGCGCTTTCGCCGGGATGCGGAATCGGTTCGCCGTAATACAAAAAAACTCGTGAAAACGGTTTGGGCAGAGTAAACCGGTCCCACGAGCGAAATACCCAAGTACGATCTGCGGCAAAGATAACGGGGATGACGTCGGCGCCTGAGTTAATCGAGATATAGGCGGCGCCGTCTTTAAGTTTGTAGATCGGACCTCGCGGTCCGTCGCCGATCATCGCGGCAGTTTGACCGGCACGAACTTTCTCTATCATCGCCAGCGCGGCGGTCGACCCTCCGCGAGTCGAACTTCCGCGCACAGTTTCATATCCGATTTTTTCCACGACCTGAGAAACCAATTCTCCGTCGCGGTGTTGCGAAATCATCGCCACGACGTTCCGCTTCCGGCAATGATACGTTGACCCCAGCAATCTGCCGTGCCACGTCACCATCACCAGCGGCTTGCGCGCTTTCATGTAAGATTCGACTTCTGAAAAGCCGCTTACACGAAACCGCCACGTCGCGCCGAGAATCAGAACGGCCAGATGGCCGAAGCGAGTGCCGAGAGTGAAGAGGAGACGATTCGTAGCAGAGTGGTCGTCAGTGTGTACAGCACGGCAAGCGCGGAGTCAGTTGTGTCCGCCGAATTGGCGGAAACTCCGCGGATCGTTGCCGCAGTTGCGGATATACTTTCGCGTACCAGTCGCGGCGTCTGAGCAAGTTCATGCACGCAATAGCGGGCCGTCGCAATGGAACCGTTGACTCCCTGACGCACGCCGAACGTCGTGGACTTACTGACACGTCCCGCCGGATTGCAGCCCGCGCCCGCGTCCGCAGTCGGCGAGCACAATTGAATCACGACGCGCTTCGGCGCCATGACTCGTGACGGATCATCCGTCTGATCGAATGCGAACAGCACGGATGACATCGCCAACACAATTCCCAGTACAGTAGCAAATCGAAGTAAGCTCATCCGATTTCCCCTATCGATGAATTCAAAGCCACTCATCAAGCAGAGCGCTCCCTCAAGCGCTCAAGGTTCATGTCTCCCCCCAAAACTCACGAAGTGATTTTTGGGGGATTAAGGGGGGCTTCCCCTTTACTCTTCGCCGAGCGGGGATTAAGCCTTGCCCTCGAACATAGTGAAGGGGCGTCAGCGCGGTTCCCCGCCGGAATCTGTTCCCAGCAACTCCACCGCCATCTCAGCCACTCGTTTCCCCGCGCCTGGTTCGCCCAATTGCACCCGAACTTTCTCAAGTTTCGCGCGCGCATTGCGAATCGCATCCGGCACAGTCAACAGTGGCAACAGAGTTCCCGCGAGTTTGTCAGGATTCGCGTCATCCTGCACAAACTCCGGCACAACTTCTTCGCCCGCGAGCAAATTCGCCATCGCGATATGCGGAACCTTCACGATTCTCTTTCCAATCGCGAAACTCAAAGCGGACGTTTTATAGAACACAACATACGGATTACCGAAAAACGCGGCTTCCACAGTCGATGATCCCGACTTCACCAAAGAAGCATTCGCATGAGCAAGCAGTTCATGCGAAACTCCCCGCGCTCGAATAATCTCTGCTCCCACTCGCTTTAGCGGGGGGGCAAGGGGGGGTCTCTCTGATCCCCCTCCGCGCTGCGCGGGGGGGCTAGGGGGGGTCATGTAGGAGTCATAGAACTCCGGCGCCACCGTCGGCGACTCGGCCAAAATCGGCACCAAATCCGGAATCAGCCTC
Organism: Calditrichota bacterium; assembly: GCA_020637445.1. Taxonomy (NCBI): domain Bacteria; kingdom Pseudomonadati; phylum Calditrichota; species Calditrichota bacterium. Next base: position 202,465 of record JACJVZ010000002.1, on the reverse strand, counting down.
TTCAGGATTCGCACGGTCTCGACCACCACGGGCAAATGCCTGCGCAATTCCTGTTTTCTCGACCCCGGCAAAATCCCCAAAACACGGGCGTCGGGCTCAATTCCGATACTCTTTAGGAACTCGCCTCTCGGAGGGATTTCTCCTGTTTCATCCAAGAGCGGATGACCCACAAATCGCGCATCACATCCAAATCCTTGAAAAAGCTGTTCTTCAAAGGGGAAAATGACCGCAATTTTGTGAGCAAGTTGAGCCAATTCCGGCCCTCGAGCGGCCTTCCACGCCCATACTTGAGGTGCAATATAATACAGAATTCTCGGCTTGTAAACACTTTTCCGCGAATTCAAATATCTGAGCAGCGAAAAATGCAGTCCGGGGTAGTCTATTAAGATGATCAGCTCCGGCTTTCGGGCCATGATTTCCCGCAAAACCGTCTTACGCACATGCATCACATAGGGTAGGTGCCGCACCACCTCGGCGAACCCCATGAACGCGAGCTTCCGCGCATGAAATAGCAGCTCCACCCCTTGACCCTGCATCCGATCGCCACCCAGCCCAAAGAAAGAAGCATTAGGTAGCTGTTCCTTCAGGTTTTGTACAACAAACGATCCATGAAAATCCCCGGACGCTTCCCCCGCCGAAATGAAGATGGAAGTTCCCCCTCGCTTCAGCGGGGGGGTAAGGGGGGGTGATTCCGATTCCCCCCCGGTCTTCCGGGGGGGCAAGGGGGGGTCAAGCGTCAAAATATCGAGGCCTGTCTTGTTCGCCGTTGTGGGTCTCCAGACCCGCAATGGCGAGTCCGAGACAACTATCTCAAGAGAACCATCTTCCTCGTCATCGAGTGATGGTCAGCTCTAAAGTTATAGAAATAAACTCCCGAAGGCAAACTCGCCGCATCGAACGAAACCCGGTGCACTCCCGCGATCATCGTTTCATCCACCAGCGTAGCTACCAATCTTCCCGTCACATCAAACACCTTCAAACTCGCCTTGCTTGTGGTCGGCAAAGAAAACTCAATCACCGTCGAAGGATTGAACGGATTGGGATAATTCTGCGCCAGAGAAAACTCCGTCGGCACAACAGGTTCATCTTCAACACTCACCGGAATCGGATCGTAGATGCGTTGCGCGGCAAGACTGATTGCAAAGCCGGTCGACGAAAATTCTGACCACGCAACGGCAATTCCTTCGTCGACATCGGCGACCAATTGATAGTCCAATGTTCGCATCGGCGACTCAATCAGCTCTGAACCCGACTGATCATGCCAGAAGGGATCAGGTGCGGATTCACCGTTTCCATTCAAGTGAACCGCAAGAAGATTCGTGGTATAAGACGGGTCCTGCTCCGACCAGCATACGTAGATGTTCTCGGAATTGACCACCGCAATTTTCGGCCAACCGACATTTGAAAAGTTCATCTCGAACACACGCGCATTCTCAGTCCACAGCAAATCTCCGTTCGGCGAGATCTTCTGCACACGAATATTTCGCAGCCCCGATTCACTTTCACCAAAATAAGTTGCAAAGACATTGTCCGCTTGGTCAATTCCGAGTTTCGGATATGATGAGTAGTACGAAACCGTGTCCAATCGTACACCTTCCGTCGGCCACAGCAAGCTGCCGTTCGCGTCAAGTCTCTGCACCCGCGGCCAATCTCCCTGCGCATAATAGCCTGCTCGCCACGTTAGCACCGCGCCGCCATGTCCGTCCGAAATCACGTCGCTGAAGTCAATGCTGTCCGGAGTTGCCGCAGTTTGCCAGTCAATAGTCCCCTCTGAAGTCAAACGAAGGGCTTCGACATGATATGCTGCAAAGTCGTCAGTCCTGCCGAATGCGATGCACGATCCGTTCGTGCTCGGCACGAGACCGACGACAATTTCGTCATAAAACGTTTCATTCAAGACGGTCGTCGGTTCACTCCACATCGTTTGGCACTGAGAGTTGACTCTTTGCGCAAAGATATCCAAGTAAAAATTATCATCAAACTCCGACCAAACCACATAGGCTCCATTGGATTGGTCAGAGATACAATGTGCGTAGCGCTGATCATAGATAGGCGAGCCTATCAGCTGGCCGGACGCAGGACCAATTTGCGTGCCGTCTGCCGCTCGCCGGGTGAGCCGGAGAATTCTATTGCCACCCTCAAAGCTGGCAAACACACAGAAAAATCCGCCCGCGCCGTCGGAGCACAACGAAAGGTCTTCAATCGCCAATTCATCGCCTGCGGGAATAACAAGTTCGGCCCCGCTCTCCGGAAACTCGCTGCTGCCGTCCGCTTCCAAAATCTTGTAGTAAAGCGACTTTGAGAAATCACCCCTTGTGTCTTCCCAGACGAGAGCAATCCGCGCGTTGGGCAAAGACAACGTGGCATAGTTTCCAACATCTCCAAAGAGATAGTCGTCAAGCAGAAGCGTGGATGCAAGCGCGCCGTTGATCAAGTCAAACGACTTCACCCGCAAATGGTCTGATTGTTCGGGTGCGTTTTCCCACACGACGATGGCGCGATTGCCGCCGCCCAGCAGAACCCGCGCACTGCTCGTGTATCTACCGGATGAATATTCCATGAAGCAGTCATTCCAAACCGAAGAGCCGCTCGCATTCACGTGTGAGAGTCTGAAACTCGGGCTGTTGACCCAGTCCTCATTCCAAATAACCAACGCGCCTCCCGCTTGATCGCTCGCGATGCGGCCCACTTCTTGATAAAGAAACTGCTCCGAGGACGGACACATTTCATTTGTGCCCCAGAGCAATTCAGAAGTGAGATTTACTTTCTGAACAAAGACGCGGTCAAAATATGGTTCACTCCGGCTCTGCCAACCAACAAGCAATCCATCTATTGTACCCTGCGCAAAACTCAATGCCACTCGAGAGTATCCGTAATGTGGACCCGCAATCTGAACGCCGCCTTCTTGCCACATAAGTTGACCGTCGACGTTCAGTCGCTGTGCATTGGTTGTACGGCCATTTGGGCCGCTAACGTCCCAGCTTATCAAAGCGCCGCCCGTTCCGTCACCATACACATTGAAATTCGCATAGGGTGCTTCCGCATCTCCAAGCAACGCGGGCGATGGCCAAACAGATGTTCCAGTCGCGTCATATCGCTGGCAAAAAACATCCGGGGCGGCTTGCCAAGCAGCAAACGCGCCCCCTGCTCCGTCCGCAGCAATGGAGTAGAGTGACCAATTGGTAGCCTCCGGCAGTTCCAATGGAGCTGCCCAAGCAAGCGCACCCGCCGAAGTCACCCGCTGCAAATACCAATGGCCCGCGCTGTACCAATGGATATATGCGCCGCCGTTGCCGTCGTCACACATTGCCAATTCAGGACGGTAGTCAGCTGTGCCGCCATCGTGTATCAGCACACCGTCGAGCGCAGGAGCTGCCCACATGCGTGTTCCGCCCGCAGAGTACTTCATGGCTTTTACACGGCCCCGAATAACATATACCTCATCCTCATTCAGGATATCAAGGTCCATCCACGTGACAATATATCCATCGCCCACGAAGATAACTTCAGGATAACTGATTCCCGCGTCGCCACCGCGAGCCAGAAGTCGTCCGTTGAAATCCGAGACTTCGCTTCCGTCCGACGACAGCCACTGACCATAAAGCTCCGGCGTGCGTCGCTTTTCCAGCGTCCACACAAGCATTGAAGCGCCGTCGTCCGCGCTGGCGGTTTCTCCCCACCAGCGCAGAAAGTTCGCTTCTCTCACCGCCACACCATCCGTATCCCACTGTCGCGGATCGGCAAAAGAGTTATCAGACATCAAGGCAATTGTAGCAAGGCAAAGTATCCAAAGCATAATAGCCTCCGTAGCACTCAATGAAAAGTTACTTGATCAACACCATCTTGCGGGTGAACGACCTGTCCGCGGCTTCGAGTTTATAAAAATACACTCCCGACGACAATCTCGATCCGTCAAAATGCGCGCGATGATTTCCCGCCGTCATCTGCTCATCCACCAGCGTCGTAACCAATCTGCCTGTCACATCAAACACCTTCAAACCCGCCTTGCTCGTGGTCGGCAAAGAAAACTCAATCACCGTCGAAGGATTGAACGGATTGGGATAGTTTTGCGACAGCGAAAACTCCGACGGAAGCGCGGCAGGTTCATTCACGTCGGTGAAGATCGGATCATAAAGCCGTTGCGCGAAAACCGAGTAGTCGTATCCCAACCCGCAGCGCGCATCCAGCCATGCCACTGTAAGCCCGCCTGCGCCATCTGCAACCGCCGAGGGACTTGTTTGAAAATACGGGTAATTGCAGATAGGACTGCCGCCCTCCTGCCAGTACGAATCATCCCGAACTTGTCCGCGCGCATTCAGATGTGTTCCGTAGATGTCGCTCTCCCACCAAATTGCTCCGCCGGCACGTTCATCGTTCCACAGTACATAAATCTCATTGTCACTAATTGTAATCGTGATGGGATTGTATTGGTCGTGCGCAGCCGTAGTCAAAGGCACACCTCCCTCAAGCCACGCAACGGTTCCGTTCGCAAGCACTCGTTGTCCGTAGATGTCCAAATCGGTCGCATTAAATTGTTCCCATGCCATGGTCACGTTGCCGGGAATATCCGCTGAGCAGGAAATATCTCGAATGTAGTCTTCACTTTCATAGAACAGCACGCCTTGCTCGCCGAACAGAAGTTCTCCCGTTGGAGAAATACGCTGCACCCACGCGCGGTAAATATCCGTATCATTGTCGCGGTCAATCCATGTGACGAAAGCGCCGTCATAATTGTCCGTGCACGCGCCAAACTCTGTAGAATAACCGCTGCCGCCCAAGTGAGCCGCCAAACTTATGTTCCAATCGACATCGCCCGTCGTCGAAACGCGCGCGATTCGTTGTTCAGCGTTCTCGAATTCCAACAGCTTATAGCCGATCAAAACGGCGTGATCGGAACTCGTTGTAACCAAGAACGGCGCAGCGTCAATTCCTCCGCCGTCAAACACTGCAGGAGACTCCCACACAGGCTGACACTGCGAATCGAGACGCGCAACCAGCACATCCAAAACAAATTGTGTGTTGTACCAGCCCGCCGCGACGTAGCACCCGCCCATACCGTCAGCGATGCAAATCACTCTATTGTAGTCAACCTCAAGAAAGCCGTCAAACGTGAGTTCAACTCCTTCCGGCGGCGAAACAAAATTCCCGTTGCCGTCAACGTGAACCACGCGCTGCAAATAATATCCCTCTTCATAGCTTCGTAAAGCGGCAAAGAATCCTCCGTTGCCGTCAGAACAAAGCTCGGGCCGCGTCGCCCACACGGGGGTTCCGTCAGCATTCCGGCACAACAGCCGTTCGTCTTCTTCCAGCACCGCATTGCCGAACACATCGACGATTTGGAAATGTGACGTTTCATTCCAGCCGTTCGACGTCGACCAAGCTGTCGCGGTAGAACCGTTGTTCAGTTTGACAATCTGAACAGACTGAATGTCCCGTCTATCTCCGGGAGTGATACGCGTGGATTCATTCTCGTCCGGAGTTCCCGTCGCCAGACTAAAGTCCCACACGCGTATGTCATTGTCCAATCCTGAGCTCCGTTCAAGCCAACCGAAGCGCACAATGTCATTGATGACTTGCGGATTGCTAAGCACGAAGATCGCATTGTCAGACGAGTCGACCGCCAGCATACAGCTTTCGTTCCATGGCCGCGTCTCGTCAGCTCCGATTCTGGTCAAACCCGTGTACTGTGAATAGTGCGCGCCGATACTGCGGTACTCTGCCGCGCACAGTGCGCCGCCCGATTGGTCAGACGCGATACGAATGTCAGAAGGGATCAACGAATCACTCAAAGCATCGCAGACGACCGCGCCGTCAAGACCCCAAACTGGAACTCCGGAAATCGAGACCTTTTGCGCGACGAGGTTGTAGTAGTCGTCCGGAGCGTCGCCCGTGATGGAGAGATAGCCGTCGACGACTCCGCCGGAAAACGAGGGAGCCATTTCGTGCCGCCACCATTGCTGGGTCATTTCAAGAACGGTCACACCCGCCGCCTGCCATTGAACGGCACCCTGTGCGTCGAGATGCTGCGCGACGAGTGCAGTCTCCGTCCCGTCAATCAGCCATTCCACCAATGCTCCGCCGCTGCCGTCCATGCAAATCTGCGGTGAATAGTGGTCGCCGCCGGAGTGAACCAACGCTCCGTCTTCGTCGTTCCACGCGAATGTCCCGTCAGCAAGAAGTTTGTTGGCGCGCAGTTCTCGCACATTTCCGCTTACAAAAACCCACGTGAACAAAATGCCGTCAGCGCCGTCGCTTGCAAAGTTATTGCTTTCGTAGTAGTAGGGAACATCAACCGGCTGCTCCCACATCATCTCACCGTCTGCGGCCACCCGTTGCGCACGGTCTTCATTCCACGTGTGCCAAGTGATTATTGCGCCTTCGCCGCTCGGATTCACCGTGTAGGATTTCGGAGCGTACCAATCCAAAGTCGGTGAAACCGGAATTCCAGCGCGTCCGCTAAACCACAGCGGAGCTCCGTTGTCGTCGATCTTTATGGCACGCAATTCACCCGTCGCGCCGAAATCGCTGCGGTCATCGCGACCGGTGTAGATCACGACTCCGTCCAGCCAAACAATAACCCATCCTCCCTCAACCGCAGTGACATCAGGGAAGGAAGCCTTGGATGTTCCATAAGCAAGGACAATCCCATCCGTTGCCCAAAGTTGTGCTCCGGTGGGCGAAAGAAGCTGACCCTTGATCACGGGGTCACTGCCCTCAGATTGTGCCCACACCAAAAGCGTGGTCCCGTCTGCGCGCGATACTGAAGAAAAATCATCAATAACACGAACCGCGCGAACGGGAAATCCATCTCTATCCCATTGGCGCGGTTCAGCGAGAGCGTCACTACCAGCAAAAAAGCTAAGTAAGACAAGAATAATCCAAAACATACCCACCTCCGAAGGTTTGAAACCAAAGAAGCAAAACAAAAGGTGATCTCTGCAAGTAACAACACAAAACCCGCTTTGTCAAGCGGGTTTTGATAACTATTTCCCCCCGATCCTCCGGGGGATAAAAGAAAGGTAAGCTCCCAATCACAGGGAAGCCCTTAGGCTATTGCGTCAGCGCACAGGGTCCAGCGTCCACGCTGGCTATTCTCTCCCCGTCGCAATTTCCGTCGTGCCGATCTTCTCCAATATCTTCACGGCAACTTTCAGCGCATCAAGTCCGTCCTGTCCGGTCACTGGCGGCTCCGTTCCATTTACGATCGCATCGAAAAATGCCCTCTGCTCCATGTCAATGGCGTTTCCTTCAGGCGCACTTGGCGCACCCATCAAGATTTTGCGCTTGACGGCGCCTTTCTCGATTTCGCCCAGCATCAAAGTTCCCGCTACGTGCTCTTCATCCGTGTGTGCGAGTCTGAATTGCTGCACCTCACCTTTGGCAAAATCCAGCGAAATATAACTGTCTTCCGAAAACATTCTGAGTTTGCGCATCGGGTTCGCGCTAATTCGCGACGCCGTGACGTTCGCCACACCGCCCGACGGAAAAGTCAACCTTGCATTGGCAATATCCGCCGCTTCGCTGATGACGGCGACGCCCGACGCGTCAATCTGCGACGGGAACTCGCCCATCAATTTCAAAATCAAATCCAAATCGTGAATCATCAAATCCAGCACCACGGCCACGTCCGTGCCGCGCGGCTTGAATTGTGCGAGCCTGTGCGCTTCGATAAATTTCGGATGCGGATAGTCTTTTCCCAAAGCGCGAAACGCGCGGCTGAATCTTTCGACGTGACCGACTTGAATCACCAGCGCCTTCGTCTTGGCCAAGGCTACAAGCTCTTCGCCCTCGGCCACGGTCGTGGTGATGGGCTTTTCCAAAAAAACGTGCTTGCCCGCTTCAAGCGCTTGCTTCGCCACGGCAAAATGTGACGACGTTGCCGACACCACCATCAGAGCGTCATTATGTTCAATCATATGCTCAAGCGAGGGAGCGGACAGCCCGCCGAATTGTTCGGCAACGGATTGAGCTTTGTTCTTATCCGTGTCGAAAACACCCGTCCACATTACGTCCGTGTTCGCGGACAAAAGCCTGCAGTGAATAGTCCCCAAATACCCCGCACCGACAACACCAACTCTTAAATTAGTCACGTGAAATAAACCTCATGTGAAAATATATGGTCAATCCCGCGCACAGAAAACACAGAAACGCGAGAATTAATAACGGCATTGCATTTAGCGGCTCATTCGAAACCATGGGGTCGATCACCAGCACGGCCGCAATGATTCCGGTGATGCCGGCGGCAATGGCAAAAAAGTTTCGCAGTTTGCGGTTGCGGCGGGTGGATTCTAATCGGTCAAATGAAGGAATCTGCACGGGAAGTCCTCACCGAAGTGTGGCGGATGCGAAGAATTGAATCAGGATCATCCGCGTTTTAGCTTGCTGCGCAGCAGCGCAATGTCCTCTTTCGACACAAGTCCAAACGTAATCACAGCGGCGGTGTACAAAATCATCATGGTCGCGGCATAAACGGCAAATCGCCAAAAGGTAGTTTCAAACGGAACGATTCCCAAAACCGGCAAAGCCAAAGCTCCGCAAACGACGGCCGTGGCAAGCAGCTTAAGCAAGAATCCCCACGGCAGCACGCGTGCGATGCTGGAGTCCGTTCTCTGTGCAATCCTCAAAATCATGTAACTGAAGATGATATACTCGGAAATAACGAACCCTAATGTAGCCCCGATTGGTCCAAGGTAGTGCAGAAGACCGAAACTAAAAGTCAGCACCGAAGCCAACATCGCGAATGACGCAAACATCACGTCTCGTGACGCGCCCAGTGTAAGCAGCAACTGGTAGTGTGAGGTCACGCGCATCGGAATCAAACAGCCGATAATCAGCATCGGTATGGCCCCGTCGATGTACTCGGCTGTAAACAGAATCGTGAAAATCTCGCGGTGCTGAAAAAGTATCATCGTGAAGATCGGATACATAATCAGCGCAATCCGCCTTACCCACAGATGCAGCAAAGCGAAGTACTCCGCGAACAACCCCTGTGAAGCAAACCTGCTGAGATGCGGGACCTGCGAATCCGTGATGCTGTAAGGAATCTGCGGCACGAACGGAAGCTCCCGCGCGCCCACCGAATACGACGCGAACACCTCGGGCGTGTAGTACGTGGAAACAAATATCTTATCCATTTCCACGGAGAGTTGTCCGGCGACCGTCATCGCGCTGACGTGCCGCGAATACTTGAGTTGTTCGTCAAACCCTTGCTTCAACGGCACCAGTGCCGGACCCGCCGCGCGCAGATACAAATACACCACTACGACGAATTGGATCACCGCAAAACCGTTCAGCGCAATCAGCAGTGTTCGCAAGTCCGCATCCATCCACACCAACAAGGCTAATGAGGCGAAGCGCAAAAGCCCCATGCAGAACCGCATGGTTGCCAAAACCGCCCGTTGATCCGCAGCCACCAGCATCGGGGTGATAATGAACATCGGAAAACCCAGCCCGAAGAACGACGTGAACAACAGAGCTTCTTCGGACAGTTTGGGCGAATGGTAAACATTCGCGGCAAGCCCCAGCCCAAAAAAGAAGACCACGGTGGCGACAGCGCCGATAGATAGCGCCAGCCACATCGTGCGCCGCGCGATGGCGCCGCGCTCTTCGGGTTTCGCGATACTGACGAAGTAGAACAGGCTTGCCGGCAGCCCAAAGATCGTAATATTCCAAACAATTGCCGCGAGGGACATAAACTGCCGCCAACTGCCGAAATCGTTCTGCGAAATCAGCCGCACAAGCACAATCGTAAAGAGCATATTGAACGCGCCTTCCGACAAGCTGCCAAACAGGTGGATGAGAGTTCCACCCCGGTATGTCTTGGTCTCAGCCATGCTCGGCAGGTCTGCGGAATCTGTTCATCCCCAAAGGTAGCAAAATCACGGAGAACCCGCAAGTTGAATGCAAAAAAGGCCGGGGAAAACCCGGCCCGTCTTGCACATCCTGTTCCTGACTGTCTATCCCTGCTTATGTCTCAGACACACGAGAACGTCGAACGGATCTCCTTCTGCGCTGAACTCAATCACAAATACCGGAATTCCTCGGGGCTGCGCGGCGGTATGCGGTCCGCCGCTGAAAACCTGCGGAATCGACAAGCTAAAGGAGTTTTTCGTGTTCACCAACTCGGCTTTGGCGGCGCCGGCCACGACGTTCATGAATTCGCCCACGCCGTCACGAATATCTTCTTCCGAGAGTTCTTCCAATTCCATGGAGAGCATTTTTGCGACGATTTTCGTGGCAAGCTCTTTGGAAAAGGTCACGGACACGAAACCTTCCGCATTTCCCGTCAGTCCGATTGTTCCGGAGTAAAAGCCCTTTGACGTGGCGTCCTGTGAGATCCTCAGCCCGGTGCGCTCGCAGCCCATCCCAGCCATCTGCTTCAGCGTTTCAACCGTGCCGGAAACAAACGGATTGACATAATCCGCATCTACCGACAATGTCTCGGTCGAGCGTGCGACACCCGCATATTTTGCGAGCTTCTGCGACACGTCATGCGGCTGCAGCGGAGTTATTAAGATGTCCGCGGCATCGCCACCGACTAAGTTTTGTGCAGTGTACTGGCCCGTATGGCTGGTCACGATTACGATCGGGCAAGACTTTTCGCCAGCCTGTTCCTTCATCGCCTTCAGTCTTTGCGTGCCGATTTCGCCTCCGTCGGGCCAGAAAAACAGCGCAAGGTTGAACATCGACAGCCGCGAAGCCGCTTCATCGTGATTAACTCGTTCCACCTTGACGTCGTGTTCCTCAAGCAGGCGGGTCGCAATCTGCTCCTGTAGTCTCGGAAACCCGATCAAAGCAATTTCTGCGCTCATAGTATGGTTGCCCTCAATCAAATAGGTGGATTTACGCGGAGATCATGGCCATGCTCTCCTGAATTTTCAGGGCGAGCATTTTCTGGTCAAAAGGCTTGGTTAAATAGTTTTGTGCTCCGGCTGCGAGTGCTTCCTTCACAAAATTCATGTCCGCTTCAGATGTCAGCATCATCACGACGATGTTTTTTGTTCTCGGATCGCTCTTCACTGCCTTAAGCACTTCAAGCCCCGTCATCCCCGGCATGTTCCAATCCAAAATGACGAGCGACACTTCGCTGCTTTTCTCGGCTAACGTGGCCAGCGCGGCGGCTCCGTCCGCCGCCTCAAGGACGGTGTGACCGAGTTCCTCGCAACTGCGTTTTACAATGCGGCGGATGGTAGTCGAGTCATCCACGGAAAGGATAGTCATGGCTTTCCTCAATAATTCGATAAACTTCAATTTTTACCAAAGGAGCAGCACGACGGCCCTCCAACGGCCAGAATCAGAGCAAAGCACAGACCATAAAACAGCAAAAACGCCCGACTGACACAATCAGCCGGGCGCTTTAAGTTTAGCTGCATGACTACTTCAGCTTTGCGAAGCCGTTTTGCAAATCCTGTCGCAGATCATCTACGTCCTCGAGTCCAACAGAGAGCCGAATCAGCCCATCGGTGACGCCTAACTTTTCCCGTAGCTCGCGCGGAATCGTCGCGTGGGTCATGATCGCTGGGTGGTCTGCCAGAGACTCAACTCCGCCTAAAGATTCAGCCAGTGCAAACAGATGTAAACCGCTTACGAATTTGCGTGCGGCTTCAAGTCCGCCCTTCAGTTCGAAGCTGATCATTCCAGCGAATCCGCTCATTTGGCGCATCGCGAGTTCCTGCTGCGGATGCGATTTCAAACCCGGATAGCGCACCCAATTGACGTGCGTATTCATCTCAAGATCTTTCGCAAGAATAGCCGCGTTGGCCTGATGACGTTCCATGCGTACCGCCAGAGTCTTGATGCCGCGCAGCGTCAAGAAACAGTCCATCGGTCCCGGCACCGCGCCGCACGCGTTTTGGATGTACTTGAGTTTCTGATAAAGCTCTTCGTCACTCGTGACAATCGAACCCATTACCACGTCGCTGTGACCGTTCAGGTATTTCGTGACGCTGTGCATCACCATGTCCGCACCGAGCGCGAGCGGCTGCTGAAAATACGGCGTCGCGAACGTGTTGTCCACGGCAACCTTGACTCCCTTCGCATGTGCAATCTTCACAATCGCGGCAATGTCCACAAGTTTCAACAGCGGATTTGTCGGAGTCTCAAGCCAAATCCACTTAGTCTGTGGGGTGATGCTCTTTTCAACCACGTCGAGGTTGGTCAAATCCACGAAATCCGAGGCGATGCCCTGTTTCTCACGCACGTATTTGAAGATGCGGAACGTCCCGCCGTAGACGTCGTCGCCGCAAACGACGTGATCTCCCGCAGAGAGCGTCGCAATCAAACAATCCACCGCGCCCATGCCGCTCGAAAAACACAACCCGAATTTTCCGCCTTCAAGCGTAGCAATAGACTCTTGCAGCGCCGCGCGCGTGGGATTATCCGTGCGTGAATATTCGTAGCCAAGATTCTTGCCGAGTTCCGGCTGCACGTAAGTGGACGTCTGAAAAATCGGCGTCATAATCGCGCCGTTAGAAGGATCGGGACGAACGCCCGCATGCAAACAAAGTGTGGAGAATTTCATGTTCTTTTTCTGTATTTCCCCCGGTCTTCCGGGAGGACAAAATGGGGGGTAAAATGTAGGTCTGTAATCTCACCCCGCGCTGCGCGGGGGGATTAAGGGGGGTCATTCTAAACGTGTACTACCGTCGGCCTCCGGCCGTCGCTCTTGCCGCCGAGCGGCAATTAAGCGCGTCAGCGCAGTTCCCCGCCGGAATCTGTGCGCCGTTGTGGGTCTCCAGACCCGCAATGGCGATTGCTCGCGGCGACCTTTTATCTCCCCCCAAAATCCACGAAGTGGTTTTGGGGGGACTAAAGGGGGCTTCTGAATTAACGTAAACTCTTCGCTGCCAAACTCAGCGCCGCGAGCTTCTTCTCCGCAGTCTCCCAATCATTGACGGGTCGGTCGGAGAAGGTTCCAAATCCGCAATCGGGATTCAAGAAAATTGAGTTCGGTGCACGCTTTGAAAGCAGCGGAGCAACTTTGGCTTTTACGAACTCGGCGGTCTCAAGCTCACTCGTGCGCGGATTCATCACACCGAGTCCAATCTCTTTGTCTTCGGGCAGTGCGAGCAAACTCTCGACGGGACCGGCGCGGTCGGTGGCGAATTCAAGCACGAATTGCGAGACGTTCATCTTTGTGAAATACGGAATCAGCGGATCGTAAGCTCCCGCCAGCAGCACGTCGTCATTGCGGCTCCAATTGCCGCGGCAGACGTGCAAGCCCGTTTTCACGCCGCCCACTCCGTCGACAACCTGATTGAGCAGCTCGACGGCGAAGTTCAATTCCTGATCTGGCGAAGCCTTCTCCGAGAGCGCCGCGCACATAAACGTATGCGTCGCATGCGGGCCCGCGAACGCGACTTCGGAGAGCACCGGTTCGTCAAACTGCACAAAATAACATCCGGCATCGCGCAGCGCAATCAACTCGTCGCGCAGCATCTTTACGACGTCCGCGCCCAAACTCTCTTTGGTGGGATAGGTGTCATAAGAAAGACTCTTCACCCACATCGAACGAGTTAAAAGATAAGGTCCCGGCAGTGCGACTTTGACGGGCTTGTCCGTCAGGCCGTGCACATAGTTGAATTCTTCGAGCGCGAGCGGCTTGCGCACGGTGATTTTCCCATCGACGACCGGATTGTGAATCGCAAACGCGGGCACGTCGAGCGACTGCAAAAGTCTCTCGAAGGCTGCCTTATCTTCGACGTAATCGAGCAGATCGGCGAGCGACAGCAGTTTGATGCCGTCTACGCAATCGGCGATGAACGAATAAAAATTCTCGCGGCGCATTTCGCCGTCAGTGATGATGTCGATTCCGGCGCGCTCTTGCAAAGCAACTGCCGCGCGCACGGATTCGTCGGAAACTTTCTGAAACTCTTGCTCGGAGAGCTTGCCTTTGCGCTTCTTCTTCAGCGCGTCGCGCATCTCTTCGGGTCGCGGCAGACTTCCCACAACGGTGGTCGGCAAAGTAGGTAGAGTGTGATTAGTCAAGTGAATGTACCTGCAAATTAAGTTTAGCGCCCCGAAACAACGTGTTCGTCACGGGCGATACGCGGAGTGTATACTCCCAAAGTTCGCGAATTTTTGCGAGCGGAGCGTCGCTTTCGACGTAAGCCGTGCCGGAAATTTCTTCAAGCCCCGAGTGTCCCTGCTCATCGAGTCCCAAAAACACGAGCAGGTTGTTCGGCTTTGCGTTGAGCGACAGCTCAATTTGGTCGATCTTTACACCTTCGCGCGACGCGTGGATTTGCAGCCCCATCACCAAGCATCCGCCGAGTGATCCGAGCAGATATTCCAGCGCGCTCGGTGCAATGTCCTGCACGTCGAAGCTCGCCGGTTGTCCGACAGTGAAGCTGTGGTTGCGCGCATAGACCGTCGAAGTCATTTCCCCCTTCCAACGGATGCGCGTCTGAAATTTGTACGCGCGCGCTTTGGCAAGTTCGGCGTCCACGTCCTCTTGCTCTCCGCCGCGCTGCACAAAAAAACTGTTAGTCTCCGATCCCTCTTTCCACCCGAGATACGGATTCTCCGTCATGCGGCACCAAGCAGGCAGGTCGTTGCACACGGAGAGTTCAGTCGAGCGAATTTCGAGCACTTCGCCGTCGGGAACCTGGTCCATCGCCTTGCGAATAATCAGCAAGAGCCCCGAGCCGCAGTCAAGATTTCCCCCGTCGCACACATGCGGCGTAGCAATCGGTTGTTCGAGTTGTTCGAGATTTTCGCTCATATCAACTTCCGCCGAGCCGGGTTAAGCGCAGCGCAACCCGGTCGGAATCCGCCTTCATATTTCATAAATCGAATGTTAGAATCAATCCAACGGGCAGCATCATCGCACTTTGCTTAGTTTCGAGTGCCTTGGTTTCTCCCCATCCAAGCACTCCCTTGCAAAACGTGCAGCATCTGCTTGCCCGCTGGAAGCCCTCCGGGCTTAGCCCCGGGGACCCATCAATACGTAATCGACGTGCCGCCGGTCGTAAGGAACTCGACGACTTTCGCTCCACCGACGATGGTGGTGTTTCCGGTCAGTGATCTTTCGTTCAGTCCGCGCTTCTTGAAACACGGGCTGCACAACCAGATCTGTCCGCCTGCCGCGATGTAGTTGTCCATCAGCTCTTTGAGCGGCGCGAATCCTTCTTCGTGAATGTCATCCGCGTAGCCCGGCTGCGACAGTCTTACGCCTTCGACGGAAAGAAACACGACGGTTTCCTGTCCCGAAGCGACGGAAGCATTTGCGACCACGAACGCCACGGTGCTCATGTCCGTATTGTCCTTGGCGTGAGTCAAGCTCACCATGAATTTTGCCATTCAGTTCTCCTTTTTTTGAATGAGGTAGTGATGTCCATCATCACCGGTTTCGGCTTCGATCAATTTATGTCCGGTCATATTGCACCAACTGGGAATATCTTCACGCGCGCCGGCATCGAGCGCATGAAGATCGAGTATTTCTCCGGGCGAAACCTCTTTCATGGCTTTCATCAAAGCCATCATCAAGTCCCCGCATCCGAGGTCTTGCGTATCAACTGAGTGAGTTGTCATGAATTGGAAAGTAGGGGCGGCAGGCGTGCCGCCCGCTTAGGCAGGCAGTGAAGTTAGAGCAGCAAAGGACCGAGAGTGGTGAGATTCTCGCCGAGCCGGATTAAGTCCGCGCAACCCGGCCGGAATCTGACGTTGCAAACGCGGAGATGTCTGAACGCATTGTCATCCTGAACGCACTGAAGGATCTTGTCAGGCAAGCCAAGATTCCAAGCGCATCGATTGTTAAGAAATTTCTGTCATCCTCTGTAAGGATCTAGCCAAGCAAACCACTCACTCCAAGCGAAATACGAGAATCCAAATCCCCCGCGCGACATCCTTTATCCCTTATCCTTTGCTCGCCATTGGGATTTGGAATTTTCCGTTACTTCCAGCACCTCGCTCTGAGCACCGTCAGCTTTCCCGGTTTCACATCCACCGTGGGCAGGTCGTAGCGCAGGAGCGATTCGCCGCCATGGCCTTCGAAGACGACGCGGAGGTCGCTGTGTTCACCGGGCGGCAATTGAAAATCGGCGACGTAAATTTTGTCAGGAAGGGTTTCCCACGAGCGGGTATCGGCGGCTTCCGTGGCCGCGCCCAGAAGATTTACGCCCAAACCGAGAATTGTGCCGAGCGCTTCACTGTCCTTCTTGCCCGCCTTCTCGGCGGCCTCTTTCGCGGCATATTTTATGATGCCTCTAACAATAGCTCGCGCTGCAATGGCGGGCATCCGGTCATCGAGGTCTTGCTTCAAGATACTCCCCACGGGGGCCGCAAGTTCCGCCAATTTGTCCACTCCGCTGCCTCTGACGGAAACCTCATAAACATCCGTGCCGTACTGGTCAGAGGGATAGTAGGGCAGAGCAACGCGCAGAAGATAGTCCAGCTTCGCTTCATCATAGTGGTCATATCTCCGGCCATACACGTCATAGGCATAGCGCTCGCGGTCGTCATTGTTAGCCCACGAGTGCTCGTCGTATTTCATGATCGGAAATACGATATTGTCTTCGCGGATTTGCGGCGCAATCCCCGCTTCACAGAGCACGACAATTCTTCCCCAATTCGGATCGAAATCCAGATCCACGTCAGGGCACCGTTCTTCAAGCATCTGCTCCTGCTCGCTGGATCCCACTTCCCTAAGCGCAGCATAAGTCGCGCGGCAGAGATAGCCCGGCTCGTCAATCCCGTAGTAGGGATAGAGTTCCATCGCGTGTTTGTACGAAATCCATGCGTCGTTGTCTTGACCGAAGGATTCATACATCACGCCTGAAAACCACTGCAAAAACGGATCGTCTTTATACGTGTGCTTCGACTCGCGCGCATTGACCTCAAGGTAACTCGCAATGCGCCGCCCTTCCACAGTCGCGGCACTCAAATCCCCTTTTTCGAGATACGCCACGGCCTGATAATAGTGCAGCATCGCCTTGTCAAACACGGTCCCTTGATAAGCCCGCACACGGTCCGAAGTCGTCAGCGACGCCGCTTCCCGCGAAAGGCTTTTGGTCAATCTCTCTTCGGAGAGCTTGTCGGCTTCTTTGAAAGATTTCAGAGCAAGATCATACTTGCCCGCTTCAAGCGCGAGCAACCCAAGATTTAAGAGTTCATCGACGCGCTGTGTGTTCTTCTTGACTCCCTTTTCATACGCGGCGAGAGCTTGCTCCGTGGACGTTGCGCGCAGCTCCGTCCGTACCTGCTCCATCAAAAGCGTCCGCTTCCCCGCGCATCCGAAGACGAGCAGCGTTGAGAACAGCAGCGCACAAATTATTGAGCCGCGGCGGCAGGTGTCTTCACCTGCCCCGCTAACCGAGAAGTTCATGTGCGCGTCTAAGGCTTATAGTTCTTGCGCGCGATGTACTTCTTGATCTTCTTTTGGCCGATCCAGACTTTCTCGTTGGACTGCACGTCCGTGAGCGTCAAATCAACTTGATAGAAGGCGATTTTTTCTTTGCCTTCTTGATCGAGAATCTTATTGATCTCACCCATCAGCATATAGTCCGCGCCGAGTTCCAGCCCGAATTCCTTCATGGTCTCAAGCGACGCGTTCGCTTGCTGATCTTCGCGCTCGTCGCGTACGCCGCCGCGCTCGTCCGCACTGGCCACAACTCGCACTGTTCCCGAATTCACAAATGCGCGTTCAATATCCCCCACAAACGTCCCTGTCGCGATATGCTCGTCTGACAGATTGCGAATATTGCCCACAATCACGGCGGGGTTGGCGCCCTTGTCACGCAGGAAATTGGCCAGCCAGCGTTGGCTAAGCGCGTCGGAAATCATCTCGTCAGCGACCAGTCGGCTGTCCGTGTCATTCCAATTTCCCGACAAATCCACCGTTTCCTCGACGTCAATCCTCGACACTTTCTTGCCGCTCGAGCAGGAGATCAGGCTAACGCTCGCCAAAGCGAGCACAAGAATCCACAGAGTTCTCATTTTCAACTCCAGAAAATTTAGTTAGTTGCTTGGGGAATTGCCCCCAAAGATTAATTACCCAATATATACACTCTTAGACACGCTTTCAACCACTAAGTTGAGTCATGTCCCTTGTTTTCAAGGGGGATTTTTTGTAATTTTGAACATATGTACAATTTAGAATTATGAAGAATCAAGGCCACATTCCTGTCATCAGGAGGATTTCCAATCCCCCCAACCCGTTTCACTCGAACTGGGTGGACTGGATTGACTCGCCTCCTCCGGCCAAGTTGGAAGTATATCACGAACATGTTAAGAGTATCTTGACGCGCGTGGACAGTCCCGATATTGGCGGACGCTGGAGTCTCAATCCGTATCGCGGCTGTCAACACTCGTGCGCGTATTGCTATGCGCGGCCCTTTCATCAGTATCTCGACTGGGGAGCGGGGACGGATTTTGAGCGAAAGATTGTGGTGAAGATGAACGCCGCCGAAAAATTGCGAGAAACGTTGTGCAAGAAAGGTTGGCGCAAGGAGAGTATCGGGTTTTCGGGAATCACGGATTGCTATCAGCCATTGGAAGCGCACTACGAAATTACGAAACAGTGTTTGGAAGCCTGTCTCGATTTCAAAAATCCGGTTGTAGTTATAACGAAGGGCGCGCTGGTCGTGCGGGATATTGAATTGCTGGTAAGATTGCAAGAGGCGACCGGCAAAGTCGGTGTGGGAATTTCGATTGCGTTTGCCGACGACGAGATGTCGAAGAGACTCGAACCGGGTACGCCGCGACCCTCGACGAGATTCAGAGCTTTAGAAAAACTTTCGGAAGCAGGAATCCCGACGACGGTGGGAATTGCGCCGATTATTCCGGGACTGAATGACGATCAGATTGTGGAAATTTTGGAGCGCGCCCACGCCGCCGGTGCAAGAAAAGCGTTTAAGATTATGCTTAGGCTGCCCGCCGAAGTCAAAGATATTTTTCTGCCGAAACTGGGCGAGCAATTTCCATTAAGATACGAGCGCGTCATCAACAACGTCAAAAACCTCCGCGGCGGGAAACTCTATACGAGCGAATTTGGGAAACGCATGAAAGGCGAGGGGGAAAAGTGGGACGTGATCGAAGCGCTGTTTGATCTGACGTGCAAAAAACTGGGGATGAACGTGCGCGAAATGCAAAAAGAAAGCGCGCCCGAGACGCGCGCGCAATTGGGGTTGTTCTAAGTTTACCCGCATTAGTTGACGATTTCTCCTTTATTGTTCGCAAGTCTTTCGCGCCACTTTAGGAGTTCATCAGGCGTTAGTCTTTTCCAATCGGTTACTTCACCCACGATTTTCAACGGGGCCCGAGTGCGATACGACCGAGTGGGATTGCCGGGGAACAAATTGTTCGTGACGTTGGGGTCATTTTCAAAGCGCCCCGTGGGTTCGACCACATAAACACGTTCACGTCCCACACCATTCGCAAGTTCAGCAGCTAATCCCGCACCGTTGGCAACGGCGGTAAAGTAAACATGATTCATGATGAGTTCAGCTTTATAGTTGGACTCATTTCCAGCGGTCAGCGAGTCCCCAATCTGCAAATTCGCTTTCGTCCCATGGTAAAACGGCCCTGTGTCGGATGGTTCGTCCGCGCACCGGGCCGCTAATTCAAGATTCTCTTGCGACTTTTCGGAGTCGCCTAATTCCTCGTAGCATTTTGCAATGCTTGAATAGAGAAGAGGGAAGGCACTCTTTACTCTGTCGTCGTTTACTTTTAATGCAAGCTCCAAATTCGTTTCAAGCCAACGCAATTTGTCGGTTGAGTCCGGTTGATGCCGGGCTACGAAGTGGGCAGCGATAAATCTCTCAAAGTCGTTTGTTGCTTCATTCCAAGCTCTCAGGAAAAACGCTCGTGCTTCTTGCAGCCTGATTTGTTTTTCGCTCGCGATACCTTGAAGACAAAGTCTGACAATATGGTTGTTTTGGCCAAATTCCATTCCGTAAAGTTGGGCGGACGCCGCGCCACTTAGTCTTCGAGGTCGGCGGGCGTCTGGGTTTGTTTCACTGCGGCTTTTTTGTCGCGCATCTTGCCGAGGGTGCTCTCGATCATGCGGACGATTTTGTCGCCTGCGCCGTCGATGGCTTGGTGCAGCGTGGCCGCGTTGTGCTTGACGGCGGCAGGTTTCAGGCCTTCGAGGCGGGCCTCAATCATGCAGCGTTTGTCGTGGGTTCCGGGTTTGCCGCTGTTTTCGTCGCCGAGGTGGACCTCGACTCGGGTGATCTGATCGGCAAAGTGGCGCAGTTCGCCCGCGACTTTGCTCTGGACGTAGCGGATCAGGTCTTCGCGGCCTTCGATATTATGATCTGTATTGACATTCACTTGCATCAATCGTTCCTCTAAATTATCCAGTGGGTCTGTTAATTATTGTACGCTCGAGGTGCAAATATTTCTCCAGATTTTTGATTCGCGGCGGCACCCGCTGCAGGTGCCCTCCTTTTCCGTCATCCTCTGTAAGGACCTATTCCTCGCGGCGGCACCCGCTGCGGGTGCCCCCTTTCTGACGTCAGACTTCAAACTTCTGACTTGTTTTCCGCCTTCTCTGTCTTCCTACTTCATATTTTTTCATACAAATTCAAAAGCACCTCATTTTCCACGAACCACCCCTCGGCCGTCAGGCGAAAAACACTCTCAGTGATATTGCGGAGATGATGGGGCAAATTGGTTGCGGCGTTCCACAACTCTCTTGCACGCAGGCCGCCCCATGCCTCGTGACAGTCTTCCCACAAAATTCCTTCCTTCCGTCTTAGCCTGACCGAAATCCACTCTTCCCACTGCTCGCGCTCGCTGTTCTGCCATTCACGATCGACGCACGATTCGCCCGCTTGAACTCGCCGCTCGTACTCGTGCAAATCGGCGACGTTGGCGAATCTGCGCGCGACGCCGTCGAACGAATGCGCCGACGGACCGATTCCCAAATACGGTTTGCCTTCCCAATAGACTTGATTGTGAATCGAGCGAAATCCGGCGCGGGAAAAATTCGAAACTTCGTAGTGCTCGAAACCTGACTGCTCAAGTTTTTCGTGAGTGAGCATGTAGAGTTCCGCCTCGAAGTCTTCTTGCAGCGGTTCCAAAACTCCCTGTGTCAGCCACCGTCCATAAGGTGTTTGCTCGTGATATTCTAAATTATACAAAGAAACATGATCCGGTTCACAAGCCAATAGCTGTTCAAGATCCGCAAGCCACTCATCTTTTGTCTCGCCCGGAAGTCCAAAGATCAAATCCATGGAAATATTCGTGAACCCTGCCTGACGCGCGTTCTTTACCGTGTCGCGTGTTTCGTCCGCCGTATGATCGCGATAGAGCAAATGCAGTTTACGATCTGAAAACGATTGACAACCTAATGACAGCCGATTTATCCCAACGCGCCTAAGTTCCTGAAGACCGTTCAGTGTGAGCGTCCCCGGATTGGCTTCCAACGTCACCTCACATTCCTGAACATCACCCAGCCGCGAAACACCGTTCAGTAATGCCTCGAGTTGCTCACGTGAATGTAACGAGGGCGTCCCCCCGCCAAAATAAACAGAAGTTAGCGGCCCCGATACAAAACTCCGCTCTCGTTCGAGACTTGCCGATAACTCTGATAGAATCAGTCCGCTTATTCGTTCGAGATCGCCCCGCCTTGGGACCTTTTTGAAGAAGTCGCAATACGGGCAAAGTCGTCGGCAAAAAGGAAGGTGTAAATAAAGTGAGACTGGCACTACTATTGCCCTATATGGCATTTGCGATGTTAGGGTCTCGCACGTGATGGCGTAACCATTTGTTTTACTTAGGCCGAAATTGTCCAGACTTTTGGCTGGGGCAAAAGCTCCACCCGGTCGGGCAAAGAGTGCCATTTTGAGCCACGGAATGATCCCCGACCCCAATCAAGCTGAAGTTAAGCAGCCCGAACTGCAAGCGCAACCCCGGACGGCGCCGACGCCGAAGGAGGACATCTCCTCCTCGGAGAGTGCCAAGCGGGCGCGCGGCCTCGCGGGTTTGATCACGGGGTTGATTTCTCGCAACGGCAAGAAGTCCGACGCTCCCGCTGCACCGGATGAAGCCCCCGAGCTGCTTGATTTGCTGCTGGAAGGTCCTGACGCGCTGGTTGTCGTACATTGCGAGCACGGCGAAATCATCGAAGTCAGCAATCGCTTCTGCGAATGGTCGGGCCGTACGCGGGAAGAACTTCTCGACCGCCCCTTACTCTCGCTGTTTCCCGAAAGGGAACGCAAAATCGTCCGCACGCTCTACGAAGACGCGGGCGCCGGCGGCGTACACGTCATCGAGATTACGCCAGCGGACTCAAGCAAGACATCCAAGCTAATTGAATTTACTTCTCGCCGCTCCGACTCCGGACGCGGCGAATTTGCTCTCTTGGTAGGCCGCGACGTCGGCGAACGCGCGATGTCCGAGCGCTACTTGCGCACCGAGCGCGATCGTTTGAATCTCTTTATCCGCGCGATGCGGGACGGTCTGGTCTTGATGGACGTCGGCGGCGATATCGTTTATGCCAACCCCACGATGGAAATGCTCTTCGAATCCTACGAGCTTCCCGTCGTGTGCCATCGTTGGCTCAAAGAGTTTTCCAAGGACGACCACTCGGATTTGCAGGGACTCACCAGTGCGTACGGCGGAAAAACCTTGAAACTGGATTCCGGCGACGGTCGCACGTTTTTGGTGACTCGCAGCTTCCTGTTTGAAACAGGCAAGCCGTCGCAGGTGATGCTGATGGCCAAAGACGTCACCGAACAGGTGCTGATGGAACGGCAGAATCATTTGCTCGAGCTCGAACTCACCCGCGAATCCAAACTCGCCGAATTCGGCATGCTCGTCGCAGGCATCGCGCACAATCTGAACGGCCCGCTGACGGGAATCTTCGGAGTTTGCGATCTGCTGAAACTCAAAGGCATCGCTTCCAGCGAAATCGAGCAAGTGCGCAAGCAAGCTGGCATCATGCGCGACTTGATTGCGAATCTGCTGCAAAAGTCGCGCAACGAGCGCGAAGTCGAGCCGCGCGAATTGGACATTCGCGAGATCATCGAAACAGAACTGCGGTTTCTCGAAGGCAATCTCTTCTTCAAGCATCAGATCACACAAAACCTGTTGATTGCCGATGAGCTGCCGACTGTCTTTGGCGTGTATATTGATCTTTCGCAGGTTATCGGAAATCTCGTTCGCAATGCCATCGACGCGATGTATCAGTCGCAAAAGAAAATGTTGACGGTAAAGGCGTTCGTGCAGGATCGCTACTTGGTCTTGCAAGTGGCCGACACGGGATCGGGAATTTCCAAGGAAGTGAAAGCACGGATCTTCGAACCGTTCTTCACAACCAAACCCAAGCAACATGAGGCCCCCGAGGGATCGCCAGCGGGTACGGGCTTAGGATTGTCCTCTTCTCGGGCGATTCTTGCGCGCTACGGCGCGTTAATAGATGTTGAGTCGCAAGAAGGTGAGGGAACCGTTTTTACGGTTCGTTTCCCCGTCGGCAGAAAGCCGGAGTTGCTTCCGCGCAATTGACGGGACGAGATGATGTCGGATCGCGTCCGCGGGGTGCGGGCGCTCGAGGCAACTATCATCAATTTAGGGGCGGAGATGAGCATAGTTTGGCGTCCTGCGATGTCCACGGGGCTCGCGTGGCAGGACGAGCAGCACAAGGAAATTCTTCGGCGGATTGATCAATTGGTCGACGCGATAGAAAAGAATCAAGGGGCATCCGTCATCGGGGAACTGCTTGAGTTTCTCGGGGAATATGTTGATCGGCACTTTCGCAGCGAAGAAGCATTCATGCGCAAATCGGGCTGCGGCTCATGCGAACTTCATGCGGAGTGTCACCGCGTATTGCGTGAGAATCTCGCGGAGATAAAAGCGACATTCAATCGTCACGGTGCATCGACGATGGTGGTATTGAAAATGCAGTCGCTCGTTCGCGACTGGTTAATCAATCACATTCTTGCGATTGACAAGCAAATGGCGGCGGAGGTGAATCAAATGATAGCAACTGCGATTCCCCACCAGAAAAGTCAGAAAGTATCGAATGAGTAAACGGCGGACCAAGTGTCCGCCGTTTTTATTATTCCCCGCTGCGGCGCCCGCCATGTCCTTTGTAAGGATGCAGGTGCCCCAAACTTCTGTCATCCTATGTAAGGACCTTGTAAGAGGTGTCACCATCCCAAGCGCAAAACAAAAACTTCCCGCGCTTGTCATCCTGAAGCCGCCGCGGCTGAAGGATCTACCCAAGCAATCCACTCACTCCAAGCGCAACACGGGAAACCCAAGCACTCTGTCATCCTGAACGCAGTGAAGGACCCCTCTGCCATTGGAATTTGTAAATTGGAATTTGGAATTTTCTACAGCATCCTTTATCCCTTATCCTTATCTCAACAGCACCACCTTGGCCAAACTCGCCTGCACCCCCGTGCTGGCGCGGACAAAATAGACACCGCTGGAAAGCGACGCGGGCGCGGTGTAGGAAATCGTTGGGGACTCAAGTCTTCCGCGATGGATAATGTCAATCTCGCGGCCCAGCAGGTCGTAGAGAGCGACGGTGACGTTGGAATGCGGAGGGGTTTCGAGCGAGAGGGTTAGTGTGCTGTTGAAGGGGTTGGGGAAGACTTGAATGTCCAAATTCGTTCTTGAAGGAACCAAGTCGGGTTGTCTGCCTGTGTCAAGCATTGGATCCGGGCCAGTTATCATGACATTCAGAAGGCCAAGGAGCTGTTGATAGGCAACCAGCACACTTCCTTGTGCATTAGAGGCGACGGCAAGATTTGCGCTCGTCTGCCACGTATATGTATAGTGTCCAATCCATTCATCTTCGCCAAGGCTTGAATTGCGGCACACACGAATACGCTCTCCGTCACCCTGAAAGCCTGTTGTACCGATAGAATAGTACCCGCCGTTGCTTGCCGGTAAGACGTCCCGGGTCATGCAATAGGTATGGCTTCCATAGTCATTGGTTTGAGTCCAAAGCGTATCGCCGTTGCTATTGATTCCGATATGGTACGATTGCCAATATGCGGGATTCGCGTCTTGCCGGATACTTCCGCCTCCGATTACAAACTCGTTGCCGGTCAGTTGAGCAATACTAAATCCACGATCATAACCCGTGTGATCATAGGTGCGAGCATAAACAACGTTGCCGTCAAGGGTGGATTTGAGCAACAGGACGTCCCAGTAGTTTGCGCTGTCCGGATCGTATTGCGCACTACCTAACAGAAGCAGCGAACCATCATTATCCACAGCAATATCAACGATGCCGTCTGGACCCGCGTCAATGTCTGCGAAAGACCTTGTCCAAAGTGTATCGCCAGTTTGCCCATCAACTTTCATCCAGTAAAACAAGTCTCGAGGTGTTTGTCGCATCCATCCTCCAGCGACAATGCTGCCATCAGGGAGTGCGATGATTGACTCAATATATTGGATACTGTTGCGAACATAATCCCGCTCCCAAACAATATTGCCCTCTGAATCAAGCTTCAATATCCGGGCATCTTGGTTGCTTGAGCGGTTGAGTGTGCCCCCAAGTACGAATCCGCCGTCGCTGGACTTCGAAAGATAACCGCCGTAAACTTCTAATGCGTCGTCACCGTAAACATGGATGTTCACGTAATTCCCGAGAGAATCGAGTTCAAGCAGGAACATACCCTGTCCTATGCGGCTATCACCACAATCACCGCTGATAAAGATTCTCCCATCGGGGAGTATTTCAGCGCTGCGAGCGTTGACGTAGGAATCAAATTCGAAACTCCGAGTCCACATGGTGTCGGGTGCCTCCTGCGCAAAAACATTCGCGCCCAACAGCAACCCACCCCACCCCACCCAAAAGAGCGTGAACCAGTTGCGGAGTCGTGGAGTTAGAGGCTTTGTGTGCATGGTCTCAAGTTACCCTCGCCCGGACGAATAATCAAGCCTTCCAGCCTCGGGAAAACAGCAACTTGACTCTCCCCTCCAGAGTCCGTAAATTCTATATTCAATCGTCCTCTCACTCCTTGAATAATATGAAATTAGGTCTTCTTACCAGCGGTGGCGACTGCCCGGGGCTGAATGCCGCCATCCGTGCCGTCGTCCGCACGGCCAATAATCGCTTCGGCTACGAAACCGTCGGCATCCGCAACGGGTGGAAGGGATTGCACGACGGCGACATCATTCCGCTGCCTCCCAAGTCGGTCGCCGGAATCTTGGCTCGCGGCGGAACGATCCTTGGTACCTCGCGCTTCAACCCGGTTCACGACCAGGCAACGCTCGCGCACTGTCTGGAAAATATCGCGCTGCACAACATCGACGGCATCATCGTGATCGGCGGCGACGGCAGCCTCTCGGCCGGACACGAACTTGCGAAGCACGGCAGCAAGATTATCGGAATTCCCAAGACGATTGACAACGATATTCAGGGAACCGATGCAACTTTCGGCTTCTATACCGCTGTGCAGGGAGTGACGAATGCGATCGATAGCTTGCACGCGACGGCGGAATCGCACCACCGGATTATGATCATCGAAACGATGGGCCGCAACTCCGGTTGGATTGCCGTGACCGCAGGAATCGCAGGCGGCGCAGATATGATTTTGATTCCGGAAAAACCGTTCAACTGGGATAAGCTCTGCCGTCAACTGGTGACGCGCCACGAAACAAAACGTTTTTCAATTGTGGTGGTCGCGGAAGGTGCGAAAGCCGAGGGCGAAGACATCGTGACGCTGGGTGATCTGGATAATTTCGGCAGACCAAGATACGGCGGAGTGGGCTATGTCGTCGCGCGCGAAATCGAGCAGCGCACGGGTATTGCCACACGCGTGACGGTTTTGGGTCATGTGCAGCGCAGCGGCACTCCCGTCGCCGAAGACAGACTTCTTGCGACCAGAATGGGCGTCTGCGCCGTCGAAGCCGCCAGCCGCGGACAGTTCGGCCACTTCATAGCACTCCGCGACGGACACTTGGGCCCCGTCTCGCTCGACGAAATGAAAGGCAAGACCAGATACGTCGACGACCGCACGTACGAGATCGCGGAGATTTTCTTCGGGTAAGTCGATGACGTTATCGCAATTCAAAAAGAAATTCGAAGCACTTCGCAAGAAGGGCTTTGTCAAGACTCACCGCAAAGGCCCAACGGGTGTGGGGCACACGCTCGAACAGGAACTCGGGCTGACAGAGAACAACATTGCGGGACCGGATTTCAAATTTGCCGAGCTAAAGGCCCACCGATCAAGTAGCGGAAGTCTTATTACACTTTTCACGTTCAATCGAAAAGTGTGGAAGATTAAGCCTATTGATGCAGTGAAGAGGTATGGAACCCCTGACGAGAACGGTAGACTTGGTATCTACTTCACGATGGGGCCAACACCCAATTCGGCGGGGTTGTTTCTCGATTTCAAGGATGATGAGCTCGCACTGCGACATAGGGACGGTACTTCAATTGCCACGATATCTGTTGACGAGCAAATCGCCATGTTTAACGCCGACTTTCCCAATATTATACTTGCATCGGCAGACGTTGAAAGCAGAGTCGCTTTCGAGTTTTTTCACTTTTCAAGAGCACGATTGGTGCGCGGAGTAAGCAAAGCATCACTCTTTACGGCCTTTCGCAATGGTGATATGAAGTACGACGTAAGACTGAGGTTAGATGAAAAAAGTAGAGGGGCGGAGAACAATCGACTGCTCATAAATGAGTGCCGGCTTCCAGAGATGTTCGAATATTCGGAAGAACTGTGAACATACGTGAATCACAGATAGAGGACGTTCTCGCTTCTCATACTGATATTGCGAGGCTTACGCTGAATCTTAGTGGCGACTTGACTTTAATCGCCAGACAAAAGATTCTAATATCAGGCGACCGAATTGATTTGCTCTTTGTTTGTGATAACCAAGTCCTTCTCGTTGAGCTCAAGATAGAACGATTTCAGCGTAAGTTCCTTGAGCAAACACAAAGATACGCAGAACAGCTTCGTGCGCTTCAAACTTGTGGTGCGCTCGTTGCTGGCGAGATAAACCCTTTCTTGGTTTGCACAAAGGTGTCCGAAGCTGACAAGGCAAAAGCCCAT
This sequence comes from Calditrichota bacterium, assembly GCA_020637445.1. NCBI lineage: Bacteria > Pseudomonadati > Calditrichota > Calditrichota bacterium. The sequence continues at coordinate 174,500 of JACJVZ010000002.1, read as the reverse complement.
CGAGCTGGTGTCAATGTAATAGAATACGATCCAGAACAGGTGCTTAGAGAATTCTACACAAGATTTCAAAGCCGAGCACCGTATCATAAGCTCAAGCCAACAAATCACGGCCTATGGAACCTTCATTTGCTTAATAGGCTTTTATACAACATGGAGGAACCTAAGAAGGCAGAGTCCCTTGCCGCCAAATCTTCTCTCTCAAAGAGCTCCGTGCGCAGCTATTTGAGTCTTGCGCGAGAGCTGAAACTTGTAGCATTTCTTGACGAGACGTGGTTCCTTACGGAAAACGGCACCCAGTATGTTTGGGGACGAGATAAGAGTGGTGGTTTTGATTTTGTTTCTGAAGACCAATGCGAAATGCTCAGGGACATCATAATTCAGAATCCATTCCATAGTGGAGCGATTCTTGGAATATACACCATAGTTGAAAGCATTTACAACTTATCAAAAAGCACATATCCTGTAGATAAGAAGGACCTGATTCAGTATTTCAAACAATCTTGCGGACGACAGTTTGAATGGAACTCTCTGAAGACTGCATCGGATGCAACTCGAATGTACTCAAACTACGCGATTGACCTAGGCCTTGCCGCGAAAATGGGCGAAAAGTTCTATCTTACCCCAGTTGGAGTTCGATTCATCATGCTTCTAAATCTACACAAAACAATAAAGATGGTTGACTCGCTCGGCTTTTCAGGTCGGAACAAGTATCTTTCTTAACCCGATTCAACTACATCAAAGGCAAACATTCTCGCTTTGACCCAATATTGTCGCACTTCCGACATATTCCAAACAAACGAATGCCAGCAAAGAACAGCCCGAACAACATCACTGGCGAAACCGACACGACGATGCACACCGAGAGTATCGTCGTAATGCGCCGTGAATTCTGATTTTTTCACGTGGCGGCATCCGTGCTTCACAAGCACCTGCGAATGCCCCGTTCTGACTTCATATTTCATACTTCATACTTCATAATTCTTTCGGACTCCCATCATGCCAATTCGAGTAGCAATTAACGGATTCGGCCGCATCGGCCGCCTCGTGTTTCGCGGAATCTACAACGATCCGCGCTTTGAAGTCGTCGCAATCAACGACTTGACCAGTGCCAAAACGCTTGCGCATCTCTTGAAATACGATTCGACGCAGGGCAAGTTCAACGAATCGGTTTCCGTGACGGACACCGGTCTGCAAGTCGGCAAGAATCACATCGAAGTGACCGCCGAAAAAGATCCCAAGAAGCTGCAGTGGGCTGACAACAAGACGGACATCGTCGTCGAATCCACGGGCGCGAAATCCTTCCGCGACCGCGCGGGTGTGCAGCAGCACATCGACGCAGGTGCGAAGAAAGTGCTTCTGACGGTTCCGTCGAAAGACGAAATCGACGCGACGATCGTGCTCGGCATCAACGACAAGGATTTGAAGCCCGAACACAAACTCGTCTCGAACGCAAGCTGCACGACGAACTGCGTCGCACCGATGGCGAAAGTGTTGTTGGACAGCTTCGGCATCGAACACGCATTCATGACCACTATTCACAGCTACACGAACGACCAGAACATCCTTGACGCGCCGCACAGCGATTTGCGCCGTGCTCGTTCCGCCGCCGTGAGCATCATCCCCACGACAACCGGCGCTGCGCGCACCGTAGGCAAAATCATCAAGGAACTCAAAGGCAAGATCGACGGCACCGCGCTGCGTGTCCCGACTCCGACCGGCTCGATCACAGACTTGGTCGTGAACACAACCAAGCCCGTAACCGTCGAAGCCGTGAACGCCGCCTTCAAGAAAGCCGCCGAGGGTCCGATGAAGGGTGTGCTTCAATACACCGAAGAAGAACTCGTGTCCGTCGATATCATCGGCAATCCGCATTCCTGCATCTTCGACGCGAAGTCGACGATGGTGATGGGCGACCACATGGTCAAGATCTTCGGTTGGTACGACAACGAGTGGGGCTACTCGATGCGCTGCGTCGACCTCTTGGCGATGATGGGCAAATAAAAGATGTAGGGGCGGCAGGCGTGCCGCCCGGGGCGGGGGCCATGACACGCAAACGGAAAATCGGTTTCGCTGGATTCCTGTCTTGGTTCGCGGTGTTGCCGCGCACCAAGCAGGGGTGGCAGTTTGTGTTCCGCAGAGCTTCGCTCTTTCGGAGCATGATCACGGAGTTTGTTCACGGCAAAGCCAAAACTCCGTGGGGAACCATTATCGCCGTCGTCGCGATTGTGATCTACGTCGCGATGCCGTTCGATTTGATTCCCGATTTCTTACTGTTCTTTGGCTGGCTCGATGACGCGTTTATTGTTCTGAAACTGTTCTCGTTGATCAAAGTCGATCTGCGGAGATTCTTGAAGCAGCGCGAGATCGATCCCAAGCCGTTTGATTTGCAAGATTAACCTGTTGGATTACTCATAAACAAAAAAGTGAAACAAAAAATGAAAACCAAAGCTATTCTTCTGCTCGCGATTTCCGCTATTATTCTGACTGCCTGCTCATCTTCCAAGCAAATGCAAACCTTTGGCGAGGCTCCGACGCTCAAGCACAGCGCCAACGTCACCGAATTGAACGCAAATCCAGCGGCCTATGTCGATCAGGACGTGTTGATATCGGGCAAAGTTGTGGATATGTGCATGCACATGGGCTGTTGGGTCGAAATCGAGCAAGCAGACAATTCCAAGATTCTCTGCAAGAGTCTTGACGAATCAGTGACTTTTCCGCAAGAGACACTTGGCAAAGAAATCGAGTTGCAAGGCAAGTTGATGTACGACGAAAACGCGCCCGGCTACGTCGAAGAAAAAGGTGAAGGCGAAGAAGCGCACGCCTGTCCGGCTCCTGCAATCATGGTCGCAATCAAAGGCGCGAAAGTCAAAGGCCTGTAATTCCGGTCTCCCCCCAAAATCCACGAAGTGGTTTTGGGGGGATTAAGGGGGGCTTCCGGCTCTCCAATTTCGCCGAGCGGTGCATCGTCGCGCCGCCGGAATCTGCTACGCAGTGCTTCGGGCTCGTGAAGCAACGCTGCGGTTATTTTTCGAGCCGCATATTTTTTCACGAATGGAGCACTCCGTGCCGACCGCAACTCGCTATCGTCTGAAAGACAAAGAAAAGAAACACGTCAAGGCCAAGCCGCCGCGCGCCAGCAGCTCGGGTGGCACAGGCCGCTCGGCCAAGCCGAAATGGGAAGGTGATTCGGATCGTCCGCCGCGCAAGCGGTTTGACAGCGACGACCGTCCGCCGCCGCGCAAGAAATTTGATGATGACCGTCCCGCTCGCGGACCGAAGAAAGAGTGGAGCGACCGTCCGCCGCGCCGTGAATTTGGCGATGCTCCGCGCGGCCGCTCGGCAGGTCCGAAACGCGAATGGAGTGATCGTCCGCCGCGTCGTGAGTTTGGGGATGGCCCGCGTGGTCCGCGCCGCGACTTTGGCGACAGACCTCCGCGCGCAGCGGGTGGCGGCAATGCCGAAGTGATGGAAGCGCTGGGCCGCATCGAAGCCTCGCTAAAAGATCTCACGAAGCGCATCACGCTGATTGAGAATCAGCTCGATGAGGTTTTCGGGGAAGAGTAGCCAGCGTGCCGCTGGACTGATTGTCGCTGGCGCGGATCGAAAAATCTGCGCCAGCGCAACAAGTTCAAACGCATTGAGTACACAAGACAGTTTGCCGAAAGTCGCGTGCACGCGTAACGAGTGCCGCTGTGAAAAATCGCCGAGGCGGGTTAAGGTCCGCCGCAACCCGACCGGAATCTGCGAAACGGAGCAACCATGCCAAACGGCAACACTCGCACCTTCACCGCCGTGGTCGAATATGATCCCGAAAGCAAGATGTACATCGGGACCGTACCGGCGCTCCCCGAAGCGCACACGCAGGCTCCGTCCTTGGATGAACTGAATGTGCGGCTGAAGGAAGTTATTGAGTTGTGCTTGGAACATCGCGGGATTGAGTACGACGAACAAACTCACTTCATCGGACTCCAGCAAATTTCGGTAGCGGTGTGACAAAACTCCCGGTTATTGACTTTCGCACATTCTCCAAGATTCTCAAATTATGGGGATTTGAAGCCGTCAGACAAAAGGGAAGTCACGTTATCTTTGAGCACAAAGATGGTCGTTCGATAGCGGTTCCCAATCATCCGGGCGAAGATTTGAACCGGCCTTTGATGCGGAGCATGTTGCGGCAGATCAAGATGTCCATTGAGGACTACCTTGATGCGCTTGGGAAGGTGTAGCGCCCAGCTTGCTGGGCAAAATCCTCCGAGCGGAGTCGAAATGCTCAAACGCACGATTCCCTCTTCTGTCATTCTCTGTAAGAATCTTGTTGCGTGATCGAGAGCATTGTGCGCACATCACAACTCAGTCGGCCTTGAATAGATCCTTACAAAGGATGACAGAAGCGGGGCACCCGCAGCGGGTGCCGCCGCGAGGAAGACACCTGCCGCGGCAGTGCTTGGGGTTTGCCGGTTTGTTTAGCGCCACATCTTGCAGGACAAAACGTTCCATGAGAAATCTGTCCATCATTTTTTTCATACTGCTTATCAGCAGTTCCGGCTATGGCGAGAATCTTGTCGATTCACTCTTGGTGCCCGATTCTCTATTTGCACCGCCTGCATGGGATGGGTTTTCTGATGTAGGGTCTGGCCCCGAACTTGTTAAGGACAAGTGTCCGCAACCTCAGCATCCACCCGAAGCACTCAAGAACGGAATTAAGGGCTTCGTTCTGGTTGGAATTCACGTTGATTCGTCCGGGCATGTGGCGGAATGGAAAATACTCCAAGAGGAACCGAAAGGTTATGGTTTTGCGAAGGCGGTCGAGGATGTCCTTCCAACATGGCAGTTTGAACCGGCTCTGCAAGGCAACAAACCAACTTCAACATGGATTACAATTCCGTTCAAATTTAGGCTGCCAAAGAAAGATTAGTTAACGCTTTCGTTTGCTGACAAATTTCACATTTCCTATTTCATACTTCATATTTTCCGGAGATGAACAAACTCACGATTGATCAGGTTGACTTAAGCGGCAAGCGCGTTTTGGTGCGCGTGGATTTCAATGTGCCGCTTGACGAGGGCAAGGTGACCGACGACACGCGCATCCGCGAGTCGCTGCCCACGATTAAGAAAATTATGGCGTCCGGCGGCAAGGCGATTTTGATGAGCCACCTGGGACGACCGAAAGGCAAGAAGAATCCCGACATGTCGCTCGCGCCTGCGGCCGTGAGACTTGCTGAACTGCTCGGCAAACCCGTCACGATGGCGATGGATTGCATCGGCGAAGAGGTTGAAAAGACCGTCGCCGCGATGCAGCCGGGTCAGGTGGTGCTGCTCGAAAATCTGCGCTTCTATAATGAAGAAGAGAAGAACGATCCCGAATTTGCCAAACAGCTTGCCAAGCTCGGCGATCTGTATGTCAACGACGCGTTCGGCTCGGCGCACCGCGCACATGCTTCGACGGAAGGTGTGACGCAGTTCATCAAGCCGTGTGTCGCGGGCTATCTGATGCAGAAAGAACTCGACTATTTGGGCAAGGCGCTGGCCGAACCCAAGCGCCCGTTCGTAGCGGTGTTGGGTGGCTCGAAAATTTCCGGCAAGATCGACGTGATTGAGAATCTGATCGGCAAGGTGGATACGATTTTGGTCGGCGGCGGAATGGCCTATACCTTTTATAAGGCGCAGGGCGGCGAAATCGGCAACTCGATCCTCGAGTCCGACAAGATGGACCTCGCGCTTGAGCTCATAAAGAAGGCCTCCGGGTCAACGACAAAGCTTGTGCTGCCTCCCGATTCGCGGGTGGCGGATGAGCTGAAATCCGGCGAAGCGACCGCCGTGGCCAAGTCGGATCAGATTCCCGAAGACAAACTCGCGGCGGACATCGGCCCCGAAACCGAGAAGCTCTATGCCGATACGATCCTTGGAGCCAAGACCGTGGTGTGGAATGGTCCGATGGGAGTCTTTGAAATTGATGAATTTGCGTCGGGAACGAAAGCTGTGGCCGAAGCTCTTGTCAAGGCCACAAAGGCCGGAGCCATCACAGTCGTCGGCGGCGGAGATTCTGCGGCGGCCATGGAGAAATTCGGTCTGGCCAAAGAAGTCTCGCATGTCTCGACCGGCGGTGGAGCGAGCCTTGAGTTCCTCGAAGGCAAGGTCCTCCCGGGCGTTGCGGCTTTGACAAATGCATAATTTATAATGAACAGAACCATTTTACTTGCAGCCAACTGGAAAATGAACAAGCTCTCGGGTGAAGCCGGGGAGTTTGTGCGGGACTATGCCGCCAAATTGGCAGATTCGGCAGTACCCACCGTCCTTCTGCCAACAAATACCGCATTACATGCGGTCGCAAGTGCTTGTAAAGAGAGTGGTAAGAGCCCGTCTCAGCTTGCATTTGGAGCTCAGAATTGTTACTTTCAAAGTTCCGGTGCTTTCACGGGCGAGGTGTCGCCGGAGATGCTTCTGGACCTCGGATGTTCCTATGTGGTTTTGGGCCACAGCGAACGCCGTCAGATATTTGGCGAAAGTGACGAACTGATCGGCAAGAAAGTCGCGGCGAGTTTGAAAGCCGGATTGATTCCGATTTTTTGCATCGGCGAAACACTCGACGAACGCAACGGCGGAAGACTTGAGAGCGTGTTGACGCGCCAAGTTGAAGCCGGACTTGCCGACGTCGGCGTAGACGATTTGCACAAGGTGGTGGTCGCCTACGAACCTGTGTGGGCAATCGGCACGGGAGTGGTTGCGACGCCCGAACAGGCGCAGGACGCTCACAAATTTGTGCGCACGCTGCTTGCCAAGAAAAATGCCCAGGCTGCCGAAAAGATGAACATTTTGTACGGCGGCAGCGTGAAGCCCGACAATTGCTTTGAGCTGATGTCGCAGCCGGATATTGACGGCGCGTTAGTCGGCGGAGCAAGTTTGAAAGTAGACAGTCTGATCGAATTGCACAAGGAATGTACGCGCGCGATGCGCTGATTCCTATTTCATATTTCCTATTTCATATTTTCTGACATGATTTCTGGACTCTTAACCGCACTATTGGTCATCGTCTCGATTCTGCTCGTGATTGCGATTCTTCTGCAGAATGCGAAGGGCGGCGGACTTGCAGGCGTCGCCGGTGGAATGGCTTCGTCAACAGTATTCGGCGGACGCGCAGCCGCGAACTTTTTGCAAAAAGCGACAACGGTACTCGCAACGGCATTCTTGGCCCTGTGCCTAATTCTCGCGTTGATTTCCGGCGGCTCGACTCAACAGACGTCCGTGACTCAACAGGCCGTACAAGCCACCGAAACCGTTAGCCCTGTTCCTTCGATTCCCGGCGGACAGCAGGTGAGTCCGGTGCAGCCCTCGCAAGGTGCGGCGGATCAAGCTCCGGCCGGCGGCGAACAGCCTGCGTCCGGTGATCAGCCTGCTGAAGGAAATTAAGCAAGACCGAGATTTTTGACGTTTCGCGTTAACGCAAAAGCACTTGCTTTATAAGCAGGCGCCAGCGTCAAAGACTGCTTAACAAGCAGCCCGAATGGTGAAATTGGTAGACACACTATCTTGAGGGGGTAGCGCCGCAAGGCATCTCGGTTCGAATCCGAGTTCGGGCACCAAGTTGTTATTTATTGCGAGGCGTGGAAAGAACGGCATGGCCAAAGACATATCCAAGAAGCCCTCGAAGGTCGTCACGAAGACGACGAAGGGAGTGACGGCGAAAGCCGCCGAACGTTTGAAAGGAGCCGACCAGAGTAAGTCGGCTTCTCAGCTCATTGACTCTCGCATTAGAGATTTAGGTGATTGGCGCGGCGAAACGCTGGCCAAGGTTCGCGCACTGGTTTTGGAGACCGTGCCGGATGTAACGGAAGAGTGGAAGTGGCGCGGCGTGCCAGTGTGGTCGTCGAATGGTATTGTTTGCACCGGCGAGACCTATAAAGAAGTCGTGAAACTCACCTTTGCAAAAGGAGCGCAGCTTCCGGATCCCGCTAAGCTCTTCAATTCCAGTTTGGACGGCAACGTCCGTCGCGCGATCGACATCCGCGAAGGCGAGAAAATCAACACGCGCGCATTGAAGGCATTGGTGAAAGCGGCGGCTGCATTGAACAGCGCGTCGGTGAAGAAACCGAAAGCAGCTTCCAAGCCGAAATTGCTCGCGGGCGGAAATCCGCAAGTTGCGAAGGCCGATGGCAATGCTCCGGTGCAAGCCTACATCAAGGCGATACCTGCGGGATGGAAACGCAAGGTTTCAGCAGATCTCGATGCGCTGATTAAGAAAAACGTCCCCAAAGTATGTATGGCCGTGAAATGGAATTCACCGTTTTACGGCATGGAGGGACAGGGCTGGTTCGCGTCGTTTCATGTGTTCACGAAGTATGTGAAGCTGACGTTTTTCAAAGGCACGTCACTGAAACCGGCACCCTCGGGCGGCGACGCTCAAGAAGCTCGTTGGATTAACATTCACGAAGGCGAGAAGCTGAATGAAAAGCAACTCGCGGCGTGGATTAAGCAAGCCAGCAAGCTGCCGGGCTGGGGCGGAAATTGAGAAACGAAAAAAAACACCTACTCAGCCACAGCAAGATGACTCTCAAATACGATATTGAAGCCCTGCGCAAAAATGCGTGGGGCTTTTTTGGTCAAGAAGCAAAACCAAGCAGAACCTCCTTGTGTTATCCTCTGTTAGGATCTACTTTCGCATGGTAGCAATGTCAAAGTCCTCCATTATTCTGTTCACATTGGTCGCCTTGTTCTCGCAGGCATTTGCCGACGTCCCCACCACAGTCCGCGCAATCTACGAGCAACTTCACGCGCACCCCGAACTCGGCAACAAAGAGTTTGAAACGTCCAAACTGATCCGAAGCGAACTTGAGGAAGCTGGTTACTCGGAGTTTGTCGATGCGCCGTCACTCAAGACCGAAATCATCACGGTGCTGCGCACAGGAAGAGCAGGGAAGACGATTTGTTTGCGTGCGGATTTGGATGCGTTGCCGATCGATGAACGGAGTGGACTCTCGTGTGTGTCAAGCGTGCCGGGTCGCATGCATGCTTGCGGACATGACGCGCACTCGGCGATGCTTTTGGGTGCTGCGCTTGAACTGAAAAACGATCCCAACGTCAGCGGCACGATTGTATTCTTGTGGCAGCCTGCCGAAGAGGTTAAGGGCGGCGCAGATGATGTTATCGCCGACTCCGTGCTGCAAAAGCTCGGCGTCGAAGCCGTTTTCGGCCAGCATGTTTTTCCGGGTTTGCCGGTCGGCGTGGTGCGCATCGCGCCGGGTCCCGTGCTCGCGGGAAGCAACTACTACAGCGTAACCGTCAACGGTCGCGGTTCGCATGCGGCCTATCCGCATCAAGGCGACGACGTGCCTACGTGTTTGGCGAACATCGTCGCGGGACTTACTGGTTTACCTGCGCGCAAGATGAACGTGCTTGAAGAGCCGTGCATCATGAGTGTCGGTTGGATCGAATGCGACACCGCGAAAGTCTACAACGCGCTGCCGGATGCAGGATCATTCGGCGGGACGGTGCGCGCCTACGTCGACATTGCGGACACGCTGCAAAACGGCGGCACGATTGAATCCCTGATGGAAACGTACATCACAAAAACTGCGGAAGCCTTCGGCTGCACGGCGGAATTAAGACTGCGTCGCGGCGCGCCTGTGACCGTGAATGATCCGAAGTTGTGCAGCGACGTGTTGAATGCAAGCGACAGATTCCCCGCGCTCCATGCCGATGGACAGAGCATCAAGCGCATGACCGCGGAGGATTTCGCCTACTACACGCAAGTGTTTCCGAGCTTGTACTTCAGCTTAGGAATCGCCAAAGATGGGCTCGGCGAAGCAGGCCTGCACACGAGCGAGTTTACGATTCATCCCGATGCGCTCGAAGTGGGGACAAACTTTTTGGTCTGGCTCGCTGAGTGGAGCACGAACCGTTAGTAACATGAACTACACGCCCTTCCCGGAAACGCGTTGGACGGCGATTCGCGCTCTAACAAGCGACGACGAAGCCTCGCGCAAGTTGGGCTGGGACGTCGTGTCCAGACTCTACTGGCATCCTGTGCAGTGCTATGTGCGCGTCAAATGGAACGTGAACGACAACGATGCGAATGACGCCGCACAAAATTTCTTTGCTTATGTTTTAGAGCGCAACACTTTTGCGGCGTTTGACGCGAGCAAATCGCGTTTTCGCTACTTTTTGCGGGTCTGTCTCGACCGGTTTTTGATCAACGAACACAGGGCGAGCCGCGCGCAAAAACGCGGCGGCGGCCAAGTCGGGTCATTGGAAACTTCAGGTGCGGACGGAGGCGTACTTGATCCGGCCGATCCTGAATCGCTTGATGAGTTGTTCGAGCAAGAGTGGCGGCGCAGTTTGTTTGAAGCAGCCATCAAAGACGTGGAAGAACTTGCCACGACGGACACGGCAAAACTTCAGTTACAGCTTTTCAAGAGATACGACATCGAGCGCGGTTCTGCGGAGAAATTGACCTACGAAGATTTGGCCGCCGAATTTGGAGTGACGATTGCCACTGTGACCAACCACCTGCATGCCATGCGTACGAAAGTTAGGCTTGCTTTGCTCGACAGATTGCGACAAGTCACGGCGACAGAGAGAGAATTCTTGGAAGAGTCGCAAGCTCTGTTGGGCGCACGGAGCCGTCGCGCAAAATGAAACTTGACGACGACGCCTTGAGCCGGCTGCAGGAAGTCATCGACGAGCCCGATCTGTCGCAGACTAAATATAGATTGGTCACGCCGCTCGGACAAGGCGGAATGGGCAGCGTGTTTGTCGCGGAGGACACGGTGCTGAAACGCAACGTCGCGCTCAAAGTTCTGCGCGTACACGACAAGCAAGGTGAGTTCGTGCGGCGCATGAACGAAGAAGCGCAGATTGCGGCGAAGCTCGAACATCCCGGAATCATTCCCGTCCACGACCTTGGCACGTTGCCTGACGGTCGTGTTTTTTATGTTACGAAATTTGTGCAAGGTATGAGGTTGGACGAGTTCGCGGCAAAGACCGAGCCGGTGGCCGAACGCCTGCGCGTATTTTTGAAAGTGTGCGACGCGGTCGCATATGCGCACAGCAAAGATGTTCTGCACCGCGACTTGAAGCCCGCGAACATCATGGTCGGTGGATTCGGCGAAGTGCTGATTCTCGACTGGGGAACGGCGCGTGAAGCTCATGATGATTCCCCGTACACGTCGGCGCACGGGACGATGGGATATATGCCGCCGGAGCAACAAAGTGGAGCGGCAATCGACAGCCGCGCGGACGTCTTTGCGCTTGGCGCAACACTTTTTCATCTGTTGACCCGCAGCGACCCCGCGCACGGAATCTTGCGGGAGCATTTGCGTGGATTGCCTAATCCTCTGACCGCAATCATTCGGAAAGCGACGGCGGCCGACAAAGTGAATCGGTACACAAGCGTAAGCGAGTTTTCGTCCGACGTCTTGCATTTTCTGGACGGAGATCCCGTGGAGGCATATCGAGAATCGCTTCTCGAAAAAATCGGGCGACAGGTCAGCCGTCATCGGTTTATCATCATTATCCTCTTGACATACATAGTGATAAGGCTAATTTTTTATCTCGCCCTGCGCCGCTAAAGACTTATCAGAATTAGCTGTATAATTGGACAACAGCACAAATTTTCCGCAACCCAATCGGAGGTTATAATGTCCAAACCAGTGTTAGGCATCATACTTGGAATCGTACTTGGCGCAATTGACGGAATGACGTCGTGGTTTACTCCTGCCGTGCGCGACATGATGACTGGAATTATGATTGGTTCGTCAATTAAAGGTCTGCTCGCAGGACTAATCATCGGATTCTTCTCGCGCAAAGTCAGCGACATGACCAAGGGAATAATTTTCGGCGGGATCATCGGACTTGCATTAGCCCTGTTGGTGGCGTCCATGCCCGGCGAAGGCGGCGAGCATTACTGGATAGAAATCATGATTCCGGGAACGATTGTCGGATTGATACTGGGTTGGGCAACACAAAAGTACGGCAAACCTGCCGTGGCGAAATAACAGCAACACGAAGACTTATACAACGAGGAGAACACCATGGGACAACCTGTCGTACACTTTGAGATCACCGGCCCTGACGGTAAGGCGTTGCAAGCGTTCTACAGCAAACTTTTCGGTTGGAAGATCGACGCGAACAATCCGATGCAATACGGATTGGTCGCACCCGAAGAGAAGAGCATCGGCGGCGGAATTTCAGGAGTAGAACCGGGCGGATCGCCGCGTGTCACGATTTACATGGCCGTGGACAAGATCGACCCGGCTCTGGCCGAGGCCGAAAAGCTCGGGGCGAAGACAGTCTTGCCGCGTACCGTGCTGCCCGGCATGGTCACGATGGCTCTTTTTGCTGACCCCGCGGGCAATATAATTGGCTTGGTCGAAAACGAAATGCCGCCTGCATAAACGTGGCATCTTTTGAATGGAACGACCCCGCAAGAAATTGCGGGGTCGTTTTTTATTGCGGATTGCACGGAAGTTGGCGGAGGGCGCAAGAATTTCATGTGAAGTTGTGCACGATGTTCCCGTTTTTCAACAGAACAGCCCCGTTCGTGGGGTGCGTAAAGATTTTTGCGGTCGGGAGTTGCAAACCGCGCCGCAGGATATTATCTTATAGTTTACGTCTGGGGAATATGACCGCTCGCGCGGGCAAAAGGGGAGAAGCATTGAGAGCGTGGCTGGTATTTTTGTACCTCGGCTGCATAGCTTGGGGGACGTCGTTTCTTTGGATCAAGTATGCCCTGCGCGAAATCGGACCGATGACGATTGTCAGCTACCGGTTGATGTTCGGCGTGGTCACGGCGGCAATCGTACTCGCGGTGAGTCGATATCGAGTAAAATTTTCCGGCCGCGAATTCTGGCTCCCGATGCTGATGGGTGTCACCGGAGTTGCAATTCCCATTAGCTTGATCTGTTACAGCGAAACGCGCATTGATTCAGGTTTGGCAGGCGTGCTGAATGCGACGATGCCGATTTGGACGATGGCGATCGCGCACTTCGCACTGCATGACGAGAGCTTCACGTTCCCGAAATTAGCCGGAATGCTCTCGGCCGTCGCGGGAATTTACATATTGATGAATCCCGACTTCGGCAAGGAGCGGGACATGATCGGGCAAGTGGCCATGATTTCGGCGACGCTCTTTTATGCGGCCACGACGGTCGCGCAAAGAAAATACTTGCGCGGGGTGCATCCGTTTCAATCAAGCCTTCCGCTCTTGGTCGGCGGCTTGGTTTTCATCACAATTGCCGCGGCGGTCTTTGAAGCGCCGTTCAAATTTCCGACGCAGCCGATGACGTGGCTTGCTACGGGATGGATGGGTGTTTTGGGAATGGGGCTGGCGACGGTGGGCTATTTCTATCTGATCAACAACTGGGGCGCGACGAAAACGTCTTTGGTCACGTTTGTGTTTCCTCCGACTGCTGTGCTGCTGGGCGTGGTTTTTCTCGGCGAACCGCTTTCGTGGGATATCGTGGCGGGCGGCGGACTGATCATAGCGGGCATCGCGCTGGTGAATCTGAGAATGTTGTAGTCGCCGCCTTCTACACTAACAAGAATTCTTATTTCTGATTACATAGTTCAATTTTTTCGGAGACAATACGATGAAACGGTCCCATATCATTTTGTCACTGCTGTCGGTGTTCGTGATAGCTGCGAACAGCTTCGCGCAGATCTCGCACGGCGGATCGCCCGCGAGTTTGCACGGCGCGATGCTCTCGGTGGTGCAGTCGCAAAGTCTGCCCAGTGTCGATCATGCGACGCTGCTGGCTGAAGACGAAACGGAAAGCAAAGACGTCCCTCTGCGTTTCGGCTATCCGCACGAAGTGAATTTCAACTTGAACAACAGCGGGACCTGGGAAGATACGAAAGACGGCCGCGTCTGGAGACTGCGCATCGAATCGCGCGGAGCCTACTCGATCAACCTCGTGTTCGACGAATTTGATGTGCCCGTCGGCGGACAACTCTTTCTCTACAACGACAATCACGAATACGTAATCGGCGCGTTCACGCAAGAGAACGAAAATCCCGACCGCAAGTTTGCCACGCAGCCCGTTCCCGGCGACGCGATCACGCTCGAATACATTGAGCCGTTCGAAGCCCAGGGCCAAAGTGCGATTTCCGTGATGCGCGTGGTACATGCTTACCGCAATCTGTTTGGTCGCGGCGACGACAATCCGTTGGACAGCTTCGGTTCGAGCGGTTCTTGCAACAACAACGTAAATTGTCCCGAAGGCGCGGATTGGCAGGACCAAAAGCGCGGCGTCGTGATGCTCTTGACGTCGGGCAATTTCCGCTATTGCTCAGGCTCGCTGATTAACACCACGGCCAACGATGCGGCGCCGTACATTTTGACGGCCAACCACTGCAGCCCGTCGACGAACGACATTTTCATGTTCAACTACGAAAGTCCTTCGTGCGCGAACATTGACGGACCGACCAATCAAACTGTGCAGGGCTGCCAGTTGATTTCACACTACAGCAATTCTGATTTCTACCTTGTGCGTTTGAACAGCAACGTTCCGCTTTCCTACAATCCCTATTTCAACGGTTGGAATGCCAACGACGTGGCCGCGACAAATTCCGTTTGTATTCACCACCCCAGCGGCGACATCAAGAAGATTTCCTTTGACTATCAGGCTCCGCAAGCGTCCAGCTACGGCGGCTCGAGCACTCCCGGTGACAACACCCACTGGCATATCCTGAACTGGGAAGACGGCACCACGGAACCCGGCTCGTCGGGTTCGCCTCTGTTCGATCAAAATCACCGCATCACAGGTCAATTGCACGGCGGCACGGCAAGTTGCTCGAATAACATCGACGACTATTTCGGAAAGGTCTCAATCTCAATGCTTAACGGTTTGCGTGCGAATTTGGATCCGGGCAACACCGGCGTGATGGCGCTCGACGGATTCGATCCGCAAGCTGGCGGTTTCGCGCGCGGCACCGTGATCGATGCGACGACGTTGAACCCGATTGAAGGTGCGACCGTCCAGGAAGTCGGAGGCTCCCGCTCGACCACGACGAACGCGGCGGGATACTATTTCATGGCGTTGCCTGATGGCGCGACCTATGACTTGGCTTTCAGCAAATTCGCTTACGTGTCGGACACTGCCACCGGCATCAACATCACCTTTGGTGACACCACCACCGTGAATATGTCCTTGACCGCTCTGCCGATCATCACCGTGCTCTACGAAGATTTCGAATCCGGCGCGACGGGCTGGACGCACGAAACGCCTGGTGGAACTTGGGTGGACGAATGGCATCTCTCGACCGAACGTTCGCTCTCGTCATCGCATAGTTACAAATGCGGTTCGACCGGAACGGGTACTTATAGCGCATTCAACGACGCGCGTTTGATTTCACCCGTCCTGAACAACATTCCCGACGGCGCGCAGCTTTCGTTCTGGATGCAAATCGAAGGCGAAGTGTCCGGCGTTTATTCCGACTCAGCATATGACGGCGGTATTCTGGAAATTTCCGAAAACGGCGGCGCGTTCACTCAAGTCACTCCGGCCGAAGGCTATACCGAGACCTTCCGTTACACCGTCGGCGGCGGCACACCGGCGACGGGCCCGATGCTTGGCCAGCCTTGCTGGTCGGGAACGGTGACCACGTGGACCGAAAAGACGATGGATCTTTCACCTTATGCAGGCTCGAACATTCAACTGCGTTTCCGTTTCGGTTCGGACAACAGCGTGCAGCGCGAAGGCTGGTATGTTGATGATGTCTCGATCGTCGCAGTCGGCGAACCCGTGGTCGTCACGACTCCCGAGGATCTTACGATTTTCATCGACGGCAACGACGTCGTGTTGCGTTGGAATGCCGACGCGAATCCGATGTACAGAGTCTACACGTCGCTCGACCCCGACAATCTTTTGCAGACGCTTGTCGATACAACCGATCAAAATACCTACACGATCGTGGACGGCGTGATCAACGACGAAATGCGTTACTACACGGTCGTCGGCTACCAACCATAGCCTGCGAATTTGCACGACAAAGAAGCGGCGACCCGAATGGGTCGCCGCTTTTGTTTGTGTCGACAAGCACCATTTGAATGTCACGAAACGGGCGCGCAGTGGAAAAAGAAAGTCAGCAGTAATCCGAACAAATGCGGGCGCATCATGCACCACCTTGTTTGGGCCCAAAGCGAACACGTTTGCCTATTTAGCCTCGGTTTCGCCGGGGCGCAACCTATCCTAAATAATACACGGAAGAAATTCTTTGCGTTATTTTTCACAAACACAATGCTAACATTTTGAATTGCAAGAGCATAACCCCTTGCAAGAACAAAATTTCGCGTGCCTCGAAAAATCTTGACTTTCGGGAGGCCATAAGGCTATATTGTGACAGAGTCTCAAACAGGGGAGGACTTATGAAGCTATCGGAGGTCTTGTTCGAGAAGGGAACTCGAGTCTACACGGCCCACGAAATCGAACCGGTCTTGTCCGCGGTTGAAACGCTGGTGTCCAATAACATTGGCGCGTTGGCAATCCTGAATGCAAGCGGTGAATTGACGGGGATTTTTTCCGAGCGCGATATGCTCAGGCTGATCTCCAAGAATGCCGGTCAACTTGCCAAGCTCACCGTCGGTGAGTTCATGACACGCGACGTCGTCACCGGGCTTCCCGAAGATACGGTCGACCATGCGATGTCCAAGATGACGGAGCGGCGCATCCGCCATCTGCCGATTCTGCATCACGAGAAACTGATCGGCATGATCTCGATTGGCGACTTGGTTAAGGCACAGCTCGAGGAAACGGAGCACCACAAGCAACAAATGGAGAATGTTGTTCTCGGGAAATATCCCGCGTAAGATTTGGACATAGAGTATTTCTGGCGCTGGGAAGAAGTCCGGCCTTAGTTGGGCACCGGACTCCGCGCGACCAGAGAACAAAACGCCGGACAGTTTGTCAGGCGTTTCATTTTGAAAAAATTCCGCGACTGCTTAGGCCGAGCCGCCCAGTTTTGCACTTTTCAAGAACGCGCGATACTTGTCATAGTGCGCGGCGACCGTGTTCTTCGGTCCGGTGACCTTAAGAAAATAGTTGCCTGCCGGAGTTTCCAGAACGGAAGCGACCATCCGGTAGTCCTTTTGCTCCGTAGCGGGACCAGTACCCATCGTCGACGGCAGCATCGTGCCCGTAATATCCACGGTGATGACCATAATTCCGTTGTCGAGCTTCATGGAGTCGATTTTCGAAACCGAAGCGCCCGGCTCGCCGTTGGGACCCTGCATCTGGCCTTCCCAGCGCTCAAGATTCGCCATCGAGCTGCCGCCCGTTCCCGGGAAGTGGAAAATTGCCATTTCGGCATCCGCCGGATCGCCGCCAGCCTTGGCCATCGCAATCTGTCCCAACCTCATGCTCGAAGACGGTGTCGACTTGGTCCATCCTTCCGGCAGATTCGCCAGCAAAGTGTTGATATCCAGACCCGGGCCATTATTCATATTTGCATGCGGATTGGCTGGTTGTTCGCCCATCGGCCGCTCCATCGGAGCTTTTTCCGCCTTCTTCTCAGGCTTTTGGGGTACGCAGCCAACCGCCCAAACTATACAACACAAACCCAACAAAACGCGAAACATAAGAAAACCCTCATCTTTAAGTGACGAGGGCTAACATAACGGATTTGAAGCACAATCGCAAGTAATCTACAGCTTGCTCATGATTCCCTGCGCAACTTGTTCGAGCGGCATGATGGAATCTACACCCCCGCGAGCGATCGCTTCCTTCGGCATTCCGAAGACTACGCATGATTTTTCATCCTGGGCGATGGTTTTTGCGCCAGCTTCTTTCATTTCGAGGAGACCATCCGCGCCGTCCGCGCCCATTCCGGTGAGAATCGCGCCGACGGCGTTCTTGCCGGCTACGCGCGCGACAGACTTAAACAAAACATCTACTGCAGGCCGTTGGTGGTGTACCCGCGGCCCGTCTTTGACTGCCACGGAGTA
This sequence comes from Calditrichota bacterium, assembly GCA_020637445.1. Lineage (NCBI taxonomy): Bacteria > Pseudomonadati > Calditrichota > Calditrichota bacterium. The sequence continues at coordinate 156,568 of JACJVZ010000002.1, read as the reverse complement.
CACCGCGCCGCTGCGCTGCAGCATCATGTGCTTGTTGCCCGGCGCAATCAAGGCTAATCCCGGCCTGAGTGTATCGCCGTCTTGAGCTTCGCGAACTTCGATGGCACAAATACCGTTCAAGCGATCGGCGAATGCTTTTGTAAATTTCTCCGGCATGTGCTGCACGACCACCGTCGGCGGTGAATTCACCGGAAATCTCTGCAAGACTTCGCGCAGCGCTTCCGTGCCGCCGGTCGAAGCGCCGATTGCGATGATCTTCAATGTCGTGGCTTTAAGAGCTTCCATTGGTTTGACAGGAACGTCAATCGAACGCGCGGTCATCCGCGCACGCGCCGCGGCTTTCACCCGTGCGGTCAATTCCTTGGACAAATCTCCGATTGAGTAGGCTTCACCGGGTTTGCATAACACGTCAACGGCTCCCAGCGAAAGTGCGTCCATGGCCATTTCGCTTCCTTTGGGAGTCAATGAAGACACCACGACCACCGGCATCGGTTTATGCTTCATCAGTTTGCGCAAGAAAGACAGACCGTCCATGCGCGGCATTTCAATATCGAGAGTCAATACGTCCGGCGCGAGTTTCAGAATTTTGTCGCGCGCGACGTACGGATCCGGTGCAGTGCCGATGACTTCGATGTCCGGATCGCGGGCGAGCTCCTCGCTCAATACGCGGCGCACGAGCGCCGAATCGTCGACGACGAGAACTTTTACCATGGGTATGCGCTATGAATTTTGTCGGTCCTGAATCTCGAACATCACTTCCGCGAGCGTGTTCTCGACGTTAAAAAGTACTTTATGCACGTCTTCGGACGACGGAGCGGGCAACTCGGTTTCACCTAACAGTTCCGGAGGACTCAGATCGAATACCGGCTCCGCGCCGAAATACTCTGTCAGAAGATTTCCGCACAGCATATTGAGCATTTCTTTAAGCACGTCACCGCGTCGCTGCGCGAGTTCGTCCGGATCGTTTTGAATGTCAAGCAAGTTGTCCACGATCATATCAAGTACGTCAGCGGCGACGCGCATCGATACGCGGCCCGAAACCGCGCCCTTAAACGTCATGGTCGCGGCCTGTTCAGGCTGTGGCAGATCGCTCTCCGGATCAAGCGGATAGACGCTCAGAAACGCGGACGTCTCAAAAACTCTGCTCGCCGCTTCGAGCACGGCTTGTTCTGATTTAACTTGCATTGTTCACTCCCAGAACTTGCTGAATCATAGCCGCGACGTCTTCCGGCGCGAACGGTTTCCGAATGTAACCCTGCACACCGTTCCGACGAAGCTCTTCAATTCGCGTCTCGCTGCCCTCCGTGGATACGATAACAACGGGCAGGTCCCGCCATTCATCGCTCCTTTGCACTTCTTCCACGAACTTCAGTCCGTCCATTACGGGCATATTGATATCGCAAAAGACAATATCCGGCCAGAACTCTTCAAGAGCTTGTAGAGCGGCTTTGCCGTGTTCCGCGGTTCGAATTTCATTGATTTCGACCCCACACATCCGCACGGTGCGTTCCATGACAGTGCGAGTCAACGCTGAATCGTCAACGATGAGAATGTTATACGCCACGATGGACATCCTCGAATAGTTCTAAGGTTTTAGGTAACTCAAGCATTGTTTGTGCGCATAAAGTTTCGATTGACTCCATGGTCAATCCCAACGAGCGCACGGCGTCCGTGTCGACCTTCATATTCATACCTTCCACTCCGAGACCGAGGCCAATCGTCTTCGCGACGGCATTGGCGATGTGGACGGCATCCAGAGCCGGATTGTTCAAGTTGTCGCGCAGCGGATGATGGTGCCACGCGATGCAGTTCGCCAATTCTTCGGGGAATTTCCAACGGCGGGCGACCAGGCCTCCAACTTGTGCATGGTCCAGTCCCAGCACATAGCGCTCCGCCTGAACGTAGGTCATGCCCTCGTCGGTTGCGCGCATGATGTCGGCACGAGACTCATCATCCAAATGTCTGCCGATGACCAGTTTGCCGAAATCGTGCAGCAATGCGGCCGTGAAGGCAACTGGAGGGATTGCGACTTTGGAATATCGCGGCAAAAGCGAAGCTGCGGTCGCCGCGGCAATCGAATGTTGCCATAATTCGAGCTCGTCAAGCTCGTAGGCGGGTACGGCAACCAAGAATCGCGGACCGAGCTCTCGCCCTACGGCGTCTTGCAGGATGCGCCCCGCGCCGATCTTGTGAATCGCTTCGCGCACCGTTTGAACTTCTCCGGGTGATGCGAAGTAAGCCGAGTTTGCCAGCTTGATCGCATTTGCCGTCAGCGCGGGATCATATTCGATGACGTTGCAAATGTCGTCGACGCTTGAATTTTCATCCGCGACGACTTTTGCAAGCCGCGGCACAGTTGCCGAAACGGGTTCAAGTCTTTCGATATCAAGTGAAATGGCGGCTATGGAAATCATAGTTCCACCTCCTGACCGGAGTTTGTAAACCACACGCGGCCGCTCCCGATTTCAAGATAGAGCGTGCGTGAAATAGTGCCGCCGACGTGTTCGCCTTTGGAAAGAATACCTTCTTTCCAGAATATCTTGCGCATCGCCGTGTAATTGCGTTTGCCGATCGCGAAGAAATCTTTGCTGTCGACGAATTGCGCGCCGCCCGCGACTTTTACGACGAGCCGCGACTTCACTGCGCCTTGAGCATAGAGCTTTTGCAGAAAGAGCGGAATTCCCGTGTCGGCGAACATGTACGGATTCCCATCCGCGCGGGATGGATTTACCGTGGAATCCGGCAGCATGAAATGCAGCATTCCGCCGACTTGGGCGACGGCATCATGCACGGTGACTCCAATGCAAGAACCCAAGGCATGTGTGACAATAGTCTGTCCCGCACCTTTGGCGATTTTCATGTCGGCGACACCCACGATCACACGGCGAGTTCCTGTTGATGTTATTGAGCTCACGGTTTCTCGTATATGGTGGGTCTGACGTAACGGAATGAATGTTGAACTCCGGCAAGACTTTCGGAGTGTCCGACAAATAGCATCCCTCCGGACTTAAGCAGTTTGCCGAACCGCTCGACGAGTGTCGCCTGAGTCGGTTTGTCGAAATAGATCATAACGTTGCGGCAAAATATCATATCGAACGGACCTTTCATCGGCCACGGTTCCATGAGATTGAGCCGCGCGAATGTGATCGCGGAACGAATGGCGGGAGTCACCGAGTAGATTACTCCGGTCTCGCTTTTCTGTTGAGTCACAAACTTGTTTCGCAATTCGGGCGGAATATTCTTGACGCGCTCTTCGCCGTATTGACCGCGCTTGGCGATATCCAGCACACGCGTGGAGAGATCAGTTGCGAGGATTTTCAATTTGACTCGGTTTGGGTTGCGCAGTTTGCCTAAGATCAACATGGCCAACCCGTACGGCTCTTCGCCGCTCGAACAACCTGCTGACCAAATTCGTATTTCCTGTTGACCGCTGGCTTCAAGACTGGGCAGGAGTTTTTCGACAACATAATCAAAGTGGTCCGATTCTCGCCAAAAGCTCGTAAGATTCGTAGAAATCGCGTCGAGCATCATCACCAACTCGGCCTGAGTTTTGTCCTCGCGTACGACGTCGAGATAATCGTTCATCGTACTCAAACCCAGCGCGCGAAGTCGTTTCGCAAGTCTGGCACTCACCAATTCGCGTTTGCCGTCCGTAAGATGAATTCCTGCCAGCGACTTTACAAGCTCCGAGGCTTTTCGAAACTCAGCGTCCGAGATTTTCAAGCCTTGCGGTGCCGGAACGATGTCCGCGTGATTTCTCATGCGGTCACCTCGTCTTCGACGACGGAATAGCAGTCGGAGTGCGAATTCTGACACACATTCATGACACCCTCAACGTCGAGAATCAAACTGATATGACCGTCGCCGAGAATTGCACATCCGGCGACTCCTTCCATGCCGTCGAAGAGTTTGCCCAGCGCTTTGATAACGACTTGTTGTTGTCCCAAAAGTCCGTCCGCCATAATTGCGACACGTTTGTTCTTCGCCTCAGCGACGACGAGAATGCTATCGGCGAGCGCGGTGCCGGCGTCGTTGACTTGGAATGCCGAATGCAGTCTGCAGACGGGCAGCAGTGTGCCGCGCAGTTGCACCATCTCTCCGCGGCCATGTACGGTGACGATGTCCTGCGGCAAAGGCCGGAAGGATTCGGTTATGGCAATGGTCGGAATAATGAACTTTTGTGATCCGGTCTTAATAACCATGCCGTCGATGATTGCAAGCGTCAACGGCAAGCGAATGCGAAACACGCTGCCTTTTCCGGGAGTCGAGTCAATTTCAACGGAGCCGCGCAGCTTTTCGATATTCGTGCGCACGACGTCCATACCGACACCGCGGCCCGATACGTCGGTGATCTTCTCAGCGGTGGAGAAGCCCGGCAGGAAAATAAGATTATATATTTCCTTGTCTGACAACTGTTGGTTCTGGTCGACAATACCTCGCTCGATAGCCTTGGCAAGAATGCGCTCCCGGTTAAGTCCGCGACCGTCGTCGCGCAAAGTGATGAGCACGGATCCGCCTTCATGCGCGGCGGACAGGTGAACCAAACCTTGCGAAGATTTTCCTGCTTTGGCGCGATCTTCCGACGGTTCAACTCCGTGATCCACGGCATTTCTCACCATGTGCACCAGCGGATCGGCAATGGCTTCAACCATATTGCGGTCAAGTTCGGTGTCTTCCCCAGCCATTTCAAATTCGACATTCTTGCCCGACTTGCGCGCAACGTCGCGAACCAGTCTGGCCATTTTCTGGAACGTTGGCTTTACCGACACCATGCGCATCGACAGCGCCAGCTCTTGCAGGCTGCGCGTGATCTTCGCAAGTTGTGCGACGTTCTGAACCAGCTTACGGTTGTTGGACAAGGCGATGTCCGGGTCCTGACCGACCATCGCCTGAGCAATCACCAACTCGCCGACCATATTGATCAGTGAATCGAGACGCGACATATTAACCTTAACCGTCGCATCGGCGGTCGGCGGAGGTGTTCCCGCTCCCGATGATTGCACACTTTTCTGTTCGGATGACGAAGTTTGCTCTTCCTGAGAATTCTCTGTTGGGTCATTCGCAGCAGAATCAGCTTGTTCCGCACTCAAACTGTCGTCATCGTCAATCACCACGGGCTTGGAGACTCCGCCTTTTGCGCGAAAATCTTCCATCACTTCTTCCGGGTGCTCAAGCCTGTACAGTAGTCCGGCATAGTTGCCCGGCACCGGGTACTTCCCTTCGGATATGGCACCGCTGAGCGACTGAATCATCTTTCGAAGCAAATCCATCGACTCAAACGCCATGTCGACAAAAGGACCTTCGAGCGTAAGCGTTCCCTTGCGAACTCTGTCGAGTAGATTCTCGGCTTTGTGTGCAAGTTCCGTGATGTAATTTACACCCACGAAACTGGCAACGCCTTTCACCGTATGAAAAGCGCGGAACACGTTGTTGACCGAATCCAGATCGTCAGGTTCGGTTTCAAGCGTCATCAATCCCGTTTCGATATTCTGAAAATGTTCGTCAGCTTCCGCCGCGAATTCTCCTACCAATTCAGTATCCACACCCTCCTGAATCACAAAATATCCGTCGACAGTGTCGGGAAGCACCGCTTTGCGGCGCTCAAACGGCAGCCGGCGGTTCTCTCCTTCCGCCGAAGAAACCGGAGTTAAAGGCGGGTCCTCAAACGTAACCATATGCGCCGCGGGTGACGCAGGAGCCGGAGCGGGAGCCGCTTCTGCTTTTAGCAACGACATGATCTTGTCGCCGTCAAGTTCCGGTTTGCGTTGTTCACGCAGCGCCCGGAAGCACTCGCTCATGCCGTCTTTCAAGTCGAGCATCGCGTCACTGACACTCTGATAATGTTCAGGAGAAATTTCATCCAGCGCATCTTCAATCGCATGCAGCACCTTGACAAGATGCTCAGCCCCGATGATTCCCATTTCGCCTTTCCAAGTATGCACTTGGCGGCGCAGCGATCGTAACCCGTCCTCGCCTTTTGCGGCAAGCTCCATCGCCATCTCTTCGAATTCTTCCAGCACGGAGTCCTGCGAAATCAGATACTCCGCCACGAGCTGAGTCGTGACCGTGCTGCCAGCCTCCGCCTCCGATTCTTGCTGCTCCATCTTGGTCAAAAGAGTCAGCAACGCTTGTAAATCTTCGGGCGTTGCTTTCTTCGTCGCGAGCTTTTTGGCAAGTTTGCAGGCCTCCTGCGCGCTCTTTCGCACCGAGTCGGCGATTCCATCTTGTTTGGAGAAAGAATCGAGCATCGATGCGATGTTCTTAGCCGCGGCGTCACCGGGGTTTAAGAGCAGGACTTCTTCAGCAATTTGCGTCAGGTTTTGCATAAGATGAACGAAAAGTATAAAAGTTGTTTTGTCAAGTTAAGTAGTCGCAGAAGTCAAAGCACGGTCAATCTCTTGCCGCATGTCCTTCAAGATATCTTCGCAGGATCCGCGGTAGCGGGTTCTCGCGGCATCTTCGAGTGCGCGGGCGAGTGTCACAATCGACGGAATTCCGGCTAATTCTGCGGTACCTTTCAGATTATGACCAAGTCTCGCTGCCGCTATGAACAGGTCTTCATCCGGCAATGTCATAGCGCGCCTGATCTCCGGAAGAATTTCATGTGCCACGTCTTGTACAGAGATCCTCGGAGCCGATTCGGCAAGTAAGGTATGAATCTTCTCCTTCATCGCCGCCAAACTGTACGGCTTGCCGAGGCAATCGTGTGCTCCCATTTCTCTGAGTTCGTCAGCGATTTCGTTGTCCAAATCCTCGGCAATCGCCAATAACTTCGTCTTGCCTGTGGACAGTGCGGCGCGTGTTCTTCGCATCACTTCCGTGCCGTCAAGTCCGCTGATGACTACGTCAAGTACAGCCACTCTCGGCCGAGTCATGATCTCGTGGACAGTCTGATAGCCGTCATTAACGACCTTGCATTTCAGTCCTTCCACTTCGAGAGCGCCGGCCAGCACACTTCCGGCGACATCGTCGGCCATGGCAAGTAAAACGTCATAGTCCGCGCGTCCCGAAATAAAGTTTCCGGACTCTGAAAAGAACCCTCGTATATACGAGATCAACTCGTCCGGCACAATCGGCTTATTGAAAAGCCTGAGAGTTCCAAGTTTTCGAATCTCGCGGAGCTTTCTTGGATCACGGTCCCCGGTGGTGATCACCGTCGGCACGGCCTGTCCCGTGGCATTCAATGACTGCAAAAGATCAAGACCCGACATTCCGGGCAAATTCAAATCCAAGAGCATCAGATCAGGGCGAATCCGCCTGATCATCTCGTACGCCATTTCCGCGCTGCGCACGACGTATACTTGGTATCCTTCGCGGCTCAATAGTCGCTCCAGCATCTTGGCCGTAATCGTGAAGTCTTCCACGACCATGATATTCCGGCGGCCTTCCGCGCGTCCCGGCAACTCTTTTTCAACTCTGCCACCGACTCTTCGAATAGACTCTTGCAGTCTATTCACCGAAATCGGCTTGAGCAGAATGTCCACAACACCTGCGCGCAATAACTTCTCGACCAGACTCTGATTGATGACCGACAAGAGCACGATCATCGGCGGCAGACTCAAACGAGTCGCAACGCAATAAGCCGATAGAGCTTCCGCATCTTGCGCGGAGCCGTCTGACTCGATTAGAACGGCGTCCGGACGAACATTGCGAATCAGAGTCTTCGCATTCTCGATACTCGATGCGAAAATAACAAATGCGCCCGCGTCCTCAACCATCCTGCCCAAAACCTTCGCCTGAATTCCACCGTTGTCTAAGATGAGAAACGAGAGCGTCTTTTCGTTGCCGTTTCCCAGCGTCGGTGTCAATTCTGAAAGAATTGCCTTCAAGCGTGCGGGGTCGACGGGCTTGGAAAGCATCGTCATCTCCGTCCCGCACATGACCGATTGCATCTCCGCGGACGAGGCCGCGCTGACCAGCAATATGGGAAGGCTGCTGCTGTCGCAAATATTTAGCTTTTGCAGCAGATCAGCCGCAGTCTCATCACCGATGTAAAGATCAACTACAAGCACGTCGGGCCTGCACGACTCGAACGCGCTTAATCCGTCCGCGACATTTTGTGTTGCTTGAACGGACCAGCCCCACTCCCGTAGGAGTCTCGTGAGCCAAAGAGTAAACAGGCGGTCATCATCGCAAAGCAAGACACTTCGGCCCATGAGCAGGAAATCCTTAACCGTTGAAGAGGAAAAAACAGGAGTCTCAACTCCGTTGTCTTCAACTCGACAGCAAGATTTCTGCCACCGTTCTATATGTAATTACTACACTTGTGATGTAGGAATCACATGTTTGGGCTAATTACATCGCACCACAAGCGCAATAGACGCTCCACTTGCTGAGCGCGAGTTTACACACCACCAGCCAACTTGCAGTCTGCAGCTAAATTGTCTACCTTGTGTCACTTCAAGTCTTTGCTAAACAGCACACAATCATCGCATCGTGCCCGAAAATTCCGGAAAACCACAGATTACTATCATTGTTGTAAACTTCAATGGCGGCGAGGATATTCTCGCTTGCCTAAACTCTATTTTTCACGGAAAAAGTGAAGCAGAGTTTGAAGTTTTGGTGGTGGACAATGGCTCAACGGACAACTCTCTTGTGCAAATTCGTGCGCAGTTTTCTTCAGTCAAACTTCTCGAATTAGGTGAGAATCGCGGCTTCGCGGCGGCCTGCAACGAAGGCATGAAGGCAGCCCAGGGACGCGCGATATTGCTGCTGAACCCGGATACGGAAGTGCGGGAAGATGCAATAGCAAAAATGCACTCGGCACTAATCGCGAATCCCAACTGGGGCATCGTCGGTGCCAAGATGCTGGATAAGAATAGCCGTCCCTATCGCGCCGCCCGCAGATTTCCCGCGGCTCGCGATCTCGCTTCGCAAACCACGGGGCTTGCCCGGCTCTTTCCGCACTCACGTCGCTTCAACGGATACCTCTACGGCGAGCAAGAAATCGAAGATCTTTCCGAGGTCGAGCAAATCGAAGGCAGTTGCCTGATGATATCGGAAGATGCGCGCGCAAAGGTCGGCGGTTTGGACGAACGTTTCTTCATCTTTTTCGAAGAAGTGGATTGGTGCAAACGCGTGCGGGAAGCAGAATTCGAATGTCATGTCGTCCGTGATGCCGAGGTCGTGCATAAGATTTCCACGACGATGGGAAGATACTACGAACGCACGCGGGAGATTCACGCGCAAAGTGCCATGAAGTATTTTCAAAAACACCACGGCGAAACGGGATATGTCAAACTTCGCAGTACGATGCTTCGCGCGCTGATGCTTCGTGCGTGTATTCTTGCGCTTCCGGCCTTGCTTAACGCGGGCAACGCGCGCAAGCGATTTTCCGGCACATTGGCCGAGCGCCGGGCTTACCGGAAGGGGCTTGACCGATGAAAGTTCTTCACGTCATGAACGGGCCCAACTGGGGAGGTTCATACCGCTTCGTGTCGCAGTTGTGCGAGCGTCAGCGTGCACAGGGTGTCGATGCGGTCGTGTGTTATCTTGAAGGCGGACCATCCAAAGATCGCGTTGTGCAATTAGGCGCGCCGGTTCTCGCCTACGATCCCGATAGAACTTATTCGTCAAAACGTGAGCGGTGGGCCGATCTTGAAAAGGGCTACGAAAAAATCGTAACAGAGTGGCAGCCGGATTTGATCAATTCTCATCTTTCGCTTTCACATCTCTTGACAAACCGTCTCTATCGCCGCAAACTTACTCCCAAGTGGGTCGCGTTGATCCACCAGTCGTGGAAACAATACGGATTCAGCCACGACGTCATGAAAAAGCCGTGGAAGAAACACTATCTCATGATGCGGCACGGCTTGGGGGATGCTTGGATGACCCGCAAGGCAAACAGGATTACGACTGTGTCGGAAGCTGTGCGGCAGGATTGCCTGAAAGTCGGAATGGGCAAGCACCGCGTCACAAACGTATACAGCGGAATTATTCTCGCCGATCCGAATACTCAGCCCGATCTCAGAGCAGAGTGGGGAATTCCCAAGGATCATCGTGTGATCGCGGGATTGGGCTATTTTGACCCGCGCAAGGGTTTTGACCTGCTCATTCAAGCGTTCTTGTTGTTTGCCGATCGATTTCCCGATGTTCACGTCGTCGTCGCCGGAGGAGATTTGTGGGGTGACACACAATTCCGGCAAATGCTTTTCAAATTGCGGGACGGCTCAAAACATGCGAATCGCATTCATATTCTGCGAGAGCAAAAATCCGGCGACGCCTTTATGTACAATGCGGACATCTGCGCCATCCCGTCCATAGAGGAGGCCTTCTCGCTCGTCGTGGTGGAGGCCATGCAGTTTGGCAAGCCAAGTGTGGTGACTTCTGCCGGGGGATGCAAAGATGTTTGCCGGGATGGTCAGGAATCTTTGGTGTTTCAATCCTGCAACATCCCCGATCTTGCGGCCAAACTCGAACGGCTGTTAAGCAATCCTGATCTGGCCTCGAGGCTTGGAAATGCGGCAGCTACGCGAGCCAAAACCGAGTTTACTTTGGATCGTTGCGCCCGGGATCACATTAGCATATATAAGGAGGTGCTGGCGGAAAAGGCGTAAAACCGATTGGAGAGATAGTTGCATTCACACTGGCCGGTGCGAGGGTCTGCTCTCGTTTAAGTTGGGGCAGTAATCTGCCGATAACGTAGCGAGAGTGTCTATTTAGGCACCGCTCCGCACATTTTGCGGAGATCTACACAGGAACAAGTAATTAGGGTGTTTACCCGATAGCCTGTTAAGACCAGGAGGATGTTTTGAAGATCGCAACCATTTTTTTACGCGCAGCACTGTGGACGGTATTGCTGACCGTCACGCTGGCCCAAGCGGCAACCGACGCCACAATCAAAGAACTGTGGCAGCGCTCCGAACAAGGCGAATTGCTGACCGCGGCAGAAAAAGCCGAATTAGCTCCCTATCTGTTAGAGACCGAGCGCCACAATCCGCAAACGATTGATGCGATAGGCGGCCCGGACAGCTACGGGTATTTCTACGTCGACAATCAGGACGGCGACACCACGACCTACTCGTGGATTGAACTTCGCGGCGATGAAAATGCCTCGTGGATCAACTTTGAAAACGCGGACGACGATGCGCAGCAGATTTGGCTTTCATTCGAGTTTCCGTTTTACGGCGTGCCTTATCAAGCCCTGAGTATCTGCACGAACGGCTTCATCACTTTCGATGACGATCGATTCGTTTCGTCGAATCAGTGCTTGCCGTCCGCGAATCTCGGCGGTCCGGCCATCGCGATGTTCTGGGATGACCTCCACTTGCATTACGGAGGCAATCAACAGAACGACAACACGGTAGTCTACCGCGACTTCGGAAACTACGTCGTCATTCAGTTCGATCAGATTGGCCACTACGGTTTTCCCAATCCTCCGACGGACAACTATACGTTCGAGTGCATCCTCTACGCGAATGGAAAGATCAAGCTGCAATATCAGGATATGAACTACAATGAGTATCCGAATTCGCAGACAATCGGCATTCAGCAGGGAAACGGCGGCACGGCGCTCGAATATACTTGCAACGGTGGAAGCCCGATGGGCGGCCGCGCAGTCTGGATGTATCGCAGCGGCTTCGGAACCTTCGGCGGCAGCGTGACTTCGTCCGGTCAGCCTCTTTATCAGGCGACGGTTGTGATTGAAAATGAAGAACTCTATTCCAGCACGGACGGAAACGGCAACTACTACTATCCAGTCGCTCCCGTCGGCACGTTTGACGTCACGGCCCGAATGTTCGGATACACTCCGGTCACGGTGAACGACGTGACGATCTCGACCGGCCAGCATACGTCCCAAAACTACACCTTAACGTCAATTCCGGTTTTCGACGCGATGGCCGAAGACGTCAACATGAACATTCCGGACCGTGACACGGTATATGCCGAGTTGTACGTGGAAGACAACGTGGACATTTCCACAATGGCGGTGCGCATTGACAATCTGACGCACACCTATGTCGGCGACATGATGATTTGGCTTGAAAGCCCGTGGGCACAACGTGTCCTATTGAGCAGTCGCAACGGCGGCAGCGGCGACAACATGATCTCTTGTCAGTTTGACGATCAGGCCGGACAGTCGATTGCCAACGGCATTGCTCCGTTCGACGGACACTACTGGCCGGAACAACCGCTTTCGAGCTTCTCTGGCAATCCCTGCCGCGGCACGTGGAAACTGGTCATGTATGATGCAGCCAATCAAGATCACGGCACGCTGCACGATTGGTCGCTCTACTTCACGGGGACTCAGTTCCTCGAAGGTCACGTTTGGGGACAGGTGACGAATGAAAATTCGCTGCCGGTCGAGAACTGTGACGTCTGGTTTGAGCCGGCGAATACCACGGTGACCACGGATGAAAACGGTATGTGGGAAATGTGGCTCCCGGTCGGAAATTGGAGTCTCGATTTCTTCGCCGAAAGCTACTGCGAGTACACGGAAAGCGGCATCGCGGTTGCCGATCAGGCAGACGTGCAAGTCGACGTCGTACTCGGCTCGCCGCACGGCTCGGCTTCCGTCGAAAGTATTATTCAAGAAGTTGTCGGTCAAGGCACCTTTACGCAGCAGATTGAATTGATGTCCGACGGCGGTTGCGCGTGGGACTACTCGATTGAAGTGTTGGCCGGAAACTGGTTGGCGGTTTCGCCAGCAACTGGTTTGATTTGGCCGGATCAGTCGCAGGAAGTGAATGTCATCTTTAATACGACCGGCATGCAAGGCGGCGTCTATACCGGCGAATTGGAAATCAGCCACAACGGTACGGACGGTCGCATCACGATTCCGGTGACGCTCGACGTCGCCACGGCTGCCGACCCCGGGCGTTCGCTTCCGCAAGAATTTGCACTGCACGGAAATTATCCGAATCCGTTCAACGGCTACACGGATATCGCATTTGATCTGCCGACGGCGGGACCCGTGAATATCACGGTACACAATCTGCTCGGCCAACAAGTAGCGACGCTGCTAAATGAAACTCGCGCTGCGGGCTTCCACAAAATCAGTTGGAACGCGCGCACGGATACGGGACAGGAGCTTACCACCGGTCTCTATTTCCTCCGCGTGAACATGGGCGGACGTGATTTCGTCAGCAAGATGGTGCTGGCGCGCTAAACCTGCGCAAGTCCTGATAAAAAACGGGCCGCAAGTTTTCTTGCGGCCCGTTGCATTTTCGGTGGGAAGTAACTACTTTAGAAGACTCATTCATAACGGACAACAAAATGCCCGCGGAACCTTTTCTCTTTCCTTATACGATTGCACTCCACGACAGCGACGCTGCCGGGATCATTTTCTCGGCCAATCTCTTTCGCATTTGTCATGAAGCCTATGAAGCGATGATGGCCGAGCTTGGCTACAGCATCGGTCGTCTGCTCAAGGAACGCCCGTTCGGTTTGCCGCTTGTGCATCTGGACGGCGACTTCATTCAACGTTCGCGAGTCGGCGATCACATCACAATCGAGGTGCGCGTCGTCGAAATGAACCGCAGCTCTTATCGCGTCGAATATACGCTCAAGAATCCCGACGGCTCAACTTGTGCTCGTGCCGCCACCGTGCATGTCGCGGTAGAAACCAAAGGCTACAAGTCTATTCCGATTCCGGAAGACTTTCGCGAAGCTCTCTCGCGGCACTATCTACCCGAGTAGTTCTTTTGCGCCGATGTAGTCCGGTTTTCCGTTCGGCAGCAGCGGAAGCTGCGTGACAACCAACACCTTTCGTGGAAATTTGTGTGAAGACATTTTCCCGCGTAGTTTCTCCCGAATGAGGTCCAGCGTCTGTGCGGTCTCTGATTCAATCACCGCGCCTACAATTTGTCCCCATTCCGCGTCCTCGAGTGCGCAGCAAATCGCGTCGCGCACTTCCGGCAAAGTTCTCAATGCCGTTTCCACTTCCGCAAGTGAGATGTTCTCTCCGCCGCTCACCGCAATGCGGTCTTTGCGGCCCTGCACGTGCAGGCAGCCGTAGCGGTCCACGAAACCGAAATCTTCCGTGACGATCCAGCCTTCGCGAAATGTGAGGGCTGTTTCTTTTTCATTCTTCCAGTATCCGTCTGCGGCGCCGGTCGAACGCACGAGAATTCTGCCGGTCGTGTTGTTCGTCAAAACGTCGCCGACCTCGTCTACGATCCTAATACTCGCCGCGGAAATTGCAACACCTGCCGTCGTACGCTCGTGTTCGGCATGACCGGGTCGTGCGCACGTGACCATGGAACCAGCTTCAGTCAATCCGTACGTCGGATAAACCACCGGACAGCGTTCAACCAAGTCTTTTGGAACGGGGCCTCCTCCTAAGACCACCGCGCGCAGTTTTTTCGGCAGCTTGTCGTCGCGCAGCTCCAATACCCGCCGCAGCATCGTCGGCACAAACGACACGACCGTTACGTCTCGCTCAAGCAGTTCGGATATCTTTTCGGTTTCCGCCGAAGGCGCAATCACAAGTCCCGCTCGCGCAAGCGCGCAGCGCAGCTCGATAGCCATGCCTCCGACGTGAAAGAACGGCAAACAGGCAAGCCATGTGTCGCGCTCCGATATTTGCAAATGCAGGTTCACGCTTAGCGCATGATATACCAAGGCTTCCGGCGAAAGGTGCACAAGTTTTGGTGTTCCCTGTGAACCCGAAGTCGCAATAAAAACGCCCGCCGGAACATGCAGGGACTCGAATTCGCGTTTAACGGTTTCGCGTTCTTCTTCCGTCCATTTCGGATTGATCGGTACCGCGCCGCAAAGCCCGCTCGCCGCGGCCAGCAGTACGACCGCGCTTTCAAGTGAGTTTGCACCCTCCAAAAAATGTGTGCGGCGTTCGACGTGCTTGACGCGCGAAACGATCTCATGCCAAGACATATTTTCAGAACCGCACGCGACACGCGGTTCGTTGGACAAATCGACCGAATCCAAAAGCGGTGGCATCATAAGTCGAGCGCGCGCGTGTAGTCGGGCATGAGCTTGTCCGCAAGTTCGGCAAGCGGCGGCACGACCAGGTGCCCCGCCTCGACTGCAAGCCCGGGTTCAAGAGTATCTGTCTTCAGCATATGCAAAGTACCAAGTCCCTGCGCAATTTCAAGACTGCTCCAATGTGACGCGAGATGAGCGAGGTGCGCCAGCCCCACGCTCGTATCGAACATCGATGACATGATCACGGGAATTTCGTATTTGCGCATTTTCTCCAACAACGGCTTGCGTTCGGTAAGCGGTCCCATTCGAGCGGGTTTGATCACCAATGCCTTAAATCCCGGATCGCCTTCATGCTCCAGAATTTCCTTTTCGCCGAATGCTTCGTCGCAAGCGAAGGGAATACCGACTTCTTCCTGCAACGCATGCCAAAGCTCCATCGACACACGGCAAGGATCTTCGATCCATTCGACGGCTTCCCGGGGAAGTTCTTTCGCGAACGCGATCACGTCGTCGGGTGACCAGCCCATGTTTGCGTCGAGTCTGATCACAAGCTCGGGGAGCTCAAGCGCCAGCGTATTGACCAGTGCAATGTCTTCTTCGAGTTTTCGAAAACCGACTTTGAGTTTCACCGTGTCGAAACTTTCAAGTGCTGCTTGCCGCGCGGCCGTGATAATCTCTTTGTTCGATCCGGACGGCAGAAGTTTTGTGATGGGCACGCGCAGCTCTTTGTCGTCTCTCTGCTCCATCGCGCGGTGCAGCATATCAAGCCCGAATACGCACGCGGGTGCGGACAGAAGCATCATTGATTCACCTTCGAGAATCCGTTCCGCGTGTTCAAAGTGTTCCGTCCCGAATTCCGGCAAAAGCGTCACTTCGGACACGTACTTCTTACCGTTGTGCCGTATTCCCAAAAGAAATCCGCGCCGGCGAAATATCGTCGCATGCGCGGTGACTAAAGGCTCGCGCAAATCAACGGAAATGGGAGTGTGGAGAATTTCGCTCACAGCACGAGTCCGATGGACAATAAAACTCCAAAAACAAGCATATGCCGTGCCGTTCCGGCAAGCGCTCTATTCAGGGACGGCCCGTCGGTTTTGTTCCACACAACCTGAACCGGCCCGAACGCCAACACAATCGCGAACATCGGCAGCAGCTTAGACCACAAAGGTAAACTCATCCACGCCACAATCAAATACGGCAGAAAAACGCTGAGCGCGAATTCGACTTTGCCGAACTCTCGCCCGAACCGCACGACCGGCGTGCGTTTTCCCGCTTTTCGATCCGTGTGCTCGTCACGCACGTTATTCACGGCCAACAACCCGCACGCAAGAATCCCGGGAATCAGACCCAACACCAGCGCGTCATTCGGCCATTCCAGAATAAACAAGTAAACCGTGCCCGCGACGGCCAACACGCCGAAGTACAACAACACGAAAAATTCCGCCAGTCCGTTATATCCGAGGGGATACGGCCCGCCCGTGTACATCCATCCGAACAAAATTCCCGTCGCTCCAATTGCGAGTATCGGCCAACCTCCGCGCACGATAAGTGGAACGGCCAAAAGCACGGCCAAAGCAAACGAAACAATCGTTCCCGCAAGCACGACTTTAGGACGCAGCAACCCCGCTTGCGTCACGCGCGTCGGGCCGAGCCGCTCGTGCGTGTCCGCACCTTTTTTGTAATCGCTGTAATCGTTAGCGAGGTTTGTACCGATCTGAATGCACGTCGCCGAGAGCAATATTAGGGTCGCCGTAAACCAATCAAAACCCGATTTGGAATACGCGTACGCACAGCCGATAATCACAGGCAGCAGCGCCGCCACCAGTGTTTTCGGTCGTGAAGCGAGAATCCATGCGGAAAGTGCGCTCATGCGAGCTACGGCAGCCTCTTAAATTTCGAAAAATCCGGTTTGCGTTTTTCCTTGTACGCGTTGCGGCCTTCTTGCGCTTCTTCGCTCATGTAGTAAAGCAGCGTCGCATTTCCCGCAAGCTCCTGTATGCCTGCTTCGCCGTCGGTTTCGGCATTAAATGCAGCTTTCAAACAGCGCAGCGCCATCGGAGACATCTTAAGCATTTCTTGACACCACGCAACGGTTTCTTCTTCAAGTTTGTCAAGCGGTACGACGGTATTCACAAGTCCCATCTCGAGCGCCTGCTGCGCATCGTACTGCCTGCACAAAAACCAAATCTCCTTCGCCTTTTTGTGGCCGACGATTCGCGCCAGATAACCCGCTCCGAATCCTCCGTCAAACGATCCCACACGCGGCCCAGTTTGACCAAAACGCGCGTTGTCCGCGGCAATCGTCAAATCGCACACGACGTGCAGCACATGCCCCCCGCCAATCGCATAGCCCGCGACCATCGCGACAACCGGTTTGGGCAGCGAACGAATCTGCTTTTGCAAATCGAGTACGTTCAAGCGCGGAACTTTATCTGCTCCGACGTAACCTTGATCGCCGCGAATCCGCTGGTCGCCGCCCGAGCAAAACGCAAGATCTCCCGCTCCGGTCAGAACAATTGCGCCGATGTTTTCGTCTTCGCGTGCGTCGAGAAACGCGTGCTGCAAGTCAAACAGCGTCTGCGGACGAAATGCGTTTCGTACCTCGGGACGGTTAATCGTAATCTTGGCAATACCGTTCCACTTTTCGTATAAAATGTCAGAATATTCTCCGGCGGACTGCCACGGAAATTTACTCATGCGAAAGGTCTCTTTGTGATTTGTAAAACTCAATTAGCAATTTTGCGAACTCGGCGGGCTGTTCGAGATGCGCCGCGTGTCCCGCGCCGCGCACGACGTGTTGGCGCAGCAGCTCGGAACGTGACGCCTTTGCGAGTCGCGCATTTGACTCGACGAACTTCTTGTCCAATTCACCCGCCGCAAGAAACAGCGGCTTCGTCCACGCGGAAAGCTCGCCGCTGCAATCCGGCATCGTACCCGTGCCATAGGTGAGCAGCGCGAGTCGGAGTCCTTGCGGCGTGCTGGCCATACGTTCACTGCGAATCAAACGTCGGGCTTCTTCCGGCAGAAGTTTCTGCGTTGCAAAAATCGGCAGAGCTTCCCAATAGGATGCAAACCACTCCATGCCGCGTCCGACGATATTGTCGCCGAGCAGCTTGTCACTCTGACGTCGCAACTCACGTTCCGCTTCATTCGCATATCCCGGACTCGCACCCAACAGCGCAAGACTCTTGACTCGCCCCGGTGACGCCAGCGCACACATCAAAGCAACTCGTCCGCCTTGGCTATAGCCAAACCAATGCGCGGGCCGCAGCTCCAGCTTCGCAATCGCCTGATGCAAATTCGCGCACAGCTTGGGCCAGTCCAGCTCTACGTGCTTCTCAACAAAAGTCTGTCCGTGAAATGGTAGGTCGACTCTCAATACGCGAAATCTTTTGGAAAGCTCCGTCTCAATCGGCGCAAAACTATGCAGTGACTGCGCAAACCCGTGCAGCAGCACAAGCGGCGGCGCATTTTCATCTCCGTCCGATCGAGCATGCCAAACGATGTCGGAGGACTGAATCAGCATCAATCGAACTCGCGCAGCAAACTGTCGACAAAGTATCGATGCGCCGCGGAATTTTCCGTGCGGCCTGTTTCGACTTCATAGATGCACGGCAGCATCTTTTCAAAATGCTCGCGGCATTCGTCTACAGTCTTCAAGGAGTAGCACGCCATGCCCATTTCCCGCGCGGTCTCGCCGAGCTTCACGTTCAACGGCGTACCGTGAAGCTCCTCGAAAGAATCTTTATGTTCCGCAACAGGAAGAAAGTTGAAAATCCCGCCGCCATTGTTGTTGAGCAGCAGAATCGTCAGCAAGTCGCAGTCCCGCGCCAGCCGCACTCCTTGCAAGTCATGCCAAAAAGCAAGATCGCCGCAAACCAACAGCGTCTGTCGTCCGCTGCACTCCGCGATGCCGACTGCGTGCGAAATCACACCGTCAATTCCGTTCGTTCCGCGCTGCGCGTACGCGTGAATGTTTTTTCCGGCGGGCGCCGCGATCATGTCGGCGTAGCGAATCGCCATGCTGGATGCGAGCACGAGGTTCGAATGATCCGGCATTCCGTCGAGAGCCGCGCGTACGAAAGCCAATTCGCTCTCCCGCGGAATGTGAAATTTAGCCAGAAGCGATCGCACCACGCCGACCGCTTTCCAAAACGGATCGAGCAAAAGCGAATCGCGAGACACCTTCACCATCCCACGCAAATCATTTACATATTTCGCGACGTCGGTGACAATCGTCTCGTTCGCGCGTTCATCCGGATCGCGCGGCAAACGGTCCCGTTGAACGCGGATTGTTTTGGAATGGTGGCGGTTCAAATACTGAGACAGCGTCTTGCTGGTTGGCGTCATGCCAAACTCCAGCACGAGGTCCGGCGCGATGTGCGCAAGTGATTCGTGCCGCAAGAAAATATCGTAGTACGGCATGTTCGGTTCGCCCGAAAATCTCAATCCCGAAGCCGCGTCAGCTAACAGCGGCCAACCCAAATTTCGTGCGAGTTCGTGAATGGCAATTCGTTCCGGCGGCGTGCGAGCGGCGTCCGGACCGCAAACGATCAATCCGCAATAGCATGACTCAACCAAATGCTTCACGTTTGCGCCGACGTCGCACACGGCTTGCGCGCTTGGTTCAATTTCCTCGATTTCGGATTTGAGTTCAATCAGCAAAGCCGAGCAATGACTCGCCTCAAGCTCGAGTGGAGCGAGAGGTTCATCCATCGGCACATTTATTTGAACCGGCCCTTGCGGAGCGGAAACCATCACGTGCAGAGCGCGTTTTACCCAAGACAGAGTTTCACGCAGTACACTCGCGTCGGCTTTGGGTTCCGGTAAATCCAAACTCATTCGCGCATACTTTCCGAACAATGCAGTTTGATCAATCGTCTGCATTGCACCCTTGTTGCGCAGCCGCTGCGGTCGGTCCGCCGATAAAATCACAAGTGGTACGCCGCTTTGTGCCGCTTCGATGATCGCGGGATAGTAGTGCGCAGCGGCGGAACCCGACGTGCACACCAGCGCAACGGGTTTGTGATTTCCCTTCGCCAAACCCAAAGCGAAAAACGCCGCTGAGCGTTCGTCAATAACAACGTGAGTCGTGAATAGCTCCGACGAATGAGCCGTTCTCGCAAGCGGCGTCGAACGCGAACCGGGTGAAATCACGACGTGCTCGACCCCGGCCGCGCGAATCTGCATCCACAGCAACTCAGCCTGCAAATAGTTTGGGTTCATTGCGTTCATATCAAATCCGTCAGTGCGCGCTGCATAACTTCCATCTTCCAACCGCATTCGGAATATTCCATTTCCGGATCCGAATCGAGCACGATTCCCGCTCCGCCGAACAGCCGTGCCGTTCTCGTTTGCACTTGTGCGCAGCGCAGCACGACGACCGCCGTCGTTTGATGTCCGTTTGTGAATCCCAAAACTCCGCCATAAAGATCACGCGGAGCAGGTTCAAGTTCGTTCAATAACAGTGCGGCCTCGTTTCGCGGAGAGCCGCACACGGCCGGAGTCGGATGCAGCGCTTCGAGCACGTCGTCGTCGTTTACGCCGTCCCGCAGCACTCCCTGCACTTGACTGTAAACATGTTCCAGATCATCCGCGCGGCGAACGGTCAACGGTGAAACCGAAACGTGCGAACACAAAGGCGAAAGCGTCTCGCATAAAAAATCCGTGACGACTTTCTGCTCGACGTGGTCTTTGTTCGAAAATGCCGTATCGTCGAGCAGAGTCTGCCGTGTTCCCGCCAGACTGTCGACCGTTACTTGACGACCCTCACGCTGAAACAAAATTTCCGGTGTTGCGCCGATCCAAACTTTGTTGTCGTAAAGCTGATGAGCGAAAACGGACGTTCCCGTCGACTGGTGCAGCAGTTTAGCCAGCACGAGGTCAACCTGCCACGGCTGCGGATTATATAGACTCATTTGCCTGCTGAGCACGGCTTTCTGAAGTTTCTGCTCGCGAATCTCCGCTTGAATGCGCTGCACTGCCGCTGTCCATTGACCGGGAGTATGACTTTCCGATTCAATCGCTTCCGTTTCATCCGGATTGAATTCAATTTCTTCGCCGATGGAACCGTGTGGTACGGTTCCGAAATAGAGCAGCCGTTCGTTGCGCGCTTCAACCAGCCAATCCGGATGCCAATAGAAAGTTTCATTGCGATCGAAATCCAATCTGAAACAGACCGGAATCACCGAGCTTCCGTCACGTTCGGACAGCAAGTCCTTGATCGACTTCCCGAACGCACGCACGCCCCCTGCGCACCATGAATAGGAGTCGCCGCGCACGCGCATCAAGAGCGTCGCTTCGTCGGCCACCGCATAGCGGGCAAGTTCCCGCAACTGCGCAAACTGTTCCAATTGGGATTCGTCCATTAATCGCATAACCCATAATATAGCTATTCCGGGCTCAGTTTTCAAACGAAACCGGCTTGCACGCCAAGCCCAGAGCACGTATATTCATCAACTACAATTTGATTCCAAGAGATTCATGCGCACCATCCAATTTTACGATACCACTCTGCGCGACGGAGAACAAACCCCGTTCGTTGTCTTCTCGGTCGAACAAAAGCTGACTCTCGCCCGCGCCATAGCCGAAATGGGAGTGGACATCATCGAAGTCGGCTTTCCAGCAGCCTCAGAGTCCGAACAAGAGGCCGTTCGCAAAGTTGCGCAAGAAGTAAAATCCTCGGTAATCGCAGGGCTTGCCCGCTGCCGGACCGGTGACGTGGACATCACCGCCAAGGCCCTCGAAGCTGCCGACAAAGCAAGAATTTCCATAGTCTTGCCGGTTTCTGATCGGCACCTTTCGGCTTCACTTCGCATGACCCGGCCGCAAGCCGAGGAAAGCATCGCAACAGCCGTAGCTCATGCCAAGAAATACCTCGATGATGTCGAATTCATCGCTACCGATGCCACGCGCACAGCCGAATCTGACCTAATATCCGCCCTAAATTCTGCCGTTCAGTCCGGTGCGACCACATTGGTCGTCGCCGATACCGTCGGGTGCGGTCGTCCTGCTGAGATAAAGTCACTCTTCGAGAGGATCAGGTCAAAATTCCCCAAAGAAGTCAAGCTCGGCATTCATTGCCACAACGACTTCGGACTGGCGACGGCCAATTCGGTTGCGGCACTGGAGGGCGGCGCAGACCAGGTCGAAGGCACCATCAACGGCCTCGGCGAACGAGCCGGCAATACCGCGCTTGAAGAGGTCGCAATGATCCTGAAATATCATGAATCCTCCTTGAATCTCGCCACCAACATCAAACTGGGCCGCATTATTGAAACCTCGCACCTTGTCCGTGAGGTTTCAGGAGTAGTGGTTCAGCCCAACAAAGCGCTGGTGGGTCAGAATGCTTTCCTCCACGCCGCTGGAATGCACCAACAAGCCATGCTGGCCGATCCATTGACTTTTGAGCCTTTTGGCCCCGAAATGGTCGGAGGAGAAGCCGCCCTCGAAGACCGCATAATATTTGGTAAGTTCTTAGGAAAAAATGGCTTAAAAAAGCTGCTCTCGCTTGATGGCGTGGAGCTTTCAGACAATGAACTTGAGGCCCTCGTGGGTCGGATTCGGGCGGCTATCGAACGCCGCGAAACCGTGTCCCGCCGCAAAATGTTGGAGTGGGCAAGAAGCCGCTGACTCTTGCATCCTCGAATGTCAGATGTTATCTTATTAGATAGAATTGAACAGACCGAGCCATACAACAACTTGGAGACCCACAACATGAAGCACAGAATTTGGCTCGCGCCGATTTGTGCGCTGCTCTTGGCCTTCGGAAGTGCGCAAGCATTTACCGTTGGACAACCCGCGCCCGATTTTACCTTGACCGATTCCTGGGGAAACAGTCACACGCTGAGCGAATATCAGGGCAATGTCGTGGTCCTGATGTTCTTCGGAAACACCTGAACGATCTGTCGTGGCCAGGATGGTCAAATGGAAGCAGGTGTGAACACGTATTACGAAGGACAGCCCGTCGTGACGCTCGGTTTGGATATCTATAATGGTTCGCCTGCCGCGGTCGAAGCCTTTCGCACCGCCACGGGAGTGACGTTCCCGCTGCTTGTTCAGGGTGCGGCCTATTCGACCGCGAACAACGGCAACTACCGCAAAGTGGTCATCGATCCCGACGGCATCGTCCGCTACGTATCGGGAGCCTACGAGTTGAACATCAATGCGATTCGATCTGCCGTAGACGATTGGCTGCCGCTCGATGAGCCGACCTTCAGCTTCACCATGCAGGATACGTTGCTGACCTATGCCAATGGCGGCGACGAAGTTGAATATGTCTTCTACGGCACAGTCGACAATCTGACGAACGATTCGCTGCAGGTGTTGTTGTCGATTTCCGCGGTGGACGTTCCCGATCCGTTGCGTGCCTATTCCGTGTGTACGCACATCACGTGCTATCCGCCCGATTCGGCGACAGTCGACATTCTCGAATCTTTCGAGCCGATGGCGCACGATACGGCGATCAGCGTGCACATGTACAATTTGGCTATCAATCCCGAAACGGGATTTGTCGACACGTCGACGATCACAGGGGACTATGTGATTCGCTTCACGGCGTCCAATCCCGACGATCCCGAGGAATCGATCTCATATGACCTCTACCTCGATCAAGTCTCCAGCGTCACGCCGCGAATTGTTCCGGTTCCCAAGTCTGCCGCGTTGCTTCGCAGCTATCCGAATCCGTTTAATCCGGAAACGACGATTGAATTTGTCGTCAGCAACCCCGGTGCGGTGGATCTCAATGTCTTCAACGTGCTCGGACAAAACGTCGCGTCGCTCGTGAACACGCCGTTTATGTCTACCGGCACCTATTCCGCGCACTGGCGCGCCGTCAACGCGCAAGGAGTGCCCCTTCCCAGCGGCAACTACATCGTCGAGTTGAACAACGCCGGGCAACGTGCGGTTCACAAAGTCATGCTCGTGAGATAAAACTCCATTCGCTGGAGAACCAAATGACCGCGTTCGCGAGACTCCTTTGCATCGTTGTTGTTGCCGTAGGCATATCAGCAATGGCCCAGCCGCCTGACAGCCTCTGGAGTAGGACGTATGGCGGCAACGTGGACGAAGAGTGCGATGCCATTGTCAAAACACTGGACGGCGGCCTGCTTTTGGTGGGATTCACGACGTCATTTGGTGCCGGCAGTTTTGATGTTTGGCTGGAGCGCGTGGACAGTGGTGGCAACCACATCTGGAGTCACACGTACGGCGGAATCAACGTCGAAGCGTGCTACAAGGCGATTCCGCTTGAAGACGGCGGGTTCATTCTCGCTGGGCATACAGGCTCGTACGGTGCCGGAGATTTTGACTATTGGCTGCTGAAAATTGATTCGCAAGGCAGTCAGCTTTGGAGCCGAACGTACGGTGGATCAAGCGCAGATCGATGTTTTGATGCCATAAGAACGAGTGACGGCGGCTATGTCATGGCGGGATTGACTCAGTCCTTCGGTGCACATAGCTCGGACATATGGATACTGAAAGTGTCAGACACCGGCGACAGCCTTTGGAGCCGTAAGTTTGGAGGAACTGGACAAGACGTTGCGATTGCCGTCACGGAATCCGGTGACGGCAGTCTGCTTTTCACGGGCATAACGGGGTCGCAGGGTGAGCCTAACGGAGACGTCATTCTCCAGAAACTTTCCGCAAGTGGCGACAGTTTGTGGGCGCATACGTTTGGAGGAAATCAGTATGATGCTCCGTGGGCCATCGCTCAAACTCCAACGGGCGGCTATGCCATTGCGGGATATACGAACTCGATGGGCGCGGGTGCGTCAGATTTCTACTTCGTCGTAACGGATGAGTCCGGCAATGAGCTCTGGCATCGCACTTACGGCGGCGCCATGGACGAATGGTGCTACGATATGATTCCGATGTCTTCCGACGGTTATCTCTTAGCCGGACGAACAGCGTCGTTTGGCTCCGGCGGCTACGACATGTGGGCTCTCCGTATTGCGCTCAATGGCGACAGTTTGTGGAGCAAGACCTTTGGTACCTCGGCATTCGAAGATTGCAGAGGCGCGACCGTAATCGGAGGCAACTACTACCTCGCAGGCTCCGAAGACCTGAACGGCGATGGATTTTCTGACATTTTGCTGGTGAAGACAGGATTCGACTCCACGTTAGACACTCCGGAAACAGTTCTGCTTCCCACGACGTTTGGATTGACGGCATATCCCAATCCATTTAACGGCACGATTCAAATTGCCTACACCATTGATCGAATCGGCAAAACCGAACTGAAAGTATATAACATCGTCGGTCAAGAAGTCGCGACACTCTTGAGCGGGTATGGAAGTTCACTCGGAACGCACAATACAACTTGGTCTGCTATCAACTCAAAGGGAGCTCCGCTCGCTTCAGGAACATACATCGTCGAGTTGAACAACGCCGGTCAACGTGCAGTCCACAAAGTCATGCTCGTGAGATAAGGGTTCAGAAGGTGTAGGGGCGGAAGGCATTCCGCCCGCGTATTTGCGAGCGTGACCTGCCCTCGAATGCAGCGAAGCGAGTAGGTAACAAAGTTACGCGCCGAGCGGGGATTAAGCGCGTCAGCGCGGTTCCCCGCCGGAATCGGAAAAACAAACAGGGTGCAATCACGCACCCTGTTTTCACTCCCAATTCAATAAACCAACGACCTCCCAGCCTCCGGCTGAAAGAGCAAAACAAAACTCCAAGAGCGACGGCCAGAGGCCGACAGTCGTAGTTGCAGTATCTTTTCTATTTTCTATTTGCCATTTTCTATTCTCGCTCCGCATCTGACTTCTGACTTCTCGCGGCGGCACCCGCTGCGGGTACCCGCTCCGCTTTCATATTTCATACTTCATATTTCATATTTTCTGCCATGCTTCCCACCGCCTACGACGTCCTCGACGCCGCCAAAACTCTTAAGGGCATCGCACACAAAACTCCCGTGCATACTTCGCGCACACTCGACGCAAAAAGCAACGCGAACGTCTATCTGAAGTGCGAAAACTTTCAGCGTGTCGGCGCGTTCAAATTTCGCGGCGCGTACAATGCGATGTCGCAACTGACTTTCGAGGAAAAACGCCGCGGCGTCATCACGCACTCGTCTGGCAATCATGCGCAGGCCGTAGCATTGGTCGGAGCGTTGCTCGACATCAAAACAACCATCGTCATGCCGCAGGATGCTCCGCCGATCAAGTTAGCCGCCACTCGCAGCTATGGCGCGAATGTGGTGTTGTATGATCCCAATGAGCGCACGCGCGAAGAAATCTCCGCCGAGCTAAAAGAGCAGCACGGTTATGTTTTGATTCCGCCCTACGATCATCCGCACATCATCGCCGGACAAGGCACAGCCGCGCTTGAACTCGTAAACGACTATCCCGATCTTGATGCTCTGTTGGTTCCCTGCGGCGGAGGAGGATTGCTATCCGGAAGTGCGTTAGCTGCCAAACACGTCATTCCCAACATCAAAGTCATCGGAGTAGAACCCGAACTTGCCAACGACGCGACACTCTCGTGGCGAACCGGCGAATTGCACACGGTGAAAAATCCACCTACAATCGCAGACGGCACTCGCACACCATCATTAGGTAAATTGACGTTTCCGTTAGTGAGAACACACGTCGATGATTTTGTCAACGTATCCGAAACTAATATCATCGATGCCACAAAGTTTCTTTTCGAAAGAATGAAACTCGTCGTCGAGCCGAGTGGTGCATTAGGCATTGCGGCGTTGCTGAATGGCAACATCAAAGGTGAACGAATTGGAGTAATCATCAGCGGCGGCAACCTTGATCCCAAAGTCTTGCTGCTCTAAACTCAAGCTACTCATTACTCTCTGAAAGCTCCGCGAAATTCGTGGAGCTTTTTTGTTGTTCATGAGGTAAGAGAGATATGCAGAGTTCTTTGAGTGCAATGAATAAGCCCGGATGTGCGGCTGCCGCGAGAGCAGCGTGACCGGACCAAATGATGATATGGGAGAATCACGATGGAACAGCAAAGCCGAAAGAACTTCGTAGAACTGCAGTTCTACGCGCGCGAAGGCAAAGAGGAAACTCCACACCTCGCGCTGTACTTGATCGAGCAAGGTGGATCGCCTCGCAAGATCTCGAAAATTGAAAACGATAAATTTGTCGCGGATCCCAAATGGGAGAAGACTCCCGGTGCCACGATCGGCATCGGACCGGATGTTGAAGATCTTTCGACTCTCAATTCGGAAACGCTGATCAAATATCGCGTCGCGGATGTATTTGCCGAGTGGCGCCGCGGTACCGTGCTGCAGCTCGCGCCGGAATGGTGGCGCGGCTGGTTGTTCCCACTGCGCTGCGTCTCCGGCCGCGTGCGCAAGTGTCTGCCGATTCTTGGGCCTGTGCTTCCGAACCTCGGTATTCCATACTTGCCGCATTTCGTGGAGCGCTGCTGGCCGATTTGCAACGGAGTCGTCGAAGTTTATGAGCGCACGTGCTGCTGTCATTGGCTGCACATCAATATCAAAGACCTCCTGCGCCGCATTCACGAAGAGCTGATTCCGATTCCCATTCCCGATCCTGATCCGGGTCCGCTGCATCTGCCGGGAGTCGGTCCTGATCCGTCACCAATCTCTTTCGTGGGCAGACTGAGCTTCGGCGATGAAATCGCCTTCAATCCGCAGCCCGAACCTCCGGCATTTTACGAAGATCGCGTCGCACAGCGCGCGTTCAAACGTCTCGAGTCTGCGGGATTGGATGAAATCAATCTCGACATGCAAGCGAAATTGCGCGAAGACGTAAGAGCATTGCAAACGCTGGCGCAGGCCGATGTCGAAAAGTTTGTCGAACTCCGTCCCTATCTGTGGCACCTGATTTGTCACTGCTCTTCACACAAATTAGGCGAAGCGGTGCTGCGTCCCGACGGTTCGTTCACGTATTGCTGGCGAACCTTCCCGCTGTATACACTCGCACATTGCTACAGAAGCTACTACTACAAAGTTCGTCAATGGCAGGACGGCCAATGGGTCTATGTCTACGACGGATCTTCGCGCCATGAGTATTTCAAACAATCGGATTTCGCCGATCTGAAAACCTTCCTCGGTCGTACGTGCGGTCAGGATGACAGCGACTTCGACAACGACCGTCCGTTCGTGATGCTACAAGAGATCGGCGGCACGTCAAGTTCCGTCTTGAACAGCCACTGGCTCGGCAAGAATCTCGCGAACATGGATCTCACGCAGACGAGCGAAAACAATCTGGCCAATCTTCCCACAACCGGAGGACTCGCGCAAACGTTCGGCGGCGCAAGCAACTGTCCGTGGGCGAAATCACTCGCACTGCGACTGCTTTTCCATCCCGACATGAAAGCGCTCGGTGCGCACTACTATCGCATCAGCACGGTGAGAGCCGGTGACAACGGCGATCCGCTGCCGGGCGAAACTCCGACTCCGCTCTCGCAGCCGCTCGCGTGGAGCAAGATGGAATTCCTCGGCGGAAGCTGGGAAGTGACCACCGAAGGTCTTGGTCCCGATTCGAAAGTCGTCGCAGGCAACACCGTCAACGGTCTGTACAAAATTCCGTATTACACCGACGGCATCTGGCTTGGTGGACAGTATCACGGATATTGGAACACCGGTTCGAGCAATGACAAGTATTTGCTTTACGTCGAAGTCTTCGATGTCAACGGCAACCGCCTGATGCCGAATACCGCGGGTTTCGATTTCCTGCGCAGACTTGCGATCAGCGGTCCGGGCAGCACGGCGAAAGTTCAGTTCGGAAAACTTGCGCATGTTTTCTGGGTGGACAATCGTCCGGTCTATGCGGACATCGAAGACCTGCGCAAAAACGGTCACGCGTCCGGCGACGAATGTCAATTTATGACCGGACCTGCAAGCACTAAATTCTCCGTTGGCTTTCGCGCGTTTCATCGTACGGTCAATTCGCTGGTTGCGCCAATAACCTTCATGCGCTACTACTCACTCGATTGGCATCGCGGACTGAACGGCCCGACGGTGACATTCCAAACCGGCAACTCGAACGCACCCACTTCACTCGATGCCGGAAATTCGCAGCAATCCACCGAGCTTGCCTTCAGCACAATGCTCGGCAAGAATACGATTGGAGCGAAATGCACCTTCGCGGTCAATCTTTGGTGCTACGCCAAACACACCAACGGTTCGCGCTTCATCTACGAGTACGACCGCCGCGACCAAGCCGCCTTTGCCCTCGAAATCACAACCTAATCCCAAACGAAAGACTGGGAAGAATAAAAGCCCCGCTCAACCGAGCGGGGCTTTTATCAATTCACACGGCCTACTTGGCTTCTTTATTGCGAATGAAATTCGAATAGTCTGAGTTAACAAGCGCGTAAAAGAGTTGCCAAGACGACGCATCCTTACCAATCTGCTGGGGATTGTCTTTTTCCCTAGCCATCAATGTGAAAACTGTCTTCACATACTTCTGCGCGTTTTCTTGGTAAATTTCTATCAGTTCTGGTACCGTCACCTTCCACCCAACATTGCCATCAGCTTGGACTTCAGCTAGAGCCCGAAATCCACCCAACAATGGAAGAACAAGGCCTTGGTGTGGAATTCCCTTGCTATGCTTCTTCAACTTGCTCATGTCGTACCCCGAGTATTTCTCCAAGAAATACAAATGGTGAAGTTTGGATTTGCTTGTCAGGGCGGGAACACGGTTGGCCTTACCAGGTCCTTGTTTCTTTGGCGGGTTGAGATCTTCATCTTCATCTTCGTCCTCTAACAACGCCTTTTTGCCTCCGGCCAGCCGATAATTGTCCTTAAATGTATCAAGGAGAAAAGCGTAGAACTCTAGAATCTCTGAAGCAATCGGTGCCAGTTGCTTGTAACCCGGCGCACTCAGTACATCACCAAGAGAGTTCTGGTTAGGTTGCTTCTGCTCGTTGATATAGTTCATCAAGCATCGTTCCGCGCTTGAATACGCGATTACCGGCTGTGACTCATCTGTCAGAAACTTGGGATGAAAGATCGTGAGAAGTTGGACGACATCACGAATGTCGATCATCTTGACACCACGCGCATCGGCTTCTGCCTTGCCTTGGTTCTCTCTGTAAGCAATAATGTTGCGATATGGCCGGTTCCTCTCGTTCAACAAGTCCTTAAGCCAGTCAAACTGTCTGTCGAGATTTGCGATCGCCTGTGGTCTAACTTGCGCCGAAGTATTTCGCGCACGCGCAATGGCTGTTGTCAAACGCCTCATTTCGTCCAACTGAACGCGATCAACGCCAACTAGCACCTCAAGCCGGACGAACGCGTTCTTGAGAGAACGCGCCAAGTTTGTGTCCAACTCTGCATTCGCTTTCGCTTGTTGAATCACCGCATAAGTGTGCCCACCGTCAACAATGCCAAAAGTTGCATCTCCAATCCATTCATCCATGTCAATGATCTTTTCATCGTCACTGGAGTCCGAGCTTCCTCCGTGATGTGGACTTTTGTCGTCAACCAAAGCACTATTTTCCAACGCAGAATCAGAAAACACGTCACCGTTACTTGGAACGTCAATCACAAATTCTGCACGCTTCGTGTCATAGAACGCACTACTTGCAATAATTGTGATTCCACGATTCAGCAAATGGAAGAAGACAGAATGCTCACGAAGTCCTTCGCGTATGTCATTAGACACGCGCGAATTCAGATTCTGGTCTCGGGGATTTACGTCTTTGGGGATGTCAGGTGGCAGGTCTGCCAAGCGGATGAGCGCGTGGTGGGAGGAACGCTCAGGATCGGTGGGATCGTCGAGATGACGAACTAAGCCTGCAAGAGCAGGTATTCGAAAAATGGCCATGTTGGCCTCCTATGAGATTTCTTGGCCTAATTATTTACTCTGCAATCGGCCAAGTATTGTTGCAGAGTTGCGCCGCTCCAAGCGGCAACAATTGAATATAAGATCAAAAACGTGAAAAGTCAACAGCAATTACCCACCCCGCCTCCGCCTCTCCTCCCCCCAACCCCTGACCACCCATCAGGGGTTTGTTTTTTCTTGACTAACACATAACCCAAGAGTTTGCTTCCCGGGAACTTTGAGCGTATATTGCCAGTTCTGTTAGCAGTCACCACGAAAGAGTGCTAACAGCTTAATAACACACAACTTTCCAAACCATAACCTCTTTAGGGAGTCCTAAAACCATGAAAATCAAGCCGATTGATGAGCGCGTCCTGATTCACCCGCTCGAGAAGGAAGAGAAAACCGTTGGTGGGATTATCATTCCGGATACCGCGTCGAAGGACCGTCCGCAAATGGGCGAGATCGTGGCCATGGGCGATGACGTTGAAATCGCCGATCGCAAGCAAAAGAAAATGTCCGAGATGCTCAAAGTTGGCGACACCATCGTGTACGCGCGCTACGGCGGCACCGAAGTCAAGCTCGATGACAAGGAATACATGCTCATCAGCCGCAGCGATATCCTCGCTGTTGTTGTTAAGTAGGTGCTTGTTAAGCACCGCAGTTGCGCTTCGCATGCGCTCAAAATTCTCATGATGAGTTAGAACGCGACAGCACAACGCTGGTTACTTCTCAAGTAACTCGCCGAGCGGGGATTAAGTGCGTCAGCACGGTTCCCCGCCGGAATCTGAAACACACAAAATCATTTCCAAAGGAACAATAAAACATGGCAAGCAAACTCATTGACTTCGATGTCGAAGCACGTTCGTCGCTGAAGAAAGGCGTCGATACGCTCGCGAATTCCGTGAAGGTCACGCTCGGACCCAAGGGCCGCAACGTCGTGATCGAAAAGAAGTGGGGCGCCCCGACCGTCACCAAGGATGGTGTCACCGTGGCCAAGGAAATCGAACTCGAAGATGCCGTCGAAAATATGGGCGCGCAAATGGTTCGCGAAGTCGCCTCCAAGACCAGCGATATCGCCGGTGACGGAACGACCACCGCGACCGTGCTCGCGCAAGCAATCATTCACGAAGGTTTGAAGAACGTCACCGCCGGTGCCGATCCGATGAGCCTCAAGCGCGGTATCGACAAGGCCGTCGCCGAAGTCGTGAAAGATCTCAAGAAGAACGGCAAGGGCGTGAACGGCAAGAAGGACATCGCCGCCGTCGGTACGATTTCCGCCAACAACGACAAGACTATCGGCGATCTGATTGCCGACGCGATGGACAAGGTTGGCAAGGACGGCGTCATCACCGTCGAAGAAGCCAAGTCGATGGAAACGTCGCTCGACGTCGTCGAAGGTATGCAGTTCGACCGCGGTTACCTGTCGCCGTATTTCGTCACCAATCCCGACGAAATGGAAGTCGATCTCGAGAATCCGTATCTCTTGATCTACGACAAGAAAGTTTCCGCGATGAAGGACCTGCTCCCGATTCTGGAGAAGGTCGCTCAGGCCGGTCGCGCGTTCGTGATCATTGCCGAAGACGTCGAAGGCGAAGCGCTGGCGACGTTGGTCGTCAACAAGCTGCGCGGCACGCTCAAGGTTGCGGCCGTCAAGGCTCCCGGTTTCGGTGATCGTCGCAAAGCCATGCTCGAAGACATCGCCACGCTCACGGGCGGTCGTGTGATTTCCGAAGAAGCGGGCTTCAAACTTGAGAACGCCGTCATGAGCGATCTCGGCACAGCCAAGAAGATCATCATTGATAAGGACAACACCACCATCGTCGAAGGCGCTGGCAAGGGTGAAGAAATCAAGGGCCGCATTTCGCAGATCAAGAAGCAGATCGAAAGCACGACGTCGGATTACGACCGTGAAAAACTGCAAGAGCGTCTGGCCAAGCTCGCCGGCGGTGTTGCGGTGTTGAAGGTTGGCGCCGCGACCGAAGTCGAGATGAAGGAAAAGAAAGCTCGCGTGGAAGATGCTCTGCATGCGACCCGCGCGGCGGTCGAAGAAGGTATCGTCCCCGGCGGCGGCGTGGCTCTGCTGCGTGCGCAAAGAGTGCTTGAGAACTTCAAGCTTGACGGCGACGAGCAGCTCGGCGTGAACATCATTCGTCGCGCGTTGGAAGAACCGATTCGCATGATTTCGCAAAACGCAGGCTTAGAAGGCAGCGTGGTTGTGAACAAGATTCGCGAGCACAAGGATTACAGCTTCGGTCTGAATGCGTCGAGCGAAGTCTACGGCGACTTGCTGGATGAAGGCGTGATCGACCCGACCAAGGTTGTGCGCGTTGCATTAGAAAACGCGGCGTCCGTCGGCGGTCTCTTGCTGACCACCGATTGCGCGATCCACGAAAAGAAGGAAAAGAATCCCCCAGCACCCGCAATGCCCGGCGGCGGCATGGGCGGCATGGGCGGCATGGATTACTAAAAAAGTAGTCGCCGTTGTGGGTCTCCAGACCCGCAATGGCAGACGTTGTAGGGGCGGATGGCAATCCGCCCGCAAGGTTCGCCGAGCAGGGATTAAGCGCGTCAGCGCGGTTCCCTGCCGGAATCCGAAAAACAAAAGCGGCGCAGGAGAAATCCTGCGCCGCTTTCATTTCTTCCCCATCCCCAAATCATCCCCCCGCAGCCAGCACCACCCTCTGCACAATCTTAATCGCCTTCCCCGCTGAGCGATTCGCTATACCACTCGGCGACCCACCACGCTTTCCGCCGCGCATACCACCACCACCACCGCCGAAATCATCACCCCCCATCGGCGGACCGCGACGCTGCCCTTCACCAAACTCCCCGTCAGGCCGTTTCATTTTCATTTTCGGCACTTCCACTCGCAGCTCCACTTCATCTCCCGCCGCTAACCACGGCGCCGCCGCCGCAAAATTGATCGCCAGCGTGTAAGCCGAAGTCGCCGTTTCATATTTCGACTCGGCAAAAATCCCCGCATCCTTCGCATCAGCTTCCGACAACATCCTGCTCGCAGATTTCTTCGCGAGCACTTCCACATTCGCCGACGGACGATCAAATTTCACCTTCGTCCGATCCGGTGAAAATTCCTCCGGCGCAAACTCTCTCCGTTGATCCTTCGGCCCCAGCCGCGCCGGATAGCGCACACCCACCGATTCCTTTTTATTTTTCGGATTCGTCAGCCACAGCGTCACACCTCCCATTTCAATCTGCCGCCGTACCGCTTCGTTCCCCGTCTGCACCGCAAGCAAAATTTCGTCCGCGTCATTCGCAATCACGAACCGCGCCTGCACGTCCTTGATGCGCAGCCCCTTGAATTCCGAGAGATCCGGCTTCCCGTTCAAGTCCATAGCCTTGTCATGCCATTCGGACTGAATTGGCTCTGAGTTGCAGCTAACGATCATTAAAGCAAAACCAAGCAGAGCGGCAAACAGCGCACCGCGTGTACGAGTTGAAATTTGGTGATTCATCGGTGGGAAAAGCTGAAGGGTGTGAGTGGTAACACTGGTTGGACAACCGAGTTCGTCAAGCGTTTAACACGACTGAACTGAAATTTGTTCGCACGCGCAAGACCATCAACCGTCGCCTCCGGCAACATTCTCCTAACATATAATATTTTCTAACCATTCAAGTCCGCCTTGACTCTCATTTGAACAAATGTTATATTTCCCAAAATTCACCAAAAATCACCTGAACTGAGGGAAAAATGAAGAAACTCAATCTCATTGTTTTGGCCGCACTTGTGGCCCTCTTTAATGTCGCCTTTGCGCAAGACGGAGACATGGAAGGACAAGCCGCGATGAAGGCTTGGATGGATGCCGGTACGCCCGGGCCGCAGCATGCAGAATTGGCCAAGCACGTCGGCGAATGGGACTGCGTAGTCAAAATGTGGATGGATCCGTCGCAGCCGCCTATGGAATCGAAAGGCACCGAAACGATCGAGATGATCTTCGGTGGCCGCATCCAAGTCGGTCACTTCACCGGCGATTTCATGGGCATGCCCTTCCACGGCCAGAGCATGACAGGATACTCAAACTTTGCCAAGGTGTGGTGGGGAACTTGGATCGATGACATGAGCACCGCACTAATGTACTCCGAAGGCACTTCCAGTGATGACGGCAAAACAGTCACTTTCTTCGGCACCATGGATGATCCTGCCAGTCATGTCATGGACAAAACCATCAAGCAAATCATGAAGCGTATAGATGACGACCACTTCATCTTCGAAAGCTGGGACAACGCCAAGACTCCGCAAGAGTACAAGTCAATGGAAATTTCCTACACACGCAAGAAATAGATCGCAAGGGAAAAACAAGATGAAAAAACTCCTGATCTTTATTGCCGCTGCATTGCTTGCGCTGACCCCGTTGTACGCGCAGGACAACGGCATGTCCGAAGATGAGATGATGAAGAAGTGGATGGAAATTTCTTCACCCGGTCCGCAGCATGAACTGCTCGCGAAAACCGCGGGTGAGTGGAACACCGAGATCAAATTCTGGCTGGAGCCCGGCGCCGATCCGATGGTTAGCAACGGCATGCAAACGTGCGAAGTAATCAACGGCGGCAGAGTCATCAACGAAATAAGTCACAGCGAAATGATGGGCATGCCGTTCGAAGGCCACGGCATGACGGGCTATGACAACTTCAGAAAGAAGTACTGGTCAACGTGGACCGACAACATGGCGACCTCGATGATGTACATGGAAGGCACCAGCGATGACGACGGCAAGACCATTACCTACAACACCACAATGGATGATCCCATGATCGGAGAAAAGGATCAGCCTGTGAAGTTTGTGTATCGCT
The DNA here is from genome assembly GCA_020637445.1 of Calditrichota bacterium. Taxonomy (NCBI): domain Bacteria; kingdom Pseudomonadati; phylum Calditrichota; species Calditrichota bacterium. The sequence goes on along the minus strand of JACJVZ010000002.1, from coordinate 121,124 downwards.
GGGTAGACGACGACAAGCATATTTTGGAAAGCTGGCACGATGTAGGGACTCCAAAAGAATACAAAATGATGGAAATCACCTATACGCGCAAGCAGTAGCCGTACGTTGTAGGGGCGGATGGCAATCCGCCCGCGAGTAGCACGAATAGAGCGGCAGCACAAACTGCCGTTCTTTTTCAACACAATCTGAACATATCTTCAAATAGGAGAAAGAACGATGGCAGAAATGACTCAGCAAGAGATGATGGAAAACTGGATGAAGAATGCCACGCCCGGTGCGCAGCATGAAAGAATGGCAAAAGAATGCGGCGAGTATTCCGTTGCCATGGACGAAGGCGGCAAGACTATGTCAGGCGACGTTAAGATGGAAATGATTCTCGGCGGCCGCGTACAACTGCAGCGTTTCACCATGGACTATCAAGGTATGCCCTTCGAAGGCGCGGGCATGATGGGCTACGACAACTTCACCCAGCGTTATTGGTTCACGTGGAATGACAACATGTCCACGGGACTTTTCACACTTTGGGGAAAAGAGCAGGACGGCGGAAAGAAAATAGTTTTCGAAGGCGCGATGGACAGCCCCGGAATGAATATGCGCGATGTTCCGACTCGCCACATGTACACATACTTGAACGAAAACGAGTTCATGTATCAGGCATGGATATTCCCCGGCACCGCGCAAGAAAAGAAAACCATGGAAATGCACTACAAGCGCAAGTAATAGATACTGCCGTTGTGCGTAATAATACTACCGTCGGCCTCCGGCCGTCGATTGCAGAACAAAAAGCGGGGCGAACCACCTGGTTCGCCCCGATTGCGTTGCAAGAGGACAAGTCGGAGTCAAAAATAATTTTCATCTTCATTCGGATAACTGAGGTCACATTCTAAGCAATGATAGCATAATACTCTGTCGTGTTTCACAACTGCGATGTCGCAAGAAGCCAATTTGCTTTTGACTCTTTAACAAGTTATGATATTACACGGCAGAGATAAACTTCCGCTGCGCATGTGCGCATGAAGTCAAGAATGCCAACTTATTCGAGCGAATTCTCTGCTTTCAAATGCAAGGGGATTCGCTCGTGTTATTCAATGACGCAGTATTGGCACGTTTCTAAACTTTAGCAAATTGCCGGAGAGTATTATGCTTTATAGTAAATCTCTACTTATTTGCAGTTGTCTGTTGCTGAGTTCAACTGCATGGTCACAACCGGACTCCCTCTGGAGCCGCACTTTTGGAGGCGGAAATCAAGATGCGGCGGGCTTTGTCGAGCAATCACCTGATGGCGGCTACTTCATTGCCGGACACGCTTCAAGTTTCTCGGCCGGAGGCAACTACGATTTCTGGCTGGTCAAAACTTCCGCGAACGGTGACAGCCTGTGGAGCCGCACGTACGGCGGAAGTGGCGATGAGTTCTTTGAGTCTGCTGCGCTCACGTCCGATGGCGGTGTCATCTTAGCAGGCATGACCGATTCCTATGGGGCGGGCGGCCGCGACTTCTGGATTGTCAAAACAAACGAGAATGGCGACAGCCTCTGGTCACGCACGTTTGGTGGAGCAAACGATGACGAAGGAACGGATGTGATCCAAACGACAGACGGAGGCTATTTGCTTTGCGGTTCATCTGCAAGTTTCGGTTCTGGCTCAGAGGACTTTTGGATAGTGAAAGTTAATTCAACTGGTGACAGCATGTGGAGCAAGACGTTTGGCGGCAGTCTGACGGAAGTTTGCTACGCTGTTGAGCAAACGGCGGACGGGGGCTTCGCGTTAGGGGGTAAAACATCCACGTTCGCTGCAGACGCCACGGATTTTTGGCTGGTAAAAACGAATGGGACTGGTGACAGTCTCTGGAGCCGAGCGTACGGCGGCACGGGACCAGAAGAGTGCAAGGATGTCATTCAAACCGCAGACGGTGGTTTCGCGTTGGCGGGTTGGAACTATACGGACGGTACGATTCGTGACTTTAGAATGATCAGAACAGACAGCAATGCCGATACACTTTGGACAAGAACATTCGGTGGCAGTCAATGGGATGAATGCCGTTCACTCATTCAGACGGTGGACGGCGGCTACGTCTTGGGCGGCCACACTGCAAGTTTTGGGATCGGCGGGTTCGACTTCTGGATGGTAAAGGTTAGTGCAATGGGAGACAGCCTGTGGAGCCTTACTTTTGGGGGAGTAGGTGGAGCAGACTTCGGCGAGGCAATTCACCAAACAGATGATTTCGGATTCATTTTCGCTGGCATAACCAGTTCTTTTGGAGCAGGAAACAATGATGTCTGGGTGGTGCGCACAAGTCCTGACCCTTCACCCGCGCCACCGCAACCGTTTGAGCGACTCATGCCGGAAGACAACAGCGAGTTGATCTGGTCACCAGGAAATCCAACCATTGAATTCGTATGGAATCAATCAACGGATCCGAATGGCGACGCGATTTCGTACATCTTCCATGTGGAATCTCCCACATATATGGCTATTGATCCAACAGACGCAGTCGTCACTGACACCACGATCACCGTAGAAATTTCTATTCCACTAAATTCGCTGGACGATTCTCACGAATTCTTCTGGTCAGTAAAAGCAGCTGCAATGGGAGATACTGTTGAGTCCAGCAACGGCCAAGGCTCGTTCACGATGGAAATCCCCGGCGATGCCGGCGATTCGCATAACATCGCACCTGCCAATTTCACACTTAGCATTTATCCTAACCCGTTCAATCCCGAGGCGACCATCGCGTTTGATTTGCCTAAGGCCGCAGAGATCAAACTCTCCATTTACACTCTGATTGGACAAAGACTGTCAACTCTTGTGAGTCAATACTATCCTGCCGGCACTCATGCCGTCTCCTTTGACGGCAGTGCCTATCCATCCGGTGTGTACATCGCAAGACTCGATTCGCCCGGCCGCACAATAACGCAGAAATTGATCCTGATAAAGTAAAACGCGCTACAGTATTAAACACAAAAAAGCGGGGCGAACCAAATGATTCGCCCCGCTTCATATTTACCAACCGACTTGGCCCCTGCGTCAGCGCAAGAGGTGCTTACATCGCCGTTGCGGGTCTCCAGACCCTCAATGGCTGCTGGCACATTGGGTCCAGCGTCTACGCTGGTTACTTCAGCAACATCAACTTGTGTGTCGAATGGAAGTTTCCGGCCTGAATACGAGCGAAGTACATACCCGAAGGCAGTTCGGCGCCGCCGAATTGCACCGTGTGATATCCGGCTTGCAAACGACCGAGATTCATATCACGCACGACCTGACCCATCACGTTGAACACCACAATTCGCGTCTCCGCGGCTTGCGGAACGGCAATCTTGAAGTTCGTCAGCGGGTTGAACGGATTCGGATACACGTTCACGCTGTATTCCGTCGGCAGCAGAGCGTTGTTTCCAACCGGCAGCGGTCCGCGAATCGTGCCGTCCGACTGACCGCTTGACCAACGACCGTCACCGTCACAAGTCGGGTGGTGCAGTTGGAATCCGCTCACGGTTTCCATGGCGCCATAGGCTTCCGTCGACGTGAAGATAATCGAATCGTCGGTAACGTTGACCGTCCAGCCGGTCGGAGCCGTCGCCGTCGTATTTTCGCAGAAGTCACGAATGACAACAGTGTTCAAACAGCCGCTGTTCACGGTCATTGAGTAAGTCCAATCCGGCGGACCGGCAGTCACCAACGCAAACGACGCTGTGCCCGTTCCCGGTGCACGGCGAGTTCCCGGGTTGCCCGCGGCCACGGCGCCCGCGCCGCATTCGTTGTAAGCAACCACGGTGTACGTGTGCGTTTCTCCGGCAACAGCACCGTCAAAGCAGAACGTCGTGTCGTTGCCCGTCGTGATCACGACACCGATACGGGTCGTTTCTTGACGAATCTGGAACGAGTCAATATTCGACATTCTGTTCCACGTAATGCAAACCATGTCGCACAACGTATCTGAAGCAACGATGCCCTGCACCGAATTCGGAGCCGAAAGTCTCGAACCGGAAACACCTGGATCAGGTTGAGCCGTGCCGTTGCCGCACGCGTTCACCGGCTGAATCTGGTACACACCCACCGAACCCGCGCCCGGTTGGTGGCAGAATGAAAATTCCGTGTTGTTATTGGTGACCGTTCCCACCAGTGCGCCGTTACGGAGCACACGGTAACCCGTCGCTTCGTCGCAGTCTGCCGACCACGAAATGCAAACCGAGTCGCACGTGCCTTCAACCGTCACGTTGCTGACGGTGCACACCGGGGAACTCGTCGCAATACCGTTGTCGCAAGACGCCGCACCGGTGCTGCAAGCGACGGAATAGCCGCGCACGCAGTACTGGTAGGTGACGCCCGGCACGACGGTCGTGTCAAGGAACAGGAAGTTGTAGCCGGTCGTATGACGGCTGTCCGCGCCGATTCGAACACCGTCACGATAGACACGGAACGAGTCGAGTCCCTGTACCGTGTTGTCCGTCCAGCGAACATTCACGACGTTGCACAGCGTATCCGACGCGGTCATGTTCAAAGCCATCGGCGGAGACACCAGCTTGCGGCCCGTTGTGGTAATCGGAGTCGCCGAGTATGCGGTATCCGTATCACAGATACGATAAGCCCGCAGACGGTACGTATGGTCCTGACCGCCAATGCTGGTCAGGTCGACATACCGCGGCGTGGCCGGGTTTTGCACCCAAACATACTGTCCCGTTCCGTCGATCAAAATACGATAGCCGGAGATGTTATCCATATCGTGACTCCACGTTACCACGATTGAGTCGCAGTAAGTCGTGGACGCCGCAAGGTTGGTGACATCGCTCGGAGATTGACAGCCGCCGCACACGCCGGTTTCACACGTGAACGGAATTTGTCCCGGACCCGTACCGAAGAAATACTGGTCGAGTCCGCTGTGAACGCGGAATGTATCGCTGCGCCAGAAAATTCCGGAATCATCCACACAAACACGCAACCAGTAAAGCGGATGGCCAGTGTTGTCATCGGGACTGGGAATGCCGTTGAACATTGCAAACTCAGGGTCTGTGCCAAACAAGCCCGGTCCAATGCCGAGTTCAACGCCGTTGAGAGCAAACTGATTGAAACTTACTTGGTGAAAGCCCGGGCCTTCAATCGGCTGGCGGTCGTCATCGGTGACACCGTTGCCCAGCGAGTCCCAGAAAATTTGGATGGTCGCACCGTCGGGAATCGGGGTGCCGTCCACGCAGGACTGAAGCAGGGGCTGGGTTTCATTGATCAAAATGGCCTGAAACTGCGCCTTCGCAGCCGTCGCCACCAGCACCATGCAAACTATTAACAAAGCAAATCTTAGACGCATCTCGAACTCCTGTTTGACAAAACATGCTATGAGGATAATGCGCTAATTTAGAACATATCATCTGAAAAGTCAACTCTTAGCTACTCAAATTCCTGAAGTTAGCCATAAAAAAAGACGGGCCATGACAGCCCGTAAACATAGTGAGTTAGCAGAGTTTGTGTGACCTAAGTTGCCGACTGGCAACACCTGCAAGCCTATCTGGCCGTCGATCTGACGGTCACGAGTCCTCTAATCAAAAGAAAACCTGCCACCACAACCTCCAAAAATCCCCCGAAAAACAAGACAAATCCGTAGGAAACGGTGATTTCGTAAGTCCGGGCAAGCACGGCCAGCAAAGCCCCCGAAATGATCGGCCCCATCAAAAACCCGAATGCTCCCGCCGAGGTAAACCCACCCATCGCCGTAGCCATGTTTCCCGAGGGTGCCGATCCCGCCGAAAGCTGCAAAGTCGGAATAAACATCACCGCCGACGCCGCGCCGAGCAGGAACATCCACACAATCAAGAGCGGCGGCTCCACAAATCCCACCGACGCAAAGAAAACTCCGTAAGTCAGCGATCCCCACAACAACAATTGAGTCTGCGAGAATTTCTTCGAGAGTTTCACCACAAATGGACACAGAAGTCCCATCGTAAGCATAAACGCCGCGATATGTCCGCCGATCTGTCCCGGTGAAAACTCAAATTTCGTCGCCGCCAAAATCGGAAACGACGCCACAAAAAATCCCACCGTAAACCGGTCCAGAAATGCGAACACATACGGCAATCGCAATTTAGGTTCGCCTGTGAGTAACTTAAGAATTTTTCCAATCGGCTGCCGTTGGGCCAGTCCTTCATGCGGCACATCCAAAAACAAAGTTCCGATGGCCACCACGAACAACAAAATTCCCCCGAGTGTCAAAGAATACATCGGAGAATGTGATCCGAGCCATCCTCCAATCGGCGACCCCAGTGCCACGCCAAACGTGATCGCCGCACCGACCACTCCCATCGACGACCCGTGTTTCCCACTGCGACCTCCGGCCACTGCAAGCAGCAGCGAGAGCGTCCCGATATGAAACACACCTTCGATAAACCGCAGAGTCATCAAAGACGTAAAGTCCGGCACGTGCGGCATAATCACAAAACACAATCCGTCGAGCAGCGCGGCAATCGAGATAAACGCGCGCGGCATGCCGAACTTGTCCGCAAGACTTCCGGCAATCGGGGCAAACAAAAATGCCGCGAGCATATTCGCCGCCAAAAACACATGCGTCCAAAACTCCGACACTCCGAATCCGTCCATCACGAACGTCTTCAATATCGGCACCACTCCCGTCACCGGCAGCATGGTCAAAAAGATAAGCAGCGGCTCAATCCGCAATCGTCGCGTCAAATCAGGCCAAAAGAAATGTTGATGTTACAAAAACCCTCGCCGTTCCGAAAAAAAACCTCGCCGTTGTGGGTCTAAAATCGCCGTTGCTCGCCGTTGTGGGTCTCCAGACCCGCAATGGCAACCCGCAAGAAACAAATTTCAGCTCACAGTTTCAACAAACATTTCCCCCCGGTCCTCCGGGGGGATAAAAGGGGGTCAAACTGCAATCGCGGCGGCGGGTGTCGAGTGTTTAACAAACACTCACCCGCCCCGCACACCACAAATGTCGTAGGGGCGGATGGCAATCCGCCCGCATTGGTAAATCGAGATGCCCAAGATCGTCGTCATCCTGAACAAAGTGAAGGACCTCTCTGGTCTCCCCCCGTTCACGTGGGGATTAAGAACCTATCTTGAAATAGCGAGAGATTCAAGAATTGCGGCGGCAGGTGTCTTCACCTGCCCCGCAAATCGAGATTTTTTAGATTCCGGCGGGGAACCGCTACGCTAAATCTCCGCTCGGCGAGTCTTTTCCTTGTTTTGGGATAGGCTCTAAGGGGGGGCTGAGTTCCGCAACCATCCCCTACTTCAGCAGCACCACCTTTACCAAACTCGCCTGCGCCCCACTCTCCGCCCTCACAAAATAAACCCCACTCGCAAGCCCAGCAGGCGCAACATAAGAAATCGTCGAAGACGAGAGCCGACCCCGGTAAATCACATCCACCTCCCGCCCCAACAAATCGTACAACGAAACCGAAACATCAGCATGCAGCGGCGCGTCAAGAGAAATGCGAAGCGTTGAATTAAAGGGGTTGGGGAAGATGGAGAGAGCAATTTCCCGAGCAATGGACGGACGATCTGTGGGAACATCCAATCCGAAGTCCGGATCGCCGGAGACGATGGAAAGGCGCATGTAAGACCCTTCAGGCGGCGGTGCATCTTGGGAGCTCGTAAACATCCAATCATCGAGTCCATCGCCGTTGAAGTCTCCGGCACGGGACAAATTCAGTGCAAGGCGAAATCCTTCCCAGTATCCTTCTAAGATGAAAGCAGCTCGGGTTGGCGGCAGATTTCCACCTAAGAACACATACAGAATCCCACCGCCGTCCGGTGGATTGCCTTGATTGAAGGCCACGTCTTCGTAGCCGTCGCCGTTGATGTCTCCAAGAAGCTGCGCACCACTGGCTATGAAATATAAAGTCGGCGTTTCCCACATGACGTCCACACCCACCAAATCAAGTGGATCACCGCCGTAATAAACGCGGTTGTCCGTGGCAATTGGTCCGTGAAGCCCCGGCACAAGCGTGTGACCTATCAAATCATCAATACCATCTCCATTCACATCGCCGATGGGCTCAAACCCGGCAACGCAACTGCTCTGGCCTGAATAACGCAAATGAATTCCTGGAATGGAGTCGGCGTCCGGTCCACCAAACCAAAAATCCTGATAGATCGAATCCGTCACCACCGGATCATTGGGGACAAGATCCACTGTACCCGTGAAAGTAAAGTCCGGATCGCCATCGCCATTGATGTCGCCGTAGTTCCCCGGTCCGCTTGGATACGGCTCATCAATCGTTTCGCCATAGCCGTACGTCCACGTCGGTTCCTGAGACTGCGTTAACCAAAAACTCTCGTAAAACCTGAACCGGCGGTTCGTGCTCCCCGAGACTGTGGAGCAAATGAAGTCGTCGTATCCGTCTGCGTTATAGTCGCCATAGTTTCCAAATGATTTTAGTCCCGTGAAATCCGAAGCCGCCCAATCCCAAAGCGTGTCAAACAGTGCCGGACCGCCAAGATAGAGATACATTCGAGATTGTGCGTCTGGATGACGCCTTAACTCGACCATAATATCTGTGTGACCATCCCCATTATAGTCTCCACACGAAGTGTATGGTTCAAGTTGTTGCCAGAAGTACTGCTGCGCTGACGTATCTAACATGGTGTGAGCAAATGCTAGATATTCGTACGGGGGTTCTGCCGCGCCATAGATGATTTTCAAATGGTAGCTATAACCCGTCCCGTCCCACTCGCAGGTTAGGATATCATCAAACCCATCTCCATCTTGATCACCTAATGGCGCCAACACCCTTTGTCCATACGGCCACGGCTCATCCGACACTTCATCATAGAGAAACTGCAGTTCGTAGGGCTGGGCTTGCGTGGTCAAGTATCCCCCCCACACCAAAACCGCGAACCCCACCCGCTTCAGAAGATTGAATGCAGATAGAATTCGCGGTGTAAACAAGGTCCCTTTCATACCCCCAATCTACTCCCAAAAATCAGAATCCGCAATTACTGTCTCCCTACTCCGTTCACGGGGAAGGGGTTAGGGGATGGGGTCTGTTCTCGGTTCATACCTCTTACCTCTGACCTCATACCTTTTCCGCCTTCATACTTCCCCTGCCCCCTCTTGACTTACTGCCCAAATGTTCATATATTATTAGCCCTCCGTTCCACTCTCCTTTCTGACTTCTGACTTCATATTTCATACTTTTCTTCGCACTCTGCATCACAAGCCCAAAACCCAAGAGCCATAAAAAACAACACTATCCGCTCCGACAATTGTTGGGACCAAACCAAGAAACAAGACATTACGCAGGCAAGGCATTTGCGTCAGAGCACTGGATCCAGCGTCCACGCTGGGAACTTGGGAACCCTCTCAAAATCAATTCGTATATTTGAGTACGAAACACAACACAGCCCTCGCGGCTCCAATATTACAACACATCACGAAAATACACGAATGACTATGAGAAAACTCGGTTGGATTGGACTTGGCTTTGTACTCGTCGGCGCGGTCGCCGGAGTGCTGTTCACGGCCAACATGAATCGCGACACCACAGCTGTCGCACAGAACGTCGCGCCTCCGGTTAATGTGGAGTTCGCTCAATACAATCAGATGATCAACGACAACGGCGAAAGCCCGTTCGTGGCGGTCGCCGAGCGTGTCGGCCCGACGGTCGTGAACATCTCGTCGGACAAGGTCGTGAGCGGCAATTCGATGAACGACATGTTCAATGATTCACCGTTCTTTGAATTCTTCCACAAGCGTGACGGAAACCAGCAGCAGCCGCGGAAATTCCATTCGCCCGCGACCGGCTCCGGCATGATCATCAGCCGCGACGGCTTCATTCTCACCAACAATCACGTCGTTGAGGATGCCGACAAAGTGACCGTCAAAACTCAAGACGGTACGGAATACGAAGCTCGCATCATCGGCGCGGATCCCGAAACCGACGTCGCCGTGATTAAGATAGATCACAACTTTGCGCCGAATGAAGTCGCGCTGATCGGCAACTCGGACCAGTTGCACGTCGGCGATTGGGCCATCGCCATGGGAAATCCCTTGGGTCTCGATTGGACCTTGACGGTGGGTATCGTTTCCGCGCGCGGCAGAAGCAATCTCGCGATTGCGGGAGGCGGCCCGGCCTATCAGGATTTCATTCAGACGGATGCCTCGATTAACTTCGGCAACAGCGGCGGCCCGCTTTGCAATATTCACGGCGAAGTCATCGGCGTAAACACCGCGATTAACCCGAGCGGTCAAGGCATCGGTTTCGCAATTCCGATCAACATGGCCATGAAGGTCGTAGATCAGCTGCGCGAAAACGGAAAAGTCGCGCGCGGATACTTGGGTATGCTGCCGCGCGAATTGACGGCGGATTTGCGCTCCGCGACTGGAATGAAAGATGACCAAAACGGCGTTTTCGTCGAGCGCGTCGATCCCAACACTCCGGCCGAAGAAGGCGGACTCGAAGCGGGCGACGTGATCACCGAATTCAACGGCAATCCTGTCAATGACGTCCAGCATTTCCGCATGCGCGTCGCCGATGTGCCGCCCGGAAAACCCGTGCAAGCTAAAATTCTCCGTGAAGGAAAAACCAAGAATCTCGAATTCGTGCTCGGAGACCGCGCGCAGCTTGCCACCTTTATGGGGCAAAGCAAACCCGAACCGGAACCGTCCACCAATTGGCTCGGCATCGACGTCGGACAAATCAACGAGTCCATGGCACGCGCGCTGAAACTCGACGGCACGTTCGGAGTGATCATCAATGAAATCGACGAAGACAGCCCCGCGCAGGATAAGCTCCGCGAAGGCGACGTCATCATCGAAATCGACCGTAAGCCGGTCGACGACGTCAAGAGCTTCAAAGAAATCGCAGCCGACTTGCGCCACAGTGACCGCGCAGTCCTCTTCCGCATCGTCCGCGAAGGCGTGAAGACCTTCGAAGCGGTTGAAGTGAACTAAGGCTCTTCGTAAGTTTGAACAAGCCCCGGTCTTGTGAGTGAGACCGGGGTTTGTTACTTTATGGGACGATCTGAAAAATTGGAGTCAATATGAGTCCTCCACTGCGACAATCGCACCCGAAGTTTGACGAAGAACCGCTTTTGGGCTGGCGCCGAAAAGTTCACGAGATCATCTACGAAGCCGACACGCCGATGGGCAAGTGGTTTGACATCGGTCTGATTGTCACGATCTTGCTTTCGACGATTGCCGTAATGCTCGACAGTGAGCCCTCATTTCGCGCGAAATGGCAAAACGAAATCCGCGTCGCCGAGTGGTTCTTTACGGTCGCGTTCACGATTGAGTATTTACTGCGTATCGTGTGTGTGCGCAAGCCGTGGACATATATGTCGAGCTTCTACGGTATCATCGACCTACTCGCGATTCTGCCCACCTATGTCAGCCTGTTCCTGCCCGGCGCGCAATATCTGATTGTGATTCGCATCCTCCGCATCCTGCGCATTTTCCGAGTCTTGAAACTCGCGCTCTATCTCAGCGAAGGTCAGATGGTATTGAGTTCATTGCGAGCGAGCGGCAGAAAGATCGCTGTATTTCTGTTTGCGGTCTTAATCTTAGTGACATTGATGGGATCGCTGATGTATCTGATCGAAGGCGAAACCAGCGGCTTTACGAGTATCCCCGCGGCGGTGTATTGGGCGATTGTAACTTTGACGACGGTAGGTTACGGCGACATTGCGCCAATGACGACACTCGGAAGATTCTTGGCTTCGGCGATTATGATTTTGGGCTACGCCATTATCGCCGTACCGACGGGAATCGTGACGGCGGAGATGACGCGCAAGAATTTCGAATTGATAACGACTCAAGTTTGCCCGTCGTGTCTGTGCGAAGGTCACGACAAAGACGCTGAATTTTGCAAACGCTGCGGCACGCACTTGCATCGATGATTACCCATCATTTCTTCGCGCCCTTCGATTTCACACTCACCGCACGTTACATCGGCCGCTACGAAAACGCGCAAGCGCACGCCGTTTCGGACAAGCAATTCTGTCAAGTCTTGGCCGATGAACAAGGCTACTACTTAGTCGAAGTCACTCCCGGCGGCGCGAACTCGGTGGAGGCAAAAGTCGTCGTCGGCAAAGAGTCGAGCTCGCGTATGGAGCAAATAAGCCATTACTTGCGCCGGTCTTTTGGGAGCGATGAGGAATTATCGAGGTTTTACGAGTTCTCAGAGAGTGATCGCAATCTGAAGAAATGGACGAGTGCCTACAAAGGATTGAGGCTTGTAGGAATTTACAGTCTGTGGGAGTGCCTCTCGTGGTCAATCATCGGCCAGCAGGTGTCTGTAGCATCTGCGTTTTCAACGCGCTCACGATTGGCGTTGTATTGCGGCGCGACGGTGGAGTGGCAAGACAAGATTTATGAGGGATTTCCGACTCCTGAAGCCGTGCTTAGTTTAACCCAAGACGAGCTGCTCGGCTGCGGACTTTCCAGACAAAAGGGAGAATATCTTCAGGGTCTTGCACAGGAACTCATCTCGGAGTATCTTAGTGAATCGCTGCTCATGGCTCCTGACCCTCAAGAGATTCGAGACCGCTTGATTGAAATTCGCGGCATCGGCCCGTGGTCGGTGGAGTATGCGATGATGCGCGTGCACGGCGACGCCGACGCGTGTCCGTATGAGGATATCGGTTTGAGAAATGCGCTTGCGCGTGAATACGATTTGGGCAGACAGGCGAGCATCGAAGAAACTCGACAAATCACCGAAAGCTGGCGGCCCTTTCGCAGCTATGCAACATTCTACATATGGTTCACACTGCTGAACACTCCGTAGTCCAGACTGCGGAAGAAGTCTTTTGGATCGACATGAAGACTCAGCTTGGCCGCATGCGTTTGACGGCCAGTGGAGTCGGGCTCCTGCGTGCGGAGTTTATGGACGATCCGAAAGAAGCCGAGGGGGTGTGCATCGAAACGAAGATCCTGCAGCACGCTCGCAAAGAGTTGACCGAATATTTCGCGGGCTACAGGACACACTTTGAAACTCCGCTCGACTTGCGCGGCACCGAATTTCAGATCGAAGTCTGGCGCGAGCTGCAATTGATTCCGTTCGGCACGACGATCACCTACGGCGAAATTGCCAAACGGTTGTTGTTGACCAACGGCTCCCGCGCGGTAGGTTTAGCCAACGGTCAAAATCCCATCGCCGTCATTGTCCCCTGTCACAGAGTCTTGGGCCAAAACAATCACCTAACCGGCTACGCCGGAGGAGTGGACAGAAAAGCATGGCTGCTGAGACATGAGTGCAGCACGCTGGTGTGAGCAATTAACTGCAAGTAGAGAAAACAGTTGCCCCTTAAAAAGTGCGAAGAATTCTTCGTATTGACAAGCAGACTCTTTTGGTCATATATTGAAGGTGACCCGCACACAAAGTGCGGCGAAACCAAACAAATGAGGTGCGCTATGAAGATGGAGCTTCGTAAGTTTAAGGGGGGGCGATACTTAGTACTTTTGCCTGCGTTGGCAATAGTTCTTTCGCTGACAACAGCCGCTATCGCACGAGTTGTTAACAATCACTCGGCATCCGGAACATTGGAGAATGTCTTTACCGTCGCTTCAACGGACGACTACAATCTTCAGGTAAAAGCACCTTCATCAGGCAATATTACGGGAGTCGTATTGAAGGTCGATGGTGAGTACTTGCAGGAAATTGTCCAGATAACTCGACATAACGGAGCGTGTGGAGTTACAAACGTAAACCTTGAAGTCTCGAACAGCTATTGCTTAAGGTCAATAGCGAACATTACATCTGGTACGGCATCCGCATGCGTTTACTCCGATGTTGAAGTGAACTGCTGTCCTCCGGGGTCGGGAAGCTAAAAAATACGAAGATGACATGCCCGCGCAGCGCTGCGCGGGCATGTTTCTTAAAAGGAATTCTTATGCGCGTAGTCTTAAGTATTCTCGCCTGCGTCGTCTGTCTCAAGGGCGCAGTTCTGGAGGTCTCACCCGAGCAGAGTATCCAACAATTCGTAAATGCTAGTTCACCTGGCGACACTATTTTGCTACACGGCGGCGAGTTCTTTGAGTCTATTGTGCTTAGGCAGCATAATCTCACCATTGGGAGCAATTTCGTTTTCTCTAGAGACACAAATGAGATCGCAACAGTTGTCTGGCATCCGGCAGATAGCGGTATTGACACAGCAAGCTGTTTAATAGTACTAAACCTCCATGACGAGTACACAAGAGTTGAAGGATTAACCTTACGAGCAGGCGAAGGCACGAACTGGGAAGAAGGGCCAGGGATTTCAGGCGGAGCCATCTACTCAATAAACAGCAAGCTTGCAGTAAGCAACGCGCGAATTACTAATTGTTCCGCGGGATTTTTCGGCGGTGCGATACTTTCAATTGGAAATATCAACTTAGGTCCTGTTACGAAATTGTCGGTCGTCGACTGCAAAATAGACAGTTGCTCCTCGGGTCAATGGGGTGGTGGCATCTATGCCGATGATTGCAGCCTTCATGTACAAGGTTCAACTTTTCTGCGAAACCACGCTTTTCAAGACGGCGGGGGGCTAATTGCTCTTGATTGCATGACAGAAATTGAGGAATCCAGTTTTCTTGAAAATAGCGGAGTTACTGGCGGAGCATTTCTATCAGGAGCACGTGGTTCAGTAATCAACTCGTTTTTCATGGGCAATTCAGCGAGCGATATTCAGGCTTGGGCGGCTCACCTCTCTGTTGGTCTGGGCCGTCACATTGTGACAGGTTGTTATTTCGGAGAATTGGGATCAAATGCAAAGGCGGTTAACACATGTTGTGATCACAGCGACACCGTGACTTTCACAGACAATACACTTGAACATAACCAGAACAATGGTAGCATACTGACAGGAAACCTTGCAATCTGTGGAGTAATCGCAAATGTTTCAGGCAACGTTTTCAGATACAATCGAAGCGGGCTGGGTCAAGTTTATGTTTTCTGCGATGGCAGAGCGAATATTCACAACAATCTATTCCAAGAAAACACTCCCCGTCGACCTGACCGCCCAACCGTTCTTTGTACTGCAACCGGTGGAACAGCGGAGTTTATAAACAACCAAGTTGTCGAAAACATGGGTGAAACAATCGGCTATATCCCCGAGTTTCCTCAAACCATCGATGCACGCAACAACTGGTGGGGAAGCGATACGGGGCCTTATCATCCGACGCGGAATCCGTTTGGGCAGGGGGATACGATTCTCTCGGATAGTGTGTTGTTTGATCCGTGGCTGTTGTCGCCGCCGGATACAACCAGTTCTACGAATCCGCCGCACGTTGCGCAGCCGTCCACATGGCAAATAGTCAGTCTCTATCCGAATCCGTTCAACAGCGAGCTCTCGATAGCGATTGCGGGGATCATGAGTCCGGCGTTTTCGCTGAGATTGTACGACCTGCTCGGGCGCGAGGTGGCGATACTTTCCGAAGGACATGGCCACGGCACGATGATTAACTACACTGCGCCGCCCGATCTCGCGACAGGTGTCTATTTCCTACGCGCTTCCGATGCAACAACTGTGCAAACTCGAAAAGTTGTATTCCTGAAATAGCAAAACACCGCCGCGACAACACAAACGGCGACCATCAGGTCGCCGTTTACTTTTTGAGTCTCTTCGGCCAAAGAAAAAACTTCGGCTCGACTGTGACCGGTATCTTTTGATGGTAGAACTCCAGCAACCGCTGCACCTCATTCATGGCTTGCGCGTCGGGAGTGATGATCTCTTGTACCAATTCGAGCGGAAGTTTGCCATTGATCAAGACTTCCGCTTGCGGATGTGTCGGCTCATTCTTGGATAATCCGTCACGCGAATAGGTGTCCACTTGTTCAGCAAACATCGTGCGAAATCCCTCAAGTCCTGTTGTCACGTGCTGTCCGTGGTCCTGTGCCGCTGAAACCGGGCAGAACATTGTGTCAGGATGCGACAACAGCTCAAGACTCAATTTGAAATGCACCCACTCGGCTTGCCACGCGGACTTTGAACGCGCGTAGAGCAACTCATAATTCGGATCCGTGAGCGAGCAATTGATATAATCCAATCCGACGGCAAACTTTTCAAGCCTTCGCGGATCATGCAACAATCTCTCCGCATGTTCACCCAACCGCCCGCGCAATCCTCTGGCCGTATCGACATAGCCGTCTTCCAAGATTCGCGGCAAATTGATCGTCAAATGTGTGCTGTGCAAAAGAATTTCGACCTTTCGCCTGCGCACGTCACCGGCAACGTCTTCTTTGCGGAACAGCCGCATCACACCGCGCGCAGCCGCCGGTAATGGACAACGGTATAAACTGCGACGATCAAACACATTGCGGCGGTTGACGCCAATGCAACTCGTGCGTCAGAAAAATCCGCGAGCGCACCGAGCAGGAATGCTCCAATTGGACCGAAGCCCAAAAAACTTGATGTGTAAAATCCCAGCACGCGCCCGCGCAAGTGATCCGGTGTGAGATTTTGCAGGAGCGTGTTCGTCGAAGCGAGCATCGAAATTCCCGAAAATCCCGTCATCGCCATCGCAATCACGGAAATTTCGAATTGCTTGGACAGCGCAAAGATCAAAAGCCCGAGGCCAAGCCCGGTCATACCCAGCATCACCACCCAGCCGCGCTTATTCTCGCGTCCCATCGAGGCCTGCCACAAGCCGCCGAGCAGCGCGCCGATTCCTCCCGCCGACATCAAAATACCAAGTCCTTCCGCGCCCGTGTTGAGTACGTGGTCGGCCACCATCGGCAGAAGAGTCGTATACGAAAAACCGAAGATCGCGAAGATCACGACATTGCGAATCAGCACCCGCTGGACGGGAGAACGCACGATGTACGCGTATGCTTCCCGCAGTTGCTTGATGATTGGCTCGCGCGGGTCACCGGCTGGGGGCGGCAGATTGCTCATCATCGAAAGCGTAATGATGAGCGACAGGTATGAGAGTGCATTCACGAGGAAACACACGCCTTCGCCAAACAGCGGCACGAGAATACCCGCGAGCGAAGGACCCACGAGTCGCGCGGCATTGAAAGTCGAGGAATTCAGCGCGACCGCATTCCCGATGTCCTCTTTGCCGACCAAATCTCCGACAAAGGCCAGCCGTGCCGGAGCATCTACGGCCAAGAAGATTCCGGAAATCGTGGATAGAATCAACACGTGCCATTCGTTGACGGCATGTGTAAAAGTCAGAATGGCAAGAAGTAGCGCGGCGATGGCTTGCCCGGTTTGTGTGATAAAGAGCACTGTTCTTTTGGGCGCGCGGTCGACGAGAACTCCGCCGATCGAACCCAAAACGAGCGACGGCAACTGCGACATCGCTCCAATCACACCGAGCCAAAGCGCCGATTCTGTCAATCTCCAAATCAGCCATCCCTGTGCGAGAGTCTGCATCCACGTTCCGACGATCGAGAGCGCGAAACCACTCCAAAACAGCCGGTAGTTGCGATGCCGGAAAGCGTGAAAAGTCTGTTTCAGCGAACTCACGATCTCTTCACGGCCTCTTTGGCAAGTGCATCGAAGTAGCTTTTGAGCTGTACGGCATGTTTGAGATAGTCCGCCTCATGTGCGCCGCCTTTTCCGCGCGCCATCGCCAGCCAGGTTTCGCGCTGCTGCACCGACCAGTTTTTCGTTGCGGGCAGCGCCAGCAGCCAAGCTCCGTGCTGGACGACCCACGTTCTTTCCATCGTGGTCATTTTCGGCAAACGGTAGCCCAGTCTTTCTTCGATGGCAATCAGCATTCTTTTCTGAAAATGTTCGTCACGCGGAGCATATTTGGACAATACGTCGGATGCAAGCAATCCAACCTCCTCCAAAGGATATTCGCTGTAAAGCGCGGGGTCCTGCCCTGAAAGCCCTAACACGACGTCGGCATCGGCGATTTTCTTCAATGAAGACACCGGAGATCGATAGCCTTTTTTCGCGGCAATTTTCTTGCGTTCCGTTTCGGCGACCCTTCGCCCGAGAGTGGAAGTTGAGCGCATTCCCAATTTGTCATAAAACCAATAGGCGCCGCTGGCAAGAGCTTCGTCATTTTCGTAACCGATTTGATAGCGGCGCGCAATCACCCACGGCGCGGGGCAAAATGAGCGTGCCGCGCGGACGAGCGAAGCATAGATCCACGCCGCTTCGCCGCCTCTGAAGGTTTCGAACAAATTGAGCGCAATTTCGAGCCTCGCCGGGTGCATGCCGCCGCCGCCGTAGCTGATCGGCACGCCGTTCTTCAACATCAAGAATCCCCATCCGGCCTCCTGCGGCAGCCGCCATTCCGGTTGAAAGAACCACACCAACAACACACCACCGCGATCCAGGGGAATCTCATAAACTTCGGCAGGATTCCCGTGCGCGGCACCGAAATATTCTCGCGACCGGACAGTCAGAGTACCGTGCACGATGTTCAAGAGTTCCTGTCCGCGCCTTATTGAACAGGGAGGGGGAACTTCCAGCGGTTTCTCAATCTCATCAGCGAAATCAAACTTCCCGCGTGTCAGTTC
This sequence comes from Calditrichota bacterium, assembly GCA_020637445.1. Lineage (NCBI taxonomy): Bacteria > Pseudomonadati > Calditrichota > Calditrichota bacterium. The sequence continues at coordinate 102,726 of JACJVZ010000002.1, read as the reverse complement.
CGGTGACCAAAGCCACAGATTTTTCGGCGACGGGAGTGCGGTGAGTGTTCGGGACGGACCCTGCGGTGCCAGAGTCATCCCCAGCATCAGACTTGCGTCATTATACAGATGGTCGCCAATCTGGTCTGGAAAAACTTGTGTGAAGCGGTCCAAGAGCAGTGAAAATACCGTGTGTGAGCCAGCTGCACGTGTCAAGATTTCACGTGTGGTCAAGGACTCCGAGTCGCACGCATCCGCTTCCGCGGTTTCCAAAAGCAGCCACAACAATCCGGCTAATGGGTCTTTTTCATTCAGCTCATAGTCTTCCCAATCAAGATCGACCAGCTCACCCAGTCTTTCGTGCATGAACTTCGCGTTCTTGAAATCGAACGCGTAGTAGAGTTTCGTTCCCACAAGACCCGACTGTGTGAGTTCATAGGAGAGTTTTTCCGTTACCCGTTTATGGAATTTCGCAAGCTCCAAATCCGCAAATTGCCGCACGCTCACGGACACGGGATAGGCCTTGTAGAACAACAACTGGTCATGATACGCGAGCAGTGATTTCGCCGAGTGTTTTTCCCCTGCCAGTGCGCGCAGGAGCTTGAGAGTCTCTTCAGGGGCGGGGCGAAGGGATAATTTCTTAAGTAGGGAGTTTGCGGACATAGGGAACGGCTCCTTGAGGGAAGACGTGGGACTTTCCTTGAATATAGCAGGGGTATAAACAAAAAACAAACGGTCTAGGGAAACCAGACCGTTTGCATATCATAGCCAATCAGAAAACCGATTACATCGGCATCGGAGATGCTTTCTTGCGACGACGAGCTTTGCGCTTGGTCGCCTTCTTCGCCGTAGCTTTCTTCTTGGTGGCTTTCTTCTTGGTAGCTTTCTTCTTAGTAGCTTTCTTCTTGGTGGCTTTCTTCTTCGTAGCCTTCTTCGCCGCTTTCTTCTTGGTAGCTTTCTTCTTAGTGGCTTTCTTCTTCGTAGCCTTCTTGGCGGCTTTCTTCTTGGTGGCTTTCTTCTTCGTAGCCTTCTTCGCCGTGGCCTTCTTAGCGGCTTTCTTCTTGGTCGCTTTCTTCTTGGTGGCCTTCTTGGCGGTAGCCTTCTTCTTGGTGGCTTTCTTTTTCCTCTTGACTGCCATGCGGATTTCTCCTTCACTGAATGATCGGGCAGAGACTCGTTCGAGAACAGGATGTTTGTCCAGACAGGAAGCGGTTGCGCTGCCCGAGATTCGCATGCTTCCCTACTGTGCAACCCGTAAGACTCGTGCGGCGAGTCTCAAGGATTGTACCGGCGGCTTCTCGAAAGATGAGTCGCACAGTATTTATGATCGCGTCCTCAAAAGCGGGACGTTCATCGTGTCCAAAGTAACTCGTACCCCTTAATGGGCCGTGCTACATAGGTTATCGGCAAAACACTCGGCTATCTATAGCAACAAGCGGGCCGATTTTCAGGAAAGATAAGCAGATGGCGGACCCGAAGGTCGTTCCATGTGCACTTTGAGCTTGGCAGAAGCTCGGATCGCTTATTCGTAAGTGTAAAAAATTAGAACAATTACGATTTTGCGATCATGGTGAAGCACAAATTCACGACTCGCTCGAAAATGCGGGTCGATTTTGTAGTTCACGGTTGTCAAAAAACTCCGAAGCGAGCATGAAAGCGGCTATGATTTCCGTTTCGCTTCTTTTTTCGCGCGTTTTTCAGCTTTGAGTTTGGCCTTCAGCTCTTTCTCAATTGCTTTTTGCGCGATATCTCGATCTTCAATGAGATCGGTCAAGTAACCGAGTGTCTCGCGGTTCTCGAGAGCTTTCTGAAACAAGTCATACTCGCGTATCGTGAACCACGTTCTGATCATCGGTTGAAAGAACAGCATCACCTGCGAACCGACGAAGTTCATGGGCCGCATGGTTTCCAAGAACAGAATGGCCGGCAAGGCGAACCCGAGCTTCACCACTTTCTCTGCCAATCGTCCGAACAATTCAACCTGTTCGTCCGAGAGGTGATCGGGTTTGGTGATATTGGTCACGCCCGCACTCCGTTGTTCGTCTGAATACGCTCCCGGATATACTTTTCTACGATATCACGCTCGGGAGGTTCCATCAGCAGGATGCCGCGATGTCCGTCGAGTCTCGAAGGTTCAGCAAACGGCGAGACGAACAGTCCGTTGGGATCGCGCTCGACGCGCTTGAGTTCGCGGAATTCCTTGCGGCGTTTCCAGAACCAGCGCTTCATTTCGATGGCGTCTTCAGTAATGGTGAATGTCGTCGGCAGCCAATATGCAGTCGTCGAACCGAGTAAAAAGATAGTGGCAAAGAATGCCCATACCGGACTCTCTAGCGACTTCATCAACCCCAACGGCACAACGACCAGTGTCGCAATAAACAGAATGCGACGATAGCCACGTTTACGCGGCGGATGCACGGCCCATTCAAAGATCACACGATTATCTCGGGACATTGCTTAAATGACCCTTATCGCGCCAAATATATAACATGAGAATTGAAAACGCAAGTGCTTGCAAGAAAAAAGTTACGAATGTGCTTGAAGCCAATTTGTACCAAAACCGACGTCGACTTCGATCGGAACACGCAATTTGATTGCGCTCGACATCTCGTCGCGGACCATCATTTCGAGTTTCATCAGCTCAGATTCCGGAGCTTCGAATACCAATTCGTCGTGGACTTGCAGCAGCATGCGAGCGGCAAACTTTTCCCGTTTGAGTTGGTTTGCGATGCGGATCATCGCGACCTTGATCATGTCCGCGGCACTGCCTTGAACCGGAGTATTGATGGCAATTCGTTCGGCAAACTCGCGGACTTGGCGGTTCTTGTTGTTGATATCGGGGATCTGTCGGCGGCGGCCCATCAGGGTTTCGACGAAGCCGTTTTCGCGACAGCTCGCCACGGTCGAACTCATGAATTCGCGGACTCCGGGATAGAGCCTGAAGTACTGCTCGCGGAACTCCTTGGCCTCCGCTCGCGGAATGCCCAATTGCTCGGATAGTCCGAAATCCGTCTGGCCGTAGATGATCCCGAAATTGACCGTTTTGGCTGCCCGCCGCATGTCCGAGTTGACGTCTTCAAGCGCGACTCCGTAAATTTTCGCGGCGGTCTCTTTGTGGATATCTCCTCCGCTGTTGAAGGCCTCCAAAAGAGTCGCATCGTTCGACAAATGAGCCATGATCCGCAGCTCGATTTGTCCGTAGTCGGCCGACAAAATTTTCCATCCGGATTCACCCGCGACGAACGCTTCACGTATCCGTCTTCCCACTTCCGTACGAATGGGAATGTTCTGCAAATTCGGATTATTCGACGAGAGTCTTCCCGTCGCAGCGATGGTTTGACTGAACGTCGTGTGCACGCGTCCGGTGAACGGATGCACGAGCTGCGGCAGCGCGTCGACGTACGTTCCTTTGAGCTTCGACAGCGTGCGAAAATCGAGCAGCTTGGCGGGCAGTTCATGCATCGGCGCAAGCGTTGTCAGCGTGTCCACGTCGGTGGACGGTCCGGTCTTGGTTTTTTTCTGAACGGGCAGCTTGAGCTTCTCAAACAGGATCACTCCAAGCTGCTTCGGCGAGTTCAAATTGAAGCTCTCACCCGCCGCTTCGTGGCACTCTTTTTCGAGTCTGGTCAGGTCGCGGTCGAGCTCTTTGGACATGTCCGCGAGCAGGTCGAGATCGAGCCGGACTCCCATGAACTCCATGTCCCGCAGCACGGAAACGAGCGGCATTTCAAGATCGTCCAAGAGCTTTTTTTGTGTATCGAGCTTTGGTTCGAGCACGTTGACTAATCTGAGCGCGTAGTCCGCATCCTCACACGCATACTCGGCAATTTTTTCCAGATCGACGTCGAGCATCGAACCTTGATTCTTGCCTGATCCGATCAATTCCGACGTTGGAATTTTGGGAAGCTGCAGAAAATCGCGGCTCAATTCATCGATGCCGAGCGTGCGTGTTCCCGGATTTAAAAGGTATGCCGCGATCATCGTATCGAACGAAAGAGAGGCCACCTCGATGCCATAAGAGAGGTAAACCAGCGCATCGTACTTGATATTCTGTCCGGCTTTCGGAACGTTTTTGTCCTCTAATAATTCCGCCGCGAGTTCAAGATATGCGGCAAGCGCGCCTTCCGCCTCTTGTCCAAACCGGACAAATTGACGATTGCCTGTCGGCTTGCCGTCAAAGTGCGCAATGGAAACATAATAGGCGTCGCCTTCTTCAATTGAATAGCTTGCACCGACCAATTCGGCAAGCATCGGATCGGCCGCAGTGGTTTCAACGTCAAAAGAAAGCAGCGGTTTTTCTTTACGCCACTTTGTGATAAGTTTCTTAAACTCGGCGGCGGTCTTGATGATCTTGTAGTCACGTTTCGCCGCGGGTTTCATCCCTTCGTCCGAGACTCCGACAGCGGAACTGCCGCGCAGTCTTTCGAGCAGCCGAAAGAGTTCGAGTTCGGTCAAGAGCCGTTCGATTTCAGGATTGTAAAGCGGCTTCACGTCAAGGGCGTCAAGATCGACTTCGATCGGCGCGTCACAATCAATGGTTACCAATTCAAGCGACATGCGTGCGGACTCCGCTTGTTCAATCAGCGAGTCGCGCAGCTTGGATTTCTTCATGTCCGGCGCGGCAGCCAGCACGTCTTCGAGTTTTCCGTATTCTTGAACCAGTTTGACGGCCGTTTTCGGACCGATTCCCGCGATGCCGGGCACATTGTCAGATGAGTCACCCATCAGTGCCAACACGTCGATCACACGCGCTGGCGGCACACCGAAATTTTCTTCGACTTCGGCGGGTTTCCAAATCAACGTGCCGTCGGATTTCGGGTTGTAGAGAATTACTTTGTCGGTGACAAGCTGCTGATAGTCCTTGTCTCCCGTAACCATATATACGGTGTAGCCCTGTTTCTCGGCACGTTTGGCCAAAGTCCCGATCACGTCGTCGGCTTCCCAACCCGGCAAAGCCAATATCTTGAGACCCGTCGCGGCCAGCACTTGGTCAAGTCTTCCCAATTGGTCGACCAACTCTTCGGGCATTTTCTGGCGGGTAGCCTTATACTCTTTATATTGTTTATGCCGAAACGTCGGCTCGGCGGTATCGAAAACAATCGCCAGATGGGTCGGCTGTTCTTTCTCGATCAGCGAAATCAACGTATTCAAAAATCCGAAGATCGCCGAGGTAATTTCGCCGCGCGAATTCACCAGCGGATTGCGCAGAAACGCGAAATGCGACCGGAACATAAGTGCCGAGCCGTCAATCAGAAACAAGGTGTTGGGATCAGATGGCATGGGAGTGGGGAATGGGCTTGACTTTTTGCTGACAAAGCCCCTCATTATGAGTTCGGAAGCTCACAGAACAACTTATACTACAAGAGGATACGCAGATGTCAGAGCCGCAGCAGCAGCGCCCGCATCAAATCAACGTCAGTCTGGACGAAAAGGTCGCCGAGGGAATCTATTCCAACCTCGCGCTGATTTCACATAGCCCCGCCGAGTTCTTCATCGATTTTGCGCGCATGGTTCCGGGAACCCCCAAAGCGAACGTTCACGCGCGCATCATCATGACGCCGTCACACTGCAAGTTCCTGCTCAATGCGCTGAAAGAAAATATTGAGCGCTTTGAAAAACAATTCGGCGAAATCAAAGCTCACGGCGGCCCGCAAAATCAGGCCGGACAGTTCGGTTTCCGCACCGACGGCGAACCCAAGTAACTCACAAACATCGTCATTCACGCGCAGGCAGTCTTCTCACTGGAGGGAAAATGTCCACGACTCGCATCATTGCACTGCTTCTAATCTTGGCTCTTTCACTTTGGTCCTGCGACAAAGGCAAAGATCCTAAACCCGTTCCGCCGACGGCGCCAAACCTTCTATCTGTCATCAATATCACGTACAATTCGATAACTTTGAATTGGAACGATCTTTCGACGACCGAAGAAGGATTCGAAATCGAGATGCAAGACGGTGCGAACTGGAACATCGTCGGCAGTGTCAATGCCGACGTCACGCAGTTCACGGTGCAGAACCTGACGCAAAACACGCCGTACACGTTCCGCGTTTTTGCATTTAACAATGCCGGCCGCAGTGACGCCTCCAATGAAGCTGAGGCCACGACTCAAGCGTTTAACCCTCCGCCCGCGCCCGGAAGCGTGACGGCTTTTGCATTGGCGCCGACCGTGGTGCAAGTGAATTGGTTGGACACCGCACCAATGGCGGTCGTTTTCGTCATCGACAGAAAAACAGACGTGACCGATTGGAACCGCGTGGGGCAGGTCGGCGACAACATGGAGGTCTTCGTAGACTCGACTTGTGCAGCCGCGACCACCTATTACTTTAGAGTCGGCGCCACAGCCAACGGCCTCACGACATTCTCCGTCGATTCCGCCATGGTTGCCACTCCCGCCATCGGGACTCCGCACCAACCGTCTGATCTGACCGCCGTCGTGCAGCTCGGAACGGGCGTGAGTTTGCATTGGACCGACAATTCGCTCGACGAAACAGAGTTTCACATTCGCCGGAATGTGTCGGGACAGTTCTTTGAAATTATCGACACCGTCGCCGCCAATTCTGTCAGCTACATCGACTCACTCGGCGATAATATTGGCGAGTACAATTATCAAGTGCGCTCAGCCAACAGCTTTGGCGCGTCCGGCTGGTCAAATATCGCGACGGCTCGCTACGACTACTGCAGCGCAGGCGCGGTGCCGATTTGTCTTGAAAACTATTGGGATTACGAAGTCGACCCGCCGACCGGCTCCATATATAATGTACGCCGTCAGGTGCGTGGAGTCGCCTATCCCAACGGCGTCGACTATTATCTGCTCGTGGAAATCAACGGGGAGGAGATGGACACGCTGTTTTATTGGAGGAATTTCGACAACGGACTCTATCAGGACAGCTATCCGATCGACCCGGATCCGGGCCAGTTGCTTTTGCGCACTCCGGCATCTTCCGGGTTCTGGAATTTCTTCGGCGACAGCGTGATTGTCACAAGCGCCAGTGTCACCGTCACGGTTCAGGGCACGGTCTACACCGGAGTGACCATTTACCAGCGCTTCAGCCGCGTGTCCAATGCCAGCATCAAGTATTACCTGAAACCGAATACCATCGGGATTATCAAAGAAGAAGAGTACATCAACTCAAGTTTGCAAACCACGCGCGAACTAACGGGATATCATCTGCGCTGAAAAGCGGCGATCCGGACCGAAACGAAGACCTCCGTCACATGTGGCGGAGGTCTTTCATTTTAGTTTGATTTCAAGATCGCCAAACCGCCTTCAATCGCCCCGCCGTCAGGCTCGACGATTTTCAAAGGCAAGTTGCGCAAGAGAATTTCTTCGTTGAACAGGGATTCGAGAATGTCGCGGCGTTCCCACAATCCTCCGGCGCATACGAGCGGCAAAGAGGCTTCATGCTGAGTCATGTCGTCCAGCAGCCGTTCCACCTGATCGATCAACTCCAGCACCGCCCGCTCGAGAATGTCCACAACTTCTTGTTGTTTGTCGGCAAAGTCGAAAACCAAAGGCGCAAGCTCGGCCCAACGTGTCGGTCCGAAGTTTTCGCGGTAGACTTTCGTGATAATGTCTTGAGTGGAGTCGATCTCAAGTTTTTCCAGAACCGCCGCATGGAACGGCGACAGCTCCGCGCGCTCGCTTTCGCGCAAACATAGCCTGAGGGCTTCGCGGCCAATCCACGCGCCGCTGCCTTCGTCACCCAAGAGCGGACCCCAGCCTCCGGCCCGGAAAAACTCATGACCGTGCGGATTCTGATACATCGCAATTGAACCAGTGCCGATAATTAGCAGAATACCGTGCTCGCCGTTGCAAAAAGCACCCGCGTACATTAGATGCGCGTCGGTGACAATCTTCACGGATGCGGCGGGCCATATTATTTTCGCGACCTCTTCGGCCATTCCGCGCTCACGATCCCGGCCCACTCCGGCAAGCCCGCAAACGACTCGTTCGGCAGAGGCCGCGCCCTTACAAGTATCGCACAGCTCTTGCAGGGCGCTGCGCAACCCGTCCGCGCCGAATCTTGCCACATTGGAAGGTCCGGCTTGTGCTTGTGCCAGCACCTTGCCGTCCTGATCCACGAGCCATCCTCTCGTGGTTGTTCCGCCGCCGTCCACAATAAAGTAATTTGCCATAAAAGATAAGTTAAGCCTTTCCTCTATATATGCAACTCAAAGGGCCGGAGCATTTCAGCTCCGGCCCTCATTTTCTATACTAAGACTGTCATCCTGAACATAGTGAAGGATCTCTCCGGAAAAAGAAGAACACTTCACTTTGCAGGACTTTGATTAGAATGACAGCAAACGGCGTCCTTACTCGCCCTTCTCTTCGCTGTCGTCCGTCATCTCTTTTTTCTTGCACGGCCACACGATTTCGGTAATCAGGTCATCGGGGTTTTCGACTTCCATCATACTCTTGTGATAGACTTCCATCGGCGAGCTCGTCCATTCGAGGTTGTTGTCCTCGGCGTACTTCATAACGGCCTGCCACGCGTTCATCGAAGCGTCGTATGCACCCATATACGTGCAAGTCACGGCCATGGTTTCCGGCATATTTTCAATGGCGATTCCCGGCACCGGATCGGTTTCGGCTTTCAGGGGCACACACCATTTCGAAGTCATGTCCTGCGGTTTAGTTTCCGACGGGTCGTCATACCACACGGCGAACATCGGGCCCGTTGTTTCGACGTTGTATTCTTTCAGAAAATCTGAAATGCGGTGTCCACCCTCCATGCCCATAGCTTGAAACGCCTTTGAATAGTCTTTGTCGCCAAAGCCGCCTTCCGGTGCGACGTCCGCCGCTTCGACATAGGCCGCCGCGACAATCTGCGCTGGCTCGGTTTCAATCGCCGGAGCTTTGGTGATCTTCACGCTGCCGGTCATCATGTCCATGTTGCCGTTGTCTTCGGCGAAACTGAGCGTCCCGAACAAAAGGGACAACGTAACGATTGCGAAACTCAGGGTTTTCATGTTCTCCTCGTGTGAACTTTTTTCTCGTCTATTTAAGCAGTGTAATTTTCTGTGAAGCAAATTCTCCGGCGGATTCGAGCCGGACGATGTAAATTCCCGAAGCGAATCCCGCGGCATTGAACTGGACGCTGTGTTCACCAACGGTTCCCCGCCGGGATCAAATGTAATCTTTTCGCCGTTGTGGGTGTCTTCACCCGCAATGGCGACTCGGTACATGCCATTGCCGGTCTGGAGACCGACAACGGCGGTTACGACTTCATCAACATCTGCAACACCACACGGTCCGCCTTCGGAAACGCGTAGTTCGCAAGCTCGGCGGGCTTCACCCACTTCGCGTCGGCGGCGTGAATAAGCTGCAACTCTCCGCCGACGTGCTTGCATTCAAAACAGTGCAGCGTAATCTTGAAGTGCGTGTAAGCATGTTTCACGCTCGCGATTTGTTCTCCAACTTCGACCTCCATCGCAAGCTCTTCGCGCATCTCGCGCTGCACACACTCTTTCAAACTCTCTCCGCTCTCCTGTTTTCCCCCGGGAAACTCCCACAGTCCGCCCAGCATTCCATGCTCGGGCCGCTTCGTAATGAGAATCCTTCCGTTCTTGCGGACAATCGCCGCGCCGATGTCATAGTGCGGAGTGCGCGGTTTTAGGGGCTTGCGCGGCAGGACAGTGACGTCTTGCAGCGTCTTCTTCGCCACACACACACGTTTGAGCGGACATTGAGCGCACAAGGCTTCGCGCGGCTTGCATACCGTAGCCCCAAGTTCCATCAGCGATTCATTCAAATCACCCGGAGAAAGCTCGGCATTAACGGCGATTTGCATCCACTGCTCAGCGTGACTGCGCAGCCGTGAATGTACCTCGCGCTCGGAAATGATTCCTTCTTCACCCGTCACACGGGCAATCACCCGCTCGACATTGCCGTCCAGCACAGGCACCGCTTCACCGAATGCAATCGAGGCAATTGCCGCCGAGGTATATGGCCCGATTCCGGACAGATCCCTAAGCTCTTTGGCCGTTCGCGGCAGCTTTCCGCCCATCGCCACGATCTGTTTCGCGGCTTTGTGCAAATTGCGCGCGCGGGCATAATAACCGCAGCCTTCCCACGCTTTCAGAACTCTGTCCAGCGGAGCTTTCGCAAGCGTCTGCACCGTGGGAAACGTCTTGACAAAGTGATTGTAATAGGGTTCGACCGTCGCGACTTGAGTTTGCTGCAGCAGAATTTCGCTGATCCAAATTTTGTAGGGATCACGCGTTTTCCGCCACGGCATATCGCGTTTGTTCGCTTCGAACCAATCAATCAGACTGCGGAGAGTCGCTGCAGACTTAGGCAAAGTGGTATAAAGGCAAACCGCCTGCAACTAATCGTCACAAGCGGTTCAGATATTAATTTAAGGAAGGGTCGCCAAGATCAAGCTCGAGCAAGAGCTTTATGGTCGAAGAGACTGGTTCAAGAGGTTTTTTTTTATTCGGATCGTCGGTGAGCCACCACGCCTGCACGGTTTCTGAGCCATCCAGCCAGATGCGCATCATCCGGCGGTTGGTAATCACCAAAACGGACTTTCCGTCCTTCGATTTCAAGACACGATAGCGGTCATAAAGCAAGAATCCACCGCCCAAAAGACACAGCGCGAGCCAACCCATCATCAAACTCAGTCCGGTCGTGGGCACGGTGCGCATCACCGCGATTCCGACAATCAGAACGAACGGCGTGAACAGCATCATCGTCTTTAAGACAAAAAACTGTCCCAACCGTTTCTGCCTGCGCGGCAGCGGCCAATCCTGAATCGAGACCACATGTTCCGCCTTCGTCAGGTTGCGGAACAATAGATCAAGCAGTTCACCCGCCTCTTGATGGACGGCCATGAACGTCTTGTGGCCAAGTTCGCCGCGCGAATAGCGCTTGAGTGTATCGAGGTCTATGGTCTTCACAATATCGACAAATCAGGACTCATCCTGTTGTTTCATAATATAATAAAGGAAGGCTCCTCAATCAACAACAGAACGCCGCGCTGAACTACATTTTCAGCAAAATCGGTTGCGGGAGGAGGGGGAAAACACTATATTTAACTCAACTTAGGGAAATAAGATTCCAAAAGGAGAGGTCGTGCGTACGGCACTGTGGGTGGTTTGGAGTTGTCTGATGTTGCTGGCGTCGGGGCTTTTTGCTCAAGAAACCGCTGACTCGCTTGGCGCGAAAGCTCCATTAGATTCCTTAAGCAAAGCTCCTGTAATAACTTACGTGATTCCGGCGGGACCCGAAGCGGGGAGTTTCACCGAATCCAGCCGATTGCAGGTCGTTGACACGGTGGCCGGATGGGCCAAAGTTCTCGTTGAGGGCTGGGTTCCGGTCGAATATGTCCTACCCAGAATGACTTCGGAGACTCCCGTTCTCGTGGAGCAGCCGCAGCAGGCCAAGAAAACCAAGGCCAAGAAAGAACGCACTCAGTGCATCGTCACAACATTGAAGGGTGAACGCTGCAAGCGCAAGGCCGTGCCCGGCACGAATAAATGCTGGCAGCATTCGAATTGAAAACAGCGATCTTGTTTATAGCATTGTTTGCGGCGAGTGTTTTCCCTGCGTTATCACAGACGAAGATTCTCACCGACTACGAATGGCAGCTTTCCGAGCCGGGCCGGACGATGTTTCGCGACCGGCTCCCGGTTGGGCAGATAGCGTTGGTCGAGGGCCGGAAGGAAAAGCTCACCGGCGAGTTGCTGCAAGTCTTGACGGATATTGCTTTCATTCCCGGCGACAGCCTGCGTCATTTTGCGGCGGCCTTTCGTATCTTTGAAGGCGAACGCGTCTATTCCGAAGTCATCGCCGACGCCGAAGAGCTTCCCGAATTGATCGGCGCGGCAAAGTATATCGCCGAAACCGCGGTCAATATCGCGAGCACGGAACGCTCGGAAACCCGCATCACTTTCCGCACACGCGCCAACTTGAGTTTGGAGTTCATTCAAATTGGCACGCAGCAGCAGATCAATATTGTGATGCCCGACCCGCTTTCCGACGGAGAAATTATCCGCACTCTCTCCGCCGACCAACTCAAACTGTTTTCCGATTTGCTGGATCTGACGATTTTCGAATTGAATCGTCAGGGCGCGAATCTTGTAGTTGAAACCCCCAAATAGCACTCCCACCCGTGCGTTACTTAGATTTAGTCGAACAGACCAAAGACCTTTCGCTCGGAAGGCACGTCATCAACGAGCTTTCTTCCGGTCGAGTTATCATCCAGAATGTCGGCTCGCGGCACCACTATCTTTCTCCGCGGCCCGAGTATCGCTTGACTATTGAAACCGGCGGAAAGAGTTTTTCGCCCCGCCACAGCGATTTTCTCTCTGACTATTTGCTGAAATGCGAATGCCGGCCAGATTTGCGCTTGGCGTTTTCCGAAGCCTGCGACGCGCTGTGCAACGGCATGTCTCCGGTGGAGTTGATCGAGAGCAAGAAACTTCCGGCCACGTTTGCCGAAGTCAACCGCGATACGTGGTCCTATCAAACGTCGAGCTTTCAGACGGGCGGACTTTCCACCGAGTTGTTCATGTACGGACTGCAAGCTCTGATTCGCGTGTACGACATGAATGATCCGGAGTTGAAGGCTCCCGAAGCCTTCCGCAAAGCGTTTCTCGACGTGCAGGGCGGCATGTCCGTCCAAGACGCCGCGCAGCGCCTGCGTCCGCAAGTGCGCGGCGGCAAACGCTACTTCGATAAGCTCGAGCGGGCTTGAAAACAGGTATGCTCAGCAAGGGTCGGGTGCGAGCCTGACCCTTTTTTGTAGAACCATTTTGATCGATATTCTTTGGGCAATTCTCTTCTGGACATGTGCTGTGTTGATGCTGCACACGTTTCTGTTGTATCCGCGCACGCTTGGGTTGTTTCCTAAGAAGTATTCGCACGCTCCGGCAATGCCGGACGGCGAATGGCCCAAAGTGGCCGTGATGATTCCCGCCTACAACGAAGAGAAAGTCATCGGCGAAAAAGTTCGCAACTGTCTCGAGCAGGATTATCCGGCGGACAGATTACAGATATTGGTTGGGTCGGACGGTTCGCAAGACCGCACGGACGAAATTGTCGAGTCGATCAAGGACCCGCGCGTCAAGTTGGTTCGCTTGGGCGGACGCAACGGCAAACCGCTCGTGCTGAATCAGTTGGTCGAAAATTCCGGCGACGCCGCCGTCGTCGTAATCAGCGATGCCAACATCGTCTGGGACAAACAAGCTCTCAAGATGGCTTGCCGCCATTTTGCGGATCACAATGTGGGCGTCGTTTCCGCCGGAAGATATGCGCTGACCGACAAATCCGACGAGCTCGCTTCCGAAGAACAGTTCTATACGTCGCACGAGAACGCACTCAAAGTCCGCGAGACTCAAATCGGCGGCATGTCCGGCGGACTGGGAATGCTCTTGGCGATCAGGCGCGATCTTTATCAACCGTTTGTTCCCGGATCGGCGAATGACGACACGACTCCCATGATATGGGCCACTCTGCGCGGCTGCCGCAACGTGTGGGAAATGGAGTCGAAAGCCTACGAACGATCAGGACAGTCTTTCCGTGAAGAGTTTCGCCGCCGCATTCGCATCGGTGCTGGGAATTTTCAAACACTGTTTCGGTATGCGGCCGTTCTAAGTCCGCGTTACGGCGTGGCGGCATATACGTTTTTTTCGCACAAGGTTATTCGCTGGGTCTTTCCGTTCTTGATGATTTTGGCCATGATCGCGAATCTCGCGCTGTGGCGGACCCCGCTCTATGAGCTGACGCTGATCGGACAATTCGTGCTCTATTCCGCGGCACTCTTCGGAGGAATTGCGGTGATGTTGGGCATGCGAATTCCACCTGTCACGTCGCTGTTTCATTTCGTAGCCATGAATGTCGCGCTGTTTTTGGGTTTCTTCCGCTATCTCAAGCAAGGCAACCGCCGCTTTGTATGGGAACCCACGGCCCGCGAATAAACAATCGGATTAACGAAGTTATGAAAAAGAAAGTTGACCGCATCTCGTGGGACGAATATTTTTATAATATTGTCAACCTCGTGTCGATGCGTTCCGCCTGTTTGCGGCGCGCGGTAGGCGCGCTGATTGTTCGCAATCATCAAATTCTCGCGTCGGGCTATAACGGTCCGCCCGCAGGTCATCCGCACCCCGAAGAACTCGGCGGCTGCGAACGCGACATTGAAGGGATCAAGTCGGGAGAACGGCTCGAATTGTGCATCTGTCTTCACGCCGAACAAAATGCGCTCTTGCAATGCGCGCGCAACGGGGTTTCGGTAGAAGGCGCGGAAATCTATGTCACGGTTTTTCCGTGTCCGATTTGTGCGCGCATGATTGCCAATTCGGGTATTAAGAAGGTAAAAGTCTTCGGCAGCTATCCTGGGGAGGATAGGAGCCGCAAGATGTTGGAAGCCGTCGGAATACAGACGGAACTTTTGGACGTGAGCGGATTTCGCAGTCCACTCTCCGGTCCCGAAGGTTGGGAGACAGAAACCGAAACAAAATAGAAGCACCTCTTAGAGCGAGACTCGCGCCACGATATCTCGCACAACAACAACCAACCAGAACTGGGGAGAACAGTATGGACAGTCGCAAGACACGAGTGTTACGCTGGATTGTATTCGGCATGATGATCACGGCCTTTTCATTAATTGTAGGCTGTGATAAAGACGATGACAACGACAATCCGACACCTGCGCCGCCGCAAGCCTCCGAATACGGATCGGAAACGCCGCAAGAATGGATGGGACTTTTGCTTGACCGTGTTCAAGCAGAGTCGTTGAACCCGCCGTTTGCTTCACGTATTATCGGATACACCGGCGTGACGATGTATGAATCGTGTTTGGGCGGCATGCCCAACAACATTTCGCTGACGGGACAATTGACGGACCTCGGCGGACTTCCGGCGGCACAAGCGAACACGGAGTACGATTGGCCCGCTGTGGTCAATTCGGCTGCGTCTGCGGTGCTCCTGAATTTGTTTGCCGCAAAGCCGAATTCCGTCGATGCGATCAACGCCAAGCGCGACGAGCTTCATGCGCAATATGCGGCAACCGTGGATGCCGAAGTGCTAACGCGCTCGGAAAATTACGGTGCTTCCGTTGCCACGGCGGTCATCGCGTGGATTGCAGGTGACAATTACTCGGTGGCCTCGACCAATTGCACGAACTATGAGCCGACCGGATTGGCTGGACATTGGGAACCGACTCCACCGGCTTTTGCTCCCGCTTTACTGCCGTGCTGGGGCGAAATGCGCCACTTCTTGATGGACGATATTTCCACGGAATGCGAACCCGGTCCGCCGCCTGCTTTTAGCCTTGAAGAAGGTACGCAGTTCCGCGCAGAAGTTGACGAATGCTATAATGCATGTGTGAACGGTACGGACGATATGGTCGCCATTGCAAATTTCTGGGCGGACAATCCAGGCGCGACGGCGACTCCTCCGGGACATTGGGTGTCGATTCTGAAGCAGGTTTCCGCGGCGAATAGCTATGACCTCGCCAAGGTCGTTGAAGCGCTTGCCCGCTTGGGAATTTCTCAGGCTGATGCCTTCACCGTGTGCTGGGAATCGAAGTACGAATACGATCTGATCCGCCCGGTGACCTGCGTGCGTATGATGGGTAACGCGGACTGGCTGCCGCCGGTTTCAACTCCGCCGTTCCCCGAGTACACCTCGGGTCACTCTGTTCAGAGCGGTGCGGCTTCGTACGTCTTGCAGGATTTCCTTGGCGTGGTGGCCTTTACGGATCACACGCATGACGACATGGGTCTGCCCGCTCGCAGCTTTGTGGATTTCAGCACCGCTGCAGATGAAGCCGGAATCTCCCGTCTCTACGGTGGAATTCACTTCCGCGCGGCGATTGACAACGGTCTTGCGCAAGGCCGCTGTGTTGGCGAAAAGGTGGCGGCACTGCAATTCCGCGCCAATTCGTAACTTGCTCACCGACCTGCCTCACGAAAAAAGCCGCGATTTTCGCGGCTTTTTCTTTTCAGTTGGAGTCCCAAATTCTGAAAGGAGGATTTCACCAAATTCAAAAAAACGTAAACGAAGATTAAATCACGAATAGTGCTCATATTTAGTCCCAACCAGCCAACCAGCCACCAATCTTATGTTCATATTATATATAGGTTAGAAATTGACAAGTTAGAGCGTTAACGAACAATTAGGTGATTTTGTCCCTTCAGAGCCACAAATTCCAGCCCGCCAACAAGATGAAAAAAATGAGGTAAATGATTGACAATTTTGAGCGATTCCGGTACTTTAGGTAAATTGCCTTGGGAATAAAGCAGCATCAAGGAGCAGAAAGCATGATTCACCGCAATATGTATTTGAAAGGGCTATTGGCGGTTGCCGCGTTGATAGTCTCAGTCACGAGCGTGTTTGCCGTGACGGAAGCGGACGTTGTCCGCTTGAAAGACAAGGTTGCAAATGGCCAGGCGCTGACGGAAGACGAACAGCACATGGCGATCAAAGCAGAAGGATTGTTCGGCAGTCAAATTTTGCAGCCGCAGGAAACCCCCTCGGCTATGACAAGAGATCCGCGAAATCCTCTGGACGAATACCAGTTTGCAACAGTTGACTATGAATGGATCGACATCACGGGCGTCGGAACGGACGCAGGCATCGCGAACGACGATCACAACGTTGGACCGTTTGATCTGGGTTTCGCATTCCCGCTCTTCGATCAGACGTTTACTTCGGTCCGTATGTGCTCGAACGGCTGGGCATCTTTCACTTCGACCGTAGCCACCTACACGAATGCGGCGATTCCCGCGACGGCGGAGCCGAACAATGCTCTGTATCCGTTTTGGGATGACCTCTATCCCCCTTCGGGCGGGACGTTTTACTACTACTCAGACACGGCGAACGATCGCTTTATCATGAGCTGGATTGATGTTCCGCACATTGGATCAACGACAGAAACGTACACATTCCAAATCGTGCTGTATGAAAACGGCAACGTTCAATACAACTACCAGACGATAGCGGTTGGCGGCACGTACGGCAATACGACTTGCACGGTTGGTCTCGAGAATGCGGGTGGTACTGAAGCGTTGCAAGTTTGCTTCAACGGTGCGGGTACGCTTCCGGTTAGCGAATCTTCGATTTTGATTTCTCAGCCTGACGGTGTGCCTACCGCACCGACTGGCCTGACTCTGGCAAATACCGCTGGCGGCGTAGTCCTGAACTGGGTGAATCCGACCATGGACACAAACGGCAACCCCGTTACACCGGACCACGTCGAAGTTTGGCGCGGCAATACGTCTCCGACTGAATTGTTGGCCACGCTTGGCGGAGCCGCCACGACCTATACGGATATTGCTCCCACGGATGCTCTGCGCAGCTACTATGTGCGTTCGTGCAGCCCGCAATTCTGCGGCGCTTCTGCCTTGGCCGTTGTTCCGGTTGCTGTCGCTCCGGCTAACGTGTCTGGTACTCCCGGCGCAAACAATGTCGTGATTAGCTGGGATGATCCTACTCTGGATAATCAAGGCGGAACGGCGATTGTTACCTCCGTCGAAGTTTGGGTTGGTCCTGCTGGAACCGGTACGCTGGCTGGAACGGTTAATGGCGGCGTTGAAACCTTCAATGTGACGGGCCTGATGAGCGGCAACTACACATTCAATGTGCGCGCGTTGTCGCATGTGTTCACAGGTGCTGCGACCAGCGTTACGGTGGTCGTGGGCAACCCGTCCTATTTCTCGGATTTTGAAACGGACAACGGTGATCTCATTTCCGACATTGGTTGGGAGTGGGGAGCGCCGACCAACGGACCGGGTGCGGCTCACAGCGGTACAAACTGCTGGGGAACCCTCCTGACTGCAAACTACGAAAACAGCGCTTGCTACAATCTCGATATTGATCAGCAATTGACAGTTGGCTCGGACGCTGCAACGCTTGAGTTCTGGATGTGGCGCGATTGCGAGTCATTCTTTGACGGCATGAATGTCAAGGTTAGCACGGACGGCGGCGCGACGTGGGAAGTTGTAACAGACGTTACTCCGGCCTATGACGAAGACGCGTTCTATACCGGCAATGCTTGTGTACCGAGCGAAGTCGGCTGGACCGGACATGGTCAGAACACGTGGCAATACTACGTTGTCAACCTCGGTGCCTACGTAGGTACGACGCCGGTTATTCGTTTGAGCTTCGGTTCAGACGCATCGGTTCAATATCCCGGTTTCTATGTGGACGACTTGACCCTGTGGGGCTTTGGCGAACCCGAGTTTGCTCCGGTGTCCGGAACCGTGACGCTGGATGGCGGCGCGGGTGCAATGACGGCCGTAAATCTTCAGATGAACGGTATCGGCAGTCCCACGACCAATCCGGCAGCGGATGGAACCTATACGTTCCCGAACGTCCTCGTCGGCAATCGCCGTGTCGTGGCCACGCTTGCGGGCTATCACGATGCGATGAATGACTTCACGCTTACGGATGCAGGCGCGACGGGCATCGACATGACGTTGGTCCGCCTCGATCCTCCTGTTCCGCAGAACCTCGAAGGCAGCGTCGAAAGCGCCACGGGTAACGTCGAGTTGACGTGGACGGCTTCGACCGATCCGCTGGTGGACGTCTATCCTGTTTATCGCAGACTGCAAGGCGAAGACGACTGGGTGCTGCAAGGTTCGCCGACAGCATCTCCGTTTACGCAGACATTGTCGACGGCAGGAATTTACGAATACGCAATCTCCGCTCGGGACAACGACGTTTCCACTCCGGTGGAATCGGATTTGACAGGTCAAATCACTCTCTTGTACGGCAGTTTGCCGCCGACGGGTCTTTCCGCCAATGGCAACTTTGATGACCGCATCGTCCTCAGTTGGTTTGCCCCCGGCACGCCGCCTGAATTTGAAATCAGCTACGACAGCGTAGACGTTGATCCGACTTGCGTCGAAGACGGACTCGGTTTCAACGGTGAATTCCCGTTTGGTTGGTTTGTTGCTCACTACGAGGCCAATGGCCCCGCTACGATCACGCGTGTTAAGACTCGCCATTGGCCGAGTTCTGCGCCCGGCTGCCAAGTGCAGATGGGTGTGTTTGAAGACGACGGCACTGGCTTGCCGACCTTCACGCCGCTGGGCGTCACGGATTGGACGATTACCGATCCGCTGGCTTGGCAGGACGTTGAACTGACCGACCCCGTAAATGTTGGCAGTTCGTTCTTCATTGGTATTCGTCAGGTTACCGCTCAGCGTGTCGACATCGGTATGGACTTCTGTGCCGCAGAGCAGACGAGTACGTTCTTCGCGACGACCGCTAACACCGGTCCTTGGGATGACATCGCTGACTTTGGCTTCACGCAAGTGCTTTGTATTCGTGCATTCGCCATTGGTGACTTCACCGCCGGTGAAATGGAACTGAGCCCGACTCCGACGAGAATCACACGTACGGATGTTTCAACGAACGGCAGCGAGAGCATCCTGCCGGTTTCCGCGAACTTCTTCAATACTACAGTTGACGAAAAGGCAACCGCTTCGGCTAAGGGCGTGCAAGCCAAAAGCGAGCAATCCAAGGAATCCAAGCGTCATGCGAACACCCAGTTCGTGCGTCGTGCTCCGAATCCCGAGAACAGCAGACCTTCGATGCACAGGACGGTCACGAACAATGACGAGTCGCGCAGAGACGGCCGTTCGCTGGACGACGTGACCAACTACCGTGTCTATCGCGGCAACACGCAGATTGCTCAAGTTGCATTCAACGTATTGACCTATACTGATCTGAATCGCGTCGAGAATACACCGTACCAATACCACGTGACGGCAATTTATGATGACGGTTCCGAATCCGCAGCGACGCCGACGATTACTGCCATGTGCAACATGGAACCCGCAGCACCAACCGGACTGGTAGCCAACCCGTTGGGCAGCAACCAAATGGCCTTGGCTTGGGTGGCTCCGTCGACCAATGCCGACGGCACGAATCTCGTCGATCTCGCGGGCTTCCGCATCTATCGTGACGGCACGCAGGTCGGCACGACCGCCGCAGGCGTCACCACGTATGCGGACACTCCGCCGGAAAACGACTTCTTCTATACGTGGACAGTGTCCGCGATCGACGAAGTTCCCAACGTTTCCGAGCAGTCGGAAGGCGTGATTGCCGCCGTGCAGTCGCCGTGGGAAGTCGTGGACAATGACTGGGTGGATATTTCGGCCGTTGGTACTCCCGCAGGTATTTCGAGCGACGACCAGATTGCCGGTCCGTTTGATCTCGGATTCTCGTTCGAATACTACGGACAGACCTACACTCAGATTTCGATGTGCTCGAATGGTTGGGCCGCATTTATTCCCGGAACGTTCGGTGAATATTTCAACGTCGAACTCCCTGACGAGTTTGAGCCGCACGCGGCGCTGTATCCGTTCTGGGACGACCTCTATCCGCCGGCGGGTGGCGAGTATTATGTCTATCAAGATGTTGCCAATAACCGCTTCATCATGAGCTGGATCAATGCTCCGCACATCGGCGTCAACACGGAAGTATACACATTCCAGATCATTCTCGAAGCCAGCGGCGGTATCTACTTCAATTACGACAGCATGACTGAAGAAGGCACGTACGGCAACCAGTCTTGCACCGTGGGTGTTGAAGACGAAACCAGCACCAACGCCATTCAGATTTGCTACAATGGCACGGGCGCTTTCCTTCCGACCACCAATTCGGCCATCGCCTTCTGGGCAGGCCCGTCGGGTTCGGTGTCCGGTTTGATTCGTGAAGATCAGACGAACTTCCCGATCGAAGGCGCGGAAGTAACCGCGGACGAAGCTCCGGGCGAAATCGCCTTTACGGATGTGCAAGGCAACTACGAGCTTGGTCTTGAGCCGGGTACCTATACGGTGCGCGTGCACAAGCAGGGCTACTGCGACCACGTCTGGGAAGATGTAGTTGTGGAAGACGGTGTTTCCACCACGCGCAGCTGGAACATGGAGCAGCCGAATGCGACCTTTAGCTCAAGCTCGCTGAACATGTACACGTTGATCGGCGAAGAATCGGCGATCTCGTTTGAAATCACGAATCCCGGCGGTCAGTGTGAAGTGGTCTATTCCATCACCACGAATCAAACGTGGCTGACGGCGAACCCGGCCAGCAGCGTGGTGATGCCGAACGAAACGGCGGTCATCACGATCACCGGCGCCACTGAGACGTTTGAACCGGGTGACTACACGGCGGAAGTGACCGTTACTCACAACGACAACGGCAGTCCTTACGTGATTCCGGTGACGATCACGATGGCCACGGCGGTCGACGACGTCAATCAGATTCCGACTGAGTTCGCACTGAACGCGAGCTATCCGAATCCGTTCAACGCGACGACGGCCTTGAGCTTCGACGTGCCGAACGAATCGCTCGTGCAGATCGTGCTTTACAACGTGACCGGTCAGGAAGTCGCCCGTCCGGTGAATCAGGTCATGGCGGCGGGAAGCCACCGCGTCCTGTTCACGGCTGACAATCTGCCGACGGGTATGTACCTCGTCAGAATGTCCGCGGGCAGCTTCAATGCCGTTCAGAAGATTGTTCTGCTGAAGTAATTCAGTAAAACATAGATAAGCAAAAGCCCCCGCTCATACGAGCGGGGGCTTTTCTTATTCAAAGTCCGCAGAAATTCTAAAGCGTAACAGTTTCCAATGCGGGCACAAACACTGCGCGGCGGTTGAATGCCGCCTCAAACATGTCACGTTTGCGTTCCGCGCCCCACATCGAATATTCCAGTGAACGTTTGCCGTTCGGAATCAGCGAGAACGTAACTTCATCGGCATTGAACCGCACGTCCACGTCGCGCACAGTCGAAGCATGCGTGCGGTCCAGCCCGTCCGCGATGCGCAGAATTCCCGCCAGTTTGCTGACCAGTGATTGATACGATGCGGGCAAACTCATGAAATCGAGATGGCTCTTGCGCGGTGGAGATTTGCGGTGGTAGCGGGCAACGTGCGCAACGATCTGCTGTTCGTAGTCCGCGAATCCCAGTATCTGAGAATTGCGGATCAGATAGTACGAATGCTTGTGGTGCGCAGAGTGTGCCACGAACAGTCCCACGTCGTGCAAAAGCGCCGCGGCCTCAAGCAGCTCCCGCTCAATTTCACCGAGCTTATGCAGATCGCGGGTCTGGTCAAAAATTGAGAGCGCAAGCATCGTGACGTGCTCGGCGTGAGTCTGCTCGAAGTTAAGCCGTTTCGCCAAATGCATCACGCTGCGGAACCTCTGACCTTCGTGCGACAGAAAATCCTTGAGTTGGTACGACCTTGCAATCGTATCAAACAAAATTCCTTCGCGGATCGAATACTCAGATATCGTCATCGAAGGAATGTTCAAGTCGTTGAATATGGATTCCAAGAGCAGTGCGCCCGCCGGAATGACGTCCGCACGGCCGTCGTCAACGCCTTTGAGTTTGGCGCGGCCTTCGGTATTTTTCGCGGACAATATTCGTTCGACGTTGTCGCGCAGCTCGGCGGCGGTAAAAGTAATTCTGTTGAGCCGTCCGTTCGGCTGCTCGCCGCGCGCGTGCATGGCCATTCTGCCCATGCACTGAATTGTGCCGCTGCTGCCCACCACCCAGTCGATCTTTTCCTGCGCGACGCTGCGTCTCACGGGCGCCAGACTTAGTGTGCAAAACTTCCTGCATTCCGCGACGGACTTCGAGTCAGTTTTTCCGTTTGGAAAAAACTGCGTCGTCAATCGTACCGCTCCGAGCTTCAAGCTGTCGTCGTACACGATGTCGTCGCCGTAACCGACCACGAACTCCGTGCTTCCGCCACCGATGTCGATCATCAGTGTCGAACGCAAACCGGTGTCGACAGCTTTGCGCACGGCCAGATACGTCAGTCGTGCTTCTTCGAATCCCGACACCACTTCAATCGAATCGCCCAGCTCCTGCCGTGCGCGTTCCAAAAAATAGTCGCGGTTTGTTGCTTCACGCACCGCGCTCGTTGCCACGATTCGCAGCGACGCGCCGGAGGCTTTTGATCTCGCCTGAAATTTCCTAATGGCAAACAGTGCTTTGTCGATCGCCTTGTCGGTCAACTCGCCGTTCGGCCCAATACCGGCACCCAAGCGCACCATGTCCTTGTCGTGGTCAAGCACTTCAAAGCCGCCCGTCTCTTTGATCACTCTCGCGACAACAAGATGGATGGAATTTGTGCCGATATCGATAGCGGCGATGCGATCAGGCCGTTTCGTGCTCACCGTTTAGTACGCGCATAAAGCCTTGTTTCAGAAGTCTGCTTACCTGATTAAATCCGCGTGACGCAGGCAAAATGGTGAAGTCATAGTCCTTCGCCATCGCGTCGAGTGCGGTCATTTTCCGGCGTTGATATTCGAGAAAACTGTCGTAAAAATCTTCGCCGAGTCGAAGGTCCATGCCCGATTCCCAATAGTCGAGACCTTCGGGCGAGTCTTCCACCCAATAATGTTCATATAACCGCTCGCTATTGATCACGCGCGGCACGAGATTTTCGAGACTGATCTTCAAATAGAAAACCGCGTCCGGCTGCAGCGCAAATCCGAGCACGTGGCGAATCCAATCCGGGTCGGCGCCGCGCACGATTGCGCGCGCAATTAGAGTGTAAATATAACGGTCCGCGATCACGACGAACCCTGCGCGCAGAGCCGGAATAATTTCGTGTTCAAGTCGGTCCGCGAAGTCCGCCACATACAAAAGGCAATATGTGTACACGTTGAGCGTGTGTCCGGCTTTTGCTTGATCGATCGTCTTGGTCAAAAGCGCGGAGCGTGATAATCCAGTCGTCACCACGCCGTATCCATTCATCTCCAGCCATTGCCGGATCTCCGCGATCTGCGTGGAGCGTCCCACACCGTCCGTGCCTTCGATAACGATGAGCTTTCCCGAAAGATCTCCGGGCTTCAGATACGGCTGCCCGTTTCCGTGAAAATAACGTGGTTCAGACATTGGCGGCCTTCTTCTTTTTCGTGCGAGTAATCGGTCTCGCTGTGTACGCATCCAGATTCTCCGTGACCACCTTGCGGAAAATCTCTTGTTGCTTCGTAATCGGCAAAGTCGCGTCCATGACGGTCAATCCGTACTCTTCGGCAATCAAATCGTATTCGTTCAAAATTCTCGTTTGGAAAATCTTGAAACTTTCGACCGGGTCGTCGCTGAGGCCCAAATCCATACCCGCTTCGTGAAACTTGAGTTGCGGCCTGCCGCTCAAAATTCGATTAAGCGAGACTTCAATCGGGACGCGGAAATACATCGCAATGTCCGGCCTCACCGAAAACCCGTACAGATCGCGCACCCAATCACGGTCAACGCCGCGCACCACGTCGCGGCTGAACGCCGTATAAATATATCTGTCCGCGCAAACGATCATCCCTGCCTTGAGCGGCGGAATAATCAAATGCGCCAGCCGGTCTGCGAAGTCGGTCGCATGCAGCACGCTGAACGTCATCGGCGTCAACAAGTTCTTTTTCTTGCCGCGCTTGATCGCGTCGTTGACCAGACGCGAAGAATTCCACTCCGTGAAGAACACGCGGCGGTCCATGCCTTCCAGCCAGCGGTGCAATAGCTGCAATTGAGTCGATTTGCCTGAGCCGTCAATGCCTTCGACGATAATCAGCTTGCCGGGGTAGGGGTGAGGTTGGTCAAATTGTCTGTTCATGCAAGTCGTCGAAGTTGTTTGGGAGTCAAAAACCACTGCAGCTCCGCGCAGCCGGGAACAAGATGGGCAGGACATTCCAGAGCACACACGGCTCCCTTCTTGAAGCGGATGGCGTCGGACTTCGTTCCCAGAAGCAACGCGGTCAAGCGGGAAATGTGCGGCTCGTGTCCCACGAGCATCACGGAGTTGGTCGTTGAGCTGTTTTCGTTCAAATTGGCAAACACGCCTGTTGGCGCGGAAGCGGGAGTCAGCATCGGCCACTCCGTAATCCCGTCCCGCGACTGCAATGCAACCGCGAGAATTTCGGCCGTCTGCTTGGCTCTCAAGTAAGGACTTGAAACGATCAAGTCCGGTGGGTCAATGAAATGCGCCAAGCCGCGTGCGGCCTTCTGCATTCGTTCGATGCCCTCTTCGGTCAAGGGCCGGTCCGAATCTTTGTAACCGGGTGTGCCGTGTTCAACGGCAATGGCGTGACGAACTAAATAGATATACACGTGAGTCTCGCTAACAATTTACTAACAATCAAGTTCTGTCACGACACAATATACTGACTCACGGCGCGAGGTGCAACGGTCGCTATAATTTGACGCTGTCACCTTTCTGAGGTATCGTCACGCTCAATTGGTCATTGCCATAGAGCAACCGGTCGCGCAACGCAGACGCCTGTTCATGTTCGCCATGCACGAGGAATATCTTCTTGACTCCGGTCAGGTTGTCCGCAAACGCGTGCAGTTCCTTGGCATCTGCGTGCGCGCTGAATTCATTGAGAGTCAAGACTTCGGCGTTCACGTCGTACCAATCGTTGAACAATCTCACCTGCGGTTCGTGCTCGACCAATCTGCGTCCCAGCGTATATTCAGCCTGATAGCCGATGATCAGAATGATGTTTTCTTTGTGGCTGATGGTATGCCGCAAATGGTGCCGGATGCGGCCGCCTTCCATCATTCCCGAGGATGCGATAACGACAAACGGCCCTTTCTTGTCGTTAAGCTGCATCGATTCGCGCACGCTTCGCGTATACCGAATTCGCTCGTCGACCAACGGATAGTCGCCCGGATCGGGGAAGTCTTTCTTCGACTCAATATCGTATTGGTCCCGGTGACTCCGGTAAACGTCCGTCATGTTGATTCCCAGCGGACTGTCGATGTAAATTGGAATGTCGGGAATCGTACCGGCGTCGTGCATCCGGTGCAAGACATAAATCAGCTCCTGCGTTCTTCCCAGAGCAAACGACGGAATCACAACTTTGCCTTTGCGGTCCGTGGCGCGAATGATGGCATTCTTCAGTTTTTCATAGGCCAGTTCGCGCGGTTTGTGTTCGCGGTTGCCGTAGGTCGATTCGAGCAGAAGTACCGGACACTCTTCGTCGGAGTACATCGGGTCTTTCAAGAGCGGCGTGTGAAACCTCCCCAAGTCACCTGAAAAGGCCAGCCGTTCCGGTCCGTTCTCACCGTCGAATTCAAGCATCATCCACGCCGAACCTAAAATATGTCCGGCTTGATAAAACTTCAGTCTAACACCCGGAATCACAGTGTGCCACTTAGAACCGTGGTTCGCAAACGGCACCTCGCGAAACGCGCTCATTGTCCCCGGTATGTCATCCGATTCATAAAGCGGTTGAGACGGCTCGCTCAGTTCGATCTTTTCTTTGCGAAACCACCTCGTGTCATGTTCCTGAATGTTTGCGCTATCCTTGAGAATAAACTCAGTGATGTCACGCGTGGCCGCCGTCGAGAAGATTCTTCCCTTGTAGCCGCGGTTGACCAACAGCGGCAAGAGTCCGCAGTGGTCCAAGTGCGCGTGCGACAAAATCACAGCGTCTACATGTGAAAGTTCTTCACTCATTCCCCAGTTCAGTTCCAAAGCCTCCTTGCGGCGGCCTTGAAACATCCCGCAGTCCAACAACACACGTTTTCCGCCTGCTTCGATCAGGTGCTTCGATCCGGTAACTCCACCGGCTGCTCCGTGAAACGTAATCTTCATCGCCAAATTTGTCCTTCACTCGTTTGAGGAGTGTGCATCATACTATTCAACTCTTGAAGATAGGCAAAAGAACCGGGCTCTTCAAGCGTAAAAAAATAAAAGAACTTAACACATAGTAAAAGTACGGCAGGCAATTTACAACATGGAGCCAGACGTCTTGACTTTTACAGTGATGTAACCTACATTAAAACACATTTTACTGTCATTTATATTCAGGAAATCCAGACCATCATGTCTAACAGGCTTCCCAACCGCGACAAACGAAACTCCTCCGAGATGGATACTCTGACCCGCTACCTATCTCAATATGCTTTCGGAGAGAAAATTCGCAGGCTTAGACTCAAGAAAAGCATGGGTTTAGTCGAATTGGGAAAGCACACCGGCCTATCCGCAGCGATGCTCTCGAAGCTCGAGAACAACCACGTAATTCCGACCTTGCAGACCCTTTCACGAATCGCAATGGTCTTCTCCGTCGGGCTAGATCACTTCTTCATGGACCCCGCGCTTCACAAGAACATTCAAGTTACTCGCGCGAAAGAACGCATGGAGCTCGAGGAGAAGTTGGAAGGAAAAAGCGTCGTCTACCGTTTTCAATGCCTCGACTATCCAGCCAATGACCGTAAGTCCAGCTCATACTTGGCATTATTCAACGATGTTTCCGAGGGGCCCGTGGCTATGCACTCGCACGTCGGCACGGAGTTCATTTATCTTGAAAGCGGTGCCCTCGAAATTGACGTGGACGGAGAAATCGTGCAGCTCGAAGCAGGCGACAGCGCCCATTTTGATGGCAGCCTTCCGCACAGCTACAGAAAGATTGGGAAGGAAATGTGCCGTGCAATCGTCGTGACCGTACCGTAGCGTAGAATGTTGCCGCATGACGGTGACATTCTCACTTGCGGAATGTGAAACTTTTCACTAAATTTTGGAGAAATTAATCCATTTTTCCATTATTGTACCATTTTCACAGGTGTACCGATGAAAGCTATCTATTTACTTTTAGTTATCTTCACATTCGCTCTGTCTGCGCAGGCACAGTCCAAAGCCTGTATTGCTTGCCACAGCGAAAGCTCGCCCGGTGTAGTGGCAGACTGGCAGCTCTCCAAACACGCCGAAAACGGGATTTCTTGCGAAGATTGCCACGGTTCTGCGCACAATGCAGCCGATAACTACCGATTGGCCAAGCTGCCGACTCCGCAAACCTGCAACGAATGCCACGAAGATCAAGTCGCGCAATTCAGCAAAGGCAAACACGCGATGGCTTGGGCCGCCCAAAACGCCATGCCCACGATTCACTGGCAGCCGATGAGCCTAATTGACGGCATGAAAGGCTGCGGCGCCTGCCACAAGATTGGCTTGAAGAGTGACGATGAAGTCAAGAAATTGAACGAAGAGTACGGCGGCCACGGCAATGCCTCATGCGACGCCTGTCACACTCGCCACACCTTCTCCGTTGAAGAAGCGCGCCAGCCGCAAGCCTGCCAGACTTGCCACATGGGCTTTGATCACCCGCAGTGGGAGATGTACTCTTCGTCGAAGCACGGAGTCCGGCACGGATTAAAACAAATGGGTATATTACCGGAGTCCGCGTCCGCGCCGACCTGTCAGGATTGCCACATGCAAAACGGCAATCACGAAGTTCGCACCGCATGGGGTTTCTTGGCCGTCAGACTCCCGATGCCCGAAGATTCGCAGTGGACAGCGGACCGTGTGACGATTCTACAAGCGCTCGGAGTTTTGGATCCCTCCGGTCAACCTACAGGCCGTCTCGACGCCGTCAAAGCTGCCGACATCGCGCGCTTGACGCAGGAAGATTTCGACCGCGAGCGCAACAAGATGACCGAAACTTGTTCGCAGTGTCACGCGAAAACGTGGGCAAAGGGCGAGCTCGCCAAAGGCGACGACATGATTAAGAATGCCGATCACCTGATGGCCGAAGCGATTCGCATCATCGCAGATCTCTATCAAGACAACATCATTCCCAAACCGTCCAACTACGCCAATAACTTCCCCGATCTCCTGACCTTCCACGACGCGCCGTCCGTCATCGAGCAAACATTGTTCGTGATGTTCCTCGAACACAGAATGCGCACGTTCCAAGGAACATTCCACGCGAATCCTGATTACGCGCTGTGGTACGGCTGGAGCGAAATGCAGCGGGACCTGCAAGAGATCAAGGAACGCGCGGCGGAGTTGCGCGCTAAACATTAGACATATCAAGCACTCTCATATGGCAGCAGAACCCATTTACAGACTAACTCCCCAAACAATCGTTGGCAATCTGATTGAAGCCTTTCCCTTCTTGATCGAAGAACTGGGGAGATTCAATCCGCACTATCGCGCCTTACAGGATCCCGAACAGCGCAAACTGAATGCGTCGCAAGCCACGCTTGAGATGGCGTCGATGCGCGGCGGCGTAACCGTCGATGCGATGATGCAATTCATCGCCGGAGCGGTGCAGCAACACACGGGCCGTACGCTGATTATCGACGGAGCATTCACACAAACGGTTAGTCAAGAACGACTCGATGCGTTTCGTCAGATCATGAAAAAACTCCACGCCGGAGGAACGCTGGCGGAAGCGCAGCGCGATTTTGCATTGCTCGTCCGGCAATCTGCACCCGGCGAAATCGCCGAGATGGAGCAATATCTGATCAAAGAAGGAGTTCCGGTTTCGGACATCAAGCATATGTGCGACGTGCATCTGCAAGTCGTCAACCCAACTTTGGAAAAAGTGGCGATAGACGTGCCTTCGGGTCATCCGGTGCACACGTTCATGTCGGAGAACCGTTTGATCGAATTGGCGGTTTCGCACGTCAAAGCTATCATGGAAGCGGCCAACAACGCTCCGACGCCGACGGCTAACCCCGAAGCGTGGAAAGAACTCGTCACCTATCTCGACAAACTTGGCGAAATCGACAAGCACTATTTGCGAAAAGAGCATCAGATCTTCTCATACTTAGAGCGCTACGGATTTACCGGACCTTCGACCGTCATGTGGGCCACGCACGACGACATTCGCGCGCACTTGAAGGCCGTGCGCGAGGCCTGCAAAGCCCAAGACACAGACTTTGTCGCGGCCAATCTTCCGCCCGTGTTGAATGCGATTCTCATGATGATTCAAAAAGAAGAATCGATTCTTCTTCCCACGGCAATGAAGCTGCTTTCAGAAGAGGATTGGATCGCGATCAAGAAAGCCGAATCCGAAATCGGCTACATGGAAGCCTACAGTCCGGGCAGCGAGTGGAAGCACGCCGGTGTTTCAGGTGCACCCGTCACCAAAGCAAGTGACGGCCTGCTCAACATGGACGTCGGCGCGTTAACACTCGAGCAAGTCAATCTGCTTCTGACAAATCTTCCGGTCGAACTTTCTTACGTCGACGAAAACGACACCGTGCGCTACTACTCGAATCAGAAGCATAAGATTTTCGCGCGCACGCCCGATGCTATCGGCCGCAAAGTCCAAAACTGTCATCCACCGAAGAGCGTGCATCTTGTGAACAAAATTCTATCCGATTTCCGCACGGGCCGCAGGGACGTCGCCGAATTTTGGATTCCGTTCAACGAAATGTTTGTCCACATCCGCTACTTTGCGATTCGTGACAAAGACGGAAAGTACCGCGGGTCACTGGAAGTCGTACAGGACGTCTCCGGTATCCGCGCGCTCGAAGGTGAAAGACGCTTGCTCGCAGAGGAGTAGGGGCGGAAGACATTCCGCCCGCGCGCAGACTAGCAAAACAGAAGCGGCCCGCTCCAAAGAGCGGGCCGCTTTTCATTCTGAAAACCTAAGTCATTCGCAGTTAGTTACGACCACCCACCTTTGAAAATCAGAGCCTGCGTTGAAGCTGAACTCGTGATGTCCCGAAGTAACGACTTGACTTCCTGCCACGGAGAAATCCGCAGGAAAAACGCCGACAGGCGAGGAAGTAAAGTGGAATTTGTACTCGCCGTCAAGCGGCGCCCAAAATCCGAGCGTAAAGCTGGTGCCTCCGTTGTATTGAATGGACACACTGTCCGCGGGAACGCACCCTCCCAAGCAATAAGCCAGTTTCCCAAATTCAACAACATACGTCCCATCATCCAGCCGCACTAGTTCCAAATTGTCGCCCGTTCCTGACCGCATCCAGTAGAAATCGCAGTCAGGATCTCCTGCGCCCGCAACTCCAACCCATCCCTCGCTAAGCATCAAAGGCGGGTTGAGAACCATGTTGTATTCGAACAAATCTCCAATATCATACGACTCAACTGCAATTCCAACGAGTGTATCAGAATATGATGCTACAACCGAATAAGAAGTATCAAGAATCTCTACTACGAAAGGCATTGGGTTTTCGACACATGGCCTATTGAATCCCCAAAAAGTTACGTGAGCAATTGGCTCGAACACGCCATCAAAATCCTCAAAGTGCACTTGATCGCCGTCCACGTTGCTCTCTCGCAGGACCCACGTGAATCCGTCACTCGCCAAAGGTACTTGGCCCGCGACTGAATTATCCGGACACAAATGAACAGGCAAACACGGGCTTTCGGCGCAAGTGCGATCGAAGTCACATATTCCTCCCATTGCCACGCATGCCGTTTGGGTGGTGTCCACGCACGACAAATACTCCTCACCGTAGCAGCAGCGCGTCCTGCATTTAAATACATTTAGTGTATATGCTCCGCAATCCTCCGCATCGCGGCCCTCAATCTGAAGATAGAAAGTCCCAGGTTGAAGTGCTTCGCAGTATATAGATCCATTTAGACTCACCGCGATTTGATCTGCGCAGCAACCACCCATTAGACTGGCGCGCGGCAACCAATTGCCCTCAGGAACTACCTCAAACGTCCAATCATCTTCCTCCCAGACCGTAATGCGAACTATGTTGTCATCTGAGGTGTTCCATGTGAGAGAACAATTCACTCCCGCTCCACACGTGTTACCTGTAATCGACCCCGGCGCAAAAAGATTATTGTGAATGATGCAACCCTCGCACGATTCAACCTCCAATACATAGGGCCCCGAAGTGAATTCAATCCAATCTCCCTCAATATTCACGAAGTAGTTTCCGGCTTCCAAGTAAACACACTCTATGCGCGGTCTGTAAGAAAGTGGAACACAACCTGTACTGCGCGCATCGATGATGTCATCGTAAGATTCTACGCAGCATGTGGAAGTCAAGTAAATTCTCGGTGCCCAATCTGATGGAAGCTCGCACAATGATATGTCCCAAGCTCCGTCCCACGGAATGTTTATGATAACTGTTTGATCTTCCGACGGTTCAAGTAGGCAATCGTCTCCCGCACCTTCTGTGTCCCCGGAGAATGATCCGGGAGCGAATAGGACGCCGTCGGCTACGCAGTCACCGATCGGAACGCACATGAGTGACACACGGTAGTCAAGCGCCGTGGGAATGCCCGCTCCGTCCTGCGGGCGGATTGTAAACTCATAGTTGCCCGGCGGGGTGTTCAGTGCCTGCAGAGAGTAGCTTTCGCAAGTATATCCCAGTTCACCCAATGAGTGGTCAGCGCATGCCGCCAGTTCGTTTCCGGCGGTGACAAGAGTCGGAAATTCAGCTTCAACTGTAATCAACACTGCGCTGCGTTCAGCAATGCTGAATCGATACCAATCCGTGTCGCTGTACGGAACACCGCCGCGTGTGTATGTAAACGCTCGCGCAAAGTACGTTTGTCCGCACTCAATCTGTGTGTAGCTGGGGGTGCCTCCAAATACTGCATTGCACGGACCTCCGTTACAATCCAACTGTGCGTTTGTGCTGTCCACTGCCTCAGCACACTCGATCAAGTCTCCCTGCTGCATCACCACATCGCACATTTCACGGACTTCCAGAACGTAATCGCCCGATTCCGTTCCGTAGCCATCAACAATGATATATATCGTCGTGGAAGGCGGAAGAGAAACTCTTAGCTCGGCATCACCCGCGCATCCGGCATCCGCGCAGGCATTCTGCACACTTCCAGGGCAAGATCCGCCCGTTCGTATTTCCAGCAACGTATTGAAAGAGGAGCCGCACGTTGAGATGATGACATTCACTCCGCCAGGTGGAGAATCGTAACGATAAATGACGTCTGGAGCATTGCTGCTTCCACCGCCTCCGGCACAATTCCCTGCGCTGTTCCAATTGTTAAATCTGCCGACGGTACTTCCTGTGTCACTATAGGGTAAACTGGAGATAACAGTGGCGGGACAGCCATCCGCGCCTTGATCGAGGGGATTTCTACCTTCCCGATTGCCAACTTGAGCAGTTACCGAAGACGCAGACAAAACTTGAAGTGAATTGGCGTCACTCTGCAAGTCGCCCTGCGATCTGGCAACTGAACCCAAAGTGCTCAAAACCAAGAGCAACGCCATGGCATAGACACATATATCCTTAAGCATAAACGAGCCTCTTATATCGTCGTTACTACGAATGTTGTCAAAATACTCTCAGATGCGAGGAATTGCAATAGAAAACAAACTCAAAACACGACAATCGAAAACCAAATCCGCGCTTTTGTGCCCAATCGCATCTATCTTGACGTATGAACTCTGCGTGAAGAATATTACAAATCAAATCAACAAAACAAAGCGACCCACTCATAACGAGTGGGTCGCAAAATTTCAAGCGCCTGCGTCAGCGCAAAAAGTGCTTAGCAAGCACCACGCACCTACTTGGTACGCACGAAATCGATGCGGCGGTTCTTCTGACGTCCTTCTTCAGTCGCATTGTCACCAATCGGCTTGTCCGGACCGAAGCCCTTCGTCGTCATGCGACCGGCGTCGATTCCCTTCGCCACCAGCCATGCCTTCACGGCATCTGCGCGCTGCTGCGACAAACGCTGGTTGTAAGCCTTTGCGCCGCGGCTGTCTGTGTGACCTTGAATTTCAACTTCGAGATCCGGATTGAGTTTCAACGTATTGTAAGCCTTCATCAAAATCTCTTCGGATTCCGGCTTAATGTCAGCCTTTGACGTTTCGAACACAATACCTTCGAGCGTAATCGCTTGGCCGACTTCCGTCACGACCAGCTTCTCGACGTCGTCTTCCGGATTCAGCGGATTGTCACCGCGATTCACCTCGACGCCGTCTTCCACACTGCCCTTGTCGGTGTCTTTGTCGAGCGGATTGGTCTTGTGCGTCAAGACCTCCGAACCGTCGGTCAACTGGTCACCGTCCGTATCCTTGTTGTTCGGATCGGTCTTGTATTCGTTGACCTCTGCTCCGTCGTCCAAGCCGTCGCCGTCCGTATCCTTCATGGTCGGATTGGTCATGTGCACGTTAACTTCATCGCCATCAGACAGTCCGTCGCCGTCCGTATCCATCTTCAATGGATCCGTTTTGTGCGTCATGATTTCCGAACCGTCGATCAAGCCGTCGCCATCCGTATCGGGGTTGAGCGGATCGGTCTTGTGGGTGAAATATTCGTCACCGTCGGAAAGCCCGTCACCGTCGGTGTCGGGATTCTTCGGATCGGTTCCCAGCTTACGTTCTTCGCGGTCGGGAATGCCGTCTCCGTCCGTATCCTTATTCGGGTTGCCGCGATGCACGCGCAAACCTGCCAGGACATTCATGTACGCGTCGTTCGAGCCGTCGTTAATCGGATTTACTTCGTCCGACATAATCATATTGTAACCGCCGTGCAAATCGAACGACAAAAACTCGTCGATATGATACTGCACGCCGAGTCCGAAGGGCACAACTGCGTTCCAGCCGTCAATCTTGGCGCTTGGGTCGGCCATGTCCGGCACGTCCGAAACGTCGTGGTGCAGCATTCCGATTCCCGCATAGACAAACGGAAACCATTTTTCCTGGTGAAACGGCGCAAACCTCGCGCGCAAATCTACCGGCAGAATCTCCGCGGAATACTGATCGGCACGCAGACGGGCGAAAGCGATTCCCAACTCAACCTGCAGCGGATCGGCGATCGGATATGCCATACTATAACGAACTTTCAGACCCATTTCGGCGCCGTCAGACTCATTCGTCGGCATCGCGATACCGGCACCCAAGTAACCTTCCAAGCCCAGTGCTCTGAATTGCGCCGAAGCGATCAGCGGCACCAGAACCAAGGTTAAAACAAACAAATTCATAATTTTACGCATAAGACACCTCAATTGCCTGATTTCGTATGGCTGACCTTGAGCCAAGTCTCAACAATATATAACATTACCTCACGAACTTCAAGCCCTTTTCGACTCGCAGCTCCTAATTTATGCCGCCTTGATCACCCAGTTGATGCCAAAGCAGGGACGAGATCAAAAAGTCCGCCGTACGCTTATTGCACGCTGTTGGAATGTCATACAAGACAGACAACCGCAGAAGTGCCTTGACGTCCGGATCGTGCGGATGCGTATCCATCGGGTCCCAAAAAAATATCAGCACGTCCACCTTGCCTTCCGCGATCATGGCACCGATTTGCTGGTCTCCGCCAAGTGGCCCGCTCCGCATTCGATGAATGAGAAGTCCGGTCGCATTGGACACGACTTCGCCCGTCGTTCCCGTCGCGTAGAGCGAATGTTCGCTCAGTGTGAGTCTATTGTAATCGGCCCATTCGGCCATATCGGATTTTTTTGCGTCGTGCGCAATCAACGCAATGTTCATTTGCCACCTCGATGGTGTAAGTGTACCCGTCGTCTAAGCACGGCAAAAGATACGGCTCTCTCCGTTCAAAATCAATCGAAAACAAAACGGGCGACCCTCGCGGCTCGCCCGTTCTATTTGGTTGCAGTTTCGTCTATGCAAACTGCTTGGACATCGTGTGAGAAGGTTTACGGTCTGTTTTGACAATCTGTTCGGTCAAGTACACTGCCAGCTTTTCTGCGGATCTGCGCCAATCAAACTTGCGCGCTTCGGCAAGTGACGCTTGTGAGAGTTCGTGCCGGCGTTCGGGATTCAACAATATATCCTTTGCCGCCGCGGCAAGTTTCTGTGAATTCTCGGCTTTTACATAAACCGCCGCGTCGCCGCAAGTTTCTTCTTGAGCAAGCTGCTTTGAAGCGATGACCGGCGTGCCCAATGACATGGCATTCACAAGCGAGAGCGAAAGTCCTTCCATCAATGACGGATTCAGAAACGCGACCGTATCGACATACAGCTTTGTCAAATCCGCTTCCGAAAGATTCATCGGAATCACCATCATGCTCGGATCAAGTCCGTCACGCGTTACGGCCGAGCGAATTTGTTCCGCGGCCTTCTCGTTCAGGTTGCAAGCCAGCACGATTTTGATTGCAGAATTGACCGTCTTGCGCAATTCTTCAACCGCAAACAAAATCGTCCGCAGGTTCTTCACGGGCGCCAATTCGCCGGTATGCAGGAAGAACGGCGCTTGTTCGTTCGCCAACTTTTGCAGCTCCACGTTCTCATAGTTCGCTCCGGCGAGCTCCTTCGACAAGGTTGGTCCGCCGTGAATCACGCGCAGATTCTTCAACTGCGTTCCCAAACGAATTTGCATCTCCTGCAGCGTCGCCTGAGTCGAGCAATAGGAAATATCGCAGTATTCCTTGATTGCGTTCAGTGATCCGACGTAGCGTTCGCGCACCATGGGGTCGTGCGTCAAATAAAATTGCGGATAAGCCAACGGAATCAGATCGTTCATCGCGCACGTCACGATCATCCCCGCTTCACGTGCCGCACGCATAGAGTCCGCGGCATGTTCGGCATGAGGATTCGGCACGAACAAAGCCTGCGCACCCGAACGCGCCAACTCCCGCCACGCGGTTAAGTGATACGCGTCCGCGACTCCCGCCGCGGCAAGTTTTTGCTTCAAAACGTCTGTACGCGACGTGACAAGCTGAATAGTCCATTCGGGACGCACCTCGCGCAAGTTGTTCAGCAGTTCGAGAAAATATCTGCCGGCGTCACTGGCAAGCAAATGATCGTGCGTGAGCATTTCCGCGTCAATCGCAACCGTCATGCGCGGTCCCGGCGTCACGACGAAGTGCGGCAGCTTTTCAGCGCGCGGCGTAACGCGGATGTTTGCGCTCGTTGCTTCGCTGTTGATATCGATCAAATAGAAATCCAATTCGTCCGAGCAGTCCAGTTCATAGTCGATCGCACCCGCGGCTTTCAGCCAACCGTCAACCAGTTGTCTCGTTACCAGCCAACGGTGCTCGGGGTTGTGCACGAGATCGGGGTTATAGTTCGGCTTGTCCGCGTTCGGAATCGTGATCAACACGCGCTTGCCGACGCGCATGCACTCTTTCAGCGCGGTAACCGCCATTTCCCATTCGACGTGCTCGAAAATTTCCGGCGACATGACGATGTCGAAACTCTTGTCGCCTTGCGGTAGACCTTTCGTCACGTTCGCGAATCTGAACGTAATACCCGGACGCAGCGCGCGCGCGACGTCGATCCGCTCTCTATAGATATCGACGGCCTCATGACCCTTGCAGAAGTTGATAACGTAGCCGTTTGCCGGGCCGACTTCCAGAATTCTTCCGGCTCCTGCGCTCTTCTCCGCCAGCCAGCGAACGCGTTCGCGCTGAAGACGTTCCGTGTAGATATCGTCAGGATGCGTCGCGTAGAATTTCATGAGGTCGGTCGTGCACGCGGGCTCCGTGCTGAGCACGGCTTCGTAGCAACTCAAATAGCTCTCCGCCGCGTTTAGCCAGCAATTTTCCTCAGCATACTCAATCGTCGCGTCCTTCAGCATTCTCGCCAAAAACGGATTGCGCAGCGCGCGGACGATCGATTGCACGAGATCAAAATCCTTCGTTACTCGCATGGTCACAGGAAGCGCCACGTCGAACGCAGGCGAGCTCGATGTCACCGTCGGTCGTCCGCTTGCTATCGCGTGCGCCATGCAGCCGGAGCTCTCAAAACGCATGCTTTGATGATTCAGCACAATCACGTCGCACGCCTGCAGAGTTGCCATCATCTCTCTGTCGGGAACAAACTCCGACAGAAACTTAATCTGATTCTGCATGTTAAGTTCATTCACACGATTCATGCACTGCACGAGATACTCGCGGCCCGTTTTACTCGCGGGGTGCGGCGCGCCCATGATCAAAAGTTTGGCTTGCGTGTGCTCGTGAATTGCGGGCATGGCCTCAATGAGTTCCAGAAGCCCCTTGTGCGGATCGACCATGCCAAACGTGGCCACCACTTTCTGAGCGGGATCCCATTCGAGTGCGAGCTTCGCCTCGGCAAGGTCCGTGAACTCCGGCGTCGGCACGGGATGCGGCATAACCTTCACGCGATCCGGCGGCGCGCCCAGCGCAACCAACTCGACCGCGTTCTGCGGATGGTGCACGCGGCACGCATCGCTGTGGCGCGCAATTTCTCCAAGCGTCTCGTCAATCGTTTCCGTCGTATGGAACATCGTTACGATGCGAATGTTGTGCGCGCGCGCTTGTTTGACAACGTCAAGCAGCCAGCCTCCGAGCGGAAATATTCCGCCGTGGTTGATGTGCAGAACCTGAATCTTGTTCGCCAGCAGCGTCGGCACAATGTCTTTTCCGCCGTCTGTTTCGCGCGTCCAGCAGCGTATCACATTCGGCAGGTCCGCCGCCGTTAGGTCCGTCGACTTTTCGGCCAAAACCAAAACGGTTTCACCGAGGTCGGTCATCGCGTCACACAGCTTTTCGGCATAAGTTGCCAGTCCGCAGCGCTGATGATAAGTGGTCAAGAGCGCAATGCGCGTGTCAGTTGTCATAGATCGGTTCTCTTCCGGTTTATCCAAAGGTACCACGCGCCCGTCCGCGAGCCGCATGAATCCGTCTTCAAGATAATAGCTGTCCGCGTCGTCGAGCATCAGGTCTTTCCAGCGTGAAAGCAGCCGCTGGTAATTCGCGCCGCTTTTGTTATGTCCATTGACGGTTTTCGATTCGTGGTGGTAGATTTTGCTTTCCGGACAATACCAAACCTTGCGCCGGGTTTGCGTCACCTTCATACACAGATCGATATCTTCGCAAGAATTAACATAGGCTTCGTCGAAACCTCCGACCTCCATGAACAGTTGCCGCCAAATCATCAGACAGCTTCCCGCGATAAATTGAAACGCGCGCGGCTTGTTCACCGCCGGATGGTCAATCGCAAGCTGGTTGTTATAGATGCTATGCACCGTCGCGTTCGCGTCGCACACGATACCGGCCTGCTGAATCGTATTCGAGTTAGGATAGATCTGCATATTCCCGACGATGCCGATTGAGCGGTCTTCAGAAACGGCCTTAACCATCGCGTCGAGCCAGTTCGGCGTGACTTCAGTGTCATTGTTCAAGAATACCACAAGCTGTCCGGTCGAAGCGCGCGCGCCGTCGTTGCAGGAACGCGCGAAGCCGTAGTTCTGCTCGTGTGTGACAACGTTGATTTTGTTGCCGAGCGAAGCCAGATACTCTTTCGTGCCATCGGTTGAACCGTCATCGACGACGATAATCTCGAACGGAGTCTCTTCTTTCGTGTTAAACAGCGACGTTAAGCACGCCTTCGTGTAACTCAAGTTGTTGAACACCGGAATCACGACGGACGCGACAGGTTTTTGCTTCGGCAAAACACTCGCGTCGGGTTTGGCCATGAAAATAAACTGCTGCGCCGTCAGTTCGTTGAAATCTTGCGGTGAAACGTCGCGCAAAACCAGTCCGCCCAAATCTAAGGTCAGTGGTTCCGTTGGCAAGCTCTTCACCTGTCCTTCATACAGCGGATCGCGCACCGTCTCCACAAGCTCCGCGCGCAATCCCGCCGACGCGAACAATTTCTCCATATCGCTCTTGGCAAAGAAACGCAGATGCGTGCTGTCGAGAATTCCGTATTCCTGATAGTTCCACGATCCTTCGAGCAGTTGGCCGATCACGCCGAGATTTCGCACGTTCGGCAGACTAACGATTAAGCATCCCGTGGGTTTCAGATGCGACACGAGTTTTTGCAGCGCCTTCCACGGATCGATGAGATGCTCGAGCACGTCTCCGCACAAAATACAATCGAACTGCTTTTGCGAAAATGGCAATTCATCGGCTTCCACGTCGAGAACGTGCACGTCGGCGAGCACTTGCCTTGCGACTTTGGCGACTTCGGGATGAATTTCAATTCCCGTGACGCGTGCGCCGGTTAACTGCTGAATGAGTTTGCCGGTCGCGCCGTTGCCGCAGCCGACGTCGAGCACTTCACGCGCATCCTTCGGCACACGTTCGGCCAAATTGCGGCGCGCATTT
Source organism: Calditrichota bacterium (assembly GCA_020637445.1). Taxonomy (NCBI): domain Bacteria; kingdom Pseudomonadati; phylum Calditrichota; species Calditrichota bacterium. The sequence goes on along the minus strand of JACJVZ010000002.1, from coordinate 63,075 downwards.
GCGTAGTAGTAGTCGGGCTTGAGCGTCTGTTTTTCCACGTTGGTGTTCCCGCGTTGTATGCTGTTCGGTCGTCTGTCCCACGGCGCGAGTGTCATGTGCGGCTGGTCGAGCAGGTGCTCGTAGTAGCCTTCGTTCGCGTGTTTGACGTCTTTATTTTTGTTCCAGTGATATTTCCGCAGACGGTCTTCGGCAAACATGTAACCGAGATGCTCGATTTTGATATCGGCGCGCATTCTGTCGCCCGCGATGTTTTGCGGCACGCGTTCGCAATGCAGATTTCCCGCATGCGCCGTCGCCTGAAATTGAAGTTCGGTCCATTTCTGCGTCGTCGGACGAAACAGACACGGATGGTAGATGCCCGTGTAAATCCCGTCGGTGCGATAGTGCGTGTAGTCGTTCCAAAGATACAGGAACTCAAAATCGATCTGAGTGACGTGCTTGGGACACTTCTTGATTTCATCAAGGATTCTATTCGGCGCGGTCGGTTCCAAGAGTTCGTCACCGTCGATTGCCAGCATCCAATCGAACTTGTAGTCGAGCGCCATTTCCCACATGCGATTCTTGTCACGCGCCTTGTCGGTTTGCGTTTCTTCGCGGCGCTGATAGGCCACGACGGCAGGATGCACCATACAGATTTCCGGAGTTTTGTCGGTCGAACCGTCGTCGTAGACGATGATGCCGTCGCAAATCGTCGCGCTGCTATCGAGCACGTCGCGCAGCCAGCGATCTTCATTGCGAATGTTCATCATTGCAAAAATCACCGGATGCTTCACGGTCACTTTGTTGGATGCATAGACGCACAGCGAATCACCCTGCGCAGAAATTGTCACCGAGTCAAACAGCAGTGTGAACATCTCGCGCAAGGTCTCTTCGGTCCACAACGTCGCATGTTCGGAATGATAGCTCGCCAAGTTGTTCGGCACACACACGGTCAAACTTCCGCCGTCGGACAAAACACGCGAGCACTCTTTCAAAAGCGGCAGCGGATGCGCAAGCTCAGATAAAATTCCCGTCAGCACGATACCGTCACAGCTTCCATCCGCGCAGGTGAGCTTTGAGCCTTCGATGAGCTGCGCTTTAATTTTTTCGGCGTCGGTGCGAGTAAGTGTGCGGCGCACGTCTTCCGTGGCCGCGAGTGCAAGTGGCGACCAGTCAATGAGCTTAACGGCGAAACCCTGTTCGACAAATTTTTTCAGAGCGTCACTGCGACCGTTGCCGATCACAAGCAGGCGGCTATTTTTCTTGGTGTGTTTCAGAACCTGCTCGACCAACCCCGAAGGGATTTCGGCGGTCAGCCCGAGATAGGCGTTGGTGCGGTTGGGGCGCGCGGCGAATAGTTCATCGCGGCGCTGCTTCAGGATGTCAAACGGGGATTTGCGGAAGTCGGACGGAGTGGCCATGGCCGTGCCTTTGGGCGAAAGTTCTGGGATTGGAGTAATGTGGTATAACATTCAGCAAGGACTATACCAGCAAAACTCACACTTTTTCATGTTGAAAATACGGAGCTTACGAGATATAACAAAACAGGTCACGGCAGATTGTTCCGCAGGGTTTTGCCGGGCGGTTTTGGCTTTCCTTTCACGGCGGATTCCCGTATCATAAAAGAACCCAACCACCACCTCGCATTCACTATGAAACTGCTCCTTTCTTTTCTATTGCTCGCACAGGTTTCGTTTGCTCAAACCATCAACATCTTCGACCGAGCGGCACTGCATTTTTCGCCGGACAGTTCGGGAAAATACCTGCATCCGGGCGAAGTCGCGCTCGACAATGGGCGCATCGTCGAAAAACAGGTGACACTCCCCAAGCTCACGCAGCCGACGCGGATCACGGCCAAACTCTGGCTGCATCCAATTCCCGTCGATGAAATCAAAGTCGCCGACCGTTATGATCGCGGCGGAAATGTGCGGCTACTGCTCGCCGATTCGCTCGAACTCGAAGTGCTGCGGTTTATCACGTCGTTCGGCGGCGAGACCTCGCACGAAGCCGACGTGACGCAACTCGCGCCCGTGCTGCAAGGAATGCAAACGTTTCGCGCCTCGATTGACACGTGGGTGAGTCCCGGTTGGGAACTCGATTTCGCGCTCGAATATGTGCCCGACAGTACCGCGCAGATGCCCGACTACGTCGCGCCGATTTATTATCAGGATTCCTTCACGCAAGAAAAAATGCCCGCCGGAGTTTCGACGGACATTGTAATTCCTGATTCGTTCGCCTATGCGGTGATCTATTACACCTCCACCGGCCATTGCACCGACGGTCGCGACGAAGACGAATTCGTTTCCAAGCCGAATGTCATCTCCGTCAACGATCACGTCATCGAACGCTTTCATCCGTGGCGCGACGACTGCAAAAAAATGCGGCAATACAATCCGTATTGCGCGCGCTGGACGAACGGCTGGTGGTCATCGGATTTTTCGCGCAGTGGTTGGTGTCCGGGCGACATCGTCCTGCCGCATCAAATCGACGCGACGGACGTCATGCAAAAAGGCCAACAAAATGTCTCGATTAAAATCGAAAACATGCGCCCCAAAGACGAGAACAACCATTACGGCGTCTGGAAAGTTTCGGCGTATGTGGCAGGCTGGAAGAAGACGCCGCTGCTCTGGCAGAATTGGTAATTCCGATTCCCCCCCCGGTCTTCCGGGGGTTTGAAATTCCCCCCCGGTCTTCCGGGTGGGCTAGGGGGGGGCAAACATAAAGGCGCAACGTTTCCTCCCGAGTCAGCACCATGTTCGCTTTCACATCTGGAACTTGATTTTTTTTTGTACTTCGCTATCTTGCAGTTATTGACCACCAAATATTTTCGAGGCACACATGCGCAGCATTCCCGGCCTTGGCTTACTAATTTTGTTCGCACTTTCGACAACTGTCTCCGCGCAAATCACGATTACGTCATCAAGTCTTGCAGGGATTGGGACGGTTGTACACAAACGGTCTTCCACAGAGCGCCTTACCGTCGATCCCGATCTTCCAGGTGAGAATCAACTATGGGACTTACGCGGATATGAGTGCCCCAGCATGACTACGGAGGAGTATGTTGATCCTGCAACAACGGAGTACTCGAGCACATTTCCCACAAGCACGATTTGTGTAAGGTACACTTCAAGTGACGGCACGGTGACAGAGCTTTACCGCAGGCTTCAAGGCGATCACTATGAGAGTCTAGGAGGAGTCCTTTTTCAAGAAGGATTTGATCCATCGATTCTAATTTACGAACCACCTCTATTGTTAATGACACTGCCATTTGTCTATGGATCACCTGCAACGATAAACGTCACGCACTCATCGGCGGAAATACTTCCAGGAGTTACACTCTTTCTGTGGGATAGCACGGTAACAGTCGTGGACGGATGGGGGACAGTGCTGACGGATAGTGGCAGCTACGAAGTCCTCAGGACATATGAAGAGTCGTGGGGTGCGTCGTGGTTTGCGGGCGAGACGCCAGACACTACGGTCTATTCTTACTTCAGATGGAAAGAAGAGCACGGCATTCAAATTGGGAGTTTTGGCTACCAGGGACTCGATACGGCAGGGATTGCGGGTGTTAATGTCACGGACTTCATTCAATATGTTGACGTCCCCAGTCAACCTAACATCATCACAAATTTCTCTCTTCTCCAAAACTACCCCAACCCGTTCAATAGCACGACACAGATTCGGTTTGATTTGCCCGCGACTTCGCAGGTGCAATTGCGGGTCTACGATATCATGGGTCGCGAAGTCAATACGTTGATCGGCAATGAACAAATGTCGGTTGGGTCGCATGTAGTTTCGTGGAACGGCACGAGCAACTCGGGAGCCAACGTCGCGTCGGGAACATACATCTGCCGCATCGAAGCGGGCAGCTATCAGAATGACATGAAGATGATCTTGTTGAAGTAGTTTCATCATTTCAGAAATCAAAAAGGAGCCGCGATCACTCGCGGCTCTTTTCATTTCAATCTACTCCCACTATTCGGAGAACTTCGCAATGTAGTTCTTCACTTTCACTTTGCGCGCGGTGTTCTCGCTGCTCATGTACCTGATTTGCCCGAAGATCTCGCGCTCGGGAAACCACGGACGGTCGTAGCGTCCCAGACACCACAAAATCCCACTGTAAGAATTCGGATCGCGTCCGTCGAGCGCCCATTTGTCGTTCTGTTCGATCATGATTTCCAGCGCAGCCTCCGGCGACTCCGACCATTCCAGAATCTTCTTGCCCCATAACATCCTCAGATAGTTGTGGATTTTCCCCTCGCGCCGCAATTGAGTCTGCGCCGCATTCCAGAGCGGATCATGCGTCGCCGAGTTTTCAAATTCTTCCTTCGAGTAAGTCCACTTTCGTTTGTCTTTGCGATGTTCGTTCAGTGTCTTCAAAGCCCACGGCGGCAGCGACGAAAACTCTTTGTAATCCTCGCGCAGATGAGTAAAGTTGTAGCCAAGTTCCCGCCAAGTAATCAACTCATCGAGAAAACTCTCGGCATTCCGCTCAATCCCCCACCAGCCCTCCTTCTTGCCTGCGACGTTATCTGCAAGTTTATCGGGCGACCAATTCTCCCGCTTCGCAAGCTCCGAAAAAATCTGATGCACAGAAATCTGTCCGAAATGCAAGTAGGGACTCAAGCCACTCGAAAAATCCTGCTCAGGTTGATTGCGGTCGTCAGCATAGTGTGAAAGTTTGTGATCCAAAAACTCTCGCAGCAGTTTTTCCGCAGCCGATGTTCCACCAATTGTTTCAACAGGGGTGACCTCGTGCAACAGCGGAAGTTCGTTCATCCAACTCTGATTGGCAAGCAACTTTTCAGGATCGGCAACCGGCCACTGTGCTGTGATGCGCTCATCGATCGTCGCAACAGGCAAAGACACTCTTGCGAGCGGATCAGCTTTGGGAAATATGTCAATATGTTCACGCAACGTGCGCTGCATATATCTGCGAAACGCAAACGCCGTCGGATAGGTCACCTCCGTCGCGCGCAATGGAAGCAGCCCGCACGAATCCACCGCTTCAAATTTGCAGGTGAATTCGCTCGCGGCTTCGTTGACCAAGTCTTGATGCATTGCCATCGGAAATTCATCGACCACGACCACGGCCGCCTGCGATGCCAGAGCGCGCAACAGATCTCCGCGCTCACCGGGTATTCTCTCCACAAACGGATAGTAAAGAACGTTCTTCTTAGATAACCGCTTCTTGTTCTCGAACATCCCCTCCAGCAGGAAAACGTGCTGCCTTGGGCTCGCATACTCATAGACAAGCGTGAGAGATTCCAAAATGACCAGCGGCAAGCCAAGATGTTCCGCCCACTGTACGGCCCGCTCAAGCGCGAAGTTGTGTGAAACGCGCCGTTGAGCCAGCATCCAATACAACACGAATGATCCTGCTTGAATTTGCAGAGTATTCAGTGACCTAAGTCTAAGTGCTTTTGAGGCTAAGGAGTGGGTCATTATTTTTAAGAATTGAAGAATCCGGGAAGCAATTGGAAACGCTATGCCTCTGATTCTGACACAAAATTGATCAAGGTGGGTGGGTTATTAAAGCAAACTCTACACAAATCCACAAGTTAGAAGCTCAAATTCACTTGAACACCCGATAACAAAACCTGCAACTTTTTTTAGAAGGATGTGAGCTTCCCTTGACGATTAAGTAGTCTTACTATATTTTACATACTGCCTCTGGGAAAGACTAACTTTGAATAGCGATAAAAAAGAACCGATCTTGGTGGAAAATTCCTAAAATTAAGGAGTCCCGGTATGCGTAAGATTTTGATATTGTGTATCTTGGCGGTCTTCGTGATCGCGCCGTTTGCTACGGCAGAGCAGCTCCCGAGCCGCACCCGTGAGCAAATGAAGGTTGAAAACCCGACGATGCCCGATTTCACAAGCCGTACAGGTAGCTGTGCGCTGACGAAATTCCCCGGCAACATCTATGGTAGCTTTGGTGGCTATCCCGGCGATGCCTACTATCAATGGCTCGATCCGGAAACCGACGGCGATGGCAATTGCAGCGCGCCGTTCTATCCGTTCCACGTTTCGTCCGTGGACATTGCTCTCGTGATTTTTGGTAACAACGACGCGGATACGGCTGCCCAAAGCACCGTGTCGTTCAACGTGAATATCCGTTGCCCGGAAGATGCCGCGAGCGCGGGTATCCCGACCCAGTGCAAGGGCCCGTACGGTTCCGTGATGGGTACCGGCGGTATGGGTTCCTATTCGGTGACTCAGTTTGACTATGACAGCACCGATGGCATCGTCATCGTGAACGTTCCGGTTGATGCTTGTGTCAACGGCCCCTTCTTCGTAGAAGTTGAATTCACCGGTTGGGACGGCGTTGGTACGCCTCCGGGTATCTTCTGGGATATCGTTGCCGGCCCCGACTGTGCAACGTGGGGTTACTTCGATCTGGGTGTTGGCTACTGCTTCCTGAACAACAACACCGACTATAGCTGCTGCGGCGGTGCGACGGTTGGTCCGTGGTCCCTCTGGGCCAACGGCGATGCTGGCTATGATTGTGCAGCCTCAGTTTGTGAAGCGTGTGTTCGCACTTATCCTGGTGACGACGACAGCGATCCGATCATCATCGACTCCCCGTCGTGGAGCGGCACGGTTGACCTGTGCTCGTTCTGCAGCGACTATGACCAGCGTGTGGCTATCGGCGCAGCCGGCTCCTTCACGGGCCGTGGCGGCGACGCGGTTCTCCGCTTCACGTCGATTGCTGATCCGACCTGCTTCTTGATCACGCTTGCTCCGTCGGAAAGCTGCACGGACTTCTTCCGTCTTCGTTCCTGGTTGCTGGACAGCTTCGGTATCCTCGATGCCGGTCAGCCCATTTATCCGGGCGTCGGCGGCTTCCAGCGTTACAACTGGTCGGGCAATGGCGATGCGGACGACTTCGGCTGCTGGTTCCCCGACACCTACACGCTCTACATCGACACGCGTAACTGCTGCTGCCCGGTGGACGTGACGTTCAACGGCGACAACGCGTTGGCCGTTGAGATCTCCAGCTTCGCCGCCATCGCTGGCGACGGCAAGGTCACGCTCAACTGGCGTACGAATGCCGAAAGCGACATTGATCATTACATCATCGCCCGTAACGGCGAAGAACTTGCTCAAGTCGTTGGTCTTGGCGACAGCCCGACGGGCCACAACTACACGTTCGAAGACATCCATGTCGAGAACGGCGAGCAGTATGCCTATCAGCTGACTGCCGTGGCCTATGACGGCACGCAGTTCATCTATCCGCAGACGCAGTATGCGACCCCGCAAACGGGCGCCGGTATCGTTACCGAGTACGCGTTGATGCAGAACTATCCCAACCCGTTCAACCCGACGACCACGATCGACTATTCCGTGCGCGAAGCCGGCAGCGTTGAGCTGAAGGTCTACAGTGTGGACGGACGTGAAGTCGCGACGTTGGTGAATGGCACGGTTGAAGCCGGCCACCACACCGTCGAATTTGATGCCTCCGGTCTTGCCAGCGGTATGTACCTCTACAAGATGACGGTCAACGGCTTCACCGCGACTCAGAAGATGGTGTTGATGAAGTAAGCTTCATCGCCCGTTTCTGGTCCCGTAGTTTTACCTAATCTGTGACGGATGGGCCGCTAATTCAAACAGCGGTCCATCCGTCCGGTGTCTTACGAACTTCCAGATACGGGCATGAGAATTCGCTCTCATGCCCGTATTTATTTCCGGTGCGCTTTTGGTTCACCGGGTCCCAACCGAAAGATTTTCAACATTTTCCGGAGACTAAGTATGGTCAGCAAAATTATTCTTCGACTGTCGTTGATCATTGGAATTGCAGCATTGGCGTATGCAGGTGTAAACGCCGTGAAAGCCCCCGCTGTATCCCAATCAACGGCATTCGATACGTATGAAGAAATTGAATTGCCGTTTGACGCACTTCGTTCGGGCCGCGACGGCCGCTCGTTGGATGCGTTTGACACTACGTTCGTCATTGACGACATGGAAACGATCAACGGCTGGACTCACTACGACTTGACGGCTACTCAGCCTGCTTATTGGCATGTCGACAACGTGCCAATCGGCGACGCCAACGCTCCCGCTTGGTGGGTCGGCGACGTCAACTTGACGGACAACGCCGTGGCGCCCGGTGGATACAACAACGCTTGGCAGCAGCATCTCGAATCTCCGTCGATTGACTTGAGCGGCTCCTCGGCTCCCGTGACCTTGGCTTTCAAGGCTCGCTGGAAAGTCGAATCGCCCGGCGGCGAACCTGTCGGCTACGACATGTGGGACGGCTGGAACCTGCAAGTTTCCACGGATGGCGGCACGACGTGGGCAGTAGTTCCCAGCGCGAGCTTGTCGATTCCCTACACCGGAACCAGCTCCTACGCCTTTGGCGAGCAGTGGTGCCTCGGAACCGGCATCCCGGCATACGGCGGCGACACCTATGCAGCCGCGTACACTGTGTTGACTGCGAACCTGAACTCATATGCAGGTCAAGCGGATTTGAAATTCCGCTACAGCTTCTATTCGGATCCCGGCTTCAGCGCGGCAGACGATTCGTCGTACTACGGTTTGATTGTAGACTCGATCCGCGTTTCCGACGCTGCGTCGACTCTGCTTTCGAATGACGGTGTTGCGGGCGGCGGCTGGACGGCCTATGCGGTCGAAGGCGGCGGTATTGGCGACACGTGGGACTTCGAAGATTCCACGGCTCCGACAGGCATGACGGGTATTCCCGATCAAGTGTATTCGTGGAATGCCGAGCACCGTGGTATTGCCGGTCTGAACAATGCTCTTCGCTCACCGTTGATCTCCCTGCCCGACACGTCCCTTCCGGGTGCTGATCCCCTCGCGTATCAGCAGCTCAAGATGGCCTATTACGTGTGGTGTGACTTGCTGGATTCCGACGGCGACGATGATGGCTCGCTCGATGACCTTTACGAAATTTACGTTTCCGACGACGGTGGAGTGACTTGGACTCGCATTGCCTATGACTATGCATATGCCAACTCGGACGTTCATCCCGACGCTGGCGACTCCGGTTTGGGTTGGGTGCGTCGTGAGTCCGGTCTTTCGACCGGTGGTGTTTCGGGCAACATCAACCTGACCCCGTGGGGCGGACATGACATTTACCTCGAGTTCCGTCTGCAAACGGACTGCAACAATGACGGCGGTATTGGTTCCGGTTTGCACGTGGACTATCCGATGGTCATCGCAACGCGCGCGTACAACACCGACGGCGCGACGGACAACATCGTGGTTCCGTTCCCCGTTACGGTTGGACTCGCCCGCTCTTGGCAGTTTGACTTCATCAACGAAGGCGTCGTCGCGATTGGCCCGACCCTTCGCTACCGTCAGCTTTACACCAAGCCCGACGGAACGAATCAAGGCACCGACTCTTTGAAGATCGCCAGCGGTACCGTTCTGAACACGAACGAGTTCGCGACGATCTCGGGCATCACTTGGACGCCCGCAGTTGCCGGTTCGCACAGAATCCGCGTCGTCGCGGTCGTCCCCGGTGATCAAGATCACTCGAATGACACAACGCGCACGCCGGTCAATGCTCCGTTGAACGGACTGTTCAACCTCGCGGTTGACGTTCAGCCTGCTGGCTGCTACGAACTTGCCCACCACAACCGCGACTACGACGTCGTACTGTCGAATCCGCGCTTGGTTCGTTACTCGCCGACGGAAGCCGGTGTGCCTGCGGCCGACGCAGACACGATGGACATCAACACGGTGCAGGTGATGTGGAATTGGGATCCGACCGACATCAATTCGCTGCCGGACGGTACGGCTCGCTGCCAGCTCAAGTTCTACGGCCAAGGTCCGGACAACCGCACTCCGGGTGCATTGCTCTACACCTACGAAGAAGAAATCGACACCAACGAGACTATTTCTCCGTTCGGTGGCGACTCGCTGCTGAATCGTTGGTGGGAAGTTGACCTGAGCATGGTTCCTGAGCTGAAGAGAATTCAAGGCGACTTCTGGGTTGAAGTCGGCGCTCTGGATTCAGTGGACGGATCAGGACTGCCCGGTTTGCTTGCCTTGGTCACTCCGGATCAAGACACGACCGATACCCACAACTACACGCGCCGTCTCGACATCACAGGTGAGCCTATTTTGGCTTCGCCGAGTCGTTTCATGATCGAAGTTCTGACCAAGCCGACGGCATGGCCGGATCCGATTACCGACTTGACGGTGATTCGTGACGCGTTGACGAACGACGCCGTGCTGCGTTGGTCGCCCGCCAATCGCGCGACCGGTTACAATGTGTACCGTTCGAACGATCTGAACAATCCGTTCCAAACGTTGTTGACCGCGACTCCGATCGCTGGAAACACCTATACGGATAGCGGCGTTCTTGCTTCGGCTGACAAGTACTTCTACGTTGTCACCGGCGTGAACGAATAACCAAGTCTTTCCGCAGACTGACAAGCCCCGCTTGCTTCGGCAAGCGGGGCTTTCTTTTGTAAAAGAAGAAGCCCTCGCACGCGCGAGGGCTTCTCTTCTCAGTCATTGAAATTAGGAACTACTCTTACGGGATCGGATTGTATGCGCGAATCAGGAAGTACTTCGCATTCAAATCAACCGGCGTCACCCAAGTATGAGTGTCGGTCGTACCCAAGATTGTTCCGTTTACCAAAATGTCTTCGGAAGACGTGTGCGACCAAACTTCAAAGTTTGCAAAGGCAGGGCCGTTCCAACGCAAAGTCAAATCCGTGCCGTCTGTTGCAAGGGTAACTTCCGTCGGCGGGCAAACCCAATCGTCCCAGAAGATGTTTCCGACATCCATCGTAGACACTTGGTCATCCAACGTCAACGGACGGTCCGCGACGTTTTCCCAGAAAGTTTCGCCCCCGACGTGGTAACGGAATTTGAAAGCCTGATCAATCGTGGAACCAGCCGGGAAGAGCACGTCAACTGTGTATTGGTTATCCATGTCGCCGTCGGCCATCAATGTGCCGCTCCAACCGTTGAACGGACCGGCCACGGTCACGCTGTCCGGGGTGATGGCAACGCCCAGCAAACACTCAACGTCTACGCGGAAGGTGACAGTCACGTCACTGGTCGTCGGATTCGGAATCACGTAGGTAACGGTCATGCCGTCCGGAACCGTCAACGCAAAATGCTGGTTTGCGCCTTGAACGAGCCAGTTGTCCTGTTCGTCAACGCAACCCCATTCGAACTCAGGCGTGCCGCCGTTCGGAACCAACTCAAGCCTGCGCGAGAACACGTGGTCACCGGCGGTCACGTCGCCGTTCGTGCCGTCGTCGTACAGCAAGTAGTTGCCGCCTTGCCATGACGCGTCGTATTCACGATAGAAATTGAACGAGCCTTTGACGTAAATTGTGTCATGTGTCATGCCCGGATCTTCCACGCGGAACAACACGTCGGCATAGAGCGGGGAAGTCCACGCAACGGAGTCATAGTCCGTGTCAATCGAATTTCCTGCCACGTCGGTAATACCCGAAGTAAGCGCGACACTGTACTCCGTGCCGTCCACGAAATTGCTGAAGTTCCAGATTCCGGCAGTCAAATTGGTCGTATAACGGAAACCGGTGAATGGCCAGCCGTAAGGAACATAGTGCGAAGAATTGTTGAGCGACTGTAGATTCATCGGCTCATTGAACAAAAGCTCCACCGAGCGGCGGTCAATCTGATGAGCGGACAGCAAGCGCGGAGCAACTTGGTCGCCGAACGCCGTCTGAATCGTGTAGGCAAACTGCTGTGACAGGGGGTGCGCGACGGCGCCGTTGTCACTCGGGAAAATCGCGTCGGCGGGCAAGCAAGCCACGCCGCCCTGCGTATCCCATGTCGGACGCAGCCACATGCTGATGTGCAGCTGAGTGCCCATTCCGGGCGTTCCGATCTGATTCTTTCGAATCGCAATCTCAGTCCACTGACCGCCGCCGCCAGCGTCCGTCGTGATTTCCGGCTGCTGCACCCAGTTGTTGATCGTCCACGTATTGAGACCCGTAAACGAAATGTTTTGGTCGTCCGTGTTCCACTGAGTCACCAAGTCGTACTCCGGACGGAACGGAAGGGTGTAGGCCACGTTGCTTGCGCCCCACGCCGCGAACAAACCGCCGCCCGCCGTGCTGCCAACGTCGAGTACAATGTGAACATGCACGCTCTTGGTATCCGCCCACGGATCGTTGTCCGCGTCAAACCCGAAGTAAACCCACTCGGCGTCGTCCGTAACATACAATCCACCGTCGAGATTAAACTCGGTGGGAAGTGCTTGCGACGTCGAGCTTTCATCGGGGGTCATTCCCCAGCCGATGTCTTTCACTCCGTCAATAATCGGAGTAAACGACGGCACGGCATATGCCGCCGCCGCGGCGCATAGCAGCGCCACTACTAACATCCTGCGGAAAGTTCTCATCTTTTCTCCTTTACCGTTTCATCGGTTTATGGTGTGTATATCGAAAAGTCGATAGTTTCAAATTCCTCCGCGTGCGCGAACATAGTAGATCGCATTGACTCCCGGCAGCGGGGACAAGTCATCATAGAATGTGTCGGACGTTTCGCCAATGAAATCATACGTTCCTTCAAACGTCTGGGCACGGTAGATTTCGTACGTATGTGCGCCCAACACCGCCGACCATTGCAGATGCGGTGCAGACTGCCAGGCAATTGTGAGATTCTGAACAGTTGCAATGTCTCCCGTCGCGATGTTCTTTGTGCGCACGCCCATCAGCGGCATCGGACCTGAAGCGTAAGGCGGATACAACCGGTAGAATTGAGACAACGTCACAAAACTGCCGGTCGGATTTCCCGTCGGAAGCGCGCGCGTCGTCATCTGGTTGTCTTCTTGCGTAATGTGAACGGAAAATGCGAACGCCGCCGGATTTCCTAAATCGCTCCACGGGATTTTCATCTCGGTGAACGTATTCCCCGACCAGCCGTTGTAACTGTCGCCGCCGTGCTGACCGAATTGTAGATAGTCCCAACTCGCGCCGTTCCAGTGATTGATCTGCATATTGCCCGGACCGCCTTCGATCGCAATTTGGTACTCGATCTTAAACGGATTGGCAAACTGTACGCGGCCCCAAGAATCCGTCGTCGCACCGGAGTTGGTCGTCTGATCGGTGTCGATGTTCACGAACAAGTCACCCGTCGCGAGATCTTTGGGTTTGTAGCCGATGTAGAAATACGTCGCGTCCCAAGTCACCAACAGCGTGTCTGCTCCGACGACCAAACACTCATTGCCGAGATCGAAATCGTCGAGTCCGTCGATCACAATCGTATGTGGCGTAAGCCCGTTCGGCACGCTGAGTGCCGCTTCGTCGAAATTCGGATCGATAAGATTGCCGTTCAAGTCCGTGACATTGATAACATTCACCGTGCCGCTTTCACCCCCGGACAACGTGGGCGAGACCGTCAGACGCACCTTCGTCCAATCGCCTTGTCTCACCGCCGCGGTGACATTGTGCGCTGTCGGAAAACCGGTCAGTGACCAGTTCGCGATATTTTCGACCAGAGCTTCGTTCACTGCTTCACTGAACGTCAACTCAATCGTCGCGTTGTTCACGAATGCCGCCTGCGCATTCAGGCGCGGACCGAAAGTATCCAGACTAAGCGACGTCAGCGCGTCAAGCTCCGCCACGCGGCCGTTGCCGTCGGGTGCCGAAGTCGGTCCCGCATAAAGCAAGTAGGCAAATTGGCCGTGTCCGCGCAATTCGTCTCCGCGCAGCAGTGTTCCCGAAAACTCAAGAATGTGATCCGTTCCGCCGTCGTTGCGGATTAGTGCGCCGGTTGCTCCGGTGTTCGGATTGCGAAATCCCGAATACTCTTGATCGGGATCCCAAACACGGTCCATATCCGCATTCCAAATCATACTCAGAAGATCCGGCGAAAATCCCGCACGCATGTAGCAATCCTGATTACCTACGTCGTACGTCGCCTTCAGGTACGGCGTACCCGGCGTGACTTCGATCGTTTTCTCGACAGAACCGAAATTCATGCGAATCTGCGCATGCGAGTTCGTATTCTCGTCGATAAACATCGAGTAGAGATCGTTGCGGTACGTCGGACTCACATCCGCGAAGGCAGCCTGATGGTTGTTCGAATTCGGCTCGTCGTAGTCGCCGTCCGTCTCCGCCCAGTAAGTGTTGTCGCTGCCTACGATGGAGAAATTCTCCGCGCCAGGACCCTTTGCAAACACATATTGCGCGCGGCCGCCGATGGATTCGAAGACCGCCATCACGCGATCATTGTGGATGATAAGTTCGTCCACACCGTCAATATCGATATCCGAGAAGAACGCGCCGCAAGTCGTCGCGTATAGGCCTCCAGCCCAGCGTGCCGCTTCGGCGTAAACGCGCGCATTCTTGATGTGCGCGCTGTAGCGGTGCTGCCAGCCGGAAATTGGGCCGCCGAGATAGTCGTGCCACGCCGTCTCGTGCAGATTCGTCATCAACACGTACCACGCGGTCTCCGAAAGATTGTTCGACGGAACAGTCAGCAGGAAGTTATAGACGTCCGTCCAAATCGTGCCGTAGTTCCAAGCCGGAGCATGATAATCCGAAAGCGAAGCCGAACCCGCCCAATGCGTGTACCAGCTATTGTTCGTGCCGCCGTATCCTTGGTCGCCGCCGATCAAACCGTAGGTGCCGTTGCCGACTTCGATACCGCTGCCTGCGAAATCTCCGTTGTTGAGCGCTTCGTCAAGTTTCCACAACTCGACGGCTGGATAATTGTCCATCGCCCAATTCACAACTTGCGAGTAGTTTTCCAAACAGTCCGGGCAATTGAAGTCCGCCATTTCCGCGGCCGCTTCCCAGTCCGTTCCGTACACGACGATTTGATACTGTCCTGTTCCTTGCAATTGCGCAATCGCCGCGCCCGGATTGTAATGACAATTGCCCGTAAAGTCTCCGTCGATCGGAATCACGCGCAGCACAATTCCCGAGCCGTTGTTCATCCAATGAATTTTACGGTCGCTGTAACCGGAAACGTGTGGCCAATCGTCGAGAATCACCGCGTCGATTCCGTGCTGTGTCCAGTTGTCGCCGAGCCACGAATCCACCAATCCCGCGTCAGGATAATGTCCCGACGCGCACCACACGCGCTCGGGAATCCACGCGACGTGCGGGTCATATCCGAGCTTGTAGCTAATCAAATCCTGTTCGGTTTCCACCGCCCAGTTATTCATGTTGTCGGTTACGAACGGCATGATATGCTGCGCGTAAGCCGATCCCAAAACTCCCAGCCAACCTTCGGAGATGCCCTGCTGCATCCACGTCAAGAACGGACGGTCATACCAATCGGCAGCCGTGATCAATGTTCCCGAAAGATGAAAATTCCCCGGTGCGCTGCGGCCTTGATGCAATTCCATGACTTCGTCAAAACCGTTCGTCCCGTCGGATCCGCGAAACACGTCGGTATAAGTCAATCCTTGATTCCCGTGGTGCACCATCGCGCCGTTGCCGACAGATCCGTCCAGTGGAGTATAGCGGTCTCGGTCGTAGTCTATTTCGTCGACAATCGCGTTGTCGACGATGGTGACGGCCTTGATTAACTGCGCACCGCTCCAATCGGTGGGTTTCGCAATCGCCCACTCCAACACGCCGCGGTAATTCCGCTCGGACACTTGCGTGCTCGAAACTCCTGCGCTCGAAAGCCGCGCTGTCAATCCGTTTTTGTCCGTCACGTCCCAGCGAACGTCGACGTCGCCCGTCCAATCCGCCCGCACTGTTGTCTTGCAAAAGAGCGAGTCGTTCGTTTCGCGGTAAAACAGATTGCACAAATCCGCGTCGCCGCGTTCGACTTCATTGATGTCGTCTTTCGCCAGCCAGTGTTCGAGCGTCCAAGGCGTGTCAACGTGCATCCGCGCCTGTGCGGTTGCCACCGCCAACAGCAAAATCCAAAGGTACTTTTTCATGCTCATCCTATCCCTTCACGCTTCCCAATGTCAGTCCTGAAACCAACCATTTTGACAATTTCATAAACAACAATATCACTGGAACGCTCACGACGATCGATCCCGCCGCGTACAGTCCCCACTCGGTTGACATACTCGATTGGAATTGCTTCAGTCCAATCGGCAGTGTGTACATCTCTTCGGTCAGCAACACCTGCGCCGCGACCACATATTCGCTCCATGCCGTCAAAAAGCTGAACAGCGCCGTAATCACCAGCGCCGGAGCAGCCAGAGGCAATATCACCAAATAGAATGTCTTGAACCTGTTCGCGCCGTCGAGCATCGCGGCCTCTTCCAGCTCTTTGGGAATGGTGTCGTAATATCCTTTCATCTGCCAAACAGTGAACGGCAGCGCCGTCGCCGAATAGACCACCATCAACCCGATATAAGAATTGATGAGTCCAAGTTTCGCAAGCATCAAGAACAGCGGAAGCAAAAGCATCGTCGCCGGAAACATCTGCGTAATCAGCAACAGACTCATACCCACTTTGTAGCCGGGAAACCGGAATCTTGAAAACGCATAACCCGCAGTTGAGGCCAGCGCCGTCGCGAAAATCGTCACCGCCGCGGCGACAATCGTGCTGTTGAACAGCCACCGACCGAACGGATGCTCGGTGAAGAGAGCGACGTAGTTCTGAAATGTCGCGTCTTCCGGAATAATTTCAAGCGACGTCGAAAGCAGCCGGTCTGCCGGACGCAGCGACACCGTAATCACGGTCAACACCGGATAGAGCGTTGCCACCGTGATGACGACCAAAAGCGTAACCAGAATAATCTTCTTCAGCATGGTCTACGCCTCCTTTGCCCGCATTCTTTTCATAAACGTCATTGAGAACACGACCAGCAGCAGGAAAATAATCATCGATCCCGCCGCCGCGTATCCATAGCGATAGAGATTGAATGCTGCGCGATAGACGTACGACACCAAAATATGCGTCTGATCGGCAGGCTCGCCGCCGTTCGAGACCAGCCAGACAATATCAACCTTATTGAACGTCCACACGAATCCCAAAATCACGGCAGGCGTCAAAACAGGAACCAGCATCGGCAGCGTAATCGTCCTGAATCTCTGCCACGCCGATGCGCCGTCAATCATCGCCGCTTCATAAAGTTCCCGCGGAATACTCTGCAAACCACCCAACGCGACGACCATCATAAACGGAAATCCCAGCCACACGTTTGTGATGATACACGCCGCAAAAGTCCCGACCGGATCGTTCAGCCACTGAATCGGCGTCTGCGCAAATACTTTGGTCAAGATCAAATTCACCGCGCCGTATTCATAATGGAACATCCCGCGCCAAGTAAGCGCCGTCACCACCGCCGGAATCGCCCACGGCAGAATCAAGAGCGTGCGAAACATTCTCTTGCCCGGTACGTTCTCGTGCAGGATCACGGCCAACGCCACGCCGATAGTAACGTGAAAGAACACGTTTACGACGGTCCAAATCAACGTCTTCACGAAAACCATGTATATGGTCGGATCGGAAAACACCTTTTCGTACTGACGCGGACCGATCAATTCCCAATCGTGAATATGCAGCAAACTCATGTTCGAGAACGAGAGCACCACATTATAGATGAACGGCCAGACGACGACGAGCGCAACCACAATCGCGGCCGGCGCGACCATCCACAGCGCGAAGTTGCGTTCCCTATTCATTCATCTCCTGAATCTTTTGTTCGGCGTCATGCTGCATTTTCGCGGCGGCATCCTCAGGGGACAAATATCCTCCCAAGACCGATTGATACGACGCGCGCATCGCGTCCCACACCGCGCGCAATTCGGGCACGATCGGCATGGCCCGTCCGACTTCGTACTGCGACAAACTCTCCGCAACGTGCGGACGCAAAAGATATGTGGAGTCTTCGCGAACCACTATCGAACTCGGAATGATTCCAGTCGCTTCGACGAACTGCTGCTGAACGCTGTCGCTCAAAAGATATTTGAGAAGTTTCACAGCCGCCGCAAGTTCTTCGCCGTCGCTGTTTACATTGAGTGAATAGCCGAGCGGCGACACCATCGGCGCGGGCCACAGTCCCGTCGACGTCACCAGCGGAATTCGCGCGATTTCGTAGTCGATACCGGCTGTACCGTACCCAGCCCACGACCACGGACCGTTAATCAGCATCGCCGCGCGCCCTTCTTTGAATAGTGCGTCGGCGGTATTGTAGTCGCAGTCCGGCGGAACCATCTTGTATTGATCACGCAGCGAACGTACGAATCGAAACGCGTTGGTTGCCGAAGGTGTGTTTAGCGTCGGATGTGCGTTGTCGTCCAGCACCCATCCGCCAAACCCCGACAGCCACGGAATGAAAAAAAACGGCTCAGTAAAATTCCACACGAGCCCCCACTGGTCAGTCACGCCGTCGCCGTTCAAATCCTTAGTCAGCTCTTGACCCATCGCAATCAGCTCGTCCGTGTTCGCGGGCGGGACAGGCATCAAAGATTTGTTGTAAACCAAAGCCAAATGATTGCCGATGCGGTCCGCAAGCTGGTACGTTTGATCCTTAAACTTGACCACGGCTCGCTCGTCAAGTCCGGCAAGTTCGTCGGTGCTGAAATACTCATCCAAGGGCCGCACAAACTGCATCGTCGCCAATGGCCCAACTTGATCGGAGGGGCCGTACACCAAGTCCGGTCCCATGCCGGCAAGAGCGGCCGATTGATAGTTGGAACGCAGTTCTTCGGTCTCTTTGTAAATAACCTCGACCAAAACCGTGCTGTCTCTTTGGTCATAAGCGTCTATCACGCGCTCAAGCACGGCGCGGTCGTCCGGCTGCATCTGATGCCAGAGCTGAATGCGCGTCACTCCGTCGTGTTTCGCGCAGCCCGCAGCCAATACGGTCAGAAGAAGTGCTAAAACTCTCACGTCAGTCGCGCACTCCAAACACGTCATGGCGCACAATCACCTCGTCGCGCGCTCCTTCAACGGTAAAGGCGCGGTTTGATTGTGAAAATTCTTCGGACGGCTGCCACACCCCGGCTTCGCCGGAGTTCGTATACTTGTACTGCACTTCCGTGCCCAGCGGCACTTCGATTTCGAAAGACCAAATGCCGTCTTTGGCTTTCTGATCACCCGCCGCACCGTCATCTCGCATGCGAATCACGTTTGGCTGCCATTCACCGATTGAAGATAGATTCCCCACGATGAAGATGGATTCCGGAATGTCAATCCCGTTTGCGTCGCACTCAAATCTAACTCTGCGTATTTCACCGCCGCGCTGCATCACGCCGCCCGTTTCTTGCGTCGAGATTTTCGCTTGACTCAAAATCGGCTCAAACTCCGGCGTTTCAATTTCTACTCCCGCCTCGCGCATGTGCTTGTACACGGCGCGCAAATGCGAGAAGAAGGCTTCTTCAAACGGCCTGTCTCCTCCCGGCGCACCTTGATCGGCTCCGTACCACCAAAACCAATCCGAACCTTCCGCCGCGTACATGGATTCGTAGGCGCGATAGACCGCGGCGTCATGCGCATCTTCGGGCATCGTTGCATGCGGATCAGGCTGCGGCAAACCGGACTTCTCCAAATCCTGCCGCGTGTGCAGCAAATAATCCCATGCGGTGTTCTCTTCCTGCTCGCCGATCCACGTGTCAAAGTTCGCGTTAATCCACGACCCCGGCCACAATTCGGTGATCTCGGTCAGCTCTTCAATCGGATGCGCAGTCACTTTGCGCGCGGGATTGCCGTCAAAATACTCCGTCGGCGTCACGCACGTAAACTCGTCGTTCAAATAGGCGCGCGACAATTCCTGATACAGCCCATCGAGAAACTCGCTGCCGTCCCAGTTGTCCTTTTCGTACCACTCCCACGCGTTTTCACCGTCGAGAATCACCGTCAACAAACGGTCGTCGTCACCTTCAGCGGGTTTGTACTTTCGGATTTCACCCATGAAGTGTTTCACGGCTTCCGCAGGCTCCATCTTCTGATACGTGAAGCCGATATGATCCGAAAGCGTCGTTTCGCGGAACACAATCGCAATGTCACCCGCCGGAGTCCGCAAACGGTAGGGTTTCGCGACGTCCAATCCTTCGGGCTTGCTGCGCTGCAGCACATGCATGTCACCGCAAATCCACTTCACGCCGTATTCGCGGAAGACCGCCGCGGCATCCGCCGAAATCGAACCTTCGGCGGGCCACATGCCGTTGGGTATTTTGCCGAACAGCTTTTCGTAGTAGTCCATGCCTTTGATAACCTGAGCATGAGCGTCCTGCGGATAAGCGAATCGCTCGGGAAGTTCGCTCTTGGGCTGACATACCTTGGCAATGTCGGTGTCAATTAAGAGCGGCAAAATCGGATGATAGAACGGAGTCGTGATCACTTCGTTCAGAAGCCAGTCGGAATCTTGAATCGCCTTGTGTATCGGAACGATTTGCGTACACAGATACACGGCCTCGGCAACCATGCGGTTCGCGTCTCGCTCCGTTAGCGGATGCTTCAAGTAAAACTTGTTGTCACGACGTTCGACCAGATCAGGCAGCGTACTGCCTGCGGAATACGACGACACCAAGTACCGAGGATCGAAATGCGCAAGGAAGAACCACGTCTTGATTGCCGTATAGTCGTCAGTGGTCAAAGATTCCGGATGCGCGCGCGCTTTGTCGCGGAGGGCCTCGTATTCCGGGAAATGCGCCATTTGAATCTCAGACATTCCAAACGCGTTCCACGGTTCGCTGATCAGCTTCGCGATGTCTTCCTCCGTGAAACTTGCGCTTGGTTTCAGTGCCAAATCGATCCACGGATCGGTCTTGCCGCCCCATTTCGCGAAATACTTGTCGGCGTCAATGGCGCGGTGTCCGTCTTCGTGCTTATACAAATAGGGTGCAAGGCGCGCAACGTAATACTCTTGCAATTGCACAAGCAGCGACGATGTCAAATTGATTGTCGCATGCACATCCGGCATCCGTCCTTGCCGCTCCGCCATGTCCCAATAATCCTTGGTCGCATGTGTGCGCACCCACGGCCCGGAAAGCTGGTCCGTTTCAGGATTGACATACAGCGGCTGATGCTGGTGCCAGATAATATTTACGTAAAGTTTACCCGCTTGTGCCACGGAAACAAAAACAACAAAGAATAAAACAAAAAGTGTGCGCATGTCGAAGACAAGAAGTTAGTCGCGAACGAGAGACTCTTCACTGGAAGTGTCAAAATAGTGTACTGCCATCGGATCAAAATACACAGGCAAGCGGGAATCCGTCCGCACTTCGGTGCGTGGATCGCAGCGCACGATAAGTTCCTGCTCGCCGACCCTGCCGTATACCAATAGCTCATTCCCGATCGGCTCCACGACGTCGACGTTCAAATCGAATCCGACTTTCCCGTTGCCGATTGTGCCAATCGAAATCTGCTCGGGGCGCAAACCCAGCGTGACCTTTTCGGGACACGTCGCGTTCAGGATATCCGGCAGATCAAACCGCAGAGCTCCGCTGCGAAAGGCTTTGCCGTCCCGCGCGCCTTGCACGAAGTTCATTGCCGGCGATCCGATGAAACCCGCCACAAACTTGTTCGACGGTTTGCGGTACACGTTCAGCGGCGTGTCAATCTGCTGGATAGTGCCGTCTTTGAGCACGACGATTCTTTCACCGAGCGTCATCGCCTCAATCTGATCGTGGGTCACATAGACCATCGCCGTCTTCAAACGCTTGTGCAGCCTTGCAATTTCGGTTCTCGTGTGTGCTCGCAGCTTTGCGTCGAGATTTGAAAGCGGCTCGTCAAACAAAAACGCCGAGGGATTGCGCACGACCGCGCGTCCCAGCGCCACACGCTGACGCTGTCCGCCCGAAAGCTCTTTGGGTTTGCGGTGCAAAAGATCGCCCAATTCAAAGAACGATGCCGCCTCTTTGACGCGCTGATCAATGTCGGACGCCGACGCCTTCCGCATTTTCAGCCCGAATGCCATGTTGTCGTAAACCGTTAAATGCGGATAGAGCGCATAACTCTGAAACACCATGGCGATATCGCGGTCGCGCGGATGCACGTCGGTGATATTTTTTCCGCCAATCCAGATTTCGCCGGACGTCGGCGTCTCCAATCCTGCAATCGATCGCAAAATCGTGGACTTGCCGCAGCCCGACGGTCCAACGAGCACAACAAACTCGTCTTCGCGCACCGTAAAGCTGATATCGCGGAGCACTTTTACGTTGCCGAATTGTTTGTTCAGATTCCGCAGTTCAATGCTTGCCATGAATAATAGTCTGCAAAGAAGTCAAGAAAGTTTATCGGCCGAGCGTGCTCAGCCTGTCGTAGATATTCGAACCTTGATGCGTATTGCCGCCGCCGCTCCAACGTTCCGCCGTCTCATTCACCGCGCGAAACTCGCCGATGCCCGCGCCGCCGTGGTCATCCTGCGCGCCCGCAAGCACGGTCCAATCCCACTCGCCGGTCTTTTTTGGAAACAGCGATTTCGGCAGGCAAAACGAAATCGTTTTCGAGTTCACGTCGCCGAAAGCATCGTCATTCGTGCGCGGAATGAACTCACCCAGGATTTTTCCATTGGCGTCTTCCACGCGCACGCCGCCGCCTACATATATAACACGATCAAACGGTGTTTCGAGAGTCAGATTGGAATTCGCGCGTACATCGGTGCGCGTTGCCGTGGGCGTATGCAAGCAAATCGCGGCATACGTCAACTGAAAACCGTATTCAGGATGCCAGCCCGGCTGCCACAAACTGTCAAACGTGAGCGAAAAAGAGTAGCTGTCCTTCGCGTCACGCACTTCAAATTGCCTGAGATCAAGAATCCCGTCGCGGAAATCCTCATCCGTCGGATATTCGTAGCCGCCGTCACCGCCGTCATCGCCTTCGGGATCATCCGCACGTTTCATCAACAGCGAATACTCGATATCGCAATGAATATCCTTGCCCGTCAAAATCTTCCAGTCGGGATCTTTCAACGATGCAAAGTCGAGTTTCTTAATCGGCGGCGCAAACGTCAAATCTTTCGGCCCCTTGTCGTAAGGCCAGCCCGTCAGCATCTTCTCTGACGTGGGCTGGTCGTTGTAGAGCATGTAGCCGTCTTTCATGCGATAGACCACGCGCACGGGTTCAGTCGTGTTGATCTCGCCGGTGATGCCGCGCGCTGCATCGAAAAACTTTACAGGAAGTGCGTACTTCGGCGTCTCGAGCGCAGTTACTTCAACAACCGTCGAATCGGTAAATTGCTGCATCATGACGCGCAACGGAGTCCCGCTGCAACTAACCGTCGTCTCCACGCGTCCCCACGATTCGGGAATGCGCGGCGCAAACAGCCAAAACGGATCAACGCGCCCGAACACGACTGGACGAATGCCGAGAAAATCCTGATACGTCGCGCGCAAAAATTCCGCAAGACTCCACGCCTGTGAACTCGTGCCCGACCACGCGATGTCTTTCGCGCCGGGACGTTTCACTGCGTCAAAGAGCTCCGGCAGCGATCCCACCATGCCGCGTTCGCGCATGTGCCACGCTTCGTAGTCCATCATCTTCAGCGCGAGATCGCCGCGCCCTTCACGAATCAACAGCGATTTCGCTGGCCCGGAATTCCACACCCACACAATCCCCTGATGATACGCGTCGTCCTTCGGATAGTGCCAGTCCTGATGAAACGGATGAAAGCACGTATCCTCGGGACTCAAACTCAGTACACCGTGTTCATAGAACAATTCGCTCGCGATTTTCTTCGTCACCGTCGCTTCAATCTGCGGCGGCACCAGCGGCGTGTACGGCGCGGTGAATGCAAACATCTGATTGGGACGCATCGTCGTGTCCGGCGTGCCATCCGCCATCAAGCGGTCATAAAAATGATCCTGCGACGGCGCGAAATACTCGGCCAAGAAATTCTTGCGAATCTTCTCGGCGGTTTCCTTCCATTTCGGATTCGGCTTATGCGTCATCCGCATGGCATTGTCAAAGGCCGCAAAATGTAGCGCTTGAATTTCAATCGCGCGGTTGCCACGCGGACTGTGTGCGCCGTCGGGGCCGACGGCATCCATCCACGTATCCGCGTCGCCGTGCATCAAAAATCCAAAGCTGTCGCTCTTCGCCACTGCGGCATCGAGTGCAATCCGCATCGCGCCGCTGTCAGACATCAACGTATCCCACAGCGCATAGTCGCCCGAGTAGACGCCGTATTCATACACTTCGCGCATCCACCACGGCGTGCCGTCTGCAGTGTTATAGACAATCTCCTCGCCGGGCCGCACGCGATTCGGAATCCGTCCGTAAGTCGGACTATTCGGATCGCGGTCGATCCATCCGGCAAATCTCATCAACAATTTCTTCGCCGCGTCGTAGTGTCCCGTCACCAATAAACCCGGCAGCGAAATAAATGTATCGCGCCCCCAACCTTCGTTGAACCACGGGATTCCGGCGTAGAGGAGGGAATCGTTTTCGGCGAGCAAATTCAAAAGCTGAGCATGAGCCCAAAGTGTCATCTTCTCAATCTCGGAGTCGCCGCATTGAATCGAACTCTTTTCAATCTGCCAGTAAATGAGCGGTTTTGGCCACTGGATGTACGTGACGTCCTTCATCGGGTCTTCTTGAATCCATGTCCCGCCTTCGACCCGCACATTGCTGCCCGAATAGACAAGCAGCGTGTCTTCAAAGAAGATGTTTACGTAATGGTCCTTCTTTTCTGGCCACGTCCAGAATACGTTTGAAGGATAGACGTCACAAGTCGCATCCTCGAGCGAAAGCATCTTGCCGTTCGCATCGACAAATTTTGGTCGATCAAGCACGCGATTCCGCCGCACCCAAAGCCCCATCCAGCCCGCGTCCCAATCTTCACCCGTTGCGCCATACAGGTACGTTCCGCTCCGATCAGCCAACAGGAAGGGGCGCGATTTGCCTTGAATCGTGCTCAGTTTCAGATCGTTCGCACGTTGTACCGTAATCTCTCCCGCAGTGGCCGCAACAACGGACACAGCAAGACACAACAGAACTCGGCCGAGTGACACTCTGATGTTCACTATTTCATCAACACCAGTTTCTTAGTCCGCGCCACGCCGTCGGCTTGCAGCATCACAAAATAAATTCCGCTCGACACGTTTGAGCCGTCCCACGTAAATGAGTGGAGTCCCGGCAGCATCACGTCGTCGGCCAGTCGCGCCGTTTCGCGACCCAACACGTCAAACACGCGCAAGGTCACATGCGAAGCCTTCGCCAATTCAAACGGCACCGTCACCACCGGATTGAACGGGTTCGGATAGGGAGCCAGCAGCTCAGTGGACTTTGGGACCGCAGGCAGATTCGGCGCATCCGTAGTAATCACGGAATCCGAAATCACCCACACGCGACCCGAGTAAGACGAAAGACTCGTAAAGATCGTCGTCAATTCAGAACCCAACCGTGAGAAGCTCTGCGCGGTCGTAATCTCAGAAACATAATACGTCGAATCCGGATGAATGCCCAAAAGCTCGGCGTCCAGATTCACATTCACAAGCTGCGACGTGGAGCTGAAATTCCCAAGGAAGATCACCGGATCCATGCCTTCGCCGGTGCGCGCGAATGCGTAGCACGGACCCGGCTGATCCGTCGTCAATAAATCAAAATCACCCGTCCGCATCGCAGGCAGCAGTTTGCGCGCGTTGGTCAGACGGTAGTAGTGCTGATACAAATTGTTCGGATCGCTGTTCCAATTGATGGTCCCGCGTTGCGATGATTCACCGATCTCCTGACCTGCATAAAGCATCGGCACACCCGGCAAGCTCAACAGCAGTTCCGATACGAGTTTCGTTTGCGCCGGCGTCTTAATCGAGATATAGCGCGCTTCATCGTGGTTCTCCATAAACCGGAACGGATTCTTGTACTCCGGCCACGGGAACCCGTAGTTCGTAATCAAATCCGTCAGGTTTGTGAAATTCGGTATCGACGGGAACATGTTCGAAAATCCAGCCGAGCCTTCGTGATGCAAAGCCCAGTCGTACGCCATGTCGAACCGGTCGTTCAAAATCGTGAAGTCGGAGGCCGACGCTTCGGCCAACAGGAAACACTCAGGCTTAATCTTCTTCAATTCGCGCCGCCAATCCACCCAGAATTGCGGCGTGCGCTGAAGCGGTCCCCAAGCCACGTCGCAGCGGTAGCCGTCAACGTCAAACTCCTCAATCCAGTATTTGCACATATCAATGTAGTAGCGCGCAGTTTCCGGATTATCCAAATTGATATTTGGCAATGACGACCAATCGTAATAGTAGGTGTAGTTTCCGCTGCCGTCACGGTCGTACCAATCCCAGTAAAAGGAGTTGCGTCCGTAGCGAATCGCGTCCTGCATGAATGGATGACCGATGCCCGTATGGTTGATCACCATATCCAGAACCACGCGAATACCGTTCGCGTGCGCCGCTTCGACAAGCTCGCGCAAATCTTCCTTCGTGCCGTAGTCCTGTTCGATCTCGTAGTAATTCGTGATTTCGTAGCCGTGGTCAGACGGTCCTTCGAAAATCGGCATCATCCAAATCGTGTTGACGCCCAGTTCGGCGATGTGTCCCATCTGCGCGGTGACGCCGTCGAGATCGCCGTCTTGCGAAAATGAGCGCACGAAAATTTCATATACGATGGCGTTGTCCACCCAATCGGCGCACTGGTTGTTCAAGAACGCGCTTTCTCCGTCCGCATTCACCCGCACAAAGGTCCGTGCGCGCGTCGTATTCTCTTCCGTATCCGTCACCTCGAGGTCAAAGTAATACTCGCCGTAGGTCGCCGGAATCGGGAACGACACGACGCTGTTCGTCGGATCGCCGAGAGTCACGACTTCCGGATTGTTCGGATCGACAATCCAATTGTAGGTTAAAGGATCACCTTGGGGATCGTTTGAGCTCGTGCCGTTGAGCTGAATCGAAGCGCCGCCGATGTTGACGACAATCACCGGATTCGGCGCATGGTCGACGATCAGCGGGAAGTTCATCTGCGCGCTGCGTCCGGTATCCGAATTAACGTCCCGCGCAAACAGCGAGAACAAATTGTCGCCTTCGGTCAAGGTCACAGCCAACGAGAAACTGTCACCCGTCATCGAGACCGGATGCATCACGTCGTTCTGCATCAGCCACGCGCTCGTGAGCGGCAGCACGGACGTGACTCGTCCCTTGATTGTTTTGCTCGCCACGCGCGTCGGAGCGCCGCGTGTCAATATCTGACAAAGCGGTCCCGGATGCGCGACGCCCGGTCCGATGTCATCCGGATCGATCGAAGCCAACCCGCGGCCCGGTGCGTCAAACGTCGTGCGCCGCGTCAAGCCGTAGTTTTTCGAATTCTTGAACTGCACGTCGTTCGCCATGAAGAAAATAGCGTCGTAAAAATCGGGATCGCCTTCCTCGTCGCTTCCCCCGTCCGCCGCGCTGACTTCGTGCACGTAGCCTTCAGCCGCGCTCGCCGCCTTCACGCTCACGCAGGTGAATTTCCATGCCGTTTGGTAGTTCCCGAGTGCCGCTTCCAAATCATGCACAGCCACAAAACAATCAAACGCCGAATTCGCAGCGTCCACCGTAATCGGGAAAGACTCTTCGCCAATCAAACCGTAGTGAATCCGGTTGTGCACCGCCGGATCAAAATTCGCACTGGACGGCGACAGCAAAGGAATAATCACGCCGCTGGAAGCGAGCCCTGCGACTTCGTACTCCGCGTCCATTCCGTCTATCGCGCCGTAACTGCCTTCTTCGTTGGTGATCGTGATGATCGCCATCGTATTTTCCGTCAGCGCGTCGTAAAACCGCGGGCGAATTTCCAGCGAGTCACCGTCGGCGAACGCGTAGATGCCGAAATCGCGCAAGTCGAGTGATTCTGTGGTCGTGTAGTTCATATCCGCGCGACCGTCGACCGCAAGATACCCGTCACCTTCAACAAATCCGTATTCCAAAAAGCGCGTTCTCGTGCGTCCCGCGCTGTCGGTGAGCATAATCATCACTTGCGCCAAAATCGCGTCCGTCGGAAGCGGAATCGAAAGCTCGCCGGTGGATGCGTTGTACGTCGCACCCGGATCCTGACTGTTCACGCGCACAAACGGCGTACCGTCGATACCCGGTCCCAAGTCTCCTCCGCGCACTTTGCACGTGATTGTCTGCTCCGTGCCAAGGTCGAACACCATGTTTTCGCCCGGCGCAATATTATATACTTGAGGCAGCGAATCCATCTCAACCGTCAATAGAGAGTTGTTGAATCCTCCCGGTGCATTGCGAGGATTATCCGGATCGATCTGCCAGTTGTTTCCGTTGATAACAAACTTATATTCTACGTCCCCTACCGGAATCGCCACTTCACCCCAGCGATTGCCGTATGGATCGATATTCGTCAGCGGAGTTGCCGACGTGCTCCATCCATTAAATGTTCCCGCCAAATTCACGCTGTTTACCGTTCCGCTGTATTGCGAAAACGCCGAGCGCGGATCAAATCTAAAAATTACGTGAGTCGTCGGTATGACCGGCGGTTCATCCATATAAATATTCCAGTTTTGGCCGCTATTGCTGTCCCAATTTGTACCGTCTGTAGTCGCATAGTGAATTGAATAAATCGAATCCAAGGTCGGTATCGTGACGCTGAACACGCCGCCGCCTTGACTGACCATAGGAGTGCGGCAAACCGATCCCTGCTGCACCGTTCCAGCGGGCCACATCACTTGCGGCGGAAGGTGCCAGTTTCCATGGCCGGTCTCATTGATTCCCCAATGCAGGATCACACTCGTTAAGTTGTTAGGCAGCGCACCCGCCACCACGTCGTAATAAACCGTCACGTCATCACCCGGTTCGGGATTTTCCGGCGTCCACCAAGAAACCGTTCCCGAAGACAGGAAAGTCAGCGACCAATCATTTCCCGAGTTGTTGTCCCAGTTACTCCCGCGGTCCGTGAACACGAATCCGATCATTTCAATATCGGTCGTGAAGTCGATCGTCACTGACCAAACTTGATTGCCGTCGTTGGTCATCGGGCTTTGCAGGGCGACGCCATCCGTATGAAGCACGGATCCCTGTGGCCAAATGGACGCGGGCGGAGTGCTCCAGCTTCCATTTGCGTCGCGAATTCCCCAATGCATCCAAACTTGAGTTCCGGCATCCGGCAGAGTGCCTGCGATGGCGTCGTAGTAGAACGTCACGACGTCACCTTGTCGCGGAGAGGCCGGTTCCCACCATGCCGTTTGCGCGTAGAGCGAAGTTGCGAAAGTCAAAAGCAAAACGGCTATTCTAATCATACTGGGTCACCTCTTAAGGGCAGGGCGGGGCGCAAACTTTCATCTGCGCCCCGTCCCGTGTTGAACTTCAAACTCTTCCTACTCTTATGTGCAACGCTTTAGTTCTTCAAACCATGCGTCCGCACATTGGGTCCAGCGTTTACGCTGGTTACTTCAGAAGCAACATTTTGCGGGTTGCTGAGAACGCACCGCTCTCAAGCTGGTAGAAATACACACCGCTTGCCAAATCGCTGCCGTTAAAGGACATCGTGTGGCGTCCGGCTTCCATGCGGCCCATGTCGATGGTCGCGGTAGTGCGGCCCAACACGTCGAACACCTTCAGCGACGTGATATTCGCTTGCGTCAGCGTGAAGCTGATCGTCGTCGTCGGGTTGAACGGATTCGGGTAGTTCTGCGCCAGCGAGAATTCGCTGATCACCGGAATCTGCGGATCATCTACGTCGGAAATCGTGCACGGCCACTGCGCAAAAAGAGTGTCCGTTGAGCCCCAGCAATCAATGTCAAAACGATAAGTGGGGTTAGTGTCGTCAATTTGACGATAGTGGTTGTAGGATGCACCGCTGCGCGCTTCGACGTCGTACTGGTTTGCACCGAACTTGTATTCAACCAAGCGAGAAGACCCCGACGGGAAAGTAATCGTCACCGAATAAACGTCGTCACCCGCAGTTTCGTCTCCGTTTAGGCCGTCGTCGTGAAGGAAGTACTCAGGCGCGATGTTTGCCCAGCCCCAAGTCAACGGCGGCGAACCACCGGCCACTTGAATATCTTCAACGGTAAAAACGGTATCCGTTTGGGTTTGAACGTCAACTACATATCCATCGTCGCTAAGTCGACCGAGCAACGGCGTAATTTCCACTTGGAACGTGACAGCAACGTCTTGAAGAATGATGTCGTCAGCCGTGATGTTGGAGTAATACACAAGTTCTGGGTTGATTTCGCCATATCCGTTTCCGCTGGGCGGCGGCAGGTTGTCTGGCTCATTGCCCGTCGGTGTAAAGCTGCGATTGCTCGGAAGCGACTCCCATCCATTGTTGTCGTTCGGATCGCTGTTGTAGTTGATCTTGAACTTGTACTCGACTGCGGCATTAATCGGGAGACTATTGAATTGTATGCGGCGCGAGTAGATTCCCGGATTTTCTGTTTCCTCCGTCAGTACCACTGCACCACCCCACTGACCAAGGCTGTCATGTGCGCCGCGAATCACGATCTGGTCAAACTCCGGATCGAAATTACCCGACAGCAACTGCACTTGCATGTTGACACGGAAGGTTACTTCCACGTCCGCACTTTCTGACGACTCGATGTTATTGAAGTAAACCACATCGAGAACTTGTGTATCGCCGGCGACATTGGCTGTGCGGTTGTCCACGGATTCCCACACGTCTTCTGCCGGATGCACAATCACATACTTGAATTCAATCGAGCTTGCGGTGATGTCCACGTCTGTCTTATAGATTCCGTCAACCAAATCCAACGTGTTGGCATTGCCTGCCCAACCATTGAAATCTCCACGCACAACCACGTCGTCATTGTCCGGATCGAAATTGCCCAGATCAACCTGGACGCTCATATTAATCTGGAAAGTGACCGTAGTCGCCCATGCTTGCGCGATGCTGAAAGTCAAAATCGCAATCAGCAGCGCGATAGTTCTAAACCGAAACATTTTAAGGTCCTCCTTGACCATGATATTGAAAATATCGCTTACAAAATGTGCGAATGTCTGTTAGTAGCTAATCCCCAAAGAATACTTATAAATTGCGTCAAAACGGCCGAAGTCTTCGTAAGCAGCGTCCAATACGAAGATCGGGCCGCCGCGAGTTTTCAATCTGACTCCAAAGCCTAAGGTAAGCCCTTCTTCCGAGTCCCGTAAGAAAAGCGATTTGTATCCGGAACGGAAGAAGAACTGCTCGCGGAAAGCGTATTCCGCTCCGACGTTGACCGATTCGTCGTTGTCGTTAGGATGCAATGCTTCCGCTGCCACGGACACGCGGTGGTCTTCTTTCTGAAAGGCTTCCATTGCCAATCCGAACCGCATCACCAGCGGGAGCGGCCACTTATCCGTTGCCAAATCGGCCAGCACGCTCGCGTTGTTGCCTTCGCGGGTTTGATCTACGTCATATAGGCGAGTCAGATCGCGTCCCGTCATTTGCATTTTGCCGCCGAAATTCGAAATCGCCACGCCGATCCGCATGCCGTTTAGATCCGTTCGATACATGCTGCCCAGATCGATAGCCATCGTCGAGGCCGTTTCGTGCCAGATCCACTCGTGAATATATTTGCCCGAAAGACCCAGCTTGAAACGGTCGGTGAATTGCTTGCCGTAGGTAAGTTGCAAGGCCATCGAACCCGCGCTGTAATAGTATCCCGCGCCGTCCTGTTCGTCTTGCTTGGTGGTCGTGACTTCCTGATCCGGCATCGTCAAAAGCGTAATCTGTGCGCCGATAGCGTCGTCGTGTTCGAGCGGCAATACCGCGCCGATGACGTCGAAGCGCAAGTCCGTCAGCCAATCCGTGTGCACCAGCGAGGCCTCGAACTTGTCGATCCCCGCAATGCCGGAAGGATTCCAAAACAGCGCAGTGGCGTCGTCCGCCATTGCCGTGAAGGCTCCGCCCATTCCCACGGCGCGAGCGCCGACCGCAATATTCAAAAACGGAGCGGCGGTTGATCCGACTTTACTGACTGCGAACAACGGAGAAGACACAAATAAACTTAAAGTCATTGCGCCAGCGCAAAGCCAGCTTAACAATCTGTTCACTTGATCACCGCAAACCTTCCCGTCTTCTCGCCGTACGGTGAGTCAACATGATACAGATAAACGCCGTAAGCCACGTTCAGTCCGTCCCTTGTGCGTAAATTCCAGTTTTCGGTTCCGTCGTCGATGCTTGCGTTGTGTTCCAGCACGTCCACCAGCTCTCCCTTGACCGTATAGATCCGGATCGTACATCGGTCCGGCAAGTGATTGAATGTGAGCCGTCGTTCACCGCGTCCTTCGTTAAATGGATTCGAAGGTTCCTGCACGTTTGCGGCCACATACGGGTTGGGATAAACGTTAATCCTGTCTAACTCAATACCGGCCCGGTCAATGCGCGCACCGCGAGTGTCATAAGCAAACACGTCCTGGCCGCTGAAGGGCTGATACAGATGTAAGTTCAAGACGTCTCCGTCGCTTGGTCGTATCGAATCTCCGCTCGCAATACGTTTTCTGAACGAAGTCGTCCATGTAAGGGACGTATCGCTCAAAAATCCCACAAACTCTCCGTCGTCGACGATTCCATTTTGGCTGCTGGCGAGTTCGTGAAAAACGAAGGGAACGTATTCGTTCGAATTGAGATCTCTTACTCTGAAATTCACGGGCGTGGCCGGGTAAACAACCAAATCGAACCAATTGAAGTACGCAGATGTATCCACGACTCCATCATACCATTCAATTGCAAAATCGCCGGGCACAGCTTTACCTAACAGAAAGCCATCATAAAGATTTGCGAGCCCAAAGTTGAATTCATAGAGCCCACGCGACGTATCCGCCCAGCCGGATGCCTGTCGAATCAACGTAACCTTTATGGGCGACAGCATAAACGCTTGTTGTCCGTCAAACAGATCCGTGCCCGCCACTCCGAAATATTGTGCCGGGTCGTACGATCCGGGGGGCAGGTTGTACAACGAATCATAGTAGCTCGCAAATCGCGCGGCTTGCGGCGAAAGATTCTCTTGAACTGACAACAATTGATTACGAACAAGCGTGTCAGACACGCCGTCACCAGTCCGCACAACATTGTATGTGACTTGTGATGTGTCTGTCGCTTGGTCGAACACGAATCTATAATTTCGGCCGTCAGCGACAAGTCCCGGGTCGATGGTTTGAATTGCGATCGTTCCGGTCGCAACACCGCTGACATGCTCTATCATGCTAAACTCAGGTTCAACATAGCCGTTCGCCGGTGCGCGCGGCGTCACATATGTCGTATTGATGTCGAGTGTGATGTTGCCGCCCGCGTCAACGACGATCGTCTTGCTGTTCTCGGCGGGCAGGATTTCCTTCTCGACGTCACCGCGGTCGTAGGCCACAACTGCATAATAGTACCGCTGTCCGTTTTCAACCGTCGTGTCCGTCCACGCGTGCTGCAAACCGGTATCGTTGCCAAGGAAGTAAATCACCGAGTTGCGAATCACCGGAAAGAACCCGGCATTGCCGTTGTCGAGGTCGAACTGCGCGATCGGCTGGTGAAATACCTTGCGGCCCAATCCGTCCGTAATCGTGAACACTTCGTTGAAACCCGGATCGGTCGCGCGGTAGATCTTGTAGCCTTCGAAGTCCATACCCGTCACCGGATCGAACGACGCTTCGGCGATGTCGTCCCAATACAAAGTCACCCGTCCGTCACCCGGCACAGCCCAAATCGTCGGCTTGTCCGGCGGACGAGCAAAGTTGTAATTCTCGTTGTAAATCTGCTGTACGGTTATCTTGTTGTCCGTGATGTCCAACAAGTCCTGACCGTAAGCCAGCGCCATCGAGAAGCGTTCCGTCTGACCCGGTCGCAGCGGGAAGTATCCCGAACCGTAAATAAAGTCGCCGTCCTGCGGCTCATTGGAAACGACGTCGAATCGTCCCGGCACCATGCGGTCCCACAACGCTTGATCGTCACGCATGCGCACCGCGCCCGGTGGTGAAAAATAGTCAAAAGAAGTCAAACCGATTTGATCCGATTCATCAACGTCCGTCTTGTCGAAATGCGGCTCGCCGTTGGTCGGCCGTCCGTCGCCTTCACCCGCGTCACCCGTCAGCGCAACGCCGTCCGCGCCCACGTCGTCCGTCAACGGATCCCAGTCACCGTCGTTGTCAATTCCGTCGTCGCGAGCTTCGTCCAACAGCGGATCATTCAATCCGCGGCCCGTGATGTAGTCGATATACGCGAGGTCCTGGTGGTCAATTCGCTCGTCGATCAAACCGTTCAAGTTGTCGTCAATCCCGTTGCCGCCGTTCTCGACCAATTGTTCGCCCGGCATGACGGTTACTTGTCGGTCACGAATCATGTAGGTAAGTGGACCGCTCGTCGGAAACGTCGTAACCGTGCGCTCATAAGTGTCGTAGTCAATCAAAACCAATTGCTGTCCCGGTCCATACGAACGCGGTTGCAGGAATTGACCGAGCACGTCACCCGTCAAATGCGGACTGCTTGGATCGCGGCTGTCACCGTCATTGTCGATACCGTCCACCGGATTGCCCGGAGATTCCAAGAACGCATAGCCGACATAACCGACGTTATTCGTTTCCGATACAGGCACCCAACCCGGCGAACCTTGATCGTCACTGTCAAAACTGTACGTGATGTCGTTTTCCAAATCGAAGTATGCGAGATCGTCTTCCGAATCTTGCCGTCCGCCTGAAAGCGTTCCCACCACCATACCGAACGCCACCTTATCATAAGTGTGGGTACTGATATTGGTGATTTCATACAGCCAGAAAATCACGTCCTGCGCCAAGAAATGCGACCACTGCAATCCGCGCACGGACACACGCAAACCCAAACCGCGGCGTGCCGTATCGTCAGCGCTCGGATAGTAATAGTAGACATTTCCCGAGCTGTCCGTACGTTGAAACCACTCCATATCCGCTTGGTCGTCCATTTGGAAATAACTTTCCTGATCGGCGTTCGAAACGTTTTTGCCGAAATAGCCGTTCCAAGACCGCGGCCAACCCGGATCGGTTTCATCCCGCACCCACGCGACGTCATTTGAAAGCGAGTCCGTGATGTTCTTGTCCGGCCAAACCGAAGGCCAAGTATTAGGCTGGTTGCTCATCGCCACCAGCGGATCTTCTCCCACGACTGGCGGAGCCGCAAAGCCTTTCAGCGGCTCAAATCCCCAAAAGGCGCCGCCACCGGGAGGGCCGTCCGGATTGCTGCGCGGGCCGTCCGACGTGCAAACGGAGCGCAGTGTATCACCCGAAGGATGGATGAACTCGACTCCTACCAGCGGCGAAACATCGCCGACGTATTCGTCTCCCGTGCCGATCGGCCATTCACCGGAAATTTCTCCGATGTTGCCGACCAAGCCGTAATTGTAGAAAGTAGTGCGCACGAGGTTGCCGCTCATCACGTTCTTCGCGCGGTACAGCGGATTACCCCTGTAGTTTAGCATGGAGTCGGCTTGCCCGAAAGCCGTCGCCGTAAACAAAAATGTCCATGCCGTAAGCAGAAAATATTTCAAGAATTTCATCATTTAGAACTCGTAGCTCACGCCAAGTTTGACCAGTCGCGGTCGTGAGTATTTCGACGGATCGGGATAAACTTCGGCCAGCGTGTTGATCGACGGAACTTCCACGGCCTCGTTCTCGACAATCGTGTAGCCTGCGCGGCCGGTATCGTCGTAGACGCCGTCTTCATTCTTAATATCGAGAACATTTTGAACGGTCGCCGTCAACAGAAGTTTGTTCTTTCCGACCGGGAACGATTTGAACAAGTTCAAATCAAGATTGTAATAGTCCGGACGGCGTCCGTCGTTTTCAAATCCAGTACGAATGCCATCATCCGTCGGCGAATAGGGAAGACCGCTGCCGTATTTTCCAAGCAGCGTCGCGCCGTAACCTCTCTGTCCCGGCTTCGCATAAGTCAAACTCGCGTTCAGCGTATGACGGCGGTCCCAGTCCAGCGGCACAAGCTGCTGTTCCGGTTCGCGCGGGTTGCTGCCTTTAAGATCGTTGTAAGCCGACTGCGGGTCGCTGGCGTTGCCTTCCGCGATCTGATAGGTGTAATCCACGAACGCGCTGAAATTATTCGCCATTCGCTTATCCAGCGACAACGTAATACCCTTCACTTCGCCGAAACTGCGGTTCACATACTGCGCGTATTTCGTACCCGCGGAATACGTCTCGACGATTCGATCCGTCGCCACGAGACTGCGAATATCGCGGAAGAACAGCGATGTCGAGATCGAAACGTCTTCGTGAATCTGCTGCTGGAATCCGAATTCGTAGGAAACAGTCTCTTCCATATCCAAATCGGGATTCCCCATCACGGTATTCAACCCTACGCCCGATTCCAGCTCGAATTCCGGATTAGCGTACATACGTTCGAACGTCGGACGTTGTACGAAGTGGCCGTAAGCGAAGTGGAACACACCTTGATCCGACATCGGGTAAGCAATACCCAGTCGCGGCGAGACACGGTACTTGGCGTCGACTTTCTTATACCAATAGGAGAGCCGCTCTTCCAAAGTCTGTGCGGCACGCTCCGGAAGCAGCGGAATGTAAACGTTCGGATCTTTCGGGTCGGCAGGTACTCGTCCGTCCGGATTGAAATAGTCGAATCTCAAACCAAAGTTCACGATCAGCGACGGCAATTCGAACTTGTCCTGCGCGTACAAAGCGAACTCATAAGGATTGTTCGTATACTTGTCGTGCGACGGGCTGCTGATGTCCTGAATAATGGGTTTGAAAAACTCTGTTCCCGTAGCATCTTCCGGCACGATGTTGATATCTTCGTAGAATACTTCGTGCAGCTTGACATCAAAGCCCATCTTCAACAAATGCAGCTTGCTGGCCTGATAAGACAGATCGCCCGTTCCCTGATTCGTGTTCGTCCAGCGGTTGAATCGTGCCAGATCCGTTCCCGCGACATTCAGAGTGTACGGCGGGTTGACGTCTTGATATTCCGGATGCAAGTAGCGCGGATCGTCGTAGTTTTCGTACAGGAAGTGATGGTATTTGCTGAACGTGTTCGTCAATGCCAAATCGTAGAACATCGACGCGTTGAGTGCGTGGTTCATCCTCAAAACGTTCGTCCGCCCGTCGCGGTACCGGCGCAATATCCCGTCCGGTACGTACTTCCAGTCGTGCGAATAATCCTTATAATTGCGCGCGCTGTAGAACGTCGAGTAATTGAGCTTGATCTGGTCCGTCAGCGGATAAGTCAATTTCAAGTTTCCCCAGCGTTCCAGATTGTAATTCATCGAGGCGTACGTGTTGTCGCCGTCGCGCAAAATGTAGGTCGAGTCGTAGTTGTTCGGATAATACACGTTCCAGCGGCGTTGGCCGTACAGCCAACCGTCATCGTCCAAATAACGGAAGCTCCCGTAAAACGAGAGCTTCTTGACAAGTGGAACGGGACCGTAAAGCGTGACGTTGTAATCCTGGATATCCAGCGGCGACACGTGGTCGATGTTCATCCAAGTATTGTCGTGCGACGAGACATAGTCGCCGAACTCGGACTTCGCCGTGCCGTGGAAATCTTTGGCGCCTTCTTTCGTAATAATGTTCACGACGCCCGACATCGCCTGGCCGTACTCGGCGTTAAACGTTCCGCTGATGACTTGCAGCTCCTGCACGACTCCGTTGTCGACCTGCGTACCCTGACTGTTGTCGTACGCGTCCGTCACGGAAATGCCGTCCACGAGATACATCACTTCGCTCGAGCGTCCTCCGCGGAAGTGACCGTCCACGACGCCTGCCTGAATCTCAACTACCTGACTCAAATTTGTAACCGGCAAGGCTTCGATATCCGAGCTTCCCACGGTTGATGTGGCAAACGTCCGGTCCGCTTCAATCAGCTTCCGTTCGGCAGTCACCACGACTTCTCCGGTCGAAATGGCTTCCACACCCAATACGAAATCTGCATTTGAAGTCTGGTCAGTGATCACTCGCAGGCCCTGCAGCACCTTGGGAGCATATCCCAGTGCATTCACCTTGAGTGTCACATTGCCCGGTGGAACATTTAGGATAAAATATTCCCCATTTATGTCCGCAGCCGCACCAAGGCTTGTCCCTTCAATAATAACTGCGGCCCCAATCACGGGATCGCCGCTTTCAGCGTCGGTGACCCTCCCCGCGATCTTCCCCGTCGTACCAGCAAAAACAGCCGAGCACATGACTACAAATAGCCACAGCCCGGCCGTTCCACCTCGGAAACTCCGATTTCCCAACCACATATGTATAACCTCTGTACTAACCGGTCGCCAAGAACAGCATGGCATTATTCCTTATTTTATTCGTACCTATAAAGTACGGTAGAGCTTTATGTTTGTCAAGTGTTTGCCTAACATTTCTGCACTTGAACGGTTAGGAGTTTGGCACATTAGAGCCTGAAACTTCTCCTTTGTGCCTCTTCTTACGGGATTGTAAAGCTCTCCAAAACGTGCAACTTTGCACGAACTCCCATATATTGAGGAGTTGTCACTCTCTACTTTTTTGGTGGTTGCCATGAGACAATGTCTCATTCTATATGTGCTACTCCTCGTGCTTCCCGTTCATGCGCAAACTTTTTCTGCTTTTCTTTCAAGGATAAATTCTGCGCCAAATGCTGAACGTCCCGCTATAGTCGACAGCTTCATGGCAGCGGTTCCGGGATTTCCCATGATCGAGGAGACGGATCAAGTCCATTTCTTGTATCGGGCCGAGGCCACATCTGTCATGATCCCCGGGGATATGAACAACTGGTCTCCCGATTCCGATGTGATGACTCGCATCTCGGGCACAGATCTTTGGTATCGCAGTAAGTTGCTTGAGCACGATGCCCGCTTGGACTACAAATTTGTCGTAAACAACTCAAATTGGATTCTCGATCCGCTTAATCCGAACACGGTGACGGGCGGCTTTGGTCCCAATTCAGAGCTGCGAATGCCCGGTTTTGTCCAACCCCTCGAAATTATTAACTACCCTGACATAGACCACGGCTCCCTGCGGGACACCATGTTCACCAGCGAGTTTCTCGGCAATACCCGCCGCGTTCGGGTCTATACTCCCTTTGGATATGATCCGGATAGCGACTGCTATCCGTTTTTGTTGGTCCATGACGGACTGGATTACATCAACCTTGGATCGGCTACCCGCATTCTCGACTATCTGATCTACCACGGCCAGATCACACCTCTTATCGCAGTGTTCGTTCCGGCGGTCAACCGCAATCCCGAGTATACCGGCAATCAACAGGCCGCATTTGGTCGGTTTATCACCGAAGAGTTGTTGCCGTGGATAGATGAAGAGTACAACACCTGTTCGGCTCCCCAAAGTCGCGGCTCAGCGGGGGCCTCAAATGGTGGAAACATATCACTTTGGCTGGCAGTCACCTATCCTGAGGTCTTTGGTTTGGTGCTCGCCCAATCCCCGTTTGTCCAATCTTCGATCACCGATACCTTGGCGATCCGCGATGACCTTGGTTTGAAGTTCTATCTCGACATCGGGACCTATGACATTCCGCAGCTAATTCCTTTGACCGAAAATCTGCATGAGTTGCTGCAAACGCAAAATTATCAGCAGTTTTACCAATTTCACCACGATGGTCACAGTTGGGGCAATTGGCGCGCCCATTTCGACGAAGCTCTGCTTTATTTGTACCCCGCACAGACCAGTTCGGAGCCGCGCACCGGTGAGCTTGCCGACGAATTTTCACTAAGTCAGAATTTCCCCAACCCGTTTAACCCGTCAACCACGCTCACTCTGAACCTCACCCGCCGAAGCTACGTCAGCCTTACTGTCTATAATCTGCAAGGGCAAGTCGTAGATACGTTGGCAAAAGAGGTTCTTGAATCTGGCAGCTTTGATTTCGTATTCGATGGAGCGGGTTTACCCTCGGGAATCTACTTTGCAAGACTTACAGCCGGACAAATTACTCAAACCGTCAAGATGATCCTCCTGAAATGAGACAAAGTATCAGAAAATGATGTAAATAATTAAAAATAAATATTTTGTTGAATACACATCGCAAATTGCATGTATGCCGAGAAATGTCCAGCTATGGCAAAGCCTTTTGCAAGAAGTCGCAAATCAAATCGCAAAACAATAAAAATCAATAGATAAAATCGACAGAAAACTTTGCACAAATTTTTGTCTTGGTCACGCCTTGATTTTTCCAACTTTCTAACTACTAAAATTATCGCGGCGGTATTTCCTAACACGCTCACACTTCTTTCACAATATTCTATTACTCTTGGGCGTTTCATTGTCCCACCTTTACATGAGTGATAAGATGAAGAATACCGTATTGGTTGTTGAAGACGAGCACGATATTCGCGCCCTGCTTGAGTACAATCTAACACGGGACGGATTCAGTGTACGCGCCGTCGAAACAGGTGAACAGGCTCTTTCAGCCGTCACCACCATGCCGCCCGACCTGATTCTCCTCGACCTGATGCTGCCCGGAATTGACGGACTTCAGGTCTGCCGCAAATTGAAGTCAGATGCCACCACGGCCAACATTCCGATCCTGATGCTCACAGCAAAAGATGAGGAATCAGACGTCGTGACCGGACTTGAACTGGGTGCCGATGACTATGTCACCAAACCCTTTAGCCCCAAAGTCGTGGTCGCCCGTGCCCGTGCCGTCCTTCGCCGACTGAGCGAAACCGCGCATGGCGAGGACGAAGTCCTGAATTTCAGCCAATTGACCATTCACCCGGGACGTCATGAAGTCTTGGTGGATGGCAGATTGGTCGATCTCACAAATTCCGAATTCCGTATTCTCCACCACATGGCGCGCCGTCCCGGCTGGGTTTTTTCCCGCTACCAGCTTGTCGATGCCGTCCATGGTGAAAAGCACGCGGTGTCCGATCGCTCGGTCGATGTGATGATCGTCGGACTGCGTCGCAAACTCGGGGATTGTGGAAACTACATCGAAACCGTCCGCGGCGTAGGCTACAGATTCAGACCGTAACCGTTTGCAGCAGCGGGTGGAGGGAGGAAGACCTTCTTCCAGCGGTCATACTGCCGAAACCTGAGCGCCCGGCCGGATTTAGAAATGGTCGCTAATGGCCCGCACCAAACCCCTTTTTAGCAGACTTTACATCCCGTATGTCGCGGTCGCCATCGCGACGCTGGTCCTCTTACTCTTCTTTATTGGAACAGCTTTCCGCCGGGCGGAACTCCGGCAACTCGAAAACAGTATTGAAAATCGAGTTGATTTGATCCGTTTGCTCGTTGCAAGCGAGCTGCCCACTGCTTCGACCGAACAACTTCAGAACCTGCTCCAAGCCCATGCTCGAGCAGGTTCTTTGCGTTTGACCCTGATGGACAGTTTGGGCAACGTTACCGCCGAATCGGACACGCTGCCGTCCGCCATCCCGAATCAGAAAAACCGCGCCGAAGTCGCCGCCGCGCTTCAAGGCAAGACCGGCAAGTCCGTTCGGCTGAGCCACGAATTCAGACGCAATTTCTCGTTCGTCGCCATACCCGTTTATCAGTCCGGGCTGTTGGTGGCCGTCCTCCGCGGCGGTGAACGAGTCGAAGCCTCCCGCTGGGACCTCTTCTGGAGCATCGGCAGGCTGATTGTCATCTCTGTCCTGCTGATTATGTTCGGGACCGTCCTGATTTTCTTGGTCGTCCGCCGGATTGCCACTCCGATTGAAACGATCAAACAGGGGGCCGACCGCTTCGCGGCAGGCAAGCTCGATGAACTTATTGAAGAACCGGACACAACTGAACTCTGTTCACTCAGCCGCGCCTTGAACAACATGGCCGTCGAACTCGACGACCGCATTCGCACCGTAGAACGGCAGCGCGAAGAGCAGAACGCAATTCTCGCCGCCATGATCGAAGGCGTGCTCGCCGTGGACCGCGAAGGCCGGGTCATCATGTTGAATGCCGCAGCCGCGCGACTCTTTGAAGTCGACTCCGAGCGCGTCAAAGGGCGGCTGATCGAAGAAGCCGTCCGCAGCACGGATATTCAACAGTTCGTCAATTTCACACAACGGGCTTCTCAACCCGTCGAACGCGAAATCGTTCGTTTTGACAACAAAGAGCGCATCCTGCAGCTTCGCGGAACACCGATTCTCGACCTCGGAGAAGTCGTAGGTGTCTTGGTCGTGATCAATGACGTCACTCAAATTCGCAAACTTGAAGTCACTCGCCGCGATTTCGTGGCCAATGCCAGCCACGAATTGAAAACTCCCGTCACGGCCATCATGGCGTCCATCGAAACCCTCCGCGAAGGGGCAATCGACAACCCGCAGGATGCCGAGCGGTTCTTGGACATCATTGCCCGTCAAGCCGACTACTTACAGTCCATTATCGAAGATCTGTTAAGTCTTGCCCGCATCGAACAGGCTTCCGAGTCGAACAAACTCGCGGCCGAAGACACTCCAATCCTGCTCATCCTGCAAGATGCCATAGAGGCCACAGCCACGGCTGCGGATATCCGGGGACAGAAAATCGAAATAGACTGTCCGCCCAACCTCCGTGCTGCTGTCAATGCCTTCCTGATCCGGCAAGCTGTCATCAATCTGATTGACAACGCTTGCAAATACAGTCCGGAGAACACGGCTATCAAAGTCTCGGCCAAGCAGGAAGCCAATTGCCTGATGATCGAAGTCGAAGACCAAGGTCCCGGCATAGCAGAAAAACATCTTTCGCGGATTTTCGAGCGCTTCTACCGCATCGAAGCCTCGCGCAACCGCAAGTACGGCGGCACCGGATTGGGCTTGGCCATTGTCAAACACGCCGCACTTGCACACGGCGGCAATGCCGATGTCAAAACCGAGCTGGGCAAAGGCAGCACATTCTTTATCCGCGTGCCCCTAAACAGATAGCCGCAAGCAGATTCTTTGGTCTTCAGTAAACAAAACCCGCAGAGCATTCTGCGGGTTTTCTTGTAGAGTCGAACTGCACTCACGAACCATGTTACTCTGAGGCAAATGTCCGTCCTTCAATTCGCCGGTCAGGAATGACCCAAATCAAGGCCACCAAAACGTAAATCGCCACGGCGATCCAAGAATTCCAGAAGGCCGCACCGAGTGCGATCGCATAGAAAACGACGGAGAGTTTGCCCTTAACATCCCTGCCGACGGCCTGGCGCAGCCGTGAGTTCGGCGTACATCCCAAGGTCAATACTTTGACCAATATTCCGTAGGCAACTCCGGCCATGAGCAAGACGATTCCATACAGCATCACCGGTTCGCGGGCGAAGTGATTCTCGGCCATCCATCCCGTGACAAACGGAATGAGAGACAGCCAAAACAGCAAATGCAGATTCGCCCACAGCACTCCTCCCGTGACTCGATCCGTGAGATGCAGCAAATGGTGATGATTGTTCCAATAGATTCCCAAATAGACAAAACTCATCACAAAGGTCAGGAAAAACGGCACGACCGGCATCAAATCCGCGAAAGATGTGCCGTGCGGGACTTTCATTTCCAAACCATAATCGTGAGAATGATCGCAATCACTGCATCGCTGAAGGCTTCAAGCCGGGAAGTTGACATGTATCGAATCCTTTTGTGGGAGTTCGGGCTTGTGACAGATGTCCGACGAGAGGCGCCGGGATTACAGAAGTTGCTATTTCCAATAAGTTTATTTCCAACCTGACT
This sequence comes from Calditrichota bacterium, assembly GCA_020637445.1. Classification (NCBI taxonomy): domain Bacteria; kingdom Pseudomonadati; phylum Calditrichota; species Calditrichota bacterium. The sequence goes on along the minus strand of JACJVZ010000002.1, from coordinate 19,757 downwards.
CGGAGTTCATCCAGTTCCAGATTTTTGCTTCAGCGCCAAGTCAGCAAAAAACTCCTGTGTCATGCCAAAATATAGAAAAACTTTCGTTGATTAATAAAGGATTAAATAATACATTCAAACATCTGCTTAAGTCTTCCTGCCTCAGCATTCTCAACCAGAAAACTTGAAATCTCCCTTATGACCCCCGTTGTTGCCGGGATTGACATTGGCGGAACCAGCGTCGTCTTCGGCCTTGTTGACCGGTCCGGAAATTGTCTCGCAGATGGCAAAATTGCCACGTCGGACTTCCCCGAGCCTCACGATTTTGCCGCCGCCATGACCGACGAGATTCGCAAACTGCTCGCCTCCCGGTCAGATTTGTCTCTAACCGGAATCGGAATCGGCGCTCCGAACGGAAACTACTATCGCGGAACCGTCGAATATGCTCCGAACCTCGCTTGGAAAGGTATCATCCCGCTCGCGGAAATGTTTCGCGAGCGTTTTCATTTACCTTCCGCGTTGACGAACGACGCCAACGCCGCGGCCATCGGCGAGATGCTTTTCGGCGGCGCGCAAGGAATGAAAGACTTCATCGTCATCACTCTCGGTACGGGAGTCGGCAGCGGAATTGTCAGCGGCGGTGAATTGGTCTACGGTCACGACGGTTTTGCCGGCGAAATCGGACACACAATCTACGATCCAAACGGCCGCCAGTGCAACTGCGGACGTCGCGGCTGTCTCGAAACCTACGCGTCAGCCACAGGAGTCTGCCGAACTGCGCGTGAGCTGCTTGACCGTGATTCACAACCTTCCGAGCTGCGCGGTCTCTCTGGATCGAATTTGACAGCAGTTGCTATTGCGGAAGCCGCCTCGCGTGGAGACAAAATTGCGCTCGAAGTTTTTGAGACCACCGGCCAAATCCTCGGATTGAAACTTGCCGACTCCGTCGCCTACACAAGTCCGGAAGCAATTTTCCTGTTCGGCGGACTCGCCAACTCCGCTAATCTCATTTTCGAGCCGACATACCGTTGGATGGAACACTACATGTTGAATATCTTCAAAGGCAAAGTCAAACTTCTTCCGTCCGGTTTGAAACAAGGCAATGTCGCCGTCTTGGGAGCCGCTGCATTAATCTGGAACGAGCTGAGTAAAACAAGCGAGAATGCAGGATGACAAAACTCTTCTTGATCTTGTTTCCGCTCGTGCTATTCGCCGCCCCATTACCCAAGACGTACAATTGTCTTACGGTCCCGGTATCGTCGACTCCGGCCATCGTTATCGACGGCAGGCTCGACGACGAAGCATGGACCGCCGCGGCATGGAGCGACGATTTCGTCGATATCGAAGGAGCCAAGCAGCCTGCTCCCAATCTGCGTACACATGTGAAAATGCTTCGCGACGACGTCTATCTCTATATCGGCGCCGAACTGCAAGAGCCGCATGTGTGGGCCACGATCACCGAACGCGATCAAGTTATCTTCCATGACAATGATTTCGAAGTCTTCCTCGATCCCGACGGAGACAGCCATCAATACGGTGAATTGGAAATCAATGCTCTCAACACGCAATGGGATCTCTTTCTTCCGAAACCTTACAAGGACGACGGCCACGCTCTGAACGAATGGAACATCGAGGGGCTGCAATCTGCCGTACATATTGACGGCACGCTGAATGATCCCTCGGATATCGACAGCGGTTGGACGTTGGAAATTGCGCTGCCGTGGCGCGGTCTCGAAATGTGCAGTCATTCGTTCAGCCCTCCGGAGTTAGGCGATTGGCGCATCAACTTCTCGCGTGTGGAGTGGGACTCCGAAATCAAAGACGGAAAGTACCATAAGATTGAAGGTCGTCCCGAGCACAATTGGGTCTGGTCGCCGCAAGGAGTAATCGACATGCACCGCCCCGAAATGTGGGGCGCGGTCGTGTTTGCGGATTCGTCGACGCAAACCTCCGTATCGATCACACCCGGCAGTTGGCGGCTCAGCGAAATAGCCCACGAGATCTACTATTCTCAACGCGCGTTCACGAAGCAATACGGTTGGCCAGCCACGGCTCTTGCGGAATTGGGAATCTCGCTGAAGCCTCCGTTGTACGCGGAAATTCTCCCGTTGCCAAAAGGCTGGATGGTTCACGTCGACATGCTGGAGGACAGCACACACTATCTCGGCGCACTGATTCGGGATGACGCTCTCTTCATCAGCAAAACTTTTTCCGGCACGCCCTGAAATTTATCACACCGTACTTCTCCATGCAAAACTCCTCCTACAAATCTGCGTTTGCGATCGTGACCATTTTGTTTTTCATGTGGGGATTTCTGACCTGCCTGAACGACATTCTTGTGCCGCATTTGAAGCCCGTGTTCGACTTGAACTACACCAAAGTGATGTTCATTCAATTCACGTTTTTCGCTGCTTATTTCTTGATGTCGATACCGGCGGGCAAAATGATCGCGCTGATCGGCTATCAACGCGGAGTCGTTGTGGGGTTGGCCTTCGCGGGAGTGGGCGCGCTGCTTTTTTACCCCGCGGCGGGAAATCTGTCTTATCCGCTCTTTCTCACGGCGTTGTTCGTGCTCGCAACCGGCATCACCGTGCTGCAAGTCGCCGCCAATCCCTATGCTGCCGTGCTCGGCAAACCTGAAACCGCTTCGAGCCGTTTGAATCTTGCCCAGGCCGTCAATTCGCTCGGTCACACAACGGCTCCTTATCTCGGTGGGCTCTTAATCTTGGGTACAACTCTTTCCGCCGAACAGCTTTCTCTGCTTCCTGAGTCGGAACAATTGGCCGCAAAACTCGAAAAGGCCGCGTCGGTTCAAATGCCGTACTTGCTGCTCGCGGGTGCGTTGTTTGTCTTGGCAATCATCATGGCGCTCGTGAAACTGCCCAAGATTCCCGTCGTAGAAGACGCCGAATCAAAGCACGCGCGACTCAGCGACGCTCTAAAATACCGTCACCTTCGCTTGGCCGCTGTCGGAATATTCCTGTACGTCGGCGCCGAAGTTTCGATCGGAAGTTTTCTCGTGAACTTTCTGGGTCAGCCCGATATCGCGGGGCTCGTGGAAGCTGCCGCGGCCGGTTTCGTATCCTACTATTGGGGCAGCGCCATGGTGGGCCGCTTCATTGGCTCGGCGCTGCTGCAAAAAATGAAACCGCGCTTGGTACTCGCCGTCGCCGCGACATTCGCGTCTTTGCTCGTATTTGTCACGATTCTCTCATCGGGACACGTTGCGATGTGGACGATTCTCGCCGTCGGATTCTTCAACTCGGTGATGTTCCCCATCATCTTCACGCTTGGCATCGAGGATCTTGGACCGCTAACCAGTCAAGGATCGTCGGTGCTCGTCATGGCAATCGTGGGCGGCGCAATCATTCCCGTCCTGCAAGGTGCGCTTGCGGACACAATCGGCATTCACCAAGCCTTTATCTTGCCTGCCGTCTGTTATCTATACATTATCTATTATGCTGTAAAGGGCTCGCACCATCCCGTAGCGCCCGCGGCACGATAGCCCGAGGAAAAGTCATGAAAGTCTCAGTATTTATTCTCGCCGTTCTCGTTTCACTCACGGCCTTCGCCGCATCTTCAGTCACGGAGTTTGTCGATCCACTGATCGGCACCGACGCGCACGGCCACACGTATCCCGGGGTGACGTTGCCGTTTGGTTTGGTGCAGCTTTCACCGGACAATGGCAAGAGTGGGTGGGACTGGTGCTCAGGCTATCATTATTCATGCGACACGCTGGTCGGATTTAGCCATTTGCATTTGAGCGGGACCGGTTGTGCCGATCTTGGTGACATCCTTTTCATGCCGCGATCTGGTCTCGCCCAACCCAGCGAACGAACCTTTGCCACGTTTTCCCACGACCACGAAACAGCACACCCCGGTTACTATTCAGTAACACTCAACGGCGGCATAAAAGTCGAGCTTACGGCGACTGAACGGGTTGGTTTTCATCGCTGCACGTTTTCAAATCAGCAAACTGAAGGAATCGTGATCGACCTCGGGTACGGTCAAGACGATTCACCCGTCAAAACGCAATTCACCGTTGAAAACGACTCGACGGTTTCAGGTTACAGAATCTCCGCCGGATGGTCGCGCGAACAGCACGTCTATTTCGTGGCAAAATTCTCGCAGCCCATCCACAGCTATTCGATTTTCGAAGACGGCGATCACACCGTCGACGGCAACACCGTCACGGCCAAGCGCTGCATCGGCACGCTCGATTTCGGTGCGCCGTCTGGTCAACCATTGTTAATCAAAGTAGGCATTTCGCAGGTTTCCGTAGACGGAGCCAAAAGCAACCTCGAAAAAGAAGTTCCACATTGGGATTTTGACGCCGTTCGCGAAGCGGCTCATCAAACATGGGATCGTGAACTCGGCAAAGTCGCAGTCGAAGCCATGAACGACGCCGACAAGCGCACGTTCTACACCGCGCTCTATCACAGCTTGCTTGCGCCGACTCTGTTTTGCGATGCCGACGGAACCTATCGCGGCGGCGACGGTCAGATTCATCGCACTCAGAGTTTCAAAAACCACTGCACGTTCTCGCTTTGGGACACCTACCGCGCCGCGCATCCGCTCTACACGATCCTCGAGCCGGAGCGCGTGCCCGATTTCGTCAACTCGATGCTCGCCTTCGAGCGCGAGAGCGGGCTTCTTCCCGTGTGGAATTTACAGGGCTGCGAAACGTGGTGCATGATCGGTTATCACTCAATTCCCGTGATCGCCGACGCGTACCTAAAGGGCTTTAGAGGTTTCGATCCTCAAGAAGCGCTGCGCGCGATGCAAAAGAGCGCGTACCAAAATGAGCGCGGCTTGCAGTTCTACAACTTGGTCGAGTCGAAACCCATCCGCGAGAAAATGGCCGAACTTCGTTTCGGTGCGCAATCGCCGCCTGACTCGCTAAAGCAAAAAGCGGCTTCGCATGCTCCGTTCTTGCGCGGCTATGCGAAAAGTCTCGGCGGCCAAGTTATAAACTATCACTCGTCATACGAATACGTCAAAGATGCGTTGCTCGTCCGCGCGACCGACGGTAATATGCAGATCGAATGGCAAACGGAGCCTGTTCCCGCAAACCTCGAATCCGATACCGTCACGTTCGTGTGGGTCGCAGGGCTTTGCACGTTTCGCGGTGGCCATCGCTTCGATCTATACGGCGACGGTGAGCAGTGGCTAAGTTTTCAGTCCGCACGCGACACGACAGAAAAGTTCTGGAGCGCGTCCGGCGAAAACGGCGTAACCCTCACCTTCTTGCCAACCTATCTCGACGTGTTCGACGACTTCTTCGGCGAAGCGTACTTAACCGTTCCCGCAAAACTTCTGAAACCCGGACAACCACTGACTCTCCGGGTTGTCGGCGAAAACGGCGGCAGCTCGGATTGGTACATGACTTTCGAACACGCGACGAGTGACACGGTGACCATCGTACAAGAATATGCTTTGGCGGATTCGAATGGCGACGCCTATCAAATTCTCAGTGTGCAAATTGAAACTTTGGAGCCCGTTGAGTCTCAGGAGTTGCGAATCGAAGTGGATGGCCGCACGCCAATCGTCGAGAGCATCGCTGCGCTGCCACCCGGATTGACGATCATTGACGTCCCCGTCAAAGCGGTTTCAAGGGCCACTCCGGCCAACGTGATTCTTGGTTCGTTCGACGAAACCATTTCATTGCGGCCCGTAGAACCGTATGGCTACATTCCCGCCGACGAGGAACGTGAGTCGGTTTCCAAAACTCTCGAGTATGCCTATGACGATTGGTGTATCGCGAAGACGGCCGAAGCATTAGGCGAACGGGAGACCGCACAAAAGTTTTTCGCGCGTTCGGATTATTATAAGAATCTCTTCGATCCCGAGACACATTTCATGCGTGGCCGCAACTCCGACGGAAGTTGGGTAAGTCCGTTCGATCCGCGCTTCGGCACAGAAAAACAGCCGCAATACACGGAAGGCAACGCGTGGCAGTACAGTTGGTACGTTCCGCAGGATGTCGCGGGCCTAATCGAATTGCACGGCGGGAAATCAAACTTTGTGAATAAGCTCGATTCGCTTTTCGATCACGATTCGGATTTGGACGGGCTAGGAAATACCAGCGACGTTACCGGATTGATCGGCTTATATGCTCACGGTAATGAGCCGAGCCACCACATAGCCTATCTCTACAATTACGCCGGCGCACCGGAGAAAACTCAACGGCGTGTGCGGCAAATCATGCGCGACTTTTACACTGATCGTGTTGACGGACTGTGCGGCAACGAAGATTGCGGCCAAATGTCGGCGTGGTATGTCTTCAGTGTGATGGGTTTCTATCCTGTAAATCCCGCCGATCAAACATATCAAATCGGCACGCCGCTGCTTAAATCCGCTTCGATCAAATTGGGTGACAAGACTTTCAATATGATTGCGAACGACCTGTCCGAAGAAAACCTCTATGTCCAATCCGTCACGATGAATGGCAGTCCGGTAAGAGACAACATGATTCGTCATGCAGACGTCGTCAACGGCGGGACACTCGAGTTTCAAATGGGTCCGCATCCGAAATAAGCGTCGCCCAAGTTTTGCAAATGAAAAAGGAAGGCAAAAGCCTTCCTTTTTTTGCGTGAATTGGATTCAAAAGTCATTTGCGCACAAAATGCGGCATTGATTCAGGAATCTGCAGCGACAACTCGACGAACCCCTGATACTCACCGTCGCGATACCATGGCGTTTGGTAAATCAATTTCTTCACGCCGTTCTTCTCAATCGTGTACACGTTTTGCGTCGCGTGCTTGAGCATCACGGAAAGCTGCGAGCGCGACGGTTCCGGATGGCAGTCCAGCACGTTTGTGCCGATCAACTTCGAGCCGCCGTCCGTCGCAAACGTCGTCTTCGCCCTGTCATTCATGTCGACAATGATCCCCTCTCGATCGCAAACCGTGATTGAAATCGGCAACTCGCTTGACCAGTGCGGCTCGTTTGTTGGAGTGTTTTTTGTTTGTGCCATCGTGCGTCACCACCAGACTTGCGAGTTATGGTCGATTGAAAAAATCCGTTCCTCATGATCAGAGTCGCTCGCCGTCAGCCAATAAAGTCCGCCGCTTGGTGCGTCTTCAAAAACCAACGGTTCGTCGCCGGCAGTGGCTTTGCCTGCCTGCTGCCACCCGTCATTCCAATAGTGCAAAGTGTATGTCTCGCCCGAAGTCAGGAACGATTTCTTCACACTGTCGGTCGATTCGTCAAGTTTCTTTTTGGTTGTGGCGACAACTTTGATGGAAGTTGTTGCAGACTCGTTTGCAATCAGTTCTTTGATGTCGCCGTTGGCAGTCAGCAACAGCGCGTCTCCGGCAGGAACGATCTTGCCGTCGGCAAAGTATCCCGGCAAGTACGCCACGTCAGCTCCCATGTCCCGAAACACGGCCCGACCCTGCTCCACCTTGGCCCATTGAATCGCTTGCCATTCTCCAGAATTGAAAACACATAAATAGGCGATCGACACGGAGTCCGGCAATGAAAGACTCACAGTGACGTCGCGCACCGGTACATAGTCGCGCGTGACGTCCACATAACTTTTCGACGAAAGATATTTCGGCAAATCGTCGGGATTCGCAACTTGAAATGCGAGGTTGTCGCGTTGGATGGCAAATGTCTTACGATAAACCTTAGCGACCTTATTGGCCAAGTGATATTCTCCCGGATTGGCCTCGGCGCCCATGAACGGAATCACTTTTCCTTCCGCCGTGACAATCGCGTTCCACGCGTGGTTGTTGCCCGAGTTCGCCCAGTACGGAGTGTAATCGCTCGTCACCGCAAGTCCGTTCGCGCGCATCGCGAATATCGTAAGATTGGTCATGTCTTCGCAGCGTCCCAACGTCGTCTCCAACATCCCGGACAAACCCTGGTCCGTCGGATGATAGTAAAACCGGGGATCGAAATGAAACCAGTTTATCAAATCGCGGTTAATCACGCACGCGGCTTCAATCGGATCGTCGTGTTTCGACATCGTCGCAAACGCGCTGTCATATCTTGTCGCGAAATATTCTCTCCACTCTTCCAGCGGTTCGTTGCTGCCTCGATATGGAAGAATGTATTCGCAAAACTGCTGAAATGAAAACCCCTTCGCCCACGGCCGCATCGTCCATGCGGCAAACGCGCGGTCGATATGATCGATGACAAACTCGGCGCTGATGACTGAATCGTCTTCAATGACGCTGTGCTTCTTGAAATCCAAAGTGCCGTACCGGTCTTCCAGTTCGCCAAACGAGTTCTCAAGTTCTTCATACGAAGCGAAACTCAACACGTCAAACGGCACAACGGCTTCGGTCGAATCCACCAAATCAAACATCACATAGCTGTGGCCTTCCATGTTGTCGAACAAATAGGTCGCCGCAGCGCGCTTGAGTGAATCACTCTTTGCTGAGTAATGATCAAGCACCGCCTGTAAAACCGGATGCGTGCCGGATGCTGTCGCACAAAGAGTCGAAAACAGCAAAACCGCTGCAAAAGTTAAGAAACGTTTCATTGAAATGGTCCGTTTACGCCGTCAATTTTCTATACAATGATCGCCGCGGTCGGTCGTAGTTCGCGCCGAGTTCCGCGCGCCGCTGCTGCTCATAGGCTTCAAAATTCCCTTCGAACCACCGTGCGACTCCGTTGCCTTCAAACGCAAGAATATGCGTGCAAATGCGGTCAAGGAAAAACCGGTCGTGACTGATAACCATCACACAGCCGTTAAAATCGAGCAGCGCGTTCTCCAGCAGCCGCAGCGTAGTAATGTCCAAATCGTTGCTCGGTTCGTCCAAGATCAAAAAGTTTCCGCCCTTGCGCAGCAGTTTTGCCAAATGCACGCGGTTGCGTTCGCCGCCGGAAAGATTCGTGACGTATTTCTGCTGGTCTCCGCCCTTGAAATTAAATCGCGACACGTACGCGCGCGATGAAACTTCCTTATTCCCGATGGAAATCGTGTCAACTCCGCCGGTAATTTCTTCGAACACGGTTTTCTTGTCGTCGAGATCATCGCGCATCTGGCTGACATAAGACAAAACAACGGACGGCCCGATCCGGATTGCCCCGGAATCCGGTTGCTGTTCGCCCGTAATCATCCGAAACAAAGTCGTCTTGCCCGATCCGTTCGGTCCGATAACGCCCGTAATGCTTCCCGGCGGAATCGTCAGCGACAAGTTTTCAATCAGATTCGCGCCGCCGAAGCCTTTGGAAACGCCGTTAATCTCCAGCACGACGTCGCCCAGATGCGGACCCGGCGCAATCAGAATGTCCTGATTTTGATTGCTGATCTCCATCACTTCCTTGGAGCGCTTCTCGTATTCGAGCACGTGCTTATGACTTTCGGCCAAGCGTTCCCGCTGACTGAGCTTGATCCAAGCAAGCTCTCTCCGCAGCGAAGCAAGTTTTGCCGAAGGCTTCTTGTCCGCACGCTCCATCAATTCTATTTTCTGCTCGAGCCAAGAAGTGTAATTCCCTTCCCAAGGAATACCCTTGCCCTCGTCGAGCTCCAATATCCATTTGGTAATGTTGTCGAGGAAGTAACGGTCGTGAGTCGAAATGATCACCGTGCCCTCGAATTCACGAAGCTGTTTTTCCAGCCACAAAACGGTTTCCGCATCCAAATGGTTGGTCGGTTCGTCCAAAAGCAAAATATCCGGCTTTTCAATCAGCGCCTTGCACAACGCCACGCGCCGCCGTTCGCCGCCGGAAATCTGTGTGATCATCAAGTCCCCGTCAGGGAGAAACAGTGCATCCGACGCGACTTCAACTTGATGTTCGAGATTCCAGCCGTCGACCTTGTCGATTTCGTCTTGCAGCTTCTGCATCTTCTCGAGAGCTTTCTCCATCGCGCCGCCGTCCATCTCGGCCATCTCTTCGGCGATCTTGTTGTACTTCTCGATCAAAGTCAAAGTCGGAGCGAATGCCAGCTCGACATTTTCGCGCACTGTTTTGGTCAAATCAAGCTCAGGTTCCTGTGCCACCAGCACCGCGCGGACGCCTTTTGCTGGTTCAGCATAACCCTGAAAGTCACGGTCGATGCCGGCCATAATCCGCAGCAGAGTCGACTTTCCTGATCCATTGTCTCCAACCAGGCCGATCTTGGCTCCGGGATAAAAAGCCAAATTGATATTATCCAAGACCTTCTCGCCGCTGTAGAGCTTGACGAGATGTTCCATTACAAAAATAAACTGTGGTGCCATGTCCCTCAAAAAATCAGTTTGAAATTACTCTGCCACAATGTAGCAATTTTTCTCGAACCTGCGCGGACCGACGAATCCTGCACGCGCCAACAATCCATAAAAACAGACGGGCCCACCAGAAATGGTAGGCCCGTTGCGATGGCTGGGGAACAGGGACTCGAACCCCGATTAACAGATCCAGAGACTGTTGTCCTGCCAATTAGACGATTCCCCAATAGCGAAAGGCATACTTTACAATGTCATAACCTTCCGGCGACCCCTAATATAAGGCAAAGCCCCGCGATATGCAAGCCCCTGTTTCCCCCAAATTGATGGCAGTTTTTTTGCGATTTGTTTACGACAACAGAATTCTAAATGATTGTAATCCGAAAAGCTATAGGTGGTGAACGCCAAATGGAAGCGTCGCAATTTGCCTACGATGTGACATCTCCGCTCCTCCGACAGGTACCCCAATCTGCCCTTGATGCCGTTTTTGGGACAGCCGCGTTGGTAACCCCCGACCTGAAGCTCGCCGTGGTCGGGCGCTCGTGGGACGAATTTATGGCGCGCTCAGGACGCGGTGATTTGGGCCGAAATGCCATGCTCGGGAGCACAATCCTGTTGTTCTTCCGCAACGACGAGCAGCGTCGCGTCTTCGAAAGCCTGCTACATTCCATGCATTCCGACGAACTCGGCGTGCATAATCAAGTCGTCGATCTCGGCACCAAAGACAAGCCATTTTACGTGCAAATTCATGTTCAGGGGTTGTGGCAGGAGGGAGTCTTCGCCGGATACTTCGTTCATTGTTTGGACATCACGCGCGAACACGCCAACCGGTTGGCATTGATTGAGCGTGACCGCGAAATGCACACGGGCCGCGAATCAATCGAAAAGACCCAGCAGCAGGCCAATCAACTTCAAGAAAAACTCCGTGCCGCGCTCGAAGAAATCGCCCAGCGCGAAGCACAGCTCAAGAAGATGACCGAAAAATCTGTGCGTATGGAGAAAAATTCGAAAGAAGCTCTCGAACGCGCGGAAAAAACCGTCGAAAAGTCGTCCCGTTTGCAGCATGAACTGGATAAACTGAAAAAGCAGCAGGCCGATAACGGCAAACTCGAATCCCAACTCGAATCGCGCAATGCCGAAGTCACGAAACTGCACGATGACCTGAAGGCCGCGCAGGAAACGGCCGCCGAACTGCACCGGGAGCTGAAAGCGTCGCGCGAACAGCAAACCGGAACGGAGTCGGAAGTCGCCGCCGCCAAAGACGAAGTTTCCGCACTGCGCAAGAAAATTGAAGAACTCAATTCTGCTCACAAGTCAAATAACGACTCGCAAACAGAACTTGAGGAGAAATACAACCAAAGTGAACTGCGTGTCAAAGAGCTGATGTCTGCGTTGGAAGAAGTTCAACAGGCTTCCGCCCAACAAATTTCCGAACTCAAATCGCAGATAACGAACTTGCAGGCCGGTGCCCAGCAGCAATCGTCAGAGCTTCAAGACTCTTTGCAGGAAGTCCAATCCGCTGCCGCAAAGCAAATATCCGAACTGAAAGCCGCTCTCGAAGCCGCGCACACTGCTGCCGCGCAAACTCAGGCCGCCGAACCCGAAACTCCGGCGTCTGATGAGTTATTAACCTATATTTCACAGCGAGCCTGCTACCTTGATCCGTCCGGAAATCTGCTCTGTGCGACCGGCGCGTTTTGGGAAAAGATCGGTGCCGTGCCGGAACAGTCCGTCGGCAAACCGTTCTCGCAATGGCTCGGCGATGACCAAGCGGAACTCTTCGGCAACTGGATTGACAATAGCGAAGAACCGAGCTGCGAGCTGGTCGCTCCCGACGGCACGCAGTGGAAGGCCTGGGCTATCACCGAAGACGAAGGCACGTTGGTCGGAGTAAATGTCGAAGAAATCGTCGAGCAAATCGCGCCGCCGGCAATGCCCAACAGCATGATTTCATTTGCGTCGAATTCTCCCTCGCAGATGCGCGTTTTGTCGCGCGAATTGGCCGATGAGTTCAGCAATCTCTTGACCGGTGTGCTTGGGCACGCGTCACTCGCGGCCGCCGAACACGACGGCACACCATCACACGAAATCGTCGCCATCGAAAAGAGTGCTCGCGAAGCCGCGCAGTTGGTACGCAAACTTTCCGCTCTGGGCGGTCAAGGTCGTCATGCGCATGAAAATGATCTCGCCGCGACGATCAAACAATATGTAAAGAAGATTCAACCTGATGTCTATCCTGAGCGTCCGCAAGTCGTGCTTTGCGAAGAAGCCTGCAAGGTCTTGGCTGAATCCAACAGTTTGCGCACGGTCCTCGAAATGATCTCGTCGCACGCCAGCGCCAATCTCCAAGGCAGAGGCGGTGTGTGCTACACTTTGTCGACGCAGGACGGTCAAGCCAGTCTCTCCTTATCCTACGATGGGTCGCCTGCGCATCCTGCCGGCTGGGACGAAGGCTTGCCGCCGATGCTCGGCATGAACGGCTGGGATCTCGTCTTCGCGCGCGAAGTTGTGCGCGGCATGGGTGGCGAACTGGAACTCTCCGAAGACTCCGGGCGATCCGTCCTGCTGGTAACGCTGCCTTTACATCTTTCGCAAGCGGAAGCATAAACCATTTGCCAAGAGAATTTGAAAACCCGCCGCGAGGCGGGTTTTTTATTTGTGAATTCGTGGAGAAATCCGTAAATTTTGCGCATGTCCAAGTCTCCGGTCTTCGTATTCACGGCACCCACCGAATCGCGCGGCGTATTCCGCCGGATTGCGCTGGTTAATCCCGTCGCGCAATGGATTGTCTCGCGTTTGTCTGATCTGCGCGATTCATTCGAACGTGTCGCTGCATACCAGAAGTCCGGATACTATGTCGCGATGGTCCTGAGCTACGAAGCAGCGCGGGCTTTCGATCACGCGCTCGCCACTCACTTGCCCGGACAAACTCCCTTAGCTTGGTTCGCAGTGTCAAAAGAAACGTCGCAATTTGAACCCGCGTCGAAACCGTTCACACTCTCGGCTCCGACCGTCGCGGCCGAAAAATCTTCGTACACGGAGTCGCTCAAAAGCGTCTTGAGTCACATTCGCGCGGGCGACATCTACCAAGCCAACATTACGATTCGCGCGCACTGCGATTTCAGCGGCGATCCTTTCAGCGCGTACTGCTATCTCAGCGAAGCCGTCCCGATGCCCTATTCCGCGTACGCCGATCTCGGACACATGCAGGTGCTTTCCTTTTCACCCGAACTCTTTCTCGAACTGAAAAACGACACGCTGATTTCCAAGCCCATGAAAGGCACCGCGCCGCGCGAGCCGTCTTGGGATGAAGATGAGCAAGCTCGCATCGCGTTGCAGCAAAGCGAAAAGGACCGCGCCGAAAACACGATGATCGTGGACCTGATGCGCAATGATCTGGGCCGCATTTGTGAGATGGGGTCCATTCAAGTGCGTGAAATGTGCAGCGTCGAGCGATATCCCACCGTACATCAAATGATCACCACCGTCGTCGGCAAAAAGAAACCGGACGCGTCTCTCTTCGACATTTTTCGCGCGGCTTTTCCGGCTGGCAGCATTACCGGCGCTCCCAAAGTTCGCGCTTCGCAAATTATCAAAAACGTCGAATTCACTCCGCGCGGAGCCTATTGCGGAAGTATTGGCATGTTCTTTCCGGGCGGTGATTTTGTTTGCAATGTGGCCATTCGCACGCTCGAACTAAACGGCAGCGTCGCCACGATTGGCATCGGTTCGGGCATCGTAGCTGACAGTGATCCGGACAAAGAGTGGGAAGAGTCGCTGCTCAAAGTCAAATTCGTAAGCAGCAAGATACACGATTTCGGCCTGTATGAAGCCTTTCGCTTCGTTCCCGGTTCCGGTTACCGGAATCTCGAAGACCACCTTTCCCGTCTTGAGCGTTCGTGTATTTACTTCGGCCGCCCGTTTCCGCGTGACAAAATACTTTGCAAATTAGAACAACTGAAAAATGAACTCGGCGACAAACCCAATCGCGTACGCCTTGATCTGAACGGCGAGGAGGTGTCGTTCAAACTCATTCCCGAAGAGCTCGCGTGGCCGGCGGATGGCGTCACCGTTTTGATACCTGACGTCCGGCTCGATCCTGACGATCCCCGTCTTTACCACAAGACCACCGACAGGCCCGAGAAATATCTCTTTCGCTCAAAAGCAAAAGAGCTCGGTGCCGATGAGTGTCTATTTTTGAACACGCGCGGCGAATTCACCGAAGGCTCGATCTCAAACGTCAAATTCAAACTCGCGGGCAAATGGGTTACACCGAAACTCACCTGCGGACTCCTTCCCGGAGTGTGGCGCGATCATCAAGTTCATGAAGATGGCGTCGCTGAAGGCGTCGTCACATTCGAAGACCTGAAGAAGATAGAGGCGCTCTGCATGGGCAATTCGGTGCGAGGTGAAGGCAGCGTCAAAAAGATTATCTTGGAAGACGGATCAATAGTCTATAAAGAGCGAGCGTCCGCGCCGTGACTCCGGTATTCATCGGCATCTTGGTCTACATCGGTCTGTCGTTGGCGATTGGCCTGATCGTCTCGAAGAAAGTACACAACGAGTCCGACTACTTGATCGCCGGCCGCCAGTTAGGCTATTTGCTCGCGACGTTTTCAATTTTCGCCGCGTTTGCAGTTTACCTCTTGGTTTCTTTGCGCGAACCCGGTCGCGCGTGATCGCAACATCGGTGGGTCCCTTCACTAAGCCTGCTCGGAGGAGTCCATGGCCGCTGCCTTTTTGTCTCTAATTGTCGTGTTGAGCGTCACATTTTCCGCGGATGCTCAGAGTTACTCCCGCGTCACGGAGTCACCCGTTGCCAATGACGGAGGATCGTCCGCCGCGGTTTGCTTTGTCGATATTGACAACGACGGTGATCTCGATCTCTTCATAACCAATGACGAAGCCGTTCAGGGAAACCTGCTCTACACCAACGACGGCGCGGGTAATTTCTCGAGTGTCGAAGACGACCCTATTCTCGAAACCGGCGGCCACAATGTCGGCGCAACGTGGGCGGACTTCGATCATGACGGAGACGTGGATTGTTTTGTCGCGCGTTGGTCGAATCAAAGCAACCGGCTTTATATCAACAACGGTGACGGCACATTCGAAAGCGGCGTAGTTCCGCCGGTCACGTCGTCGCGAGGATATTCCGAAACCGGAAGTTGGGCCGACTACGACAACGATGGCTGGGTGGATCTCTTTGTCTCCAACAGCGCGGGTACGAATCACCACAACTGGCTCTATCACAACAACGGTGACGGAACTTTTGCGCTCGCGGATATTCCCGCTTTCGCTTTGGATGGTGACGATTCGCGCTCTGTCCAATGGTGTGATGTCGACGGAAACGGTTGGACCGATCTGTTTGTCGCCAACGAGAATCTCGACAACGACGCACTGTATCTCAACTTCGGCGATGGCATATTTTCAAGCGTTGAAGGTGAACCGCCGGTCAACGACGGCGCCACGAATTTCACGGCAAGTTGGGGCGACATCGACAACGACGGCGACTTTGATCTTTTCGTCGGTGGCTACAACAGTCCAAGTCGCCTGTACAGAAAGCTCGAAAGCGGCTTCGAGCTGATTACTGAATCTCCGGTGATTGAAGACAACCGTTTCGCCGTCGGCAGCGCGTTTGCCGACTACGACAATGACGGCGATCTGGATTTGCTCGTGTGCAACGGTTTCGCACCCAGCAACAACACCTATCGCCACAACTATCTGTACGACAACGACGGCGCAGGCAATTTCCGGCGCGCGACGGAAGAGCCCATCGAAGCCGACAGCGGCTGGGGTTTCGGCTGCGCGTTCGCTGACATTGACAACGACCAAGACTTGGATCTCAGCATCGCGCGCTCTCGTAATGCCAACGAGGATAACTTGCTCTACCGCAACAATCAAACTGAATATTACGGTGTCGTGTTCAGGCTGCGCGGCACGGACTCAAACTGGAGCGGCATAGGCTGTCGCGTCGAAGTCCGCACATTTGTGGATGACTTCTTTCAGTCACAGTTTCGCATGGTCGAAGGGCAATCGGGCTACTGCGGTCAGACTCAGGACGTACATTTCGGACTTGGCGCGGCCACTGAAATCGATTCCGTGATTGTCTATTGGCCGAGCGGAGTGCGGCAAGTCTACGGCTGGAGACTTCCCGCCAATACGACGTACACTCTGATTGAAAACGGCGGCATCGTAAGCGCTGACGAACGTAAGACACCCGTCGCCGCGGACCATCTTGTGATAACGTCCTATCCGAATCCTTTCAATTCGCAAGTCACACTTGAAACGAATCTTCCGGCCCGCGACAAAACTCGTTTCCAAGTTTTCAACACTCTCGGTCAGGAAGTCACGACGCTGCATAGCGGCGTCGCCGGACCGGGTGTGCTGAAAATAAACTGGCAGCCCACAGCTTTGTCGTCGGGTTCATACATCGTCACGGTCACACAAGGCGCGGTCTCGGAATCACAAACAATTCATTTCATAAAATAGCACCATGATCAAACATGTCGTCATGCTCAGGCTCCATGAAGAAGCCGGCGGACATAAGAAGCAAGAAAACGCGATCCGCCTTAAAAGCGCGCTTGAAAACCTTAGTGGCAAAATCGACTCCTTGCATTCAATCGAAGTCGGTATCAATGAAGCGCCCGACAAACAAGCCTTCGATCTCGTCCTAACCTGCGACATAACTGACTGGCCCGGCCTGGAGTCATACCGCGTCCACCCTCTCCATCAAGAAGTCTTAACCATGGTTCGCCAAGTCTGCTCCGACCGCGCAGTAGTGGATTATGAAACACACTGTTAGCCAGTCGCGCGTCACGAGTTTCTGCAAGAATGTCCGCCGTGGTGCGTGACCTCGCACCGTTCATACGTCAGACTCCTCTTCCTCGTGCGCATTTCTTCCTTTCCCCGTCCCTTGACACCGACCCTGAAACTCATTATTTTAACCTCAGGTCTTGGGAAACTGGTTGGACAACTTAGCTCGGAGGCCTTGATCATGACGCGAATTCTCTCTGCATTCAATCTTCTGAAGCGGGTAGGGTTCGCGGTTTTGTTGTTGGGGGGAGGTTTGACCGCGCAAGCCCAACCCTACGAGCTGCAGTTTCTTTATGATGAAGTGTCGGATGAACAGTGGCGGACGGGGGGGGACATAGCAGCGTTAGGCGATCAGGATGGAGATGGATACGACGATATCCTGATGACGCACTGGCTTGGGCCGCAACGGCAAAACTGCCTGCGTATCATCTACGGCGCAGATGGACCTCCATACAGATATCTTGATTTTGCATCAACCTTGCAGGACACATCGAATGTCCAGTACTGGTGGAATCAGCTTTCACCATACACGTCATGCGGTGATTATAATGCGGATGGATTTATTGATATTCTTGAAAGCGTGGTATCATCGCAAGATCAGACTCTCTATTTGTTTCTCTATCTTGGCGGGCCAGAACTCTTTGATACTATTTGGGACTGGCGAAGTACAGATTTTGGGGCCTCGTACTCTTTCGGATATTACGGCGATTACAACGTCGATGGTTATGGTGACTTAATAACATTACCCCGGCCGACAGGCGAAGCGCGAGAATTCAGGTTTTACGAGAGTATCTGGCAGACGCAGTCACAGGAACCGACGTGGACGTACGGCTATGGGGAAACAATTGATGAACCGTATCCAAGAGAGCCCAACAATTATGGAGATATCAACGGCGACGGCTATCCGGACTTTACATTTTACGCCTACTTCGATCTTGTATCAAACGACAGTATTGCAACGGATTCGATCTATCAGGATTTCTGGTTTGGCGGACATGGAGCGGACTCTATTCCTGAAATCTCGTTGAGGTGTTCGGGGAGAAGCAACTGTGTCAGCGCCTTCGAGATCATGGGTGACGTGAATGGTGATGGATTCGACGACCTCTTGGCGCATACATTGCGTCCAGGCCTGCGCGATCCCGTACCAACAGACAACCGTATCTACTTTGGCGGTGACCCGCTGGATCTGGAAGGTGTGGATGCTTTCTGGGACACCCCGCTAAACTTTTTTGCTGCGTCACAAGGTCAGCGACTGGGAGACATAAACGGAGACGGATTCGAAGATATGGGATTCAATCAGGGTGGAGGTGTCCTCTACATCTTTTTAGGTGGAAACCCCATACAGCAGCAGGCAGCGTATATCCAGGAAAGTTATGAAGACACTCTCATTGCTACAACTTTATCACGCGCTGGGGATTTCAACGGCGATGGACTTGACGATTGGATGTTCACAAGCATTGTTGACTACCATTGGCCTCCTCCACCGGAAGGGTTTAGAGTCAGATTATCCATCGTCTCCGGTGATCCGAACTTTGGATTGGATGTGCCTTCAGATCGTCCGTCGATTCCCCGGGAGATTACACTGGGTCCAGCCTTCCCCAACCCTTTTAATTCAAGCGTGACGATTCCTATCACGGTTGACTATCCTGCCCGTGATGCCACGGTTTCGATCTACAACGTGCTGGGACAGGAAGTCTATCGATTTGACCGCCTGCAACTCCCCCCCGGCAAACACAGGCTAATCTGGAATGGCCAATCCATGACCGGACAACCCAGCGGATCAGGTGTGTACATCGTCACCCTGAACTCGCAAGTACAGACGCATTCGGAAAAGATATGCTTGCTGCGTTAAACAAAAGGATCAATTATGAAAACGCTTGCCTACGCTGCAATATTATCAGTAGTCCTCGGAGGATTGTTTTGTAAGCCTTCAGACCAAATGGCACAGGATGCGCTATTGTTTTAAGGTGTAGGTTGGGTGTGTAAGTTGCGGAGCTTCTGAGAGTTTGGTTGTGTTGTTGTATTGACCTGGCGACGGGTCTTTTTTGTTTGGTTTTGGAGCCGTTTACGATGGCGTTGGATGGCTTTGTCGCGGCCGAAGTAGACGTCTGCGGGGTGCAGATTGTTGATTGATTTGTGGTAGTGTTCGCTGTTGTACCAGTCGCGGAACTTATTCAATGCCTCTTGCAGTTCCGACGGCGATGTGTAGACGACTAAGTTCAGACGTTCTTTCGCCGTGCGGTTCAATCGCTCGATTTTTCCGTTCGTCTGCGGATGGTTGCGCGCCGAGTAGATATGGTGGATGCCGGACTTTTCCAAGAACGTGTTGAACGTCTTGGCGATGTAGCCCGATCCGTTGTCACTCAAAAGCTTCACACGCCGGTTCACCGGGACGTTCTTCATGCCGGTGATAAAGACAACTCACAAAAATCGACACTTGCATGAGCAGGTAGTCGGCAAAATGAAACTTGGAGAATCCGCCATTCGTTAGTATATTGTAGAGCTTCGGGGACGCCAAGGTTTCGACGGGATGTATGGGTGGCGTTGGGAGCAGGCGGAGGCTGGGGTGCCCTCCTTAATCAGGACTCCAAACCTTAAGTGCCAATGACACTTACGCAATGGCTGCCTAATTAAAATAAGGTAGTCTGTCGCCGCCGGGGAATGTCTGGCGAACCCGCCCGCGATATCAAAACTTAGCTGGACTGGCCCGTGGACCGCCGCGCAAACGGGTGAGATTAAGTGGCTGGCTTCCGATAGATTTGGGGTTGGGACGACCCGGAAGCAAGATTTTCATCCAACTCCTAA